>NZ_CP059564.1:0-608019 GCF_014054525.1 Alysiella filiformis
GTTTGCGCCATTTTCGGCTATAATCACAAAATCCATTGCCTGAATATTTGCTTTTAAAGATAAGGCATTGAATGGCAACATTAACCCACGCGAGAACGTCATGAAACTAGCCGATTTTTGGGCGCAAACCCTGCGCCGCCTGCACACAGAATTGAGCGAACAGCAGTTCAAAAACACCATCGTCCCCCTTACCGTGGGCGAGGAAGATGGCGCATGGGTCATTTATGCCAAAAATCAGTTTGCCATCAATTTGTTGCGTTCGCAATACGCGCCCAAATTGGCACAAATCCGCGCCGAAATCGCCCCCAATGCGCCCGAGTTGCTGTTTAAAGTTGGCACAGGCACGCATTATGAAATGGCAGCAGAAAGCCCTAAAAACACGCTTTCAGGCAGCCTGAAAACCCCGCAAAATGCAAACAAAACCCTTGAAATTGAAACCCCAAACATTGTTGAAGACCAACAACCATCGCCCCAAACCCATGAAGTGGCAAAAGACGTTTCAGGCAGCCTGAAAACGCCAGCCACTTCGCCCAAACGTTCCGCGCAAGAAATGTTGGCAGAACGCATGAAAAATCTGCGCCCCAGCAAAAAAACGCCCCCCAGCCACGAAGAAAATCCCACAACAAAAACAAAAGTTTCCGCCATTGAAGCCGCCAAAGCCAAAGACGATGCCGCTCAACGCTTGGCGCAAACCAATTTGTCGCCCGAATACACCTTTGACACATTGGTAGAGGGCAAAGGCAACCACCTTGCCGCCGCCGTTGCCAAAAGCATTGCCGAAAAACCTGGCGACAGCATGTACAACCCCTTTTTCGTGTATGGCAGCACAGGTTTGGGCAAAACCCACTTGGTTCAAGCCATTGGCAACGAATTGCTGAAATTCAATCCCAAAGCCAAAGTGCGCTATATGCACTCCGATGAGTATTTGAAAACCTTTATGGCAACCGTTCGCAACAAAACGTGGGACGCATTCAAGCAACAGTATTTACATTATAACTTATTGATTATTGACGACATTCAATTCATTCAAGGCAAAGACCGCACCATGGAAGAATTTTTCTTCCTGTTTGAGCATTTCCATTCGCGCAACCAACAAATCATTTTGACTTGCGACCAGTTGCCGTCCAGCTTGGAAAACATGGAAAAACGCCTGATTTCGCGCTTTTCATGGGGCATGACCATTAAACTTGAACCGCCCGAATTGGAAATGCGCATTGACATTTTGGAGCGTAAAGCACAAGCGGCTGGCATTGAACTGTTTGAAGATGCGGCACTTTTTATCGCACAAAACGTGAAACAAAACGTGCGCGAATTGGAAGGCGCATTGAATCGCGTGTTGGCGCGTTGCCGCTTTGAAAAGCGCAGCACCATTGACATTGATTTGGCAACAGACGCGCTGCAAGACATTGTGGCGAGCAATTACAAACCGATTACCATTGAATTGATTATGAAAGCGGTGGCGGATTACCACCACATTCGCATGAGCGATTTGCTGGGCAAAAAACGCACGCGCAACATTGCCCGTCCGCGTCAAATGGCGATGGCGTTGGCGAAAGAATTGACCAACATGAGCCTGCCTGCGATTGGCGATGCTTTTGGTGGGCGCGACCACACGACCGTCATGCACGCGGTCAAAACCATCGCCCAACTGCGCGTGGAAGAGCCTGAATTGGGTCAGGATTATGAAAAATTGTTGATTTTGATACAGAATTAAATTCAGGCAGCCTGAAAGCTTTTAGGGAGTAATTTAAATGTCAAAATATTATGTTTATTCGCCTACTAATCAAGTTGACCATTTTATTGGTACTTATGAATTAAGTGAATTAGTTAAGAAATTTGATATCCCTCATCATTCAACAAAAAAAGCAAATTATTCGGTGCATAATACTGATATTATTAAACATTGTAGCAATCCTGTTGAAGATATTTTATATATTTATAAAGACGCACTAAATGCAGCCCAATGTGCAGGCTTTCATAAAAGTGATACCCGTGATGTTCATGTATTTACCATTCCAAATGCAAATTCTGAATGTGAGCTTGGTTTTATTTTTAAAGAAAATCAAAATGGTATTACATATATTGTTAGCCCATATCCATTACTTCATTTACAAGAATTTGAAATAAAAGATCAATAAATATTTTCAGGCAGCCTGAAAAGAAATGTAGCTAAATAATTTAAAGGAAATTCAAAATGTTGATTTTACAAACCGACCGCGATAGCCTGCTCAAACCCCTACAAGCCGTAACGGGGATTGTGGAGCGCAAACACACGCTGCCGATTTTGTCCAACGTGTTGCTGGAAAGCCGCAATGGTGTGGTGCAATTACTTGCCACCGATTTGGAAATCCAAATCCACACCACAGGCATGGAAAACGACAAAGGCGATTTCCGCATTACCACCAATGCCAAAAAATTGCAGGACATTTTACGCGCCCTGCCCGATGGCGCAATCGTGCAACTGGAACAAGCCGACAATCGCTTAACTTTGAAAGCGGGCAAATCGCGTTTCAATTTGCAAATGCTGCCTGCGGACGATTTCCCCACCATGAATGTGGAAAGCAGCGCACAAATCGCATTTTCATTGACACAAGAAGCCCTGAAAAACCTGATTTCACAAGTGCAATACAGCATGGCGGTTCAAGACATTCGCTTTTATTTGAATGGTTTACTCATGCAGGTGGAAGACAACCAATTACGCTTGGTTGCCACCGATGGACACCGCTTGGCTTATGCCAGCGAAACGATTGAGGGCAATTTTGCCAAAACCGATGTGATTTTGCCACGCAAAACGGTGTTGGAATTGAACAAATTGCTCAACCAAGCCAATGAAAACATCACGGTTGAGCTGCTGAACAATCAGGTGCGCTTTACTTGCAATGGCACGGTCATTGTCAGCAAAGTGATTGACGGCAAATTCCCCGATTACAACCGCGTGATTCCTTTGGACAATGACCGCATTTTCGTGATTTCACGCACGGCTTTGTTGGGTGCTTTGGAGCGTTCGGCAATTTTGGCAAATGAGAAATTCCGTGGTGTGAAATTGTTTGCGTCAGCAGGTTTGCTGCGCGTGTCTTGCACCAACAATGAGCAAGAAGAGGCACAAGAAGAATTGGAAATTGCGTATCAAGGCGATGAACTGGAAGTCAGCTTTAACATCAATTACTTAACCGATATGCTCCGCAACATCCACAGCGATGATGTGCAACTGGCGTTTGGTAATGATATCAATAAATCCACTTTATTGACTGTCCCCAATCAGCCCAATTTCAAATATGTTGCCATGCCCATGAAGATTTGATTTTAATCAATTCAGGCTGCCTGAAAAGGAGGATTCCCTTTCAGGCAGCTTTTTTATAAGCAAATCATCTAAATCACATAATCACAAAATCTTTTTTTTCAGAAATGAAATCGCGTATCCTGCCTGAAATTTCATTCATCAAAATCATCATGAATACTTTGGAAATTCACAATATTTCATTGGGTTACAAACAAAATGGCAGCCTGAAAACCATTTTGCACGATTTCAATTTGCACATTCAGGCTGGCGAATTGGTCAGCTTGCTGGGGGCGAGTGGCGTGGGGAAATCTTCGCTGCTGCGCGTGCTGGCGGGGCTGAATCAGCCGCTTTCAGGCAGCGTGTCGCTGTTTGGCGAAAAATTGACGAAACCGCACCCTCGCGTGGGTTTGGTGTTTCAGAGCGCGGCTTTGTTGCCATGGCTGAATGTGCGCGACAATGTGGCGTTTGGTTTGGATTTTGCCCACCAGCCCAAAATCAGCAAAGATGAACAAAATCAACGCATTGAATCTGCTTTACAAGAAGTAGGTTTGGCAAATGCGGCAAACAAATATCCGTCTGAATTGTCGGGGGGCATGGCGCAACGGGCGGCTTTGGCGCGTGGGATTGTGCGCCAGCCGCAAGTTTTGTTGCTGGACGAGCCATTTTCGGCTTTGGACGCGGTGATTCGTGAGCAAATGCAAACCATGTTGCGCCAAATTGTGCAGCACCACAACACGGCAGCGTTGATGGTAACACACGATATTGATGAGGCTTTGTTGGTGTCCGACCGCATTGTGTTGGTGGGCGGCAATGGGCGCATTGCGGGAACGTGGCAGCCTGAATTGCCGTTTCCGCGTACAACACGTTTGGCGGAATTGCAAAATATGCGCACGGAAATTGTGCAAACTTTGCATTCGGCGCAACAATATGCCAATCAAGCGCAAACGGTGGAATTTGTGATTTGAGTTTCAGGCTGCCTGAAAATGTGTGGGGTGGACACCGTTTACCATTTCATTCACTCATAACAATTTGATTGGTTTGATTTTTTTGTGGACGACATTTTTTGATTTCAATGCCCCGTTTTGGAAAACAAATTGATGACCACCACACCCCCAATAATCATTGCCATGCCCAAAATCGCTGGCAAATCAGGCTTTTGCCCAAACACCACCCACGCAATGAAAGCGGTGGCGACAATGCCCACGCCCGACCAAATCGCGTACACAATCCCCACAGGCAATACGCGAAACACCAGCGACACCAAATAAAACGCCACGCCAAACGCACACATTGCCACCAAAGTGGGCAGCAATTTGGTAAAACCATCACTTTGTTTCAACATGGTTGTGCCGAGAATTTCGCAAGCAATGGAAATGGCTAATAAAATCCAATGGTTCATTTTTTATCCTGATAAGATTTAAAATGGGATTATATGATTTTTCCATTTAAAATCATATTCTTGACAAATATTTTATTTTCAGCGCAAACACCTTTTTCAGGCTGCCTGAAACTTTTTCCGCCAACTTATTCATCAAAAAATCAACATCATGCAAACACGCCGCGATTTTCTGAAACTTTCCGCCCTGTTCACCGCCACCGCCGCCATGCCCCTGTTGCAAGCCTGCCAACAACGCGCTGCCGCCCAAGCCAATGCACCGCTCACCATTGGCTATTTGCCGATTTTGGACGCTGCACCGCTTTTGGTGGCACACGGTAAAGGCTTGTTTCAAAAAAACAATATTGAAACCGTCAAGCCGATTTTATTCCGCAGTTGGGCGAGTTTGGTGGAAGCCTTTTTGAGTGGGCAAGTGAATCTGATACACGTTTTGTCGCCCATGAGCGTGTGGATGCGCTATGGCAGCCTTGCGCCCGTCCGCGCTTTGATGTGGAACCACACTTGCGGCTCGGCTTTGACCGTGCGCCCAGACATCAATCAAATCACTGATTTACAAGGACAAACCATCGCCATACCCTTTTGGTACAGCATACACAATGTGGTGGTGCAACAGCTTTTGCGACAAGCTGGTTTGCAAATTGTGGAGAAAAATCCGCAACTTGGGCAAGTCCGCCTGACCGTGATGCCGCCTTCCGACATGGTGGCTGCTTTGGCGGCGAAACAGATTGCGGGTTTCATCGTTGCCGAGCCGTTTAACGCGCTGGCGGAAGCCAAAGGCGTGGGCAAGATTTTGCGTTTTTCGGGCGACATTTGGCGCGAACACGCTTGCTGCCTGACGATGATGCACGACCACGACATCAACACGCGCTCCGATTGGGTGCAAAATGTGATTAACGCGCTGGTTCAGGCTGCCGCGTTTGCGAAACACAATCGCGTGGAAACGGCAGAATTGCTGGCAAAACAAGGCATCAACAAATACACCCCACACGATGTGGCGGTGTTGCGAAACGTGTTGCAGCCTGAACCCGTGCAATGGGCAAAATACGAGCGCAACGGTGCAATCCGCCATGCCGATTGGCAGCAAAAACGCATTGATTTTCAACCTTTTCCATTTCAATCGTACAGCGAATTGCTGATTAAATTGCTCAAAGAAACGCATTTGGCTGGCGTGAACACCTTTTTGCAAGATGTGCAGCCTGAAATCGCGTCCCAAGAATTGTTTGACACGCGCTTTGTGGAAAAATCTTTGCAACAGCATGATTTAATGAAACAATTTGGTTTACAAAGTTTGCAACGTGTGGAACAATTTAAGATTTGATTTCAGGCTGCCTGAAAATACACGACAAAAATATGGACAGAAATCGTTATCGTACCAGCATTCTGCTCCCTCTCCCTGTGGGAGAGGGGCGGGGAGAGGGCAAAATGCCATAAACGTGAACGATTTTCCCTCTCCCTAACCCTCTCCCACAGGGAGAGGGGACAAGGTTTGTGGTACATTAAAAATTTCTGTTGTGTACGGGAAGGCAGCCTGAAAAAATAGGGGGAACCCATCTTGTTCCCCCACACAATTACACCACTTCAATCCAATCGCGGTCTTGCAATGCACCCAAAGCAATTTGATGAATCAATTCCGTTGGCGCAGTACAAAGCGTTGATAAAACACGAATTGGATAATCTTTGGCAAAAGGCGACAAAGCCGTATGCGTAACACAATTTTGGGTCATGATGCCGCAAATGTCCACTTGTTCAATGCCATTTTCTTGCAAAATATCAATCAGATTGGTGTTTAAAAAACTGTCGGCATGGGCTTTTTGCACAAGCGGCTTGTCTGCCAGCAAAGCGGCAACCGAATCGTGCAACGCCGCACCATGCGAACCTTTCGCAAACAAAGGATAATCGGCTGGCATAATGTGTTGCACGCCAATCACAAGTTGCCCTTGCGCGTTGGCTGCCTGAATGTGGCTGGCGATGTTTTGCGCCACATTGTCCACATTAAATTGGTCAAATTTGCCATTTGCGCTGGCAAAATAGTCGTTTTGTACGTCAATCACGAGCAAAGCGGTTTTCATGGCATATTCCTGTTGATAAAAAATGAAATTGTAGCCGTGCCAATCAGGGCTTTACAGCGTAAAATCCACGAAATCATCGCCTCAAACAGAGAAATTGTAAGAAATGAAAAAATTTGACGACAAAATCAGTTTAGCCATTTTGCAAACTTTGCGCCAAAACAGCCGCATAAGTTGGCAAGAATTGGGCAAAACCGTGCATTTGAGCGGACAAGCCACCGCCGAGCGCGTGAAACAAATGCAAGAAAACGGTGTGATTGACGGTTTCACAATCCGCGAAAACCGACCACGCCATTTCATCGGTGTGATGATGAAACACACGCATTTTCAAGCATTTGAAGATTGGTTGCGCGGCAAACCCAATGTGGAAAGCGTGGACAAAACCAGTGGCGACATTTGCTATCACATTGTTTACGCAACAGAGAATATGGCAGAATTGGAACAATTTTTGAATGAATTGCTGCAACACGGTGGTTATCGTTTAAACAGCAGCATTCGGCGTGTGAAATGAATTTCAGGCTGCCTGAAAATCCTAGCGGACGGCAAAATGTAGGGTGCGTACTACGCACCAAAATCGTTGAATATTCAGCCAATTCGGTGCGTGGTACGCACCCTACAAAATGGCGCAAAATCATTTCAGGCAGCCTGAAAATTTAACCAAAAGCAAAAACCATGAATTTCAAAAAATTAACTTTATTGCCCCTATTATTGATTTTAAACGCTTGTCGTGCCGAGCCGAATTTTGTCGCGCAATCGGAACATACGTTGCCGCAAATCACACGCACCACACAATCGCCTTTTTCGGGCAATACGGAAATGGCGCATCAAAAAATTGCCAAACACATCATCTTGTTGCCCGACAGCCGCCCCATTTCCTTTGGCAACAACATCTTACTGCTGGGCGACCCCGACAGCCAAACCTACCCACACGGCGTTTTGGGCGATGAAATTGAAGCCAAAACGCTCTACACTTTGGACGCGCAAACGCTGAAACCTGCCGCCCAAGCGTTCAGGCTGCCTGAAAACTTGGTTTTTGAAAACAACACTTTGGCGGTTTGGGGCGACAGAATCGTGGCGGTCATTTCAGGCGATGGCGCAGGGGCGCGGGTGGCGGTGTTGGCGTTGCAAGGGCAAAATTGGCAGATTGTTGCCGAAAGTGCGCCTTTGCCGTCTCATCGTTGGCAATCGCCCTTTGTGTTTCAAAATCAACTGTATGCCGTGCAAATGCCGCATATTGTGGGACGCTTGGTGCGCTATGAAATGCAAGGCAAGCGTTTGATTGAACAGGAATTGGGCGAAGGTTTCAGCAACCACGCCATCGGTTCACACGACACGCAAATTGCGGCGGTGCTGCCCGAATATGCGCTGATTCCGCAAATGGGTTTTCGCCATGTTTTCGCGCTGGACGGTTCAGGCAGCCTGAAAAAGCTGTCGCCCGAATTGCCAGCCAAAATTGTGCGCAGCGCGGTGCAAAATCACACGGCGTATTTTTTGCTGGCAGACGGCAGCGTGTGGGCGTGGTCGCAGCCTGAAAGGTAATCCAAAATATGAATGAAAACGATAAATTGGTTTTGTTTTTGTTGGGATTTATCCCAAAGTCGGATTTGTCGGATTGGTTTGATAAATACATTGCCAATTATGAAGTTGATGAAATTCCAATAAATTTTTTTGAATGGCATGGAAATGGCGAATATGGTTTTTATCCCATTCGTGATTATTTAAAATCTCAATATCCTGATTTTTCAGAAAATAGCGTCCATGTGGAAAGAGTATTAGCCAGATATTTGCTTTCTTTTATTCAACAATATATGGAGAATGGCTTATCTGAATGCGAATTTTGTTATCAATTATCACAAATTGAAGAACATTTTTTAACTGATTACCCCAAAATCACAGAAAAAAACATCATTTATTATCCTGATTGGTTGAACGGTTTATATGATGTTTGTGATTGGTGTCAAGAAAAAGATTGGGACGCTGATGAAAAAGCAGATTTTTACCATCATTTATTGTCAGCTAAAAAATCAATTGAAATATGGTTACAGGCAGCCTGAACACACCAAACCCCATTCTCATTCTATCCATTAGAAACAAACAATCTAACGCCATAATCCGCTTTTGTGTATGATTTGCGCCATCAACATCACACAAAATTGAAAAAGATTATGAAAAATCAATCCACTGTTTTGGGCATAATGGGTTTATTGATTTTGCTCGCGCTGTGGCAAATCGGCAGCCTGATTTTGGCGCAAACCATGCCATTGGCAAATATGCTCGCGCCCGCCGCCGCGCTGGGCAGCCTGAAAACACTATTGCTTGGCGGACAGCTTTGGGAACACATTTTCGCCAGCTTGCAACGTGTGGGCGTGGGTTTGGGTTTTGCCTTGCTGATTGGCGTGCCTGTGGGTTTCGCGCTGGGCTTGTCGCGCAAAACAGAGCAGACCGCCAGCCCCGCATTCCAATTTTTACGCATGATTTCACCGCTTTCGTGGATGCCTGTGGTGGTCATGCTGTTTGGCATAGGCAATGCACCGATTTATTTTTTGTTGGCGTTTGCGGCGGTGTGGGCGATTATTTTGAACACGGCGGCAGGCGTGAAAAACATCAACCCACAATGGCTGGAATTGGGGCGTTCATTGAGCGCGACCCAATCGGAAATGTTGTTGAAAATCATGCTGCCTGCCGTGTTGGGCGACATTTTGAACGGTTTGCGTTTGGCGATTGGCATTGTGTGGGTGGTACTCGTGCCATGCGAAATGTTGGGCGTGAACGAAGGTTTGGGCTATTTCATTTTGGACACGCGCGACCGTTTGGCGTATGCCGAACTGATGGCAGCGATTGTGTTGATTGGCATCATTGGTTGGGCTTTGGACAGCATGGCGCGGTATGCAGCGCGGTTTTGGCAACGAAGTTAATGTTCAGGCAGCCTGAAACACGCATTTTCCATTAAAATGACAACTTTAAAACCCTTCAATCAGGAAAAACCAAAATGAAATTATACATTTACGACCATTGCCCCTTTTGCTCACGCGCGCGCATGATTTTCGGTTTGCGCCAAATGGCGGTGGAAGAAATCGTCTTGCTCAATGACGATGAAACCACGCCCATCGCCCTGATTGGCGCAAAACAAGTTCCCATTTTGCAAAAAGCAGACGGCTCGCACATGGGCGAAAGTTTAGACATTGTCAATTACATCAACGCATTATCAGGCAACCCACCTTTGGCAGACACACGCGCCGCCGTGCAAACGTGGTTGCAGCGCGTGGGCGAATACATCAATCGCCTGATTATGCCGCGCGATGTGGAATTGGGGCTGCCTGAATTTGCCACGCCCGAATCCATACAGTATTTTATTGATAAAAAAGAAAAATTCATTGGCAGCTTTGCAGAAAATCGCCACAAAACGCCCGAATATTTGGCAAAAATCAATGCCGATTTGCGCGATTTGGACGCGCTGATTCAATCGCCCGATTGGGCAAATGGCGCAACATTGAGTTTGGACGACATCGTTTTGTTCCCCATTTTACGCAATTTGAGCATGGTAAAAGGCATTGTTTTCCCAGAAAAAACATTGCATTATGTGCAAAACATGGCGCAAAAAGCCAAAATGGATTTGTATTTTGACCGCGCTTTGTGATGTTTCAGGCAGCCTGAAAAACAAAAAACCGCCTTGTCAAACAAGACGGTTTTTTGTCAAACAGCAAATTATTGTGCAGCAGAAGCAGCAGCCGCTTTCACTTCGCTGGCAGCAGCTTGTACTTCGCTTGCCGCAGCAGCCACGCCAGAAGCCACAGCCGCTTCAACATTGCTTGCCGCTTCAGCAGCAGCAGATGCCGCAGCCGCAGTTGCAGAAGCCATTTCAGCTTTCACTTCGCTGGCAGCCGCTTTCACTTCGTTGGTGGCGTTTTGGGTGGTTTGTTTTGCTTGTTCGTTACCGCAAGCCGCTACAAACAAAGACAAGAAAGCAGCAGCCAAAAGGGATTTTTTCATGATAAATGTACCTTGTGTAATGTAAGATTAAGTTAATAAATGGGTTTTTATGCGCCAAGCCATTTTGAAAATGACGCGGACACACAATCGCGCATTCGGAAAGGGGCGTATTCTGCCTTAATTTAAAAAAGTACGCAATCACGATAATATGGCTCAATGCATTCTTTACATTTGTATTTTGGGCAAACGCAATGCCAATCGGATTTGACTAAATGCAATTTATTCCAAAATATTGTTTTAAAAAATAAAAAAATCACACATCGCAAAAAGATTGTTTCAGACGGGCAAAAAATGGCAACCTGAATGTTGCTTTATTACAACTAAAATGCGCCCTCTTCATTTTATTTCACTACACGCATTTGCCCAACCCCACCCAGATAATGTGAATTTGCCATGAGCAATTATCGGTTTGCCAGCGTTTGTGTTATACTGCTTGGGTTTTTACGCCAATTTCGGCTGTCCATTTTAAGGAAAAATCATGACGATTAAAAAAAATACCGTGGTAACTTTGCACTACGAAATGTTTGATGCAGACAATCAACTGATTGATAAAACCGTTGAACCCATTGAATATTTGCACGGTGGCTACGATGGTATCTTCCCTGTGGTTGAAGAAGCCTTGCACGAGAAAAAAGTGGGCGATGTGGTGGACGTTACCATGCAGCCCGATGACGCATTTGGCGAACATGAACAAGAATTGATTCGCATTGAAGATTTGAGCGTTTTCCCTGTGGAAGTGGAACCTGGCATGATGTTTGAAGCCGATGACCCTGAAACAGGTGGCGTGATTGTGTATCGCGTTACCGATGTGGCAGACGGCAAAGCGGTGGTGGACGGCAATCACCCCTTGGCTGGCATGGTCATTCGTTTCCGTGCCACGGTTGAAGCCGTGCGCGATGCCACCGCCGAAGAAATCGCTCATGGACACAGCCATGGCGCACACGGTCATCATCACTGATTGATTTGTTTAAAAACAATGTTTCAGGCAGCCTGAATGCATGTTCAGGCTGCCTGAAAATTTATGCAGACCAAAATCATGCAAACCAATTTATCACAAACACAATTATTGTTTCGTGAAGCCATGTCGGTGTGTGCGGCAGGGGTTCATGTGATTACCACCGATGGCGCAACGGGGCGTTTTGGCATTACCATGACGGCGGTGTCGTCTGTTACCGATGAGCCGCCCACACTCATGCTGTGCGTAAACCGTCAGGCACAAATTTACCCCATTTTGCAAGCCAATGGCGTGTTGTGTGTGAATGTGCTTTCATCACAACAGATTGATGTGGCAGAACATTTTGCAGGTTTAACCAAACTCACGCCCGAGGCGCGTTTTGAACAGCACATTTGGCATCGCGGCAAAAATGGGCAGTTGCAAGTTGATGGGGCTTTGGCGCATTTGCATGGTAAAATTGTGGCAAATCATGAAGTTGGCACACATGGCGTATTTTATGTGCAAATTGATGAAATCGCGCTCAATCCGCATATTGACAATGCTTTGGTGTATTTTCGCCGCACATTTGGCACATTTGAGCGTTGATGGGCGTTTTCAGGCTGCCTGAAAAACTCAATAACCTTCCAACAACATCGTGTCAATGGCATCACAAATGGCGTGTATCAGCAAAATATGCACTTCCTGAATCCGAGCGGTGCGCGGATAAGGCACATTGAGCAACACATCGCCATCGTGCAACATGGCAGCGATTTTGCCGCCATCACGCCCTGTAAAAGCGATAACGCGCATATCGCGTTCGTGGGCAGCCTGAATCGCTTCAATGATGTTGCCCGAATTGCCCGATGTGGAAATGCCAATCAACACATCGCCAGCCCGACCCAAAGCACGAACTTGTTTGCTGAAAACGTGTTCAAAACCATAATCATTGCCAATGGCGGTTAGGGCAGATGTGTCGGTGGTCAGCGCGATGGCGGCAAGTTCCATGCGTTCGCGTTCAAAACGTCCCGTCATTTCGGCGGCGAAGTGCTGCGCGTCTGCGGCAGAACCGCCATTGCCACAAGCCAAAATTTTGCCGTCATTGGCAAGCGCGTTGAACATGAGCAAAGCGGCTTCGGCGGTGGCTTCGCTCAACACTTCTTGGGCAAGCTGTTTCACTTTAATGCTTTCATCAAAATGAGCGGCAATTCTTTCGTTTAAATTCATGATGTTATCCTGTTATGTTTTGAATCCATTGTGGCGATTCATTGCCTTGCAGCAAAACCGCGTCCAATCGGCACATTGTATTTAATTGATTGATTTGTAAATAATATTCTGCGCTGCGTTGCAATTTGGCTAATTTGCTGGGGACAATGCTGTATGCCGCGCCACCAAAAGCGGAACTTTTGCGGTATTTGACTTCTACAAAAATCAAAATGTTGCCCTGTTGCACAATCAGGTCAATTTCTCCGTGAGGGCAATGCCAGTTGCGGGCGATGAGCCGACAGCCCTGTTCTTGCAAAAACACCAAAGCGCGGTTTTCGGCGGCTTGCCCTGTGGGGTGGTTGAGTTTCATGGTTTCAGGCTGCCTGAAAAAGCGTAAAGTATAACGCACCGCAGCTTTTCATGAAATATGAATAACGGCGGTGCGTAGAATTTGCTTATTTTTGTTTATTGTCTTGTTCTTTTGGCATTTCAGGCTGGCAAGTAATGATTAAATTGCCTATCTCAACAGAAACACCAGATGAAATTGCTTGATTTTTAATTTCTTGAATGTGCTCAGCCATTCTTTTATGCTGCAATGTGCGTGCTTTTTCATCAGGTAAAATCTGGTTTTCTAGCTCTTCAGCAATTTCATATGATAAATTATTTTTCCAAACCTCTTGTATTTCAAAAGGTAAAATACAAGTATAATTTGGATAAACCACCCTAAAATTCTTATTAGAATAATTTAGTTCATAATCATTAACATAGCGATGCTCATTTACATATGAAACATCTGAATTATTTTTTATATCATTTTTTTTAAAAAATCTTTCGGAAATTACACTTATCACAATCAACATAGACAAAGCCACAGGCAACATGATAAAAAATACTAAAATCACACCTTTTATTATATTTTTTATGGAATTTTTAGCAACTGCATTTTGATTAGAAAATTTGGCTATATTATTAGTATTTTCTACATTATCAGCAAAAGACTTTTTAATCTTAATACAAAATTCTATAATATTCAAAATAAACAATATGACTGCCGCTATCAACACTACCACACCACTCCAATATTCCCTCTCAATAAAAGCCTTACTTCCACTCAATAGATAACAGCCAGTTGTACTAAAAAGAATAATTGGAGTCAAATTTCTACAAAAATGCAAAACATGCTGAATTGAATCTTTCAAATTTGCTTCAAAGAAAGATTTGCTGTTGGCTGTTGGCTGTTGGCTGTTGGCTGTTGGCTGTTGGCTGTTGGCTGTTGGCTGTTGGCTGTTGGCTGTTGGCTGTTGGCTGTTGGCTGTTGGCTGTTCAAAGAATTATCGCTCATTGTTTAACTCCTAAATCAAGATTAATCAAAAATATTTCAGGCAGCCTGAAAAGGGAAAAGTATAACCCATATCCGCTCTTCATAAAAAGCAAATCCCATCAAGGCATTTGCTTTTTCAGGCAGCCTAAAACCTTGAAAATTCGGTTTTCGCCCCTATTTGTAATCAGAAAGATAAAATTTTCCAACCCATTTTGCAAAGGAAACAAAATGTCTGAACAAAATCAAAATATTGAAAACGAAAACCCCGAAGTATTGGACAGCGAAACGCGAGCGCCTTTAAGCTACGAAGCCTTGCAAGAACGCGTTGCCGAATTGGAAGGTATGGTCAAAGATGAACAACTGCGCGGCTTGGCAAACGAACAAAACCTGCGCCGCCGTTTTCAAGAAGAATTGCAAAATACCCACAAATTTGCCGCACAAAAATTCGCCACCGAAATGCTGGTCATTAAAGACTATTTGGAAATGGCATTGCTTGACCAAAGCGGCAATTTTGACGCGCTCAAAATGGGCGTGAGCATGACGCTCAACGAACTGAACAAAGCGTTTGAAGCCACCCAAATCAAGGAAATCAATCCCCAAAAAGGCGACAAACTTGACCCACACCAGCACCAAGCCTTGAATGAAATTGCCGTTCCCGATGTGGAAGCAGGCGCGATTGTTGGCGTGATGAAAAAAGGCTACACCATGCACGAACGTGTGTTGCGCGCGGCGGCGGTTACGGTGGCAAAAGCCAAAAATCCATCTTAAAATACCATTTTTCAGGCAGCTTTTCACGCAAAAAGGCTGCCTGAAACCCATTTTTAAGGAACAATCATGCAAACAATTACCTTGCAAATTAAAGATGAATTTGTTCCCGTTTTCATGAAAATGATTTCGGGATTTGGTGCGGAAATTGCCGTCAAAGAGCATTCAGGCAGCCTGCCAAAACGCGATTTGTCTCAATTGGTTGCCCACCCCAATGCCATCAACGGCAATCCCGATGACATTGTAAACATCAACTGGGAACAGGAATGGCAACATGATTGACCAAAATGACGTTTATTTGGATACACACATTTTGGTGTGGCTGTATCAATCCCAAACGCAACGTTTATCCCATAACGTGATTGCCACTTTGGAAAATTACCAAAATCGCTTATTGATTTCACCAATGGTATTGTTAGACTTGGGATTTTTACATGAAATTGAACGCATAAACGCCAACGCAGAGCAAGTTTTCAATACATTATGCGATGTTTTGGATTGACAAATTTGTCAAAAACCATGGCAACACACCGTTCAAATCGCTCAAAATTTGACATTCACACGCGACCCATTTGACCGCTTAATTTTGGCAAATGCCATGCTCAATCACAATACACTTATCACAAAAGACAATAAAATCAGTCATTTTTATGATAAAGCATTGTGGTGATTTTCAGGCAGCTTTTCACACAAACAAGCTGCCCAAAATCTCACTCCCCCACACTTTTGGCATTCGCCTTTTTACGCGGCTTGCGGCGTTTCTTTTTGGGTGCGGTGGCCTCGCCTTGAATTTTCAGGCTGTCTGAATACGCCATTTCGTTGCGAACATCGTCTTTGGCATATTGAAATTTTGTCCACCAATCTGCCAATGCCGATTCCACTTCGCCCACTTTGGCGCGAATCAACAAAAAATCATACGCCGCACGAAAACGCGGATTGCTCAACAATTTAAACGGACGCTTGCCACGCAAATACAAAAAATGCGGCTGCAACGCCCAAATTTCACGCATGGTTGCCGACATGGTTTGAGGCACACCCCAGCCGCGCTCCATTTCATCACGAAAAGCAGAAATGGCAGCCAACATCGCATTGACCTCACTGGCACCATTTGATTGATTTTGTTGATAATTGGGTAAAATTTTATCCCACATCAAAGCCGCCAACACAAATCCCACCGACACACTCTGCCCTGCACGCACGCGCTTGTCGGTTCCCAACAAAGCCTGTTCTATCACGCCATGACGGGGCGCATTTTGCAACGCAAAAAGCAGGGGGTGAATGTCGCTCGCGTCCACGCCCAAATGCCGTAATTGTTGCAGGCAGCCTTGCGCGTGTCCCGACACGATGATTTTGACCAACTCATCAAACAAACGCGCAACAGGTTCTTTTTGCAACAAATGGGCTTGCTCGGCAATGGGTGCTGCGGTGGTTTCGTCTATCACAAAATCCAATTTGCCCGCCAAACGCACCGCGCGGAGCATACGCACAGGGTCTTCCTGATAACGCGCCACAGGTTCGCCAATCATCACCAAGCGTTTTTGTTGAATATCGTCCATACCATTATGGAAATCAATCACTTGCTTTTTATTCATATCATAATACAAAGCATTGCAAGTGAAATCGCGGCGCACCGCATCTTGCTCAATCGTGCCATAGGCATTGTCTTTCACAATGCGCCCTGCCTCGTTTTGTCGCGCCACGCCACTGCGAAAGGTGCTGACTTCCACCGTATCGCGCCCCACCATCACATGCGCAATCGGAAAACGCTTGCCAATCACACGGCTGCGGCGAAACAATTTGCACACCTGCTCGGGCGTGGCATTGGTTGCCACGTCAAAATCTTTGGGCGCAACGTGGAGCAAAAAATCGCGCACCGCACCGCCCACCAAATAGGCTTCATAGCCATGCGATGTCAGCTCACGAATCACATGGGCAGCAGGCGTGTGTTCGGCAGGCAAATGCAAATTGTGGTATTGGCAAGCAATTTTGAGTTTTTTGGCACGGCGTTTGTTCAACACATTGCCAATGATTTTTTTCAACATATTTTCAAGGCTCTCGTCAATTTCAGGCTGCCTGAAACCATCTTTGCCCAACAAACTGCACACCAATTTGCTTGGCAAAGATTTCAGACTGCCCATTTTGAAAAACACAATTTCAAAGCAATTTTGATACCAAAAAACAACGCCCAATTTGTGCAAAACTGGGCGTTGTGGGCAAAGTTAAAACTTATTTGCCTTCTGCATCGGCTTTTTTCAAGATTTCGTACAATTCATCTTTCAAAGCCAATTTTTTGTGTTTCAAAACGGCAATTTCTTGCTCGGCAGAAGATTCGGTAACAGGATTGTTTTCCAAGCCTGTGATTTTGTCGTCCAATTCATTGTGTTCGTTGAACAAACGGGTGAAATGGGCATCGTTGTTTTTCAAACGGCTAATCAAATCGCGATATTCTGGAAACATAGTGTAATCCTTTGTTGTAAGATTAAAAAAAGGGGAAAACCGCTTTATTTCAAATGTTTTTGCGTGTTTGGGAATGCACTTATTGTAGCGAAAATTCGCCCTTTTGAACAGCACAATTTGCGGTGTCTTGCGCGTTTTTTTAAAATGTTATACCATAACACTTTACCTTGATACAAAATTGGAATAAACATGAAAGCCAACATTCACCCCGAAAATTACCGCACCGTTTTGTTTTACGACAGCAGCGCAGAAACTGGCTGGTTGATTCGCTCGTGCGCCCCCACCAACCAAACGCGCCAATGGCAAGACGGCAAAGAATACCCCGTGTTTTATGTGGATACTTCATCGGCATCACACCCCGCCTACACGGGCAAACAGCGCGAACACAGCAAAGAAGGTCGCGCCAGCCAATTCAACCAACGCTATGGCAGCATGATGAATGCCCTGAAAAAATAAGCCAAGTCTATTTAAGGAGAAATAATATGCAAGTTTTGTCATCTTTAAAAGCCGCCAAACAACGCCACCGCGATTGCCAAATTGTGCGCCGCAAAGGTAAAGTTTATGTGATTTGCAAATCCAATCCGCGTTTTAAAGCGCGTCAGCGTTGATTTTCAGGCAGCCTGAAACTTTTGCAAAAATCGGTTCGTAGGGGCAGATTTCATATCTGCCCTTTTTTCAATTTATTGATAACGCGATTTCGGGATAAAAGTGATTGATAAATTTAAGTCACTTTGCCCCCTCTCCCTGTGGGAGAGGGCTGGGGAGAGGGTATGCTGCTCAACAAGCCCTCTCTCAAACGCTTTCCCATAGGGAGAGAGGGCAGGTTTGTTGGCAAATTGACAGTGATTTATCCCGAATTCACGTTATTGATAAAAATAAAAATTTCTGCAATTCTAAACAGGGCAGATATGAAATCTGCCCCTACAAACCGAGTTTTGCAAAAGTTTCAGGCTGTCTGCAACCTGTCCCCTCCCCTGCTGGCGGGGGAGGGTTAGGGTGGGGGTGGCGCTTTGCGTTTCTAACCCCAGCCCTCCCCCTTACATAGGGGGAGGGGGCAGGCTTGTGGCAATATCAAATGTCAGGCAGCCTGAAAACGCCAAAAGCCACAGTTGATTTTGACTGTGGCTTTATTTTATTGGTTTTGTTGGGGCTTAATGATGTTTGCGTGATGCGATTTCGGTCAATTCGTTCAACAGGCTCTTCAATTCTTCCAATTTGGCGGTGGTAAATTCGTTTTCCAAGGCGGTAAAACCTTCGTTCACGCGCTGTAAGGTTTTGCTGTACAGTTTCGCGCCTTCGCTGGTTAATTTGACAAAAACGCGGCGTTGGTCGCTGGCGGGTTTGAGGCGCATCACATAACCTGCGCGTTCCAAACGATTCAAAATGCCCGTTAAGCTGGGGCGCAAAATGCTGGTCTGCTCCGACAAATCTTGAAAATCCAAAGTGGTGTTGTCAGACAGAGCGCGAATGATGCGCCATTGCTGTTCGGTAATGCCTGCTTCATTTAAAGCAGGACGCAAATACGCCATAACGGCATCGCGTGCTTGCACCAAGGCAACATTCAGGGACAGGTGCTGCTCATTGTCACTCATTTTTTCTCTCAATTCAAATAATGGCAATATCCAAATAAAAAGCGTGGTTTACAATATCAAAAAACGCTTTTTTCAGGATACTGCCATCGTGATAAAACATCTTTAAATATTTGTTCTACCATTGTAATTATTTTCGTCTGTTTTGTCAGCTCTTTTTTACTAAAATTATAAGCCTAATCAAATCGTTAAAACATGAAACAAATGAGTCAAATATGTTAAGCCAGCAAAAATAGACGCAAAAAAAAAAAAAAAAAAAAAATGAAAATCAATAACTTACAAAAAAATCGCTTTTTTCCAACCATTTCTTTAAATTGGCATTAAATCAGTTATTAACAATACAACTGATGAACAAACAAGAACAAGACAATGGTAGGGATACTCAAAATGGCATTTTCAGCAATTTTTGTGCGGCTTGCACGCCCCAATACACGGCTTCTTCAAACACGGAATAGCCGCTTAAATCGCTGTGGGCAAACAGCAAACGTGAGCTGTGCGCCCTTAATTGGTGCAGGCTGCTTTGGCTTAAATAGCCCACTTTTGGCACTGCCATGGCGTGTCCGCGTACGGTCAATTCGGCGTGTTGCACATGGCGGGGGAAATGTTTGCCGTAAACGGTCAGCAAATCGTGCATGGCATGATGCAGCAGGGTTGCATCGCTGGCTTGCAACAGCCATTTTCGCACATTTTGCGGTGTGTCGTGATTGAGCGCGGTGTAAGTGGTGAAAATGGTTTGTTCGGGTTTTGCCACGCGCAGGCTTTGGTGGGTGGCAAGCACATAACCCAAATGGCTTGAACCGTGTACCACATTGTCCCACGCCAATTCGCTGTGTGGCAGCTCGGGCGGAAAGGCATTTAACACAAAATTGCCAATGAGCCACGGTGCGCTTTCAGGCAGCCTGAAACCGTCTCCCGCATAGTTTTTCATGTTTTCAACGATGTGTTGCGCCACAAACAGGGGCGTGGCGACAATGACGTTTTGGGCGCGAATGCGGGCGGTGGTTTGGCTGGTGTGATGATAGACGGTCATGTCCACAAAATCGTTGTGTTCTTTGATGTGCAATGCGCTGGCTGCCCAGCTTTCAGGCTGCCTGAAATGCAAATGGGACGATGGGGGCAAATCTTGTTTTTCTTGCAAACCCATGTGTTGGCGCATTTTTTCTGCCAAATGATTGAGTCCGTCAGACCATGTGAGTACGGCGGCTTGGTCGTTGCCACGCGCGGCAAAATAGTGCAATCCTGCATAGGCGGATACTTGCGCTATGCCCTGCCCATAATCATCGCGGCAACAATAATCCAAATACCACAATAAATCGGGCGATGTGTAATTTTCTTGCGCCAACCATTGCGCGAAAGTTTGCGTGTCGCATTTGCGCCAAGTGTCGTCTTGCGAACTTTCGGCAATGGGAATGGCGAAGTGTTTTTTGCCGTCTGTGCCGTGGCTGTGTTTGATTTGGGCGATGAATTGGGCGAATCGTTGGCTGTCGGCATCGTGTGGCATTAAGCCGTATTGCCATTTGCCTTGATAAAACAGGCGTTCATCGGGGGCGTGTACCAAATCCATGTCATCGTACACCGCCCTGCCCTGCGCGTTATGGCGCAAAATGCCCAAATCTGCCAACAATTCGCGCACAAACACGCTTTCGGCAGAAGGTTGGGGCAAATAATGTGCGCCCGTGGGCGCGTTCAGGCTGCCTGAAAAGGTGTAGGCGGCGGCATTGCCATTGCGTTCCACGCCTTCCAAAATCAAAAAATCGCGCTTGCCCGAACGGTGCAAATACCACGCTGCCGACAAAGCCGCCGCCCCACTGCCCACAATCACCGTATCGCAAACAAAATCGCGTTGCGGCACCATGTGGGCAAAAGCACGGTCGCGCAACTGGTGCGCCAAAGGCAAACCCACACGTTGCACACGCACACTCATAGGCGGATAAAAATGGTGAGACAAAATCGCAGATGTGGCAGCAGCCGCCCCCAAAACGGCAGCACTGCCCAAAAATTGTCGGCGCGTGGGCATGGGCGTTGAATCCAAAAACACCATTATACGGCACGATAAACTTTCAGGCAGCCTGCCTGCAAGGGCAACACCCCCATTTTGCGCCAAAATGCCACCCTTTTGCGCCCAAATCATCTGGCTTTTTGGCAAAATCGCGCATACAATTCGTTTACAAAATATAACAGTCCACAACAATTTGCCCAATGGAGTTGGGCTATAATTCCGAATATTTTTTCCCAAAAAATTTTAAAATGAACAAATTTAAAAACCTAAACAGCACCTTACGCATTGCTTTATGCCTGATGCTTTTGGGCAGCGCAACCCAAGTTGCCGCCGAACCAGACGACCCACTCAATCAACTTTTGCGCCAGCGACAGCAACAAAGCAGCCCCGCCCCACAACGCGATGAAGAAGGCTTAAACCGACTCATTCAAAACAGCGCAAACACCAATGCAAGCAGCAGCCGTTTCAACATTGCTGCCCCCAGCAACACCGCCACATTCAGCAGCCCACCTGCCAACAGCAAAAGCGATGCCGACAACCTGATTTCCAACGCCATGGGCTTTATTGGCGTGGCATACCGTTTTGGCGGCACCACCCCACGCGGCTTTGATTGCAGTGGTTTCATGCAATATGTGTTTCAAAAAGCGTTTGCGGTAAACCTGCCGCGCACCGCCGCCCAACAAGCCACCGCAGGCGTACAAGTCAGCCGCGCCAATTTACAGGCTGGCGACATGGTGTTTTTCCGCACATCGGGCAAACGCATTTCACACGTTGGCATGTATGTGGGCAACGGTCGTTTCATTCACGCGCCACGCACGGGCAAACGCATTGAAATCACCAACCTCAACAACAAATATTGGAGCGCGCGCTACGCAACCGCCCGCCGCGTTAAACGCAATAACGCACAAAATTTCATTCGCAACTGATGGATTGAAATCATGGCAATGCCCCAAATACCCAAATGGCACGGCGACAATGGCGAAATCATCGCCTGTACCGAAAAAATCAAAGTCATGACCCAAAACATGACCGAATTGCACCAAATCGCCCAAGACGCATTGGAAGATGCCCTACTCATGGGTTGCAATGAACAGCAAGTCCGACAATATCTGTTGGATTTGGTCGCCCATTTGGAAAACCCCTATCGTTGAACACACAGGCAGCCGAAATCGCATTTCAGGCTGCCTGAATCTCATTTTCAAAGGAAAAACCATGCAAAATCATCAACACAAGCGACAAATTTTCCTTGACACCGAAACCACAGGCTTTGAACACAGCGCAGCCGAAAACCCCGACCGCATGGTGGAATTTGCAGGCGTGGAAATGGTCAATCGCCAATACACGGGCAACAATTTGCATTTGTACATCAATCCCCAACGCGATGTTCCCGAAGATGCCGCCAAAGTACACGGCTTAACGCTGGACAAATTGTTGGACAAACCCACCTTTGCCGAAGTCGCCCAACACATTTTTGATTACATTCAAGGTGCCGAGCTGATTATCCACAACGCCAAATTTGACGTGGGCTTTCTCAATGCCGAATTTGCGCGAGTCGGCTTGCCGCGCGTAGAAACCATTTGCGAAGTGGTGGACACGCTGGAAATGGCACGCCAACGCTATGCAGGACAAAAAAACAATCTGGACGCATTGTGCAACCGCTTGGGCGTGGACAGGAGCAAACGCATTTTCCACGGCGCACTCATAGACTGCGAACTGCTGGGCGAAGTTTACCTTGCCATGACGCGCACCCAATACAGCTTGGTTGATGATTTAGAAGAAGAAAACCCAAGCGACCACACCACCGCCACATCAGAAATCGCATTCAGCCAGCCTGAACCCCGCCCCGAATACCTGAAAATCATCAATGCCGATGAAGAAGAAAACAGCTTACATCACCAATATTTATCAGGTTTAGACAAATCATCAGGCGGCAAATGCGTGTATCGCCAGTTCAGCGAATACGCCCTTGCCGACAACGAAATCATCGCCACCGAACCGCCTCCGCCCGAACCCGATGATGACGATGATGAAGACGAATATTTGGACGAATTTGCCGCCAATTAAACTTTTCAGGCAGCCTGAAACCTTTGCAAAACCTACTTTTAAACTGACGTAGGGGCGGATTTCATATCCGCCCTTTTTTCAATTTATTGATAAAAATGAAAATTTCTGCGAACCTAAACGGGGCAGATATAAAATCTGCCCCTACAAATCGAGTTTTGCAAAGGTTTCAGCCTGAAAACAAAAAAACCATTTAACCCCAAAGGATTAAATGGTTTTTGCTTATGCGAAAAATTAAGCTTGTTTACGCGCAGGCAATTTTTCTTTAATGCGCGCTGCTTTACCCGTCAAGCCACGCAAGTAGTACAATTTCGCACGGCGTACATCACCACGGCGTTTCACTTCAATTTTTTCTACGCGAGGCGAATACAATGGGAAAGTACGCTCAACGCCTTCGCCATTGGAAATTTTGCGCACGATGAAGTTGCTGTTCAAACCGCGATTTTTGCGTGAAATCACAACGCCTTCATAGGCTTGCAAACGGGTACGGTTGCCCTCTACCACACGCGCATACACCACCACGGTGTCGCCAGGGGCAAACTCGGGAATGTCTTTGTTCAAACGAGCGATTTCTTCTTGCTCTAAAATATCAATCAAATTCATGTGAAAAGTTCCTTAATATAATATGGATTATTCAGTGCTTTCGCTTTGAATTTTTTGCAAAAGTTGAATTTCCTGTGGGAGTAAAACGCGCTTTGCCAATAAATCGGGTCGGCGCAAGAAAGTACGGCGCAGCGATTGTTCCAACCGCCAAGCCGCAATCAAAGCATGATTGCCCGAAGTCAAAACCTCTGGCACCGCCATGCCTTGAAAAACTGCTGGGCGCGTGTAATGTGGATAATCCAACAAACCATCGGCAAAAGAATCTTGCTCTGCCGAGGCCATTTCGCCCAACACCTTGGGAACAAGGCGCAAAACCGCATCCATCAACATCATGGCAGGCAACTCGCCACCCGACACCACAAAATCGCCTATGCTGATTTCTTCGTCCACACCGTGTTGCAACACGCGCTCATCTACGCCTTCGTAGCGACCACACAACAAAATCAAATTATCCAATTCAGACAATGACTTCACTTTATTGTGTGTGAGCGGTGCGCCTTGTGGACTCAAATAAATCACACGACTGCTGTTCAGGCTGCCTGAACAATTTTGTTTTGCCAAATCAATGGCTTTAAGCAATGGCTCTGCCATCATCACCATGCCCACACCGCCACCAAAAGGGCGGTCGTCAATGTAGCCCAATTTATTATCGGCAAACTGACGTGGGTTGATGGCGGCAAATTGCCAAATGCCCTGCTTGTGCGCCCGACCTGTTACGCCATATTCGGTAATGCTTTGAAACATCTCGGGAAAAAGCGTAATGGCTTGAATTTTCATCAGTAATCCAAGCCCCAATCGGCAATGATGATTTTTTGCGCTTTCTGCACTTCGTCAATGTATTGTGAAACAAAGGGAATCAGCTTTTCGCCGTGTTCGCCACGCACCACCAACACATCGTGTGCGCCTGTTTCCATCAATTTGACCACTTCGCCCAAGGCGATTTGTTCGCGGTTGATGACGTTCATGCCAACCAAGTCTGCCCAATAGTATTCGTCTTCCTCGGTTTCGGCAAATGATTCGCGTGGAATTTCAATGGTGTAGCCACGCAACAAGGCGGCAACATCACGGTCGTTCACATGGCTGAATTTGACTTGCAGCTCATCGCCTGCGGCTTTGCCTGCCTCAATTTCCACCATTTGCACGTCTTTGCCTTTGCTCAAACGCCATTGTGGGTAATCCAACAGGCTATCGGTGTATTCGGTGCTGGGCTGGACTTTCAGCCAGCCTTTTACGCCAAATGCGCCTTTGATGTAGCCCATTGCCACCCAGTTTTCTGTGTTGCTCATTGTGGTTAATTAAGCTGCAACTTTTTGTTCTTTAACCAATTTCGCCACAGATTCGCTCAATTGTGCGCCTTGACCAATCCAGTGGTTCAAACGGTCGGCGGCAATGCGAACGCGCTCTTGTTTGTCGTTGGCTACGGGGTTGTAAAAGCCCACGCGCTCAATGAAACGACCATCGCGGCGGCTGCGGCTGTCGGTTACGATGATGTTGTAAAAAGGGCGTTTTTTGGAGCCGCCACGGGCTAAACGAATCACTACCATGTTTAAAATCCTTGAAAAATTAGGTCAATAATCAAACTGTCTATTTTAGTGTGTTTGATGGGGTTTAGGCAAGTGTTATTTGATTTTTTGGGGCAAATTCTGTTTTCAGGCTGCCTGAAAAGCATTAAAATTGTTCATCTTTCCCCTTTATCTTTTGTTTTCAGGCTGCCTGAAAGGAAATCATCATGCGTCCACTTATTTGCGAAATTCGTTTAAATTATCTGCGTGAAAATTACCTTACGCTCAAAAAAATCCATGGCAACAAGCTCTTGGCGGTGGTCAAGGCAAATGCTTATGGACACGGTGCGGTGCGCTGCGCCCAAGCCTTGCACGACATTGCCGATGGTTTTGCGGTGGCGTGTTTGGAAGAGGCGATTGAGTTGCGCGAAAACCAAATCACCAAACCCATTTTGCTGCTGGAAGGGGTGTTTGAAGCACAAGAATATGATTTGGTTGATAAATGGGATTTGTGGACGGTGGTGCATCATCAAGCACAGTTGGAACAACTCTTGGCTCACGATTGGCAAAAACCTGCTACCGTTTGGCTGAAAATGGATTCGGGTATGCACCGCGCGGGCTTTTTTCCGCACAATTTTGCGGCGGCACACACGGCTTTGTCGCAAAGCAATAAAGTGGCAAAAATTGTGAAAATGACGCATTTTGCTTGCGCCGATGAAACCGAACGCGGCATGACCGACATGCAAGTGGAAACCTTTGATTTGGCTTGCGATGGCTTGACTGGCGAAAGCAGTCTTGCCAACTCTGCTGCCATGTTGCGCTATCCTGAAACACGCCGCGATTGGGGACGGGCTGGCTTGGCACTGTATGGCATTGCGCCTGTGTCGGAGCATTCAGGCAGCCTGAAACCCGTTATGCGTTTGAGCAGCCAAGTTTTTGCAGAACGTGTGTTGCAACCGCATGAACCCATTGGCTATGGCGCGACTTTTTACACCAAACGCTCCACACGCGTGGGTTTGGTGGCGTGTGGTTATGCCGATGGTTATCCGCGCCGCGCGTCCAGCGATACGCCTGTTGCGGTAAAGGGTTTGCGTACCAAAATCATCGGGCGCGTTTCCATGGATATGCTGACGGTGGATTTGAACGACAGCCACGAAGGTGTGGGCGATGTGGTGGAATTGTTTGGCGATGTGATTTCGGTAAACGAAGTGGCGGCGGCGGCTGGCACGATTGCTTATGAAGTGGTGTGCAATGTGAAACGCGCCAAAAAAGTTTACATCAGCTAAATCACTTTTCAGGCAGCCTGAAAACGCAAATCGCCCCGAAATTGCATTTTCAAATCATGATGTTGAGCTTGCAAGCCGCGTATCAACACTTCACTGGCAAGCTGCGCATTGCTGTGTGAGCCACATACGAAAATGTCGGCAGCGGCAAATTGGTGTTCCGTCCAAGTGTGTATGCTGATGTGCGATTCTGCCAGCAGCAACACACCCGTTACACCAGCATCGCCACCAAAGTGATGAAAATGTTGAAACAAAATCTGTGCTTGCGCGGCGTGGGCTGCCTGAATCAGCGCGTTTTGCAAAGTTGGCACATCGCGCAAAATCTCAACGGGGCAAGCGTATAAATCCAACAAAATGTGTTGCCCCAAAGCGGCAATGTGCGATGTCATTTGTGTCCACCGCCCCAGCCACCCGAACCGCCCGAATAATTGCCACCGCCCCCCGCATAACCGCGCGAAAGGCGACCGCCACCACCGCCATGACTGCTGTCGCTGGCAATGCTGTAATTGATGACCGTGCCCACCACAATCGCCAACACCGCAATCAAAACAAAACCCGTTCTGCCCATTTCATCTCCTTTTTTAAATATCAAACAATGTCTTATTCATCTTCATCTTGCTTGCCATAGCTGAACACAAAACGCAAAACAACAAAACTGACAATCGCCGAAAACACCAAATCATCGCCCGACATGCCCAACCAAGCAGGCAAATTGATGATGACAAACACCCCCACCGCAATCCAACGCCATTGGCTGGGAATGGGTTCATCTTGCCCTGTCTTAACCTTAATGGGGCGGGCTTGCTGATTGACACTCAATCCAAACGCGCTCAATTCATGCGGTGTCATTGCCACGCTGCGGCTCCACGCCCATTCATTTGGCGACAATTCGGCACACAATTTTGCGCCACCTTGCGCGTAATCGGTGTAGTGGTTCACATCGCCTGCGCGTATGTGCCAGTAAAACGCGCCTGCGGCATAACTCACGCGACCGCCATAGGCATAGAGTTTGCTTGCGCCTTGTGGCTGTAAATTTTTGTCTAAAATGGGAAAATGATTGAGCGTGGTGGAAACGTACCAACCATCATCAGGCACTTCCACCAACCACAAAAAGCCTTTTTGGGGCGAATACAACAAATATTCCACCCACCAACCTTGTGGCACGGCAGACACGCTTTGATGGTGCATGATGGCGTAAGCGTCCAAGCTCGCCAATTCTTCTTTGCGTACCGCGCCAATGACGGTGTAGTTTGTGCCGCGAATTTTGCCTACTCTGCCCAATGGCAAGCGCCATGCCGCATCTTGTGCTTGGCGCATGGCGTTGGCTTGGCGCAACTGGGCTTGGGTTTCGGACGTGTCCAAATCGCTGCCACAATGTTGGCAAATCACGTTTTGGGTTACGCCCCCCACCCAATGAATTGAACCGCCACAGTTGGGGCAATTTTCGGCTTGGCGCAAACCTTTCAGGCTGCCTGCCTGTTGTTGGATTTGGCGTTCATCTTTGAGATTTTGCAACACCAAATCAGCCAGTTGCACGGTTTTGCCCATGAATAATTGGGGCGGTTCGGTGGCATAATCCAGCGTTAAAAACAGATTTTCGGCACGAAAATCGGCAACGCGATTTTCCAGTTTTTCAGGCAGCCTGAACGGCAACTCGCCTTGCGCGGCAGCATTTTCCAACACAATGTCGCGCACATCGCTGGCAACAAAAATTTTGCCGATTTGCAAGGTGGTTTCGCCTGCGCGTATGTTGCCAAATTTGGGGGGCGATACGGTCAAATCACTTTCACGAACAAACACATACAAATCGCCCGCTTCCGACAGCCAACCGTGTGAGCCATCATCAAAACGCGCATACCATTCGTTCCAAACGCCCTGTTCATAACGCGCTTGCAATCGCCCAATCAGCGTGAAACCTTGCGCGGCAAAACGCCCTGTTGTGCCAATTTGCAGGGGCGAAAAATCGGTCAGCAATGCCGAATCGCGCCCTGTGTCGTGCAAACTGTCGTCTTGGCGCACCAGCATGCTGTTGCAATAGCCGCACACCACCGTAACCGCCGTGGCGGAATGAACGTGGACGGGCGCACCGCAACTGGGACAAGATGTGTGAAAAAGGGGTTCGGACATTATTCATTTACCTTTCAGGCTGCCTGAAAGTCCTAGCGGACAAAAAATAAATTATTTTAAATCAGATGTTAATGCCATCATGCCAGCTTGTTTGTACGCCCTTTTATCAAAGGTTACGGTTTGTTGGCAATCATTTAATTCATTGATTTTGCGAATTAAAATATCTGAAAAATCGGCATGGCTGTTTTTGTAAACATGCAAAATCTCCATTAATAAGATTTTGTTTTCAAAAGAAAAAACAGGTATACACAATATTTCATCTAAAATCATGGCGATGTATTCGCGTGATTTTTGATAATGGCGAGACAAAACCCAAATCAATTCCACTATCACCACATTATTGATAAAACCTTGATTTTCCAATGTTAAATTTTCCAGAAAATCGCTGGCGATTTTGGCTTGAACATCATCATCTTGCGTTAAATAGCGCACCAAAACATTGGTGTCTATGCCCGTTTTATTCGCCATACACCGCCCCAAGTTCAATGGCTTGATTGATTTCATCTATGCTGGCGACTTTTTCGGTTTTCACAATCCCTTTGAGACGGCGAATGTCGCCTTTGGGGTAATCGGATTTGAATTTTTGCGTAATCAATTCCGCCACGCTCACGCCTTGTTTTTGCGCTTCGTGGACAATCATTTGTTCAACGTGCAAAGGTAAATCAATAATCATGTTTTGCTCCAAAAATGCGTTTTAGGCTGCCTGAAAACGGGTGTAGTGCGCACCGAATTTCCCAAACATTCAAAAACTTGGTATGTGGCACACACCCTACAAATTTACCCAATCAACTGTTTCAACACTTCCGCTTTCGCCGCGTCATAATCGTCTTGCGAGATTAAACCATTGTCCAACAAGGTTTTGAGTTTGGTCAATTTGGCTTGTGGCTCATCGCTTTGGGGCGCGGCTGCCTGAACGGTTTGATTTGGCTGATTTTGTGGCGACATCATGCCTGCCATTGCGCCAGCCATCGCCTGACCAATCCCCGCGCCCACGCCCAAACCTGCGCCTATCCCTGCCATGCCGCCTTCGTTTTGCGCGGCAATCGGAATGGCTTGCGCGGTTTGAAATTGCGTGTATTTGCCCAAATCGCCCACAATGCCCATGCTCATGCGGCTGTCCAAAGCGGCTTGGACTTTTTCAGGCAGCGTAATGCTTTCTACCGTGAAATTTTCCAGCGTCAAGCCCAATTTGGCAAATTCAGGTTTCAGCAATTCCACCATTTTTTGCGACAAGAAAACTTGGTTTGCCGCCATGTCCAAAAACGGCACGCCCGATGTGGCAAAGGCGGTGGCAAGTTGGGTCATGGCAATGTTTTTTAATTGCAATTCAAGCTGTTCGCCCGAATAGCTTTCCACCACGCCCGACACTTCGTTGAAAAACACGGCAGGGTCGGCAATGCGATACGAATACATGCCAAACGAGCGCAGTTGCACAATGCCAAATTCGCTGTCGCGCACGGTAACGGGTTGGGCGGTTCCCCAACGTCTGCCGATTTGTTGGCGCGTGTTGAAAAAGTAAACATCTGATTTAAATGGCGATTGGAAGAGTTTGTCCCAATTTTTCAAATTGGTCAAAACGGGCAAGGTTTGCGTGGTCAGCGTGTAACGCCCTGCGCGGAACACGTCTGCGGTTACGCCTTCGTCCACAAACATGGCGGCTTGGCTTTCGCGCACGGTCAGGCTTGCACCGTTTTGGATTTCTTGGTCGGCAACGGGGAAACGCCACACCAGCGTGTTTTCATCGGGGTTTTCCCATTGAATCACGTCAATAAATTGTTTGCGGATAAAATTCATAATCATGATGTTTTCCTTTATTTTCAATCATTTTTAATTTAAAAACAGGGTTTCAGGCTGCCTGAAAAGGCGAATTTACCAGCCCAATGCCGCCAAAATCGTCATAAAAATACACAGCCAAAATACAAAGCCCAAATTTTCGGCAAATGAAATGGATAAGGTGCGCCAATCCAATAATTGTGAATTTTCATAGCTTTCCACGCGAAACAAGCCCAAAGTCAAAATCGGGACAAGTTTTCGCGCCGTGTGGTAGCAAAAAGTTTCTTCGTTTTCGCTCAAACCAAAAAAGCTGAAAAAACTGAACGCATATTTCAAAAAAAGCGTGCAAAAAGCGTGGATAAAATCCATTTGATTTCCCTTTCAGGCTGCCTAAAAAAATGCTTTTAGCCCATCAAACACGCCGCATTGAGCAAACCAATCCCAATGGACAAAGCACACAAAAATGCCCCCACCGCCACATTATTGGCTTCCAATTCCGCCACCGCGCCCTGAATAATGCGAATCGCCACAAAAAACAAGCCAATTTGCACCGCCGCCGCCAAAATCCCCCACAACACAAAATTCAACAAACCCACACTGTGCGCCATTGCCGACACCAGCGCGGTACAAAAACCAATAATCGCCCCACCGTATGACAAGGCACAAGCCAAATTACCGTTTTTAATCAACAGGATTTCACGCGGTGGCGTGATTTTTTCGTAAACAAGGGCAAAAATCCCCACCATAACCAATGCCACGATTAAATAAGCAAAATACAAAAAAACCATATTGTTTTCTCCAAAAAATCATGCCGCATTCTACCGCCATCAATGCGGACACTTCAACCGAAAAACGGCTGCGTGGCGATTTGTGATTGCGGCTTTTGGTGGTGTTCTCTACAATGGCGATGTGATTGACTTATTTTGCGGAGAAAATATCATGTACATTGTCAGCTCACAAAAAATTCAAGCCCAATTTGGCGAAATTGCAGACAGGGTCAAAAGCCACGAACCTGTGGTGATTACCCAATCGGGTCGCCCCACCATGATGTTGGTGAATTATGACGAAGGCATGGCAGCCATGCGCCAATACCATGCCAACCAATTTTGTGCTTTTTTAAACGAACGCGCTCGCCATACCCCACCCGCTAGCTATGAAGAGCTGGCTGAAATCAGCCGCTTGATTGAAGAAGAACGTGAAGCCATTTATCAGGAAAATTTGAAACAAAATGCCCAATAAGCCTTTCAAACGCCATGTGGTCATTGATACCAATATTTTGATTAGTGCGGTCATTTTGCCCCATTCCATTTTACGCCAAGTGATTGAAAAAGCAAAAGATGAATACATTTTATGCGCTTCACACGAAACCATGAATGAATTTGTGGAAGTGATAAACCGCCCCAAATTTTTAAAATATTTTGCCAATCCCGATGACAGGCAGCAATTCATTACCTTGGTGGAACGAGCCAGTCAAATCATTGAAGTCATACATGAAGTTACCGATTGCACCGACCCCAAAGACAACAAATTTTTATCACTGGCATTATCTGCAAACGCCATTTATTTGGTTACAGGCGACAAAAAAGATTTGCTTGCCATGAATCCCTATCATGGCGTGGAAATCATTACCGCAAGGGCATTTTTAGACAAACCCACGCCCTAGCCTGCCTGCAACCCCATCACAAACCCTTTTATTTGAAGAAAGACACATCATGCAAACTTTTTTGATTACATTGGTATTTTTCTTGGCGGTAATTTTCGCCATGGCACTGGGCTACATTTTCAAACGCCGCGAAATCAAGGGCAGTTGCGGTGGCATTGCCGCTTTGGGCATGGAAAAAGTCTGCGATTGCGACACGCCCTGCGCCAAACGCCGCAAAATGTTGGAACAACAAGCCAATCAATCTTAACGAACACGGGTTCTTAATCATCTGATTTTTTCTTGCGTTTGGCGCGTGGGTGTGTGTCGTCATACACTTGCGCCAAATGGTCAAAATCCAATTTGGTGTAAATTTGTGTGGTGGACAAGCTGCGGTGCCCCAACAAATCTTGCACCGCCCGCACATCACGAGACGCTTGCAACAAATGGCTGGCATAACTGTGGCGCAACATATGTGGCGAAATGTGTTGGTTACTGCCTTGATTTTTTGCCCACAAATCCAAACGCTTGGCAATTTGCCGCGTGGTCAAACGCTTGCCGTGCCGACTGGTAAACAGGGCGTTTTCATCTGCTTGTGCCACGCGCATGGGCAAATATTCGCGCAAAGCCTGCACACTTTTTGGGGTAAGGGGCACTTGGCGTTGGCGATTGCCCTTGCCTTGCACCATGACCCAGCCTGCGTCCAGCAAAATATCTTGAAAATTCAAAGCATTCAATTCGGATAAACGCAAACCGCTTCCATAAAACAATTCAATAAACGCCAAATCGCGCACGGTTAATGTGCTTTCAGGCTGCGTTTGGTTGAGCAAATGGTTGAGCTGTTCGCGCTCAATGGCTTTGGGCAGCCGTTCGGGGGCTTTGGGGGCTTTCAAGCCTAGGCTGATGTCGTTTGCCAATGCGCCTTGTTGGTGCAAATATTGGCAATATTGCCGCCACACCGACAGTTTGCGTGCCAAACTGCGCGAATGCAGGTTTTGTTGCGACAATTTTTTCAAAGCGGCAACCAGTTGGCTGCGCGTGAGCGGATTGGGGGCGTTGTCAGGCAGCAAATTTGCCAACTGTTGCAAATCGCGGCGATAGGCTTGGAGCGTGTGGGGGGATTTGTTTTGTTGTTGATGTTGCAACAAAAATGCGTCAAGCGATTGAAAAAAAGGGTGATTTGCCATTTCATTTTTCCAAAAAAGATACTGTTATGAACCTTGTCAATCATAAAATTTCAGTAAGTTTTTAACTTATTGAAATTTAAAGGTATAAAATTCAGCAAAAACACCGTCATAGTCTCGTGGCTATGACGGTTATTTTGTGGTAAGTCAAAGTTATGTGGGGGTCTAGCCCCCCACGCCCCCCAGTCTCACTTGCGACGCCGCGCGGGCAGGGGGACAAAGCGCAAAAAACACGCGCTTTGACCACCTGCCCTTACGGCAGAGTGTGGGGTCGCTTTCAGTCTATCAAGGGGGTATTCGTAAAGATTTTTTGGGAAAAATCTTTACAAAACTTCCCCCTTGACAGCCTTACAGCTCCGCGCAACGTCGCAAATTTGCTTAAACGGTTCGCCAGTTTTCAACACAATATAGCAATACACCACCAATTTTCGCATAATCGCGCAAATAATTTGTTTATTGGTTTTGCCTTTGGCTTTCAATCTTTGTACAAAATCGCGGTATTCAGGCAGCCTAAACGCGCACACCATCGCTGGCATATACAATGCCGTTCTAATATGCTTGTCTCCCTGCTTGCTAATGGCAATATATTTGGTCTTTTTTTGCCCCGACTGTTTCACAATCGGGTTTAGCCCCAAATAGGATACGACCTTTTTCGCGTTCTGAAATGAACGCTCGGCAAATAATGTGAGTAAGTGGGGAACAGTTGCCGAGCCTATTCCCCTAATCGTCTTTAAAAGCTGGGATTTTTCTTTCAAACTGGGTTCAGCGTTAATGTGCTGCTCAATGGCAGCCTTAACATCAACAATTTGCTGCTCCAAATGCTGTATTGTGTCTTGAATAAATGCTTGTGTCGCTTCATGTGCAACCAACAGACGGTTTTTCTGCGCCGTGTGCATTTCTTTCAAATGGTCAAGTTGTCGGGTTAAGGCTTTTAATTTGCGCTCCGACAACGTAGGAAAAATGTGCGGTTTAGGCTCATTGCGTTTGCAGTAAATCGCGATGTTTTTCGCGTCCTGCTTGTCGGTTTTGACCGCAATCAGTTCCATTTCAATGAATTTTTTAATGGACAATGGATTAACGATTGATACAATAAATTGTTTGTCGTGCAAATATTCAGCAACATTTTCGCTGTAAACGCCCGTGGCTTCCATGCAAACATGCACATCAGCCCCATATTTGAGCAGCCATTCACACAATTTTTCAAATCCAGCAACATTATTGCTAAATACACGGTGAAAGTAGCGTTCACCGACAATCAAGCAGCAATCAATTTTTGCCTTGCTGACATCAATTCCTAAATAATTCATAGCATTACCTTTGCTTATATACAGGCACAAACGCCTACGATACTGTTCAGGTTTCAAGTGGAAGAAAGCCCTACTTACCTTTCTTTTTCACAGGCTATGTGCCTAGCTGCTTGGTGCGGTAAAGTAGGGCGGTGCTGCAAAACTACGATGTAAATGTACTATTTTCAACGTAATTAATCAAATACCCCAAAGATTTAATCATGCTTTTGCAAACTTCAACATCAGCAGGATTTTCAAGATAGGGCTCTAGAACGGTTAAGAATGTCCCCAATCTCTCAATTTGGTATTTATCCAATACCAATGCTCCCAAAGTATTATGATTAACAGAATTAAGAGAAGTAGAAACTTCTGCCAAAATCAATGCTTTTTCTCTTAACGCATCGCTAGATACATGAACTAAAACATTTTTATCTTCATGATTGAATATTTCATGAAACATCGTCAATCCCCTTTCATTTCGTTGGATTTTCAGACTGCCTAACTTGCGCCTGCTGCTCATTTTGCAAGTAGGGGTTATAAATCCCATTTTCCACAAAGTCAAGGCAAATGCCCTTATCCAAGCCATGAATGGGCGTAGCCTGCTCCGTGTAGCAGGTGCAACGTGAACCATTTTTCACACAAGCCACAGGATAAGGCATGGTTTTGACTTGTTTGTTCATCGGATGATAAATGGGGGCAGTCCACGGCTTACCGTCAATATTGGGCTTAAAATCCATAGCTTTAATTTGGTCATCATTCGGCACAGGTTCAGATGCCACTGCAATGCGCCCACCGCCCACGTCAGACGGTGCTGCTTGCGCTTCCCCGTCTGCCTTGGTCGGTTGGCTGGCTGCTACCGCAGCCGTTTCTGCTGCCTTTTTGGGTTGCTCAAACAAAATTTGTTTGTTGTAGCTTAACGCATAAACGGTCATGGCAATAGCTGCCACCACAATCAACGGAAACAACCAAAACCAAAAACTGCGATTAACCTTAATCTTGGTGTGCAATTCGGCGGACTTGTACGCGTCAAACGCGCTTTTGTCTAATGTGTATGGCTTTGCCATGGCGTCTGCAATATCGCCTTTGTTGTCGGGATTACCACAACGCTGCCATTCCCACATTCTGCGCGTTCCCAGTTGGGTTTTATCAAAATGCTTGTGGTTTTCCACAAAGCTTTTGATGTTCATGTCAATCAAGCGTGGGTGTTGGGTAATAAAGAACAAATCAACCCCACGATGTCGGTGTGTTTCAATCGCTTGCACGGCTTCGGGAACTTTTGAACCGTTGGGACGTTGTCGCCAGTAGCGTTGGCATTCGTCCACAACCAAAATGGCGTTTGTGGGCAGCCATTCATGCCAGTTTTCGCCCGTACAGTTTTCAGGCAGCTTTTCATGTGGAATTTTGGACACGTCCACATCGGGAATACCGTCAATGTACAAGGGGCGATTTTGCAAATCCTTGCGCTTTAACAGCATAGAAACCATGTGTAATGTTTTGCCAGAGCCAGGCTTACCCGTAATCAAATAAAGCATAAATTAGCCTTTCTTCATTGTTGCCGTTAAACGTGATGTACTCTTGATTGTGGCGATAAACGCAACCGCGCCAAATATCCAATTCAGGAACACGCCACCACCTGCCATGTAAAAAATTTGCAATGCGTCAGACGGAATATTGCCAAGCTGTTGTTTGATGTAATTGGCAAATTGCAGTTGCATGAAGTCCAAACCCTTGTATGTGATGAAACCCACACCCAAAGCCGTCAGGATTTTTCCTGCAAAAGTCATGAGTGCGCTGATTATCATTGAAACGATTGCTTTCATTACATCTCCTTAACGGTGGCATAAACCATGCTCATGGCAATCACAATGCCCAATAAAATAATCATTGGACGCGCGCCATTGGCAAAATCGCACATTGGCTCATACGATAAAAAATAGGTGCTACCATAAAACACAATTTGCTTTGGCTGTGGACAAACACCGTTATCAGAAAACAAATCGGCTGGCTTAAACTCAACTTTAACTTCATTATTCGGTACTTCCACATCTTCATAATCCACTTCTTGCATTTCGGCACACATCAAGCTATTGGGATTTTGCTTGCAAATATCTTGCCGTTCTTCTTGTTGATTGCTTTGTTCTTGCTGATTTTGTGCATTTGATTGTGTTTGTGAAGATGTTTGATTGACAATTTGCCGAGTAGGGGCTTGTGCCGTATTCGGTGCAAGGTCTGGTCGAGGAACGATTGATGTGCTTATCGTACCGTCAGGATTGATGATAAACTGGGTTTGTTGTGCCTGATTACTGCCTTGCGGTGTGTAGGGGGCAGTTAAAAAGGTGTTATCTGCTGCTGTACCTTCAACGGTCGTTTGGGTGTTATTGGGGTTTAATTGCCCATTTTGCCAAAGCAAATTAACCAAATCTTTAATCGCTGCTGTATTCTCCTGCTGATTGTCAAGCATTTTGTTTAAAGCATTGGCAATGACTGCTTGAATTTCTGATTGATTAAGTAAAAAATCTTCAAGCGTAACAGCAGGTGTTGCATCTCTTATTGCTTCATCAATTTCATCTTTGTACTGATGATAATTGTCTTTGTTAATTTGAACAGTCTTAACGTTTGTTAATTTATATGACGAATCTGGGTCATTCGAATTTGGATTACCAATAACCAATGTATTTTCACCAACTTCATATACATAGCCATCACCATAAAAGCCCCCATCCATATAAAACCAATGTGGAACTATCATTACCTTATTTAAATGACCCTTTAAAAATGCTAATTTTGGATATGATTTTGGTAAGCCAGTTGTAGTGTCTGCCACAAAATCATTAAAATTATTCTGCCCATTTTGTGATTGAGATTGTGCTGCTTGGGCTGCTGCTTGTTCTGCTTTTACTTTTGCTGCTTCATGCAATGGATTTGCGATTGCTGCTTTTGCATTGGCATATTCATCAAATAAACCATACAAACCACTACCAATATTAAATACATCAAACGCAGCAGCAGCATTCGCAGCAGCCGAACCATAATTACCATACGCCAATTCGCGAGCAGCTTGTTTGGCATTAGGCGAGTTCACGATACTGCCAGCAACTACGCCATAAAGATAACCAGTCGCAGCTTGATTTAATGCACTGTTTGCTGGTAATTTGGTTTGTGTGTTGATTTTACCTGTTGCTTGATTACCATAAGGGTCTTTGATAACAACATTTAGCTGTTTTCCACCTTTCATAGGGTCGGAAAGTGGGCTTAAACTATTAAATTGTAAACTTTTACCTTGATTTGTATTGAAAGTTACATTTAAATTTCCTTTATTGTAACTACCAGTACCATTATTTACATCAATATTAAAACTTTTATTAGTAGGTGTGCGCGCAATCGCTTCCTGAACCGTCATTGGTTGTGGTATCGCGTCCGCTTTCGCCACACCTACCGAAACAGCAGCCAAAACGGCAAAAATGTAGCCAAACCAATGTAAAAATAAATGCTCATATCGTTTCGCTTTCATGGTATTTCTCAATCATCATGCGTTTAATAAAATCGTTCAAAATGCGGAAACCGTATGCCACGGCACACAGCACAATCAGGCTGCCTGAAATCATTGCACCGTCCTCAAAATCTTTCGCAGGGTCGCAACTGGCAAAGCTTAAATTCACTTCCTGCCCTGCAAAGTGCCACTTGTCGCCCTTCTTAACAGGGTAAACAAGTGAGCCGTCTGCCGTAATTGTGGGGACTACCAATGACATTTGATAATCCGTGGCAGCTTCCACACTACCAAAACATTGAAAACCAACACGGTAGCCTGACATTGGTAGCCCCCTTTCAATTAAGCGCGTTTAGCCATGCGGTTAATCACAAAGAAACCGACAGCAGCCAAAGTAACACCCAAAATAGCACCACCTACAAGAGCCACACCAGTTGTCAAACCTTCGATTTTTTCGGCTGCCACAACAGCAGGGTCAGTATTTGCCATGGCAAACACAGGCATGGTGGTTACGGCTACCGCAAAAGCGGTCGTTTTGGTATTGACGGCATTCGCCATTTTTTTGATTGCGTTCATCTGAACTCTCCATTGGCACGGTTGAAATGGTTTGCCTATGCTGTGCCAGACACAGGCAAACAGGGATTTTTATTCAGCCAAGTTATAGTAAACAAAGCCATTGTAGGCGCGAGCGTAAACTGGCAAAGTAACCAACTGACCGCGTTTAACCCCATTAAATTTGTTAGGGTCTTTGATTTTCAGTTCGTAAACTTTGGTTGCCTGTTCGGAACGCACCAGCAGTTCAACAGAATGAACGACAAAATCTCCGTCCTTGCCTTTGCGTGTATCGGTTTTAATGCGTTCAAACGAGCCTGTAATGTACAAGCCTTGTTCAATTTGTTTTTCTTCGGACATGGTTGTCTCCTAGTTGGTTAAAAAATCATTAAATAATTAGGTTTTGAGAACACACGTCCCGTCAGAACGTGCCGTGTGTTCTCAAAACAAAATCAATATTTTTAATAACTTCACGATTTTTAAACGCCCATTGTGGGCAAAGTTCTTGCTTTAAACGCTCTCCGTAATCATCTACGGTTATCGGTTTAAAATCCTGACCATGGCGATAAGCCAAATACTGATTGAGCCAATCAACCCATAAAGCCAGTTTTCTGCGCCACTCTGCCGAGCCTTTGCTTAAAAAGCTAAAATGGCTGGTTGCTACTTTCCAGAATGCACGTTTGTCTATGCTGGTTTGGCACAGGCGAACACCTTTGTCGCATTCTTGGCGGTTGTTGATGTGCTTGCCTATATATTTGGCAACATATCGGGCAAGTCCTTTACTGTTGGTTTTAACGGGCAGCAATTCAGCACGCCCAAAACCGTATTTATCCAAGTTATTGCGTAAACGCTGCCAGTGCATACGAATTGACAAGTTCGCAGATTGGTAATTGCGTTTGGCAATTTCCTGAAAATTCAGTCCGCGCCGTATGTCTTCTTTGGTGGCTACAATCAGGTGGTAATGAATGCGCCCCGACTTAGTGCGTTCAATCACACGAATGTAATTCGGGTAATGCTTTTTCAAAAAATTGGTTCGCAACGAATTAAATCGGCGTTGCGCTTCTTTGGCGTCTGTTACATGGTCTTTGAAAGTCAGAGTTAAAAAACCAACGTGGTTAATGCCAAATTTTTCAATGAAACTTTTAACGTTCAATTCCAATGCGTAGGCACTTTTACGATTGCTGGTGGAAAATTCGTTCAGTTTCTGAATTTTTGAACGCTCAAATAAAACTTCCCTTGTTTCAATCGGTTGGCGAGTACCGATTGAGTTGTTACTATTTAGACAAGGAAAGGAATTTGCTGCGCTCATAAGGTTTCGTCCACCAACTCAATTTCAAAAGATGTCGCAATGTGCAAGGCAAAATACCGCGCATCTTTCAGTTGCATAAACAGGTTAATCAGGCATTTTTTGCCTTGAAAATGCAACCAAATGGCGTAACCGCCTTTGGAACGTTCGCATGGCAAAATTTGGACAAATGTTTCAGACATAAAAAAGCCCCTGTAATTAAAATTACAAGGGCTGATTAAGCTTAAAAAGAATGCAAGCTACACTTCATGGAGTGCGCCTAAGATACTGTTCAATCAATGAATGATTGCTTGCCCCTGTAATGGGGCGAAATATAAGCTGCCTGAAAAGCGGTTGGCACTTTTCAGGCAGCCTGTATTTTGATTTAAACTTTTTTCACAAATTCCGATTTCAAATTCATGGCTGTGCCATCAATTTTGCAGCCGATGTCGTGGTCGCCATCTTGCAAGCGAATGTTTTTGACTTTGGTGCCTTGTTTGATGACCATGCTGCTGCCTTTGACTTTCAAATCTTTAATCAAAACAACGCTGTCGCCATTTTGCAAAACGGTGCCATTGGCATCTTTGACGGTGATTTCATCTTCGTGGCTGTCTGAAACGGCTTGCCATTCGTGGGCGCATTCGGGGCAAACAAATTGGCTGCCATCGTGGTAGGTCAAGCCCGAAGTGCATTGTGGGCAAGCAGGTAAATCATTCATTTTAAAGTGTTCCTATTTATAAATTTTTGTCTATCCAATGGCGGAATCGGTTGATAAAGCCTTCTTGGGTGTATTCGGGTTCAGGCAGGGTTTCAATTTCATCTTGTTGATTTTGCAGGGCTTGAAAATAAATCCAATCTTCATCTTCCACCGCAGGTTTCAAGAAAAATTGCGTTTCGGCAACCTGAAAACCCGATTTTGCCACCATCGCGCTCAAACTGATTAACTCGGTTTTGCTGATGTCGTTCACAAATTGCGGCGCAGGGCGAATGACCAACACGCAGGCTTGGTCGTTGTCCACAAAACCGCTTGTACGCAGGGCGGTTTGCAAGATTTCGGCTGCCACATTTTCGTCATCAACCGCCACACGCGCATGGGAAAAGGGGCAATGCTTAATCAATTCCAAAGCCGCACCCACATGAACGGTGGTGTTCATGCGATACTGGCGGCGCGTGGCAACATCAATCAGCTCAATCACACCCGCCGACAACAGCACCAAAACCACTGGCACACTAGGGCGCACTGGCAAGTCGGAAATTTCGGTGGGTATGGGATAGGCATTGCTCATGGTGTTTTTCCTTGCTTCAATGGGTTTTCAGGCTGCCTGAAAGTTTTACAAAATCTGCATTTGCGCTGCAATGTCTTTCAAACGGCGGCGCGCCAAAGCCAACGTGCCTTTGTCTTTGGACAACACAAAATAAATGAAAATGCCGTCAAGGTGTTGTACAGGCAGCAAAATGTGGTATTGGGTTTCCAAAGTAATCAAAAAATCTTCAATTTGCTCTTTAATGCCCAGCGATTTCATGATGCGTTGTTTGGCGTGATACAGCTCGGTGTTGCTGGCAGAGGCGTATTCCAAATCAATGGTGCTGGATTTGCTCATCGCCCCCAACATGAAACCTGTGTTGGCATCAACAACCGCCGCCGCCATTGCGCCTTCCATTTTGACAATCAGTTGCAGGCTTTGTTCTATGCTTAGTGTGCTGGTGTTGCTCATGATGATGCTGGCTCCTTAATGTTTACATTGTTTAAGTATGGTTAATATCAAAAGGTTTAATGTTAATGCTTTTTAAGCTGCCTGAAAATCAAAATGTGTAGCCCGTTTCCAATTCCTCATCGCCCACCAGCTCCAACAGCAGCGCGTAAAGTGGCGCAAGCTCATGATAACGGCGCGTGGTGCGGCGCAAGTAATTCAAAAATCGGGGGATTTCAGGTTTGTATTTATCTTTGCCATCGCGATACCACAGCCGTGCAAAAATGCCCGCCACTTTCAAATGACGTTGCACGCCCATAAATTCAAACCAGCGATAAAACTCATCAAAATTGGCAGGAACGGGCAAATCGGCAGCACGCGCTTTTTCCCAATAGCGAATGACCAAATCCAACACAAATTCTTCTTCCCACTCAATAAACGCATCGCGCAGCAGCGACACCAAATCGTAGCTGATTGCCCCATAAAGCGCGTCTTGGAAATCCAACACCCCCACGCGGCTGCCTGTAAACATCAAATTGCGAACAATAAAATCGCGATGCACATACACTTTCGGTTGCGCCTCAATCACGGGCAATAATGCGGCAATGCCTTGTTCCCATAATTGTTTTTGTTTGAATGTGAGATTTTTGCCCAATTCGTGTTTCACAAACCAATCGGGAAACAAATTGATTTCACGCAATAAAATTTCGCGGTCGTATTCGGGCAAAACGTTGGGTTGGCTGGCTTTTTGCAATTCAATCAGCACATCAATCGCTTCCAAAAGCAGCATTTTGTGTGCTTCCAAATTGTCGGGATACTGTTGCAGGGCTTTTAAATATTGCATGTCGCCCAAATCGTTCAGCACCACAAAGCCCAAATCCAAATCTTGGGCAATGATTTGTGGCACGTTCAAATGGGAAAACAAATCGCGCACTTTCAAATAGTTGGCAACACTTTCACGCATTTTTTCGGGTGGCGCATCCATGCAAATGAGCGTGCTGCCATCGTTGAATGTGGCACGAAAATAGCGGCGATAATCGGCATCTGCCGCCGCAAAGGTCAGTTCAAATGGGCGATTGGGAAATTGGCTTGCCAACCAATTTTTTAATTCGTTTTGTCGTTGCATGATGGTTTTTTCGGTTAAAATAATCGCCATTTTAACCGTAAATCTGAAATAGGGTATTATTTTGTCTCGTTCTGTTGTCAGCAAGCCATTGGTTTTGGCTTTGGGTGTTGCATTTTCAGGCAGCGCGTATGCCAATTCGGTAATGGATTGGTCGCAGTCCAGCCTGTCGTGCCATGCGCCGCAAAATGCGGCAACGCGCTATGCCGTGCCAGCCGCCAAAGGCAGTGGCGGCGAAACGCTGCCTGAAAACGCCACACGCTTGACCGCCGACCGCGCCACTGGTCAAACCAACGCCCTACACCGCGCCGAAGGCGATGTGATTGTGGAACGCAACAACGAAACCCTCAATGCCGATTGGGTGGAATACGACCAACGCACCGAAGAAGTGGTGGCTGGCGATGATTTCACACTCACACGGGCAGATGGGCAAACGGTTAAGGGCAAACACCTGCGCTACAATCTCGCCAAAAAAGTGGGCAATGCCCAAGAAAGTGCATTTGAGGCGGTACACGAAGGCAGGCGTTTGCAAGGCGTGTCGGGCGAATTGAGTTTGGAAGACAAAAACCATTCGCGCATGAAAAACGTCAAATTCAACACCTGCGCGGCAGGCGACCATTCGTGGTACATTCAGGCAGCCGAATTGAAAAACAACCAAACAACTGGCATAGGCGTGGCAAAACACGCCAAATTGGTGTTTGGTGGTGTGCCGATTTTGTACACGCCGTGGGCGGATTTTCCCACACGCGGCAACCGCAAAAGCGGTTTGCTCGTGCCTACGCTCAAAGTGGGTTCGGACGGCACCGAATTGGCATTGCCCTATTATTTGAATTTGGCACCCAATTATGATGCCACCCTTACCCCCAGCGTGATTACCGCGCGTGGGGCGGCTTTGGGTGGCGAATTGCGCTATTTGCAAGCACAATATTCAGGCAGCCTGAACGGACGTTATTTGCCCCACGACCGCCGTAGCCCATACAACAATCGCTACGAAATCAAATGGCAACATCGGCACCAAATCAACCCCCAATGGCGCGGCGGCATAGACCTCAACCAAGTTTCAGACGATGATTATTACCGCGATTTTTATGGACGCTACGACATCGCCGCCAACACCCATTTAAATCGCCGTGCTTGGCTTGCCCACCAGAGCCAACCCGTGTGGGGCGAACCCGTTCGCACCCAAATTGTGGTACAAAAATACCAAACCCTAACCGATTCAGCAGGCAAAAAAGACAAACCCTACGCCCTGCTGCCTGAAATCAGCAGCCAATGGCACAAAAATCACGGCAAAGCCCGCTACGATTTCACCGCCCAACTCACACGATTTGACCACAGCCGCAAACAAAGCGGCACACGCGCCGTGGTTTACCCCAGCGTCAAATGGGATTGGGGCAACCGTTGGGCGCACGTTCGCCCCAAAGTGGGCGTACACGCCACCCAATATTGGCTGAAAAAACATTCAGGCAGCCAAGAACGCCGCGAAACGCGCGTTTTACCGATGGTCAATGTGGATTCGGGCGTGGTGTTTGAACGTGAACTGACCCTAAATCGCCAACGCTATGTGCAAACATTAGAACCGCGCCTTTTTTACAATTACATCGCCACCCAATCGCAAAATCATCTGCCCAATTTTGACAGTGGCAGCACCGATTTCAGCTACGACCAACTGTTCCGCGAAAACATCTATTCAGGCAACGACCGCATCAACAGCAGCAACAGCTTGGCATTTGGCTTGCAAACGCGCGTGTTGAACGCCCACAATGGCGCAGAAAAATTCCGCGCAGGCATAGGGCAAAAACATTATTTCAACACCGATGATGTGCTGCTCAACGGCTCGCTGGAAAAAACCCCGCGCAAACGCAGCGACATTGCCGCCTTTGCAGGTGGACAAATCCACAAAAATTGGTTTGTAGACAGCCACGTTCACTACAACGAAAGCGCGAAACAAACCCAAAATTGGGCAGCAGGTGTGCGCTACAACCCACAGGCAGGCAAAGTGTTCAGTGCGCGTTTTAAATACGGTCGCAATGAAGAAATTTACACGGGCTATTATGAAAAATTGAAACAGATTGATTTGGCAATGCAATATCCGCTCAATCCCAATTTGTATGCGGTGGCGCGGCTGAATTACAATATCGCACCACGCACCCCTTTGGAACAAACCATCGGCTTGGAATACAAAAACGGTTGCGGTTGTTGGGGTGCCAGCTTGGTGGCGCAACGCTACATCACGGGCTTGAATCAATACAAAAACGCGGTGTATTTTACTTTGCAATTAAAAGATTTAAGCTCATTGGGCAGCGATACTTATGAAAAATTGCGTTTGGGCATACCGGGGTATCACAAAACCAATAATGTGAATACACGTTGAGTTGTTTCAGGCTGCCTTACAGTACACGACAAAAATCTTTCAGGCTGCCTACAACCTGTCCCCTCCCCTGCTGGCGGGGGAGGGTTAGGGTGGGGGTGGCTCGTTGCGTTTCTAACCCCCACCCCAGCCCTCCCCCTTACATAGGGGGAGGGGGCAGGTTTGTGGTAATATCAAAAAATGTCGTGTACTGAAAAGCTGCCTGAAAACCCATCATCACCATCGTAAAGGAATTTTATTATGTTAAATCAATCGATTCGTGCCATGGTTGTGGCATTGGCTTTGGCGGGCAGCGTTCAGGCTGCTGCGGCAGAAATCAAAGCCTTAAACCGCATTGTTGCCGAAGTCAATGGCAACATCATCACTTATGGCGAAATGGAACGCGCCGCCAAAACCCTAGCCAGCAGCAGCGACATGACAGGCGTGGCACCCGCCCAACTGCTTGAAGCCGCCAAACAAAGTTTGGTAGAACGCATTTTGCTGGTTGATGCCGCCACCAAAGAAAACCTGCGCGTGAGCGAAGCACAAATTGACAATGAATTGAATCGCCGCGCTGCCTTAAATCGCACCACCGTGCCAGCTTTGTATCAACAGGCAGCACGTTTGGGCTTTTCGCAAAAAAATTATCGCATTGAAGTGGCAAAAGATTTGCTGATGGAGCACATGCAAGCCAAAATTTTGGACGACATCAATGTGAGCGACACCGACATCAACAACTACATCAACAAAGCCCAACAAAACGGCACGCCCCTGCCACAAGGCAGCCCCTACACGGTTTACACCATACGCCGCATTGTGCTGAATGTGAACAAAAACAACACCGACACCGCCGTGGGCAACCGCATGCGTCAAATTGTTACCGCCGTGCAACAGGGTGCGGATTTTGGCGAGATGGCAAAGCGTTTTTCACAAGAAGCAGCCGCAGCCAATGGCGGCATTCAGGAAGTAACCGAACACAGTGAACCGCAACGTGTGGCGCATTTCTTAAAAACCATGAATGTGAACGAAGCCACCGTACCCATTCAAGGCAGCCAAAACTGGCAAGTGTTTCAATTATTGGGCAAACGCACCGAAACCAATCCCGATAAAATCCAGCGCGAAGCCGTTCGCGTGCGCCTGTTGCGCCAAGAGCAGCAAAAGGCACAGCAGCAATTTGTGGGACAATTACAGCAAAATATGGTAATTCGCGAATATTAAGAACAGGTTATCAACCACCTCCTTTCAGGCTGCCTGATTTCAGGCAGCCTGAAACTTTTGCAAAACTCAATTCATAGGGGCAGATTTCATATCTGCCCTTTTTTCAATTTATTGATAACGCGATTTCGGGATAAAAGTGATTAATCAATTTAAGTCACTTTGCCCCCTCTCCCTATGGGAGAGGGCTGGGGAGAGGGTATGCCGCTTAACAAGCCCTCTCTCCAACGCTTTCCCATAGGGAGAGAGAGCAGGTTTGTTGGCAAATTGACAGTTACTTATCCCGAGTTCACGTTATTGATAAAAATAAAAATTTCTGCAATTCTAAACAGGGCGGATATGAAATCCGCCCCTACGTCAGCTTGCAAGTGGGTTTTGCAAAAGTTTCAGCCTTTGCATTTTTTTACATAAAAATGCGTTTAGAGTATATTGTCGTGCCTGATGTGAATCTTTTACAATGGAGCGCAAATTCTATTTGCACCGCAAATGGAATTTTCATTTTTTGGTATTTATCATAGAACCTGTATTCATAAGATTGATGGCTTGATTTTATGGATAATTCTTGCGAATACAAGGCGGCTTTTTATGCCAATAGCGAGACGATTGGCGTGAAAAGCCAACGCAGTAGGTGCATGAAGTAGCGACAAAAGCAAGCCATTCAGATTGTGAATACAGGTTCATACATATAGAGGAAAATCATGCGTTTTCAATCAACTGTGAAACCACTGGCATTTGTGGTGCTGGTGGCAATGGGTTCAAGCCACGCTTGGGCATCGGGCTACCATTTTGGTACACAATCGGTAACGGCTCAAAGCACCGCCAATGCCGCAGGCGCAGAAGCCGCCGATGCCACCACCATTTTTACCAACCCCGCAGGTTTGAGCAAACTGGACAGCCACCAAATCACGGGCGCGGTCAATGCGGTTATGCCCACCATTGAATACAGCAATGCCCAAGCCAATCACATTGGCACCGAACGTTTGCCCACAGGCGCGGTTGCCGTTTCAGGCAGCACCAGTGGCAAAATCACCAAAAATACGGTGGTTGCCCCCCATGTGTATGGCGCATACAAATTGAGTGATGATGTTACTTTGGGTTTGGGCGTGTATGTGCCATTTGGCTCGGAAACCGAATACCAAAAAGATTCGGTGTTGCGCTACAACATGAATCGCTTGGGTTTGAAAACCATTGCGATTGAACCCACCATCGCCTTTAAAGCCAATGAGCAACACGCATTTGGCGTGGGCGTGGTGGCGCAACACACTTCCGCCAAATTGCGTAAATACGCCGACTGGGGCACAGCCAGCGCATTGACTGCCGCCAATGCCGTTGCCCAAGCCCGCGCCAATTTGGCAAGCGCACAAGCCTCGGGCGATGCCACCGCGATTGTGGCGGCAGGTCAAGCCTTGCAAGCGGCAGGTTCGGCTTATCAGGCAGCCGCCGCCAATGTGGGCAAAGTGGAAGGCTATGCCAAATTAAAAGGCGATGATTGGGGCGTGGGCTACCATTTGGGCTATTTGTACGACATCAACGACAAAGCGCGTGTGGGCATCAACTACCGTTCCAAAGTCAAACACAAATTGGAAGGCACTGCAAATTGGCAATCCGATTCGCTGCCTGCAAGCGTGTTGGCGCAATTTGACGCAGCAGGCTACAAAGCCAGCGAAAAAGCCAGAGTGGAAATCATCACACCCGAATCCGCCTCGCTGCAAGGCATGTACCGCGCCAGCGACCGCGTGAATCTGTTTGGCGATGTAACATGGACACGCCACAGCCGTTTCAAAGAAGCCAATTTATTGTTTGAAAACAAGAAAAATGGCACGCGCGACACCACCACCATCACCCCAAATTGGCGCAACACCTATCGCGTGGCATTGGGTGGTTCTTACCAACACAGCGAACCTTTGCAACTGCGTGCAGGTGTGGCATTTGACCAAAGCCCCGTTCGCAACGCCAGCTACCGCATGAACACCCTGCCCGATGGCAACCGCGTGTGGTTTTCGCTGGGCGGCAAATACAGCTTTAAGAAACGCCACGAAATTGATTTGGCATACAGCCACATTCACATCAACGACACCCGCAACAGCAGCGCGGCTGCCGATTTGACCAACATCAAAAGTGTGGATACCAAAGGTGCCTCGTCTGCCAATTTCAAAAATTATGCCAATATTGTGGGCGCACAATACACCTATCGCTTTAAATAATGCCATTTAAAGCAAAACAGGCTGCCTGAAACCTTTCAGGCAGCCTTAAACTTTTGCAAAACTCAATTCGTAGGGGCAGATTTCATATCTGCCCTTTTTTCAATTTATTGATAACGCGATTTCGGAATAAAAGTGATTGATAAATTTAAGTCACTTTGCTCCCTCTCCCTGTGGGAGAGGGCTGGGGAGAGGGTATGCTGCTCAACAAGCCCTCTCTCCAACGCTTTCCCATAGGGAGAGAGGGCTGGTTTGTTGGCAAATTGACAGTGATTTATCCCGAGTTCACGTTATTGATAAAAATAAAAATTTCTGCAATTCTAAACAGGGCAGATATGAAATCTGCCCCTACAAACCGAGTTTTGCAAAAGTTTCAGCCTGTTGCCGCATTCACACATCAATATCTTGCCATGTTAAACCGAATTTTGCCAAATATTTGCGTAAGCGGTCGCTGTCGTTGGGCTTGGCTTTTGCCAAACGCGATACGCCAAACAAAGCCCGCCCAGCGTCTGCCAAATTTTTGTGTTGGCGACACACCGCCAGCACATTTGCCAACTGCATTTTGTCAAATTCGTCCCATTGTGCCGCGTTCACTTTTTCAGGCAGCCTGAAATGCGTTTTTTGCGGATTTTCAACATCTTGCCACAAATATTTCAACCGCTCAATTTCCGCTTGCACCAATTCCAGCGAAATGCGTCCCTGCGGTGCCAGCGTTGCCAAACGCATGATGCTCGCCGCCAAATCACGAAAATTGCCACGCCAAAGTGCCTGTTCGGAAAGCGCAAAATCCAAATACGCCGCCTGCGCCTCACGATTAAAGCGCGTGGCACGCCCCAATTCCTGCGACACCAACGCCAGTTGATGCACAATATTCGGCTCAATGTCTTCGCGCCGCTCGCACAGGCTGGGCAGACGATAATGCCAAATATTGATGCGCGCAAACAAATCTTCCCGAAACCGCCCTGCCCGCACTTCGTGGCGCAAATCGCGGTTGGTGCCCGCAATCAGTTGAAACGATGAGCTGACTTCGCTGTCGCTGCCCACAGGATAAAAGCGTTTTTCTTCAATGGCTTTGAGCAACATGGCTTGTTCGTCCAAGCCCAATTCGCCAATTTCATCCAAAAACAACACGCCTTGGTCGGCGGTTTTCAGCCAGCCATCGCGTTTGTCGGCTGCGCCTGTGAATGCGCCTTTTTTGTGTCCAAACAAGGCACTGGCAGCCCCATCGCCACGCAAAACCGCACAATTCACATCAACAAAGCTGCCTGAAACCCAATGCCGCGCCTTTTTCAATTCATAAATGCGCCGTGCCAACATGGATTTGCCCGCGCCCGTTGCACCGCTCAACAAAATCGGCGATGGCGAATTGAGTGCCACCTGTTCAATTTCAGCAATCATTTGATTAAACTGCGGATTTTGGGTAGAAATGCCGCTTTTCAAATACAAAACCGCGTCATCGCGCACCGCCGCCAAACGTTGCGCCAAAGCATCGTATCGCGCCAAATCCAAATCAATGATTTCAATCGCGCCCACATCGCCTGTGTCCATGCTTTTATTCTGATTTTTTGGGGGAGACGTTTGCAGCAGCACAGACGGAATTTGCCGACTTTCCACCAGCAAAAACAAGCAAATTTGGGCAACGTGTGTGCCTGTTGTGATGTGGGTCAGATAGTTTTCATTATCCAAATCAAAATGATAAGCAGACGACCAATCGTGTAAAGCGGTGTACACTTCACTGAAATCCCACGGATTTGCCAATTCAAGCGGCACAAAATTGACTTCGGTTTCGGGCGAAACCTGCTGAATGTCCGCCCGAACCTGTTTTGCCAAGCCCCAAAATTTTTCCTGAATAAACAATTCCATGCGATGTATGTGAAAATCATCGCGCTGATTCATGGCGATATTGGGTCGCCATTTGCGCCAACGCCCATCACCACGACTTTGCACCGCGTCCAGCACCGTCCCCAAAAATCCGATGACGACATTTTGTTTTTTCATTTTTTTATCAAAAATTTATCAAATTCAGATGATTGTTTGGTTTCAAAACCATTGGGGGTTTTTACAATCAAGAAAATCGCCAATTTTTCGCGTTCCGCCACGCGCAAGGCTTCGGTTTCGCCCAACACATACAAGCCCGTTGCCAAGCCATCTGCCGTCATGGTGTTGTCTGCCACCACGCTGATGGAGGCGAGATTGTGGCTAATCGGCTGCTGCGTTTTGGGATTGATGATGTGCGACAAGCGTTTGCCGCTTTCATCGGTGTGAAAATTGCGGTAATCGCCCGAAGTTGCCAAAGCGCGATTGTCCAAAGCCACCACCACTTGACTGTTTTGCTGTTGCGCCAAACTGGGCTGTTCAATGCCAACTGCCCATGTTTTTCCTTGAATATTCTTGCCTTTACCGCGCAATTCGCCACCAATTTCCACCAAATAATCTGCCACGCCCAAGCTGTCCAAATGCTGCGCCACTTTGTCTACGCCGAAACCTTTGGCGATTGCCGACAAATCCACATACACGCCGTCCACCGTTTTGCCCAAAGTGGCTTTGGCGTTTTCAGGCTGCCTGAAAAGCAGTTTGTCCAAGCCAACCATTTGATTGGCTTTGGCTAATTCTGCTGGCGTGGGCGATTTGTTCACGCTTTTGTCTGCGCCAAAGCCCCACAAATTGACCAAAGCCCCCACGGTAACGTCCAATGCGCCTTCGGTTACGCCATTCAAGCGTATGGCTTCTGCCAACACGGTGGCAAAATCGGCAGAAATCGGCATGGCATTTGCGCTGGCAGGCATTTGGTTAAATTGGCTGATTTCGGAATTTTTGTCATAAGTGGACATTTGCCGATTCACTTCTTTCAATAAATCGTCAATTTGTTGCTGCACCGTGTGGCTTTCAGGCAGCTTTTGATGGGGCTGCGCGATGTATTTGACGGTGTAAGTCGTCCCCATGGTTTTGCCGTTGAGCGTGGTCATTTCGGCTTGGGGTTGCGGTTGGCAGGCAATCAGCACAGTGCTGGCGATTGCTGCGAAAAAAAGTTTAAGTTTTTGTTTCATGATTGATGAATTTCAAAATAATACAAGGGTGCAATTTATTGCACCGTTCTCCTTATACAACACGACCAAAAACGTTCATTTTGTCGTGTACTTTTCAGGCTGCCTGAAAACAAAAACAGGGAAAAGCAAACCACTTTTCCCCATTTTTTCTTTTCAGGCTGTCTGAATTTAGCCGCCAAAATCGTCCAACAAGATGTTTTCGTCTTCCACGCCCAAATCTTTGAGCATTTTAATCACAGACGCATTCATAATCGGTGGACCACACATATAAAATTCACAATCTTCTGGGGCTTCATGATTTTTCAGATGATTTTCATAAACCACATTGTGAATGAAACCCGTGTAGCCGTCCCAATTATCATCAGGTTGAGGGTCGGATAAGGCAACGTGCCATTTGAAATTGGGAAATTCTGCCGCAAGCTGGTCAAAATCTTCCACATAAAACATTTCGCGTTTGGAACGTGCGCCATACCAGAACGTGATTTTGCGTTTGGATTTCAAACGTTTAAGCTGGTCAAAAATGTGCGAACGCATCGGTGCCATACCTGCACCACCACCAATGAACACCATTTCCGCGTCCGTGTCTTTGGCAAAAAATTCTCCAAAAGGTCCTGAAATCGTTACCTTATCGCCCGCTTTCAAAGACCAAATGTAAGACGACATTTGCCCTGGTGGTACATCGGGATTATTGGGTGGTGGCGTGGCAATGCGCACGTTGAGCATGATAATCCCCTTTTCTTCGGGATACGATGCCATGGAATAGGCACGGATAATCGGCTCATCCACTTTGGATTCATAACGCCACAAATTGAATTTGTTCCAATCTTCGTGATATTCTTCTGGAATATCATAATCTTGGTATTTAACCGTGTGCGCTGGGGCTTCAATTTGAATGTAGCCACCTGCACGGAATGGCACTTCCTCGCCTTCGGGAATCGCCAGTTTCAACTCTTTGATGAAAGTCGCTTTGTTGTCGTTGGAAATGACGGTACATTCCCATTTTTTCACGCCAAACACTTCTTCTGACACTTCCACTTCCATGTCGCTTTTCACGTTTACTTGGCAAGACAAACGGCAACCTTCGGCGGCTTCACGTTTACTGATGTGCGACAATTCGGTGGGCAAAATGTCGCCGCCACCGCTTTTCACTTTCACTTTGCATTGACCGCAAGAGCCACCACCGCCACAAGCCGATGACACAAAAATGCCTTTGCTCGCCAAAGCACCCAACAATTTACCGCCAGCAGGCAGGGTAATTGCCTTTTCGGGGTCGTTGTTGATGTTGATGGTGATGTCGCCCGAATTGACCAATTTGGCTTTGGCAAACAAAATCATCAATGCCAACACCACAATCAGCACGGTAAACATCACAATGCCTAAAATAATTTCCATTGAATTTTCTCCCAAAATAAGGATTTTTGGTGTTTCAGCCTGCCTGAAAGGTTAGCCCCCTTTACCCCTCCCCTGCTTGCGGGGGAGGGCTGGGGTGGGGGAAGTTACTGCACAAACAAAATGATTGCGTTAAATGCGAAGGTCTAACCCCCACCCTAACCCTCCCCCTTCATAGGGGGAGGGACAAAATCGTGGCACGTTGCCATTTTCAGGCAGCCTGAAAAGCCATTTTCCCTTATTTTACAACTGAATACCCGAAAACGACATAAAGCCCAAAGCCATCAAGCCGCCACTGATAAAGGTAATGCCCAAACCGCGCAAGCCTTTTGGCACATCGGCGTATTTCAATTTTTCGGTGATGCCTGCCAAAGCAACAATCGCCAACATCCAGCCCAAGCCCGCGCCCACGCCATACACGGCAGATTCCACAAAGCCATAATCGCGTTGCACCATAAACGATACACCACCAAAAATCGCACAGTTTACCGTGATGAGCGGCAAGAAAATGCCCAAAGCGTTATAAAGTGCAGGGAAATATTTGTCCAAAATCATTTCCAAAATCTGCACAATCGCGGCAATCACACCAATGAATGTGATGAATTTCAAAAACGACAAATCCACACCTTGTGCCAACGCGCTGTCTTTCAACACCAGCGAATACACCAACTGGTTGGCTGGCACCGAAATTGCCAACACCACCGTTACCGCCACGCCCAAACCAAATGCGGTGGAAATTTTCTTGGACACCGCCAAAAAGGTACACATGCCCAAGAAAAACGACAATGCCATATTTTCAATAAACACGGCTTTAACAAAAATGCTCAATAATTGTTCCATGTTTATTTCTCCGCTTGTTCAGGTTTCCAAGTGCGTAATCCCCACACCAAAAAACCGATGATGAAAAACGCACTGGGCGCAAGCAAAAACAAACCATTGGCTTGATACCAACCGCCATTTTGCACGGTTTGGAAAATTTCAATGCCAAACCATTTGCCCGAACCCACCAATTCACGAATGCTGGCAACAATCATCAACATCATGCCATAGCCCAAGCCTTGACCCAAGCCATCTACAAAACTTTCCACAGGTGGCTCTTTCATGGCAAAGGCTTCGGCACGACCCATGACAATGCAGTTTGTGATGATTAAGCCCACAAAAACAGACAGTTGCTTGGACAATTCATACGCAAAGGCTTGCAAAACTTGGTCCACCAACGTTACCAAAGACGCGATAATCGCCATTTGCACGATAATGCGTATGCTGTTGGGAATGTAGTTGCGAATCAATGAGATGAAAAAGCTGGAACAGCCCGTAACCAACGCCACCGAAATGCCCATAACCACCGCCGTTTTCATTTGCGTGGTTACAGCCAGCGCGGAACACACGCCCAACACTTGCAAGGCAATGGGGTTGTTTTTAATAAAAGGCGAAAAGAATAATTCTTTCAATCGTTTGGAATCAGCCATTATTTTGCTCCTGCCTTAATTTTGTTCAAATAAGGGGCGTAACCGTTTTCGCTGAACCAGTATTTGAAGGAGTTGTTCACGCCTTTGCTGGTCATGGTTGCGCCTGATAAGCCATCTACGCCGTGTGCTTGGTCGGCTGATGCGCCTTTGCCCACTTTAATTGCCACTTCGCCATTGTCGGCATACAATTTTTTGCCAACAAAATTCTTTTGCCACAATGGGTTGGCAATTTCCCCACCCAAACCTGCGGTTTCGCCTTGTTCGTAGTAGGTGATGCCGTTGATGGTGTTGCCATCGGCTTGCACCGCCACAAAACCATACATGATGGACCACAAGCCACTGCCGTGCATGGGCAACACGATTTGTTCCACTTTGCCGCTCTCGTCTTTAATCAAAAAGACTTCTGCATATTTGGCGCGACTTTGAATATTGGCAATGTCTTGGTCTTTGGGAATGACCACGTTTTGTTTGGGGTCTTTGGCGGCGGCGCGCGCGTCAAAATCTTTCACGTCCACATAATCGCCCGTTGCCAAATCCACCACGCGCGGCTCCACGCGTTGGGCGTAAATTTGCTTAATATCGGCATTCAGGCTGCCTGAAAGCAAACCTGCTGCCTGTAAAATGTTTTTCTGTTTGTCCAACAATTTCTTTTCGTTTTGTGTGGGTTTCAAGCCAACCGCCGCGCCTGCCACCACCACCGAACAAACCAAACTAATCGCCAACACAATGCCCATTGTGCCGCCGAAACTGTCTTTATCAAATTTAGCCATGACGTGCCTTTCTGCGTTTGATGTTGGCGCGAACCACCAAATTGTCAAAAATCGGAGCAAACAAGTTGGCAAACAAAATCGCCAACATCATGCCTTCGGGATAGGCGGGATTGACCACGCGAATCAACACGCACATCACGCCAATCAATGCGCCATACCACCATTTGCCCACATTGGTAAAGGCGGCAGACACGGGGTCGGTTGCCATAAAAATCATGCCAATGGCAAAGCCGCCCAACACCAAATGCCAATACCAAGGCATGGCAAACATGGGGTTGGTTTGCGAATCAATCGCGTTAAACAGCAAAGAAGTTGCCACCATGCCCAACATCACGCCAGCAATAATGCGCCAAGACGCAATGCGCGTGAATACGATGAACGCCCCACCAATCAACAACATCAAGGTGGACACTTCGCCCACCGAACCAGGGATATTGCCGATGAATGCGTCCATCCAAGTAATGGGTGCGCCTGTGATGGTGTTTTTTAAGCCAGCCGCGCCTTCGCTTGCCCATTGCGACAAGGCGGTTGCGCCTGAAAAGCCGTCCACAGCCGTCCAAACTTTATCGCCTGAAATTTGTGCGGGGTAAGCAAAAAACAAAAAGGCGCGTCCTGCCAAAGCGGGGTTCATGAAGTTTTTGCCTGTGCCGCCAAACACTTCTTTTGCCACCACCACGCCAAATGTGATGCCCAAAGCGGCTTGCCACAAAGGCAAAGTGGGCGGCACAATCAGCGCAAACAAAATGGACGTAACGAAAAAGCCTTCGTTGATTTCATGCTTGCGGACTGTGGCGAACAACACTTCCCAAAAACCGCCCACAATGAACACGGTCAAATAAATTGGCACAAAGAAAATCGCACCCAACAGCATTTTGCTGAACCAGCCTGCGCTGGCGGTTAAATTCACGCCAATCGCGTTTGCCAAAGCAAAATGCCAATTATTGGCGATGTTGGCTTGCAACAAATCCAAATGGTTGGCTGCCTGAATGGATTGCGCCCCCACATTGTACATGCCATAAAACATGGCAGGAAACAATGCCAACCACACCAAAATCATCATGCGTTTGCTGTCCAAAGCATCGCGTACATGGCTGGCTTGGCGCGTTACCGTGCCTTGTGTGTAAAACACGGTGGCAACCGCCTCGTAAAGCGGATACCATTTTTCGTATTTTGCGCCTTTGTGAAACTGGGGTTCAATTTTTTCTAAAAAATGTTTCAAGCCCATGTTTAACCTTCTTTCTCAATCGTATTCAATACGTTACGCAACAGCGTGCCGTATTCGTATTTTCCTGGGCAAACAAAGCTGCACAATGCCAAATCTTCTTCGTCCAATTCCAAGCAACCCAAGGCTTGTGCGCTGTCGGTGTCGCCCACGATTAAGTCGCGCAACAATAATGTGGGCAACAAATCCAAAGGCATCACGCGTTCGTAAGTGCCAATCGGCACCATGGCGCGTTCGCCACCGTTTACGGCTGTGGTGAAATTGAACAATTTGTTTTTCAAAAAATGCCCCAATGTGGTGCGCGTAATCGTGAATTTTTCCGCACTTGGCACCACCCAACCGAGCAATTCTTTGGCGCGACCTTCTTCAATCACGGAAATTTGATTGTGGTAACGCCCCAAAAAGTCGTGTACGCCTGCGGCAATCGCGCCATTCAAAACCGAACCTGAAATGATGCGGTTTTCGCCACTTTTCAGGCTGCCTGAAACCAAATCGGACACTTTCGCGCCCCAAATGGTGCGGATTAAACGTGGCTGTTCCACCTGCGGCCCTGCCAGCGAAATGACGCGGCGGCAATCCAATTCGCCCGTTGTGAACAAATGCCCAATCGCCAACACATCTTGATAGCCGATGTGCCACACGGTTTTTTGGGCAGACACGGGTTCAATAAAATGAATGTGCGTGCCAACCAAACCTGCGGGGTGTACGCCACCAAATTCATGCACTTGCACATTGGCTGCCTGAACGCTGGGTAAAGTTGCACCTGCTTGTTTGCAAACGTGGATTTTGTTTTCGGTTAAACGGCTGATGGCGGTTAAACCGTTGATGAAATCGTCTGCGCGTTCATTGATGATTGCCACAGGATTGGCGGCGAGTGGATTGGTGTCCATCGCGTTCACAAAAATCGCTTTGGGCGTGCTGTTTGGCGCGGGGATTTTGCTGAATGGGCGTGTGCGGAAACTTGTCCACAAACCCGATTGCAACAACTGTTCGCGTACTTTTTCCGCGCTCAATTCGGCAATTTGGCTGCCTGAAAATGCGGCAAACGTGATTTGCTCATCGCCAGCCACATCAATCACAACCGCTTGCAACACGCGCTTTTCGCCACGATGAATCGCGCTGATTTTGCCCGATACGGGTGCGGTAAACACCACGCCCGCATTTTTCTTGTCTTCAAACAGCACTTGACCTTTTTTGACCGTGTCGCCCTCTTGGACTTTCATGGTCGGTTTCATGCCCATGTATTCTTCGCCCAACACGGCGACTTGGCGCGGCGGTGGGCTGTCGTGTATTGTGGCTTGGTCGGGTTTGCCAGCAATGGGCAAATCCAAGCCTTTTTTGATGTTAATCATGGTTGCGGTTCCGTGTAATTTTGAAACAAATCGCCCGATTTTAACCCAAATGGACATGGCTTACCATATTTTTACGGTTCAGGTGGGATTTATGGCATTTCAGGCAGCCTGAACGAATTTTTATGCCTACTTAATTATCAATACCAAAACACAAAATTTCCAAATGCAGTACAATATAATTCAATTAAAAACAACTAGATAAAAAACACCAATCACATTACATTAGCCATGCTTTCAAAGCAAACATCTCAACTTAAATTTTAAAAAGGAAAGTCATCATGGCTAAACAATACCGTAAACCCACAAATGAAGTTACCATTATTTATGGTGGTCGCAGCCCTGCTGGACGTGATACGCTTAATCCAAAAGATGTATTACCAAACGGTATGACAGCAAAACAACATTGTGAAAAATTGATTGCTGAACGCGGCGGCAAAGGGCATTTCATTGAAAAAAATTCTGAATTGGAAGATGTATGTATGTTGCACAGTTGCAGCTATTTTGGCGGCTGCTATGAAGCTGCCGAATACAGCTACCATTACGCACTTTGCACCGAAATTGAATTTACCGCCACACTCAATGGCAAAGCCACTACCGCCAAAGAACTGGCAGCCTTAAAAGGTGGCGAGCGTGTGATTATCACAGCCAATCAAGATGTCGCTTGGTCTGCCAACGACAATAAAAAATTGGAAAAAGTGGCAATTAACCCAACTACCTATTCATTTACCATGCCCAAAGTAGGCTCATTTACCATTAAAGCAACAGGAAAATGCGACCCGAAAGCGAGTAAAAGTGTTACGGTTGCAGTAAAAACAACCATTACATCGCCAGCACCCAAACCACAATTTCCCAAAGACAAATTCATTGATGAACTTTATAAAGCAATGGATGAATTTAGTATTAAAGAGAAAAATGACCGTGCTGCCTTTTTAGCAAATGTTGAACATGAAACTATGGGTTTTAAAAGTTTATCAGAAGGTCAAGGCTTAAAATACACATTCAAAAACTGGAAAACAATTAACAAAAATACAAAAAATTGGGCAGCACAAAAAGGGATGAATGCAGAAAGTGAATTTAACAAATTATCAGAACAAGATAAAATCAATATTATGTATCGCAATATGATTGGTAATAACAAACCAAATGATGGTTGGGAATTTCGTGGGCGCGGCGCAATTCAATTAACAGGTAGGGGAAATTATCAAGGATTTGCCAACTACGCCAAACGTCCTGATATCATGACTAATCCCAATTTAATTGCGACAGATATTATATTAGCTGCTCGTGCATCTGCATGGTTTTGGAAAAAAGGCTCACAAGCCAGCACATTAGCTTTAAAAGGTGATTTCAGAAAATCACGTTTAACAGTCAATCATGGACGAGGTATGGAAGAAACTTTAAACTTTATCAATCGATATCTTTCAGGTAAAGGTTCTATTCCACTTTATCGTTAAATAATACCAGTCAAAATCCAAGCTGTATTGTTTTAAATCATACGGCTTGGATTAAAAGATTTAAGGAAACATTTATGAAAAAATATTTATCACTTTTATTACTTGGCTTAACACCGTTTACCTTTGCCAAAGAAACCTTGGAATTTTTGTGCAACACCGACCACAATGGAAAAGTCAGCATCCACTCCACACCCCAAAAGTCCCATTATATTTACCGATTTTATAAAAATGGTAAATTAAAACTAACGATTAAGCACAATTATCAGCAAATTTTTCAAAACAGTTTAAATGAGAACCATATATCAATTATGCGTTTTCAAAATAACAATTATCAGTATTCCATTTATAACGCAGATTTTCGTTATGCAGGTGCTGATAATCCCGTAGCTGGCATTGAAATTACAACCCTAAATGATAAAGAATTCGTATCAAGATTAGCATGTATTAAAATTCATAAAAATTTTTCAAATATTCAATAATCACATCACTATTGGTTTAAAGAATACATTATCCTTGGTTACACAATATCAAAACAATAAAGGACAAATTCCATTATTAAAATAATCTAAAATACAAAAAAACAGTCCGAATATTCTCTTGATGAATTTCATTGATAATACTCGGATACAATCATGATTTCAACATTTATCTATAAAGCAAGTCCAATCATGCAAAAACACCTATCTCTTATTATTTTATGTTTTTTCTATGTATCACATACAGTGGTCATGCAAAAAATACAGATATGATAAAAATTCAAAATGATTTTCAGGCAGCCTGAAAAGCCAAAATGCGCTTTCAGGCAGCCTGAAACATTTGAAAAATCAAAATATTATTTTTGTTCTGCGCTGGCAGATTGTGCGCCAACATCGGGGCGTACACTCACATCTTCGCCAAAAAATTGTTCGCCCAATTTTTTCAATGTGCCGTCTGCTTTCAACTCGTTCATCACGCTGCTGATTTTGGCAAGGGCTTCATCATTGCCTTTGTTCATCACCAAGCCTGCGCCCAATTTTTCTTCGGCAGGGGTACGCCAAACGTATTTCAGACCTGCGTCAGGATTTTTCTTCAAATAATCCAGCAGCGACAATTCGTCATTGAGCGTAATGTCGGCGCGTTTTTGTTGCACATTCAGCAAGCCTTGCGCCATGGTGTCGGTATGCACCAAATCTGCGCCCATTTTTTTCGCCACTTCATCGTAATTGGAACCCAACATCACGGTGGTTTTCATGCCTTTGATGTCTTCCAATTTGGCGATGGGGGCGTGGTCGTTACGCGCGACTATCATTTTGCCGCTCCAACTGTATGGTTCGGCTTTGTCAAATTGGGCTTGGCGTTCGGGCGATGTGAGCGCAACTTGGTTTGCCACCAAATCAAAACGCCCTGCTTTTAAGCCTGCCATCATCGCGTCCCATGGGGTTTCTTTAAATTCCACTTTCACACCCAATTTGGCGGCAACGGCACGGGTTACTTCCACATCATAACCTGTTAAAGTGCCGTCCTTTTCGTGATAGGAAAAGGGGGCGTAAGTACCCATTGTGCCAACCAAAATGGTTTCTTTTTTGTTGATTTTTTCCATCAGGCTGCCTGTAAGGGCAACAGGAGCAGAGGCAGCTTGCGATGCTGCACCATCGGCTTGCGCGGCACTGGCTGTGCTGAGAGCAGGCGGATTGGTTTTTTGTTCGCTGGCACTGCCGTTTTGTTGTCCGCAAGCAGATAAAATCAACGCCAAGCTGGCACTCAACATCAGTTTTTTCAACATGATTGTTCTCCAAAAAAGTAAAAGGGAAAGATGATTGTAAAATAATGTTATCCGTTTACTAAAGATTTTTTGATTATTTTAAGATGGGTTTTGGCTACGCTGAACTTTGTTTCAGGCAGCCTGAAAACCGCTTTTTTAACCAATCACCGCAGGCAACCAATCCCATTTAATCAAAAACGGCACATGCACAATAATCAAACCCAACACCGCCGACACCAACAAAGCAGCATACCCCCCCTTCACACGATATGGCAAATTGGGGTGTTTTTTGCGAACCTGCCACGCCAAAGCCGCAGGCAGCACCACCGCATAAAACGCAAACATCTGCCCCGCATAACCCAAAGCCTTAATGAAACCTTCGGGGTAAAACAGCACAAACAACAACGATGGCAAAAAAGTCATCACAGACAAAACCAAACGATTCAAACGCTTATTGCAAGATTTAACCAGCAAATCGTCCAAACATTCCAGCAAACCCAATGCCACGCCCAAAAACGAAGTAATCAACGCCAATGCCGAAAACAACGCCACCGCCCCAGCCACCACATTGCTGCCCGTTACCACCCGAATCGCTTCCACCAAACCTTGCAAATTCGGTTTTTGTGTGATGATTTCGGTAAAAGTGGCTTGGCTCAAAACCCCATGTGTTGCCAGTTGCCACACAATGTAGCCCGCCAAAGTAATCAACGAACCCATCACCACCGAACCGCGCAACGCCGCCACATTGCCTTCCAAATAACGGTTTAAGCTGTGAATCGAACCGTGAAAACCAAACGATGTGAAAAACACAGGGCTGGCTGAAACCAACAAAGCATAATCCAAAGGCATTTCCAGCAAATAACCCAAAGACAATTTCGGCAACATCAACACCAGCACCAAAGCAAACGCCACCAACATCGCCACAAACAACAATCGGTTTACCGCGTCCACCACTTTGGTGCTAATCGCCACAAATCCCCCAAAAATCAAGGTAAACACCACCGCCGACACAATTTTTAAGCCATCGCCTGCGCTTTCCACACCCTGCAAATTTGCCACCTGTTGCGCCACAATGCCGCCACCACCCGCAATGTATGCCGCCAACAAAGCATACAAAAACACCAACAACACAATATTGGTTACAATTTTGCCCCATTTACCAAAATATTGTCCTGCCAACGTGCCAATGCTCGCCTCTGAATCGGTGGTTTGGAACACCTCCACAAACAACAAGGCACTGTATGTCAGCAAAAGCCACAGTGCCAATAACAAAATCACCGTCCATGTGAAACCAATGCCAGCCGAAGTCAGCGGCATTGCCAGCATACCCGCACCAATCATCGTGCCAGCAACCAATAATGTACTGCCCAATTTTTTGTTCATGATGATGCCACTCCTGTGTCCAAATTAAAGGTGGGGGCTTTTCAGGCAGCCTGAAAACCCATTTTCACCCCAAAATCCCAAATATACAGATACAAAAAGGGAACAGCCAGTCTATGCCACAACATTTTAACCAACTGCTCCCAAATTCATTTCAATTTAATTCAATCAAAACAATCATTTTGGCTCAAAACGCGAAGTAAAGAAACGCAACAACTTCGGTTCATAAACCATATTCAAACCCTTAATTTGGTCGCGTTTTTGATACAACTTGATGATGCCATCGGCAACATGGTCAAGATGAGCATAAGTGTAAACGCGGCGTGGAATGGTCAAACGCACCAATTCCAATTTGGGTTTGTGGTTTTCGCCCGTGATTTTATCACGCCCTGCCGACACAATACCACGCTCCATGCTGCGGACGCCTGATTCAATGTACAATTCTGCCGCCAAAGCCTGCGCGGGGAATTCTTCTTGACTCACATGGGGCAAGAAAGCGCGCGCGTCCAAAAACACCGCATGACCGCCAACGGGTTTCACAATCGGCACACCTGCGGCAGTCAATTTGTCTGCCAAATAACGGCATTGTGCAATGCGGTGTTCAATGTAGTGGAAATCCACCGATTCTTTGATGCCAATCGCCATGGCTTCCATGTCGCGTCCAGCCAAGCCACCGTAAGAGGGCATGCCTTCAAACAACACCACCAATTCGCAAGCCTGTTGATACAAATCATCGTCATTCAAACACAAGAAACCACCGATGTTGACCAAGCAGTCTTTTTTGCCACTCATGGTGCAACCGTCTGCATAGCTCATCATTTCTTTCAAAATTTCGGCGATGGTTTTGTCTTTGTATTCGGCTTCGCGTTCTTTGATGAAATAGGCGTTTTCCACGCAACGGGTTGCGTCAAACATCACTTTAATGCCATGTTGAGAACACAATGCCTTCACTTCACGCATGTTTTGCATGCTCACGGGCTGACCGCCAGCCAAATTCACGGTTACGGCTAAACAAATGTAGGGGATTTTGTCTGCGCCCACTTCGTCAATCAATTTTTGCAATTTGTTCAGGTCAATATTGCCTTTGAAGGGGATTTCAATTTGTGAATCGTGGGCTTCGTCAATGATGATGTCCACAAAAGTGGCGCCATTGCGTTCTTGGTGGGCGCGTGTGGTGGTGAAATACATATTACCGGGAACATAATCACCGTCTTTAATCATAATCATGGACAACAGGTTTTCTGCACCACGACCTTGGTGGGTTGGCACAACGTGTTTGAAACCATAATATTCACGAATCACTTCTTGCAAGTGATGGAAATTGCGGCTGCCTGCATAGGCTTCATCGCCAATCATCAAGCCAGCCCATTGTTTGTCGCTCATGGCGGTGGTGCCGCTGTCGGTGAGCAAGTCAATGTACACTTCGGCAGAATTGAGCAAGAACGTGTTGTAACCTGCTTTTTTCATGTATTCTTGACGTTGCTCGCGCGTGGTCATGGCGATGGGTTCAACTGCTTTGATTTTGTACGGTTCGGCTGGGTAATGACTCATGATAAAGCTCCTGTAAAGGATTGAATAAATGAGAAAAGGACGTTCAGGCAGCCTGAACAATGGGAAAAAACCGTTTACCAAAAATTACATTCGGTAACAAAATTTAAGTAATTGTATGCTTGAAAGCGACACCGTTGCAATATTTTTATCATCTTAAAAATCAAAAAGATGAAAATTTTTTTCGCCATCATCAATTTCAAAATGGGTTTATTTTCACATTGAAAATGCCAAAATTGGTGCAAATTCAGCACGATTTTTGCCATTTTCGCCTACATTGAGCTACATTGCATTTCAGGCAGCCTGAAATGCGAAAAATGCTAAAATCGCGTTTATTTTTGCGATTTTTCGGCTTATGAAATTTTCACGCACCCTGATTTTGTCTGTGTTTATCGTGGCAAGCTGCGGTTTGGCTTACGAGCTGATTATGGCGGCATTGGCAAGCTATTTGTTGGGCGACAGCATTTTTCAATATTCGTTTATCATTGGTTTGTATTTGTTTTCAATGGGGATTGGGGCGCACATCACGCGCTACATTTCAGACCAAGACACGCTCACACGGTTCATAGAAATTGAATTGCTGGTGGGTTTATTGGGTGGCATTTCTGCCTTGTTTTTGTTTGTGGCGTTTGGTTTTGCGGCTGCGCCATTTCGCACTTTGCTTTACGCGCTGGTTTTCATCATTGGCACGATAGTGGGCATGGAAATTCCGCTTGTGATGCGCGTACTCAATCATCAAGATATTGATTTTAAAGAAATCGTATCGCGTGTTTTGACTTTTGATTATTTGGGGGCATTGGCGGTATCGTTGTTGTTTCCGCTTGTGCTTGCGCCCAAATTGGGCATGGCGCGTTCGGCTTTGCTGTTTGGTTTGCTCAATGCGGCGGTGGCGTGGCTGACGGCACGGGTTTTCAGGCAGCATTTGCCCAATTTCAAATCATTGAATTTTCGTGCTTATTTTGTTTTGATGATGTTGTTGCTGGCATTTGTGTATGCCAACCGTTTGGTGTTTGCGGCAGAGCAGAAATATTTTGGCGACCCTGTGGTTTACGAAAGCCATTCGCCCTATCAACGCTTGGTGGTAACGCAATGGAAAGACGATATCCGATTGTACATTAACGGCAATTTGCAATTTTCATCGCGCGATGAAAAGCGTTATCACGAGGCGTTGGTCATTCCCGCCATGCAAATGGCAGCGCAACACCAGCGCGTGTTGATTTTGGGTGGCGGAGACGGCTTGGCAGCGCGTGAAGTGCTGAAATTCCCACAAGTTCAAAGCGTTACCCTGATTGACCTAGACCCTGAAATGACCCAAACCTTTCAGACTGCCCCCAAATTGACCGCGCTCAATCAAAACGCGCTCAACCACCCCAAAATGCGGATTATCAATGACGATGCCGCCCAATGGCTTGAAAAAAATCAAGAAAAATTTGATGTGATGATTGTGGATTTGCCCGACCCGTCCAATTTTGCGCTGGGCAAACTGTATTCCGTGCCGATGTATCGCTTGACGGCACGGCATTTGGCAGAAGGGGGCAAAATCGTGATTCAATCCACTTCGCCCTATTTTGCGCCCAATGCGTATTGGTCGGTGGTGGCGACTTTGGAGGCGGCAGGGCTGCACACCGCGCCCTATCACGCTTATGTACCCAGTTTTGGCGAATGGGGTTTTGTGCTGGCAAGCGCGAAAAACGATTTCAGGCTGCCTGAAAAAGTGGACGTTCCCAGCCATTTTCTCAACGCCACCACTTTGCGGCAAATGTTTGATTTTCCACCCGATATGGCACGGCGCAATGTGGAACCCAATTATTTGAACAACCAAAAATTGGTTGCCTATTTTGAGCAAGATTGGGCGGAAGTGATACGCTGAATTTTATCGTGCTGCCAACCTACCCCCTCCCCTGCTTGCGGGGGAGGGAACAGTTTACAGGCAACCTAAAAAATCATTCCTCATTCAAATCAAGCTGTTTCAATGCGTCAAATTTCGCTTTCATGGTTGGGTTTTTGCGTGTGAGTTTTTTCACGGTCAAATCATCGGCTTTGCGGTTTGCCAGCTCCAAATTGCGCTCAGACGACAACAATTCCGCTTTGGTTTTTTCCAACTCTTTGATACTTTTATCAATATGTTCAATGGCAGCCTGAAACTTGCGGCTTGCCAATTCATAATTGCGCGAAAAATTGGTTTTAAACTCGTCCAATTCATTTTCAAAATTGGTGATGTCAATGTTTTGCGCTTTCATTTTTTGCATTTCCTGCTTGTATTTCAAAGCCTTAAATGAAGTTGTACGCAAAATCGTAATCAAAGGAATGAAAAACTGCGGACGAATCACATACATTTTCTCGTATTCGTGCGACACGTCCACAATACCGCTATTATACAAGTCGTTATCGTTTTCCAGCAGCGACACCAGCACCGCATATTCACAATTTTTTTCGCGGCGGTCTTTGTCCAACTCTTTGAAAAAATGTTCATTTTTCTTTTTGGTGGCGGTGGCATCGTTTTCATTTTTCATTTCAAACATAATGGAAACGATTTCCGTGCCATTTTCGTCCAATTCACGGTAAATGTAATCGCCTTTGCTGCCTGAACGCGCGTCATTATCCTTATGAAACAAAGCATTGGGAAAAGCCGTTGCCCGAATTTGGTTGAACACAATTTCACAATGCTGCTCCAAACTTTCGCCCAGCATTTTGGTGGATTGTTTGGCTTTAAAATCTCGATAAAATTCAATGGCTTCATCTTTTTGTTTGAGCTGCATTTCATATTGTTGCTGCAAATTTTGTTTTGCCAACTCGTTTTGGGTTTTCTGCAATTCAAGTTGTGATTTTAAGTGATTGATTTCTTGTTCTTTTGCTGATTTATTTTCCAGCAACAGGTTTTGCGTTTCCATTTTGTGCAAATTCAATTTATTTTCAGAAAATTGCTTTATTTCACGCAATTCATTCTCTTTTTTCATCAATTCTTGTTCAAATTGTGCCGTCAAATTTTGTTGGAGCGCGGCAATTTGGCTGTCAAATTTTTCTTGCCAAGCGCGAAGTTCGGCATTTTTGGCGGCAATTTCTTGTTTTAATGCGGTTTCGGCTTGGTTCATTGCCAAGCGGCTTTCACTTTCGTGATTGGCAATTTGCGCTTGCAAATGAATGATTTGCTGCTCTTTTTCCGATAAGGCTGCCTGAAAATCGCGTTGGCTTTCGGCTTTCAACTGCAAAATGTGCTGTTCTTTTTCGTTTAAGGCTGCCTGAAAATGCTGTTGGTTTTGGGCGTGTTGTAATTGCAAATCGCTGTGGTATTTTTGTTCCAACTGTTTGATTTGTTTTTGCAATTCCAATTCAAATTCGCGTGTGCGAACCTGATTTTGAATGTCGGCATAGTGGTTTTCGTCTATGGTAAAGGCGGTGTGGCAATGGGGGCATTTGATGTCGTGCATGGTGTGTTTCTCGCAAAAATTCGTATTATTCACAAAAAAGGCTGCCTGAAAAAGCCATTTAACAAAAAAATATGATTTAAAAATCAGTCTATTTCAGTTAAAATAACGTTAAATTTTAAAAAAATCCATTTCCTAAAAACATGAACACCCGCCGCATTGCCCTGATTCCTGCCGCAGGCATTGGCAGCCGATTCGGTTCGGAATTGCCAAAACAATATGTTCAAATTGGCGAAAAAACCGTTTTGCAACATACCCTTGATGTGTTTGCCGCCAATGAGCGCATTGACCACATTGCCGTGGTCATTTCGCCCGATGACAGCTATTTTGATGTGCTGATTAACCTGCCACACAATGGCAGCGTACATCGCGTGGGTGGCAGCAGTCGCGCCCAAAGCGTGTTTAATGGCGTGAATGAATTGGTGGATTTGGGCATTGCCACCTTGTCCGACAGCATTTTGGTACACGATGCGGCACGGTGTTGCTTGCCCCAAACGGCACTCAATCGCCTGCTTGACCACACCGAACACAACTACAATGGCGGCATTTTGGCATTGCCTGTTGCCGATACGCTCAAACAGCAAAATGCCCACCAACACATTGCGCGTACCGTATCGCGCGTGGGCATGTGGCAAGCGCAAACGCCCCAATTATTTCAGGCAGCTTTGTTGCAACGCGCCTTGGCAAACGTGAATTTGAACCACATTACCGATGAAGCCAGCGCGGTGGAACAACTCGGCATATCGCCCATGCTGGTGGAAGGCGACAGCCGCAACATCAAACTCACACGCGCAGACGATGCGGCTTTGGTGGCATTTTTATTAACGCAAATGTGATTTCAGCCAGCCTGAAATCACCGAAAGACAATTTTGATAATGGACATCAATGAAATAGATTTGGGCATCGCGGTGGTCAGTGGCACCTTGGTGGGTTTTTTGTTGTTTTTTCTGATTATTTGGTTCATCATTCGCCGCTTGCTTGCCAAGCAAGAAAAACAATTGGGCTACCCCCATGTGCAAGAAAGTTTTGACGATTTTAAGTTATTGGTTTTTCTGCAACAAGATATTTTTGCCTTGCGGATTTATCGGCGTTTGTATCCCAAATCGCATTTATCCGAAGCCAAATACATGATGGACAAAGTGCGCGGCGAAGCCAAAGACAATCTGCAAGAAGCCGCCAATGAAGTGGCACAAAAAATTCAGGCAGCCCGCCGCAAAATCAAACCCAAACACATACACAACAAACAATAAAATCAAAGAGATAAAAATGAAAATTCGCGTAGGACAAGGTTACGATGTACACCAGTTGGTTGAAAATCGCCCCCTGATTTTGGGTGGGGTTCACATTGATTTTGAAAAAGGTTTGCTGGGGCATTCTGACGCAGACATTTTGCTGCACGCCATTACCGATGCGCTTTTGGGCGCGGCTGCTTTGGGCGACATTGGCAAATTTTTCCCCGACACCGCCCCCGAACACAAAGATGCCAACAGCCGCGAATTGCTGCGTGTGGCATATCAAGCGGTGCAACAGGCTGGCTGGCAAGTCATCAACGTGGACAGCACCATCATCGCGCAACAACCCAAATTGCGCCCCCACATTGATGCCATGCGCCAAAACATTGCCGATGATTTGGGCTTGCCCCTTGATTCGGTAAACGTGAAAGCGAAAACCAATGAAAAATTGGGCTATTTGGGTCGCATGGAAGGCATGGAAGCCCAAGCCATTGTCTTATTAAGCGAAATTTGATTTTTAGCTACGCTAAAACCCATATTGAAGGAAAAATCATGTCCAAACAAGATGAAATGAAACGCTTGGCAGCCGAAAAAGCGGTGGAATTTGTCCCTGAAAATGAATACATTGGCATTGGTACAGGCAGCACGGTCAATTTTTTCATTGAAGCATTGGGCAAAAGCGGCAAACAAATCAAAGGTGCCGTGTCCACATCACAAAAAAGTGCCGAACTGATGGCGCAATATGGCATTCCCGAAATCCACCCCAACGAAGCGATGAAATTGGCGGTGTACATTGACGGTGCCGATGAAATCAACCATTCGCTGCAAATGATTAAAGGTGGCGGTGGCGCACACCTGCCTGAAAAAATCGTGGCAAAATTATCGGAAAAATTCATTTGCATTGCCGATGAAAGCAAATATGTGTCGCGTTTGGGCAAATTTCCTTTGCCGCTTGAAGTGGTGGGCATGGCACGTTCTATGGTGTCGCGCCAAATTGTGAAAATGGGTGGGCAGCCTGAATTGCGTATTGGTTTCAAATCTTTGCATGGCAATGAAATTGTGGACGTGCGCGGTTTGGATTTGTCGCAACCTTTGACCATGGAACGCCAATTAAATGAAATCACAGGCATTGTGGAAAACGGTTTATTTGCCGAACGCCCTGCCGATTTGCTGATTTTGGCGCGTGAAAATGGTGTGGTTGAGTTGATTACGCCACATTAAATGCCCCATTCATCACCAACCCAAGCTGCCTGAACCCTTTTCAGGCAGTTTTGTTTTAAGGAAAAACACCATGTTCCAACCCAAAATCGCCTTTTTTGACATAGACCAAACCCTGTATTTGAAAAACGAAAACCGCGTTCCCGACAGCGCACGGCTCGCCCTGCAAAAACTGAATCAACGCGGCATCATCACCGCCATTGCCACAGGTCGGACTTTGGCGGTGCTGCCTGAAAGCATACGCGCCCTCATCGCCGAATGCGGCATAGAAATGCTGATTTCCGTAAACGGGCAATACATTGAATTTAAAGGTAAAGAGCTGATTTCATTTGCCATGCCACGCGATTGGATAGAACACATCGCCACCGCCTTGCAATCACAAAATGTGGATTACGCCTTTGTTTGCCGCAACGGTATTTTCGTGTCGCGCAACAATGCCCACATTCAGGCAGCCGCGCAAGATTTGAATTTGCCCTATTTTGTGGACGCGCTGGCGTATCAAAAATACGATGTTTATCAAATGCTTGGATTTTATCCTGCGGCTTTGTCTGCCCAAATTGAAGCCCTGTTGCCCCCCAACGTGAAAACAATCCGTTGGCATGAATTTGGTGTGGACATTTTGGACAAAAACGGCTCCAAAGCGCGTGGCATTTTGGCGGCTTTGGACAAATTGTCATTGAAAATTCAAGATACTATGGCATTTGGCGATGGCTTGAACGATGTGGACATGATTCAAGCCGTGCATTTGGGCGTGGCAATGGGCAATGCCGAGCCTGAACTCAAAGCCATTGCCGATTACATTGCCCCGAATATTGATGATGATGGCATTTATCGTGCCTTGGTGGATTTACAAATCATTGATTAAAAATAATTTAATTGCTGGTAATGCGTTTTGCCCACGCAAACAATTCATCTAAATCATCATCGCCACCATGCCCCTGCCCCCAAGGTAAACTGAAATCCACATCTTTGTTTTCATTTTGCAATTTGAGCGCAAGCAAAGCAGGAATCGCCAAAGACGTATCGCGGTCGTTCACGCCATGACGAATGCGGTAATATTTTGTTTTGGATTGAAAATTCATCGCGTTCATCATTTTCACAATGTGGGGGTCGGCTTTCAGGCTGCCTGAAACCGTGCTGTGTGTCGCGCCAAATTCGGTAAAATGCTTTTTATCCACATTGGCATCGCCAAACAAATTGTTCTCGCCTGTGGATAAATCCATGCCATCAAAGGCTGGGTGGTTTTTTGTCTGCCCACCGCTTTGGCGTAGGCATCAAAATCCACTTTGTCCACCGTGCCATTCACGTCCATTTTGCGATTGGTTTTGATAAGGGTCAGCCAATTTGCATTTTTTACTTCATCTATTTGATTTTTTGAATATTTTCCAAATTCATTATGCAAAACATTTTGTGCCGACAAAAGCAATATGCGCATGGGCATGTTCATTGCCACTTGCATTGCAGGCAGCCAAAGAAACCACCGTTGCACAAGCCAAAAGCATTTTATTCATCAAATTTTCCTTTCAAATCAATACAAACCCAATCAAATAAGAAATTTTATCACAATCATTCTTAAATAAGGCAAAATCAACATTTCCCAAATCATTAAATTGACTTAGAACCTGTGTTCGTCAAATTGATGACTTGATTTGATTGACAATTCTTGCGAATACAAAGCAAACCATTAAGATTATGAACGCAGATTCTTAATATTCGTTAAAATCACGATTTCATTTTTTGATGAGATAAAACCCATGCCCACCCTTTCCTACCCCACGCCAAATGCAAAAGAACGCAAAATAATCAATGACCTATTTCAATCATCACATGGCGATGTGTTTGCCTATTTGGGGCAACACAAAATAGAAGGCACAGGCGAAGTGATACGCGCCCTGCTGCCACAGGCACAGGCGGTGAGCGTGTTGTCGCGCAATAGCCAAAGCATTGTTTGTAAAATGGAAAAAATCGATGAGCGCGGTTTGTGGGCGTGCAGGCTGCCTGAAAGCCCAACCGACAGCAATCCCTATTTATTGCAAATTATCCAAAATAATCAAACCATTATTCAAGAAGACCCCTACCGTTTTGGCAGCTTTTTGGGCGACACCGACCATTGGCTGTTGGCGCAGGGCAAACATTTGCGCCCCTACGAAAAATTGGGCGCACATTTGCGTGAAATCAATGGGATACAAGGCGCGTATTTTGCCGTTTGGTCGCCCAATGCCCAGCGCGTTTCCGTGATTGGCGAATTCAACGATTGGGACGGGCGCGTTCATGTGATGCGCCGCCACCACGACACGGGCGTGTGGGAGATTTTCATTCCGCATGTGCCATTCAATGCCCTCTACAAATTTGAAATTCGGGACAAAAATGGCAATATCCGAGTCAAATCAGACCCTTATGCTTTTGCCACCGAATTGCGCCCCACCACCGCGTCTGTGTTGCGCGGGCTGCCTGAAAAAATGCCCGTACCCCAATTTCGCCAAAAAAACAATGCCATAGATGCCCCCATTTGCATTTACGAAGTGCATTTGGGTTCGTGGCGCAGAAAAGCGGACAATGCGTGGCTCACTTACACCGAATTGGCAGAGCAACTGATTGATTATGTAAAAGAAATGGGGTTTACCCACATTGAATTGTTGCCGATTTCAGAATACCCGTTTGACGGTTCGTGGGGCTATCAGGCAACGGGTTTGTATGCGCCAACCAGCCGTTTTGGTTCACCGCAAGAATTGCAATTTTTGGTGCAAAAGGCGCACGATAAGGGCATTTCGGTGATTTTAGACTGGGTTGTGGGGCATTTTCCCACCGATGAGCACGGCTTAATCCAATTTGACGGCACGGCATTGTACGAACACCAAGACCCACGCGAGGGCTATCACCAAGATTGGAACACGCTGATTTACAATTTTGGGCGCAATGAAGTCCGCAATTTTTTAACAGGTAACGCATTGTATTGGATAGAATATTTTGGCTTTGATGGCTTGCGCGTGGACGCGGTCGCGTCTATGGTGTACCGCGATTATTCGCGCAAAGATGGCGAGTGGATTCCCAATCGTTTCGGTGGGCGTGAAAATCTGGAAGCCATTGAATTTTTAAAAGAAACCAACACCATGTTGCAAGCGCAAAATCTGCACGCGGTGGGCATGGCGGAGGAATCCACCGCCTTCCCCAATGTAACCAAGTCGGAAGGCTTGAATTTTCAATACAAATGGAATATGGGTTGGATGAACGACACGCTGCGTTACATGAAAGAAGACTCCATTCATCGCAAACACCACCACAATTTGATGACTTTTGGCATGATGTATCAATACAGCGAAAATTACATTTTGCCTTTGTCGCATGACGAGGTGGTGCATGGCAAGGCTTCGCTGTTGGGCAAAATGGCGGGCGATTGTTGGCAGAAATTTGCCAATTTGCGGGCATATTATGGCTTTATGTATGGCTATCCTGGCAAAAAATTGCTGTTTATGGGCAATGAGTTTGCACAGGGGCGCGAGTGGGATTTTTCAGGCAGCCTTGATTGGCATTTGCTTGAACCCGAACATGGCGGCAAATGGCACAAGGGCGTACAGGATTTTGTGAAAAAATTAAATCATGTTTATCAAACACATACGCCGCTTTATCAACTTGACCAATGGCGCGATGGCTTTGCGTGGCTGGTGGCGGACGATGCGGAAAATTCGGTTTTTGTGTTTGAGCGGCAAGACCGTGAAGGCAACCGTTTGATTGTCATCAGCAATTTTACGCCTGTGGTGCGCGAAAATTACCGTTTTGGCGTGAATGTGGCGGGCGAATATGAAGTGATTTTAAATTCAGATGATGATGATTTTTGTGGCAGCGAAATTCAACTTTCAGGCAGCCTGAAAACGGAAAACCTTGAATCGCATGGCAAAAAACATTCTTTGAGTTTGACTTTGCCACCATTGGCAACCGTGTATTTATCTTGCCCAAAAAGCAAGCAAATTGCGCCCAACAAATCGGCACACCCAGCCACCAAATTGGCACAATCGGCTCCCAAACCCATCGGCAAAATGAAAAAGGGCAAGTAAGGGGTTTTCAGGCTGCCTGATGATGAATCATTGGGGATTTTTGTCTTTCACATTTGGATTTTGCACCATTTTGCCATTGAGCCAAGTGGCGTGGCGTATCCATGGTCGCGGCTGTTCCTGCCATTGATACAGGCATTGGCTGCACAATAATTGCTGTGGCGCGATATGGTGGCAGTACAAAAAACGGCATTTGGGGCAAACAATGTGGCTGTAAATTCGCATGAAAATTATCCTGAAATAAAACAACAAAATTTTAACAGACACTGATGTATGTATGTTAAAATCTGGGTTTGTTTTTTAATAAATAATTGAAAATGATGTTGAAAAAAATCACAACATGGTTTGCCCTAATGATTTTGTCGGCGTGTTCGCTGGTGCAATTTCAGCCCACCCAAACCCTAGACCACATTGATAAAACGCAAGGTTATCGCTTTGAAAATGCCGTTTCAGGCAGCCTGAAAGACGATACCCTCATCGTCATGATGTTTTCAGGTGGCGGCACACGCGCAGCCGCGCTGGGCTATGGCGTGCTTGAAACTTTACAACAACACCCCATACACATCAACGGACAAAAAACCGATTTGGTTCAAGCAGCCGATGTGGTTTATGGCGTGTCGGGCGGCAGCGTGTTGGCAGCCTATTACGCCCTACACGGCGCAGAAACCATACCCCGTTTTGAACAAAAATTTCTGAAACAAAACTTCCAACACCTTATTACCAAACAGGCTTTATCGTTTGCGAATATGCCACGTTTGGCATCGGCACAATTTGGGCGCAGCGATTTGTTGCAAGAGCAACTGGAAAACACCCTATTTGGCAATACCACGTTTGGCGATTTGGCAAAAAATCGCGCCAACCGCCCATTTGCCGTTATCAGCGCAACCGATATGGCGTTAGGTAATCGCATTGATTTTATTCAAGAAAACTTTGATGTTTTGTGTTTGAATTTATCCGATTTGAAAATTGCGCGGGCGGTTGCCGCGTCCAGTGCCGTGCCGTTTGTGTTTTCGCCCATCGTGTTAAACAATCATGGCGGTAATTGCGCCTACACCCTCCCCCCAAAATTAAACCAATCGCACCAAAGCTATGCCGATAAAAGCTTGAAAAACCGTATAGATTTATACAACGACAGCCAAAACCGACCCTATATTCACCTGCTGGACGGTGGCTTAACCGACAATTTGGGTATGCGTGGCGTGTTGGATTTAACCGATTCAGCCTTGGGGCAGGAAGTGATTCAACGCCTGCAAGAAAATCGCTTTAAACGATTGATTTTCATCAATGTAAACGCACAAAATCAGGTGGACAATACCATCAGCCACACCGCCAATGTGCCACAATTTGGCGATGTGATGTCGGCGATTATCAACATTCCCATAGACCAAAACTCACAAGAATCGCTCAAACGCATGGACGCATTCACCCAAGCGTGGCGCAAACAAAATCCCAATATCCCCATTCATTTTATCAGCGTGAATTTGCTGGATTTGCCACAAGGCGATTTGCGGCGCAAGGCTTTGAATTTGCCCACTTCATTTTATTTGCCGCACAGCGATGTGAATATTTTGAAACAATCGGCACGCATTTTACTCAAACAAAATCAAGAATTTGATAAATTATTGCGTGAGATGAAATAAGCACCCGTGTTCGCAAGATGAAAGGCTTGATTTGACCCATTATTTTACGAATACGATGAACGCAGGTGCTCAACTTTGTAGGGGTAATGTGTTGCGCATAAAAAATTTTCAGGCAGCCTGAAACCCATCGCCACATCAAAATAATTGAATGCGGCATTCAAAATTGGTAAAGGGGATTATGCCTTTTTCGGCAAAGTGTTATGATTGTGTGTTATCGTTTTGTTAATTTTTGTTTTTGATTTGCAAAATTTCGGAGTGCAGCCATGAATACCCCACAAACCCAATCCCCCAACGATATTGCCAGCAAAACCCTTGTGCTGATTTTGGCTGGCGGACGCGGTTCGCGTTTGCACGAAATGACCGACCAACGCGCCAAACCTGCCGTTTATTTTGGCGGGAATTGGCGCATTATTGATTTTACGCTGTCTAATTGCTTAAATTCCAATCTGTTGCGCATTGGCGTGATTACCCAATATGAGGCACACAGCCTGTTGCGCCACTTGCAACACGCTTGGTCATTTTTGCCACGCGAACGCGGTCAGTTTGTGGACATGCTGCCTGCACGTCAGCAAATGGGCGAAGACATGTGGTATCGCGGCACGGCAGACGCGGTGTGGCAAAATCTGCCCATTATGAAAGAACATTATCGCCCCAAATATGTGCTGATTTTGGCTGGCGACCACATTTACAAAATGGATTATATGAAGATGATTCAAGAACACATCCAAAGTGGCGCACGTTGCACAGTCGGCAGCATTGAAGTGAAAAAAGAAGAAGCCCGCGAATTTGGCATTATGGCGGTAAACGACAAACTGCAAGTACAAGCCTTTGTGGAAAAACCGCAAGACCCACCCACCATGCGCGAAAAACCCGATACTTCAATGGCATCAATGGGCATTTATGTGTTTGATTTTGATTATTTAACCCATGTTTTGGAAGACGAAATCAACAAAGGCGAAAAGAAAGATTTGGATTTTGGCAAACACCTGATGCCACGCGCCATGCACGAAGGCGTGTTGTATGCCCACCCCTTTGAAAAATCGTGCAAAGGGCGCACCAACGAGGGCGTAGCCTATTGGCGCGATGTTGGCACTTTGGACAGCTATTGGCAAACCCACATGGATTTGGTAACGGCACAACCGCATTTGAATTTGTTTGACCGCGATTGGGCAATACGCGGCTTGCCCACACAATCCATGCCCACCAAGTTTTTCAACGATGAGCGCGGCAAACATCTTTTGGATAACTCCTTGATTGCAGGGGGTTGTTTGATTACCAATGCCACCATTACCGAAAGCGTGTTGTTTGACAACATTGAAGTGAAAGACGGTTCGTCCATTCATCAAGCCGTGATTTTGCCCGATGTGCAAATTGGCAAAAATTGCCGTTTGCAAAATTGCATTGTGGAACGCAAATGCCAAATCCCAGACGGCATGGTAATTGGCATGGACAAAGAACACGATAAAGCGCGTGGTTTCCGCGTGAGTTCAAGCGGCAAGGTTACTTTGATTACGCCCACCATATTGGAAAAATGGGCAGAATCGGAACGCGCCCAATCGCAGCAAGAACCCATGATTTGATTTTTTGAGAAATGGGGTTTTCAGGCTGCCTTACGGTACAGGACACCATCAAAGTTTTTGCCTTCGGCGACTTTTTAAAAAAGTAAGCCAAATAAGTTCATGCCGAACGGTTTCTTTTCCAAAAAATATTTCAGGCAGCCTGAAAGCCTTTCCCAGCAAAATATTGATTTTTATGATGAATGATAGAAATATAATCAATAACTTACTCAATCGTTACTTATGGCATTATCCTTTTATTTTGAATGTGGTGTTTTTGCTGTTTCATTTTAAATATCAGTTGCTTATCATTGCATTTGTCTGCTTGGCGATGTGCATATACAAAATGTACCGTTCCCATTTAAAGCCACAAAAATACATCGTCTTTTTTGATTTGAAAGGCATTCTTGAAAATAAGCAACTGTTTTTCAGCCGATTATTGCTTTGGACAATCGGTATTTTTATGATATGGATAACATGGATTGCGGAAAACACATCATGGGTCTGCGGCACTTACTGTTTCCACAGCCAGCTCGCACAACAATTTATGCAGGGCATGAGTTACACTTGCGGTTTATATTTACTGTTTTTGGCAATGATTGATATGAAAAAATGAAATGCAAGCATTTGTCCATTCGTAAACCATTTTCAGGCAGCCTGAAAACACTTCCCCCAATAAAATATTTAATCAACAAGGATTTGAATAATGAAAATCTTACACGCCACCTCCGAGCTTTATCCTTTAATCAAAACAGGTGGATTGGCTGACGTGCTGGGCGCATTGCCTTTGGCGCAACAGCAAAATGGCGATGATGTTCGCGTGGTTTTGCCCTATTACCATGATGTGAGACAAAAATTGCCGTTTACAGCAGAAGTGGCGCGGCGCGATACGTTTGGCGGCTATGTTGTGATTCGCTATGCCGAATTTCAGGGCATAGGCTTGTATTTGATTGATGCGCCCCATCTTTACGACCGACACGGCAATCCCTATCACAATGAATTTTATCAAGATTATGCCGATAATGTGATTCGTTTCGGCATTTTGGGCTGGGCGGCTGCCGCCATTGCCACGGGCATAGACCCACTTTGGGGCAAAGCCGATGTGTTGCACGCCCACGATTGGCAAGCGGGTCTTGCCCCTGCCTATTTAACCGCGTGGCACAGGCGCGATGTGAAAAGCGTGTTTACCATTCACAATATTGCCTATCAGGGCTGTTTTTACCCCCATCATTGGCGCGATTTGTGGCTGCCTGAATGGGTGCTGCAAGCCGAAGGTGCTGAATTTTATGGACAATTATCGTTTTTAAAATCAGGCTTGTATTATGCCGACCACATTACCACCGTCAGCCCCAGCTATGCCCATGAAATCACAGGCGATTTGGGTTCATACGGCATGGGCGGTTTACTGCGACACCGCCAAATGCAAGGCAAATTAAGCGGCATTTTAAACGGTGTGGACGCGCAAATCTGGAATCCCATCAGCGACCCGAATATCCCACAAAATTATGATTTGCAACAATTTCATTTAAAATCAAACAACAAACTGGCTTTGCAAAAACATTTCGGCTTAAATGAAAATGCGGCAAACCTTTTGACCGTCATGGTATCGCGTTTGACCGAGCAAAAAGGCGCGGATTTGTTGTGGGCGAGTTTGCACCGTTTGCTGCCTGAAAATCCGCATTTGCAATTTGCGCTTTTGGGAAGCGGTTCACCCGAATTGGAACGTGCATTCAATGACTTGGCGCAACAGTATCCGCAACAAGTGGGCGTACACATTGGTTATGATGAAAAATTGGCACACCGTTTGGTGGGCGGCGGCGATGTGATTGCCGTGCCGAGCCGTTTTGAGCCTTGCGGTTTGACGCAACTGTATGGCTTGAAATACGGCACTTTGCCTTTGGTACGCAAAACGGGCGGTTTGGCGGACACGGTGGCGCATGGCGAAACGGGCTTTGTGTTTGAACACGCCAATGTGGACGATTTGAGCGCGTGTTTTCAGGCAGCCTTAAACACTTGGCAAAACAAGGCTTTGTGGTCAAAATACTGCGCCAATGCCATGCAACAAGATTACGGTTGGCAACGCGCTGCACAAGCCTATCGCGCGATTTACGCTTGATTTTCAGGCAGCCTGAAAAGCCATTTTCAACAAAAAACAACATTTTATTTCATTCAAACCAGAGGTATTTATGGCAAAAACCACCCCCACAGCAGCAAAAAACCTGCTGACCACCTACGACTACATCAACCCCAAACCCGATGCCGAATTGGTACGCAAATCCATTGTTTACAAACTGATTTTCATTTTGGGCATAGACCCCAAAGACGCGACACCAGCCGATTGGCTCAATGCCGCCATGTTCGCCGCGCGTGATTTGAGTACCGAAAACTTCCTCTCCACCCGACAAATCCACGAAAAATTCAAAAAACGCACCGTGTATTATTTGTCTATGGAATTTTTGATGGGGCGCGCTTTTACCAACTCATTGATTAACCAAGACTTATATGGCGCATTTGAGCAAGCATTCAAAGAATTGGGCTTGAATTTAGCCGACATCAGCGAACAAGAAGCCGACCCCGCTTTGGGCAATGGCGGTTTGGGGCGTTTGGCAGCCTGTTTTTTGGATTCATTGGCAACTTTGCGCGTGCCTGCGGTGGGCTACGGCATTCGTTACCAATACGGCATGTTCAAACAAGAAATTGTGGACGGCAAACAAATTGAAAAACCCGATTTGTGGCTGGACAACGGCATGGCATGGCAGTTTGCGCGTCCTGCCAAGCGTTTCCCTGTGTCGTTTGGTGGCACTTTGGACACTTCTCATTACCCACCGCGCTGGAAGCCTGCCGAGCAAATCAATGCGGTGGCTTACGATGAAATTGTGCCTGCGTTTGGTGGACAAATTGCCAATCCTTTGCGTTTGTGGACGGCACACACGGGCGATTTGTTCAATTTGGCGAGCTTTAACGAAGGCGATTATTTCTCGTCTATGGAAGCGCAAATGAAAAATGAAACCATCGCCAACGTGCTTTATCCGAATGATGCGACTGCGGTAGGGCGAGAATTGCGTTTAAAACAAGAATATTTCTTGGTTTCCGCATCGGTGCAGGACATCATTGCGCGACATTTGTGCCGCTACGACAGCATACACACCCTGCCCGAAGACGTGGCAATTCACCTTAACGACACCCACCCCGTGTTGGCGATTCCCGAATTGATGCGGATTTTGATTGATGATTACTATCTGCCCTTTGACCAAGCGTGGGCGATGTGCCAAAAAATCTTCTCCTACACCAACCACACTTTAATGAGCGAGGCTTTGGAAAAATGGTCGGTGGACATGATGGCGCAACTGTTGCCGCGTCATTTGGACATCATCTACAAAATCAATCATCATTTCATTGAAAACGTGGTGCGTCCACAAGGCTACGATGACGATTTCATTCGCCGCGTTTCCATTATTGAAGAGGGCGAACAACGCCAAGTACGCATGGCTTGGCTGGCTGTGATTGCGTCTCACAAAGTCAATGGTGTGGCGAAAATCCATTCTGATTTAATGGTTTCGTCCTTGTTTGCGGATTTTGCGGCTTTGTTCCCCGAGCGTTTTACCAATGTAACCAATGGTGTTACACCACGCCGTTGGATTGCGGTTGCCAATCCGAAATTGGCGCGTTTTTTGGACAAGCATTTGGGCGGTTCAGGCTGGCTGACCGATTTGAATCAGTTGAATCAATTAAACAAATTGGTGGACAACAAAGACATTCAAAACGAATTTGCCAATGTGAAACACGCTGCCAAAGTGCGTTTGGCGGAGTACATTCAGCGCGAAATGAACATCACGATTAACCCAAACGCTTTGTTTGACGTGCAAATTAAGCGCATTCATGCCTACAAACGCCAGTCTATGAATGTGTTGCACATTGTGCATCGCTACAACCAAATTTTGAATAACCCGAATGCCGATTGGCAGCCTCGTGTGTTCATTTTGGCGGGCAAGGCGGCATCGTCCTATAACGAAGCAAAACAAACCATTCGTTTAATCAATGACATTGCCTATTTCATCAACCACGATGAACGTGTGCGCGATTTGATTAAGGTGGTGTTTATCCCCAATTACAGCGTGAGTTTGGCGGAATTGATTATTCCTGCGGCGGATTTGTCGGAACAAATTTCGCTGGCGGGCAAGGAAGCCTCTGGCACGAGCAACATGAAATTTGCGCTCAACGGGGCTTTAACCATTGGCACTTTGGACGGTGCAAACGTGGAAATTTTGCAACACGTTGGCGCGGAAAACATTTTCATTTTTGGCAACACGGTAGAGCAGGTGCAAACGCTGTATCGCAACGGTTACAATCCCTATGATTTTATTGACAATGACCCTGAATTGGCGCAAGTGGTCAATCAAATCGCGCAAGGTGCGTTTTCGCCCGATGAGCCACATCGCTACCACAAATTGATGCACAATCGCGATGAATTTCAACGTTATGCGGATTTCCGCAGCTATGTGAACGCGCAGGCGCAAGTGGACAAATTGTATCGCCAGCCTGAAAAATGGTATCGTGCGGCATTGGTTAATATGGCGAATATGGGTTATTTCTCGTCCGACCGTTCTATTGAAGATTATTGCCGTGAGATTTGGCGCATTGAGCCTGTGTCGGAACAGGAATTGCCGCGTTTGGCTTAATGGATTTGAAGTGGGTTTCAGGCAGCCTTTCGCTACCCTACAAAAAATAAAATGGTGTGTGTTGGGATTTGCGCTCTGTCGCCGCGCGAGCGACTTACTTTTTAAAAAGTAAGCCAAATAAATCAAAAAACAAAGCTTACTTCCATTTTATTCAATGGTTTAATCTTTTCAGGCTGAAACCCTTGCAAAACTCGGTTCGTAGGGGACAGATTTCATATCTGCCCTTTTTTCAATTTATTGATAACGCGATTTCGGGATAAAAGTGATTAATCAATTTAAGTCACTTTGCTCCCTCTCCCTGTGGGAGAGGGCTGGGGAGAGGGTATGCTGCTCAACAAGCCCTCTCTCCAACGCTTTCCCATAGGGAGAGAGGGCAGGTTTGTTGGCAAATTGACAGTGACTTATCCCGAGTTCACGTTATTGATAAAAATAAAAATTTCTGCAAGTCTAAACAGGACAGATGTGAAAGACGTAGGGGCGGATTTCATATCCGCCCCTTGTTCAATTTAGGGTTAATTCATTTCAAAATAAGACAAGTGTAGGGTGCCACTTGTTGCACCATTTTCCTGATAAAACATGGATTGGATACAATAAGTTGTACCCTACATTGCCCCAGTTTGTATTTGGTTTACCCTAAAACTCATTTCACTTGATTGCGCAAATATTGCACCAACAAAGGTACTGGGCGACCTGTTGCCCCTTTTGCCGCCCCCGATTTCCATGCTGTGCCAGCAATGTCCAAATGCGCCCAAGTCATGTTTTCGGCAAAATGCGCCAAGAACGTGCCAGCCGTAATCGTGCCAGCAGGACGACCGCCAATGTTTTGCAAATCGGCAAAATTGGATTTCAGTTGCTCTTTGTATTCGGGGAACAAGGGCATTTGCCATGCTTTGTCGTTGCTGTCGCGGGCTGCCTGCAACAATGCTTCGGCAAGTTCTTGATTGTTTGCCATCAAGCCGCTTGCCACATGACCCAGTGCAATGATGCACGCGCCCGTTAAAGTTGCCACATCAATCACGGCTTTGGGTTTGAAATTTTGTTCCACATAAGTGAGCGCATCGCACAACACCAAACGCCCTTCTGCGTCTGTGTTCAGGTTTTCAATGGTGGTGCCGTTCATGGCTTTAACGATGTCGCCTGGTTTGGCGGCGGCTGCGTCTGGCATATTTTCGCAAGTGGCAACCACCACCACCAAGTTGATGGGCAGCTTGGCTTTAACCGCCGCGATGAATGTGCCAATCACGGTTGCTGCACCGCACATATCGTATTTCATCTCGTCCATCGCCTCACCTGGTTTGAGCGAAATGCCGCCACTGTCAAAGGTCAAGCCTTTGCCCACCAACACAATGGGTTCAGCTGATTGGTCTGCTGCGCCAAAGTATTTCAATTCCAATAATTTGGGTTCTTGCACGCTGCCTTTTGCCACGCCCCAAAAAGAGGGCATATGGGCTTGAATGTAATCTTTGCCCAAGATTTTGGCGTCTGCGCCAAGGGCTTGGGCTTCGGCGGCGGCGGTTTCGGCTAAATAAGTGGGCGTGCAAACATTGGGGGCGGTGTTGCCCAAGTCTTTGCACAAATTCACGCCTGCCAACAAAGCCTGCGCTTGAATTAAGGCTGCCTGAATTTCATTTTCGTGCTTTTCATGCACAAATTCAATGGCTTGCAATTTGGCAGGATTGCTTTCTTTTTTATAATAATCAAAACGATAAACCGCCTCGCCCACTGCCGCCACCAGCGTTTCCACCACACGGGGGCTGTCCACATGGCAAAATGGTTGAATTTGCACAGACGCGCTTTCTTGTTTTGCCAACCATACGGCGGCTTCTTTGGCGGCTTTTTGCAAGGTTTCGGTTTTCAAATCGGCAAAACGCAACACGGCAATGTTTTTCAGGCTGCCTGAAACAATCAAATTGGCACTGGCAAAGCTGTCTTTTTCGCCCAATTCGCCAAACACGATTTGTGCGTGTTCATCGTTGAGCTGACTCAATTCTGTACAAACAAACAGTTGTGATTTTTGTGTTGGATTTTTTGATAAAGTGAAATTCATGGAACAACTCCAAAAACAAGAACAAGAAAACGTTTATTTTGCCACATATTCATAGCGCAAACATTCATTTTTGCGGCTGCTGTGAACATATATTGTGAAAACAATAAGTTGTGGTTCAATTTGTAAACTGGCGTGGTAATCATCGGGGTCGCACCAATAATGTTTTTGCAACACCCATTCGCCATTTTGATAAGCAAATTCAAATATTTGCTCATAATCGCCATTGCGAAAACGGTCAAAATAAAGTTGGCTGCCTGAAAAACGCCAACGCTTTTTGTCATGGGCAATGCGCCCGTTTGATAAGGTAATGGTTTCATCAAAATCAAGGCTTTGTGGGGTTTCGCGCACCGCCACTGTGCCTGTGCCGTTCATGTGCCAGTTCATTTGCGAACCTGCTTGGCTGCGCGATGTGAACGTTAAACTCGTGATTTGACGAAATCGGTTTTGAATGCCCAACAGCATGATTTGCCCCAATCAAATTCAGGCAGCCTGAAAACCATCGTCAAGCTGCCTGAAAAAATCAAATCATTGAAAAATCACAATTTTTGAAAAAAGCGATAGGCGGGCATCACCAAACCACACGCCAAGCACGCTTTAATCAAATCGCCCAAAATAAAGGGGATTAAGCCGTTTTGCAACACCGTGCCTTGTGGCACAAAAAAGGAAAGTTGCAATAAACCAAAGGCATACATCACAGCCGTTGCCACAATCGCGGCTGCCACGCTTTGCCACACCGATTTCAGGCAGCCTTTGTCGCTTGCCATGCCCAAAATCGCCGCCATTGCCACAAAGCCAATCAAATAGCCCCCCGATGCGCCCATCAAAACGCCCACACCTGCGCGTCCGCCTGCAAACACGGGCAAGCCCATTGCGCCTTCCAATAAATACAACAACATGGCTGCCACCGCCGCATTGCGTCCCAGCGCAAAGCCCAGCAGCAACACACCCAACGATTGCCCCGAAATGTGCACAAATGGCGTGGGAATGGCAATTTGCGCCAACAATGCCACCAAATTGGCACCAATCACGGTTTGTAAAATGAAGCTCGCCGTTTTATTTTTGGCAGCCCATTGTTTTGTAGCAGATAATTGTGCATACATCATGTAAACACCTTTCCTAAATAAACAGGGTGGTTAATAAAAAAGAAAAATATTGTACCCAAAATTCAGGCAGCCTGAAACCTTTGCAAAACCTACTTTTAAACTGATGTAGAGGCGGATTTCATATCCGCCTCTTTTCAATTTATGTAAAAATAGGACGAGTGTAGGGTGCAACTTGTTGCACCATTTTCCTGATAAAACATAAATTTGGTGCAACAAGTTGCACCCTACATGGTGTCCCAAAAATAAAAATTTCTGCAAGTCTAAACAGGGCAAATATGAAATCTGCCCTTGCGAACCGAGTTTTGTAAAAGTTTCAGCCTTGCAACTACCCAATAAAAAATGGATTCAATCAATATTGATTCGGCATCACGCCATGTGGCAACAGTTGCCACACTTGTCCTGCATTTTTCATTTTGCCTGCGGTTGCGCCAGCCGTGTCGCCATATCCCCAAAAATAATCCACACGCACCGCGCCTTTGATGGCGCTGCCTGTGTCTTGCGCCATAATCAGGCGTTGCAAGGCTTGGCGCGTGTCGGGGTGGGTGGTGGATACGAAAATGGGCGCACCCAAAGTGATGTATTGCTTGTCCACCGCACCCGAATATTCGCCCGACAATGGCACACCCAATGCGCCTATGGGTCCATCGGTGCTGTTGCCGTCTAGCTGCCTGAAAAACACATAGCTGGGGTTTTGTCCCAACACTTCGGCTAAATATTGTGGGTTTTGGCTTATCCAAGATTTGATGCCTTGCATGGAAGTTTGCGCCAAAGGCAAATAGCCGCGATTTGCCATGTATTTGCCAATGGAAACATAGGGATATTCATTTTTATCGGCAAAACCCAAGCGGATAAATTCGCCATTGGGCGTACGCAACCTGCCTGAACCTTGAACGTGCATGAAAAACAATTCCACAGGGTCGTTGGCGTAGCCCAAAATGGGGGCGCGACCGTTGAGCGCACCGCCATTGATGTCGTGGCGCGTGTAGTATGGCACAAATTGGTTGCCGACAAATCGCCCTTTAATTGTGCTGCTGCGTTCGCCTATGGGAAATTGCGCCAAATTCGCTGAAAATGCGCCATTTGCGTCTATTTTGCCCGCATTTTGCCCTGTTTGTGTGATGCGAACCATGCCCTTGCTGCCGCGCAAATGGTTGGGCAAACTCACCGAAACCATGTCGTTTGGCACACCGTAAATGGGGAAACGGGCGGTGGGCGTGGCGTATTTGTCGCCGTGCAACACGGGTTCGTAATAGCCTGTTACCGTGCCGCTTTCGCTGCCATTGTGTCGCACTTGCCATGCGGTAAAGTTTTGTTCAAAAAAGGATTTTGCCGATTGATTGTCGTTGTGTGTTTGCATGGCAATGCGGCAAACGTTTGCCCAAGCGGGTTTGTTTTGCAATTTGGGGCAGCCTTTTTGAAAGGCACTCAGGCTGCCTGAAAACGATTGATTTTGCCAGTTGGGAATGTGATTCAAGCCCACCACCGTGTAGCTTGCCACCCCATCGGGGCTGCGGTGCGCGTAGCCCAAAGGCAGGCTGCCTGAAACCGCATTGGACGTGGGCGAAACGGAATTGGGCGGCGATTTTTTGGTACAAGCCGCCAAAGCAGCAGCCGTGAGCAGTAAACAAGTCAAATGGCGTAATTTCATCACACAATCCACAAGAAAGAAAAAACACGCACATTATCGCCAAAATGACGCATTATTCCAAGAATATTTGCACGAAATTGCGTTTCAGGCTGCCTGAAATTCAACGTTTGATTTCACGCATTAAAGCCAACACATTGCGTTCGCGGTCAAGCACCGCATTGCTCAATGTTTGTACGCTGGTGGCATCGTTGCGTTTGCGTGCGGCGGCGAGCTGCTCACGCGCAATGTTGAGCGCAGCCTGTTCGCGCTGCAATTCCTGTTGCAAAATTTGACGGCGATTCAACATGCCCACCCCCACACGGTTGAAACGCTGAATTTGCGGCAAAGTGGGCGCAACATGAACCCGATTTGGCGCGGTGGCTGCCTGAACGGGCGTTTTTTGATGAGAAGACGATTTGTTGGGCATTGCCACAGTCGGCTTTTCAGGCAGGCTGCGTGGCAAAGACAAAGCAGGCGCAATCGGCACTTTATCGTAAGCACCATATTCCAATTCATGCCACAAATGATACAACTCATCGTTTTCTTGGGGCGCAATTTCAGGCAGCGCGGCGGCATTTTCGGGGGGCAAAGCCACATCGTCCGACACCTTGGGTGCAGGCGCAAACACCGCCCTACCCGTTTCGCCTATGCCGTTCATGTCGGAAATTTCGCACAAACTGCCCACTTTTTGCGTGGTATAAACAGGTTTGCCATTGACAACGCAAATGTAGGTGGCTGCCTGAACAGGCATCATCGCCGCCAAAAAAAACCACACAGCCCAACGCATTTCGTATCCCCCACACAAAATCAGGCATTGTAAAACACCATTGTGTGAAATACCGTTAAAAATCGCCATATTGCCCAATCAACCCAAATGCCATTAGAATGACCGCCTGATTGTTCAACGAGACCCCCACCATGGCAAGCACACACAAAGTCGCCAAAGGCGAAACCCTATTTGGTATCGCCAAAAAATACGGTTTAAGCGTAGATGAACTGAAAGCACTCAATGGCTTAAAAGACAACAACTTGAAAATTGGGCAAACCCTCATCGTCCAAAAAAACCCAGCCAGCAGCCCGAAACCCACCGCCAACAACCCCATTTCAGGCAGCACCCACACCGTTCAGGCAGGCGAAACCCTGTTTTCCATTGCCCGCAAATACGGCATCACCGTTGCGCTGCTCAAAACCCTCAACGCGCTCAAAAACAATGTGTTGAAATTGGGTCAAATTTTAAAAATCAATCGCACATCGCCCAACACCAACGCCACCTCCTACACCCCACCCAGCAGCAGCCCAGCCCCCACCGACAGCATCAGCCAACAAAAAATCCAATTTGGCATCAACTTCACAGGCGGCATCATCACAGGCATGAGCGACAACGAAACCCGCGCCTACGCCGCCAACGTAGCCTACACCGAATCCCGTTTCCGCCACCAAATTGAAAACGACTACGGCTACCTTGGCTTGTACCAATTTGGCGCAGCCGCCTTGGTGGAAGCAGGCTTAATCCAACGCAGCCGCTACCAAGCCGCCGTACAAATTCACGGCAGCAAATTGGCAAACGGTGCCAACGCCAGCATACACAAAGCCTTCATCGCCGACAGCAGCAACTGGGCAGCAGGACACAGCAAACAGCACTTTCTCAACAACCCCCATATTCAGCACCAAGCCTTTGTTGCCTACACCAACAACAACATTCAATACGCCACCCCCGCCGCCAAACGCGCCATGCAAGGCAATTTAGCCAAAATTGCCGCCTACATGAAAATGGCACATTTGCTCGGGCCCAGTCGCGCATCAGAAGGCACAGTCAATCCCAACTTTGATGCCAGCGACAAAAACCAAACCAGTATGCAACAATATGGCTTGGGTGCCGCCAACGAAATCCGCACCCTCGCCCAGCAAATCGCACAACGCCGCTAAACCACACCCCAAAAAATGAAAATGAAAAAATTGTTCATGACATTATGCTGTTGCAGCAGCCTTGCCATCGCCCAAGAAACCGAAATCAACGAATGGGACGACAGCCCATGCAAATCACTCAAACCCAGCATGGAATTGGCAAATTGCATCGCCCAACATCATCAAGACATAGAAAAAAAACTCACACAAACCGTCAAACAAGTTCAACAAAAACTGGCTTTTGACCGCACCATACAACAACATTTTGTCAAATCACAAAAATTGTGGCAAACGTGGATAGAAACCGAATGCGCCCCTGCCGACCCACATCATCATTCCGCCCACGTTCCCGTGTTGATTGCCGCCTGCGAATCCAACAAAATGCGCGCGCGTGAACGGCATTTGCGCCAAAAATTCGCCTTAAATCAAAACATTGCCCAACACACCGTGGTGGCAGGCGACACCCTATCGGCAATCGCCCTCAAAAACAAAATCAGCGTGGAAAAATTGAAAATCCTCAATCATTTGCGCGATGACAAAATCATTGTGGGGCAGATTTTGGTGTTGGCGCACCCCGTGTTTGATTTGCGCGATGACAACGGTGTGAGCATGCAAGAATTTGGCAAGGAATAAATCAAAAATCCTGTTTTCAGGCAGCCTGAAAACGGGATTTCAACCATTTTTACGCAAGATTATGCCAATAACGACACAATCTCGTCTTCCATTTCAAATGGCGTGGTGCTGGGGGCAAAACGCGCCACCACATCACCATTTCGGCTGACCAAAAATTTGGTGAAATTCCATTTGATGTCGCTTTCGCCGCGCGTTTCGCCCAACGATGCCAACTTAATCAGCAAATCTTTGAATTTACTGCTGCTTTTTTCATTGGGCTGCTGTTGTTTCAAATACACATACAAAGGGTGGGCGTGGTCGCCATTCACATCAATTTTGTCAAAAATCGTGAATTGCGTGCCGAATTTCATTTGGCAAATTTGGGCATATTCATCAATACTTTCAGGAGCTTGCTCACGAAATTGATTGCAGGGAAAATCCAAAATCACCAAACCTTGTTCACCGTATTTGGTGTGCAGGGCTTGTAATTGTTCATATTGTGGCGTTAAACCGCAGCGCGTGGCGGTGTTCACAATCAACAAAACCTTGCCGCGAAAATCGCCCAAATTGAGGTTGTCGCCTTTGGCGGTGCGTAAAGTCAAATCGTAAATGGCAGACATGATTGATTTCTCACAAAAAAAGCTGCCTGAAAACGTTTTGCGACATTTTCAGGCAGCTTTTGGATTATTTGCGCAAGCCCAAGCGGGTAATCACGTTGCGGTAAGTTTCGGCATCGGTGCGGCGCAAGTAAGCCAACAAGCGGCGGCGCGCGCTAACCATTTTCAGCAAACCACGGCGACTGTGTACGTCTTTGGGGTTGGCTTTAAAGTGGGGGGTTAAGTCGTTGATGCGGAAAGTCAGCAATGCGATTTGCACTTCGGAAGAGCCAGTATCGCCTTCTTTGCGTTGGAAATCTTTAACGATTTGCGCTTTTTGTTCTACGGTCAGAGCCATTTTGTTTATTCCTAAAAAAATTGCGCCTTGCGGCAAGACAAGTTTGCCAAGCCAAAAAACCTGTGCAAACTCCGAAAAAACGAATTATGCCACAATTTTTTGCGTTTGTGGGTGGATTTTTTGCTTGGCGATGATGAAATTTAAGGCTATAATATTGCGTTTCTTAATCCATTGGGTTGGTAGCTCAGGGGTTAGAGCAGGGGACTCATAATCCCTTGGTCGTGGGTTCGAAACCCACCCGACCCACCAAATTGAAACCGCGTGAAATCAAATGTTTCACGCGGTTTTTTGTGTTTCAGGCTGCCTGAAAACCCAGTTCAGGCAGCCTGAATTGACCGTCAAGACCAATTAGTCTTTTTTGTCTTTCACTTCTTCAAATTCTGCGTCCACAATGTCATCGTCTTTTTTCTTGGCAGATGATGTCGCGTCAGCAGCAGGGTTTTCGCCATCTTGACCCATGTTGGCGTAAACCAATTCGCCCAATTTTTGGCTGGCATTGCCCAAGGCTTCGGTTTTCGCGTCAATGTCTGCTTTGTCATCGCCTTTTACGGCTTCTTCGGTGGCAGCAAGGGCTTCTTCAATCTTGGCTTTTTCATCGGCAGACAATTTGTCGCCATGTTCTTCCAAAGATTTTTTCACAGAGTGAATCAAGGCTTCTGCTTGGTTGCGGCTTTGCACCAATTCCACCAATTTTTTGTCTTCGGCGGCGTTGGCTTCTGCGTCTTTAACCATGCGTTCAATTTCTTCCTCGCTCAAACCCGAAGAGCCTTGAATCGTGATGTTGGCTGCTTTGCCTGTGCCTTTGTCTTTGGCGGAAACGTGCAAAATGCCGTTTGCGTCAATGTCAAAGGTAACTTCAATTTGTGGCACGCCGCGTGGTGCTGGCGGAATGTCGCCCAAATTGAATTGACCCAAAGATTTGTTGCCCGAGGCGCGTTCGCGTTCGCCTTGCAACACATGAATGGTTACGGCAGCCTGATTGTTTTCGGCAGTGGAGAACACTTGCGATGCTTTGGTGGGAATGGTGGTGTTTTTGTTGATGAGTTTGGTCATCACACCGCCCATGGTTTCAATGCCCAAAGACAATGGGGTAACGTCCAACAACAACACGTCATTGCGACCACCACCCAACACTTCGCCTTGAATGGCTGCGCCCACGGCAACGGCTTCGTCTGGGTTCACGTCTTTGCGTGGTTCTTTGCCGAAAAATTCTTTTACGGCTTCTTGCACTTTGGGCATGCGGGTTTGACCGCCCACCAAAATCACATCGTCAATTTCGCTGGCAGACAAACCTGCGTCTTTCAACGCAATGCGGCAAGGTTCAATGGAACGTGCCACCAAATCTTCTACCAAAGCCTCAAACTTGGCGCGGGTGATTTTCATTGCCAAGTGTTTGGGACCTGTTGCATCCATTGTGATGTAAGGCAAATTGATTTCGGTTTGCTGACCGCTAGACAATTCAATTTTGGCTTTTTCTGCGGCTTCTTTCAGGCGTTGCAAAGCCATCACATCGTTTTTCAAATCAATGCCTTGTTCTTTTTTGAACTCGGCAATGATGTGGTCAATAATGCGTTGGTCAAAGTCTTCGCCGCCCAAGAAGGTGTCGCCATTGGTTGCCAAAACTTCAAATTGTTTGTCGCCATCAATATCGGCAATTTCAATGATGGAAATGTCAAACGTGCCACCGCCCAAGTCGTAAACCGCGATTTTGCGGTCGCCACCTGATACTTTGTCCATACCGAATGCGAGTGCGGCTGCGGTTGGCTCGTTGATGATGCGTTTCACGTCCAAGCCTGCAATGCGACCTGCGTCTTTGGTGGCTTGGCGTTGGCTGTCGTTGAAGTAGGCGGGTACGGTTACCACGGCTTCGGTTACTTTTTCGCCCAAATAGGCTTCTGCCGCTTCTTTCATTTTGCGCAACACTTCGGCGGAAATTTGTGGGGGCGACAATTCTTTGCCTTGTGCTTTAACCCACGCATCGCCATTTGCCGATTTGATGATTTCAAAGGGCATGGTTTCAATGTCGCGTTGTACTTCTTTGTCTTCAAATTTATGACCAATCAAGCGTTTGGCGGCATAAATGGTGTTTTTTGCGTTGGTAACGGCTTGGCGTTTGGCGGGCGCGCCCACCAAAATTTCGCCACCGTCCAAATACGCGATAATGGAAGGGGTGGTGCGTGCGCCTTCTGCGTTTTCAATTACTTTGGTTTGTCCGTTTTCGGAAATTGCCACGCATGAGTTGGTGGTACCCAAGTCAATACCGATTACTTTTGCCATAGTCTTTGCTCCTAAAAATGGGTTTTCTATATTGATGTTTGTCATGTGGGGTGCGACACGATTTTTTTCAAGTGCTTTGCTGTTTTCAGGCTGCCTGAAAATGTGTTCCGTTCCCAATGTTTCGCTAAATAAGGCGACACAAACCGCTTTTCAAGGGTAAAATCGGCAAAATATTGCGCTCGGTGGGCGTTTTCTTTGTTTTATCAATTAAATTTTTCAGGCAGCATGATTTATGGATTTGGGTCAATACGCACAAACTTCGCCTGCTTTGCGGCATTTGTGGCAAAGTACACGTTATTTTATTCAGTTGGACGAGCGGTTGAAGGCAATTTTGCCCGCCAATTTGCGTGAACATTGTCGCGTGGCGTGTGTGCAAAATGGGGTGTTGGTGGTGTTTGCGAAAAACAATATGGCGGCTTCGCGTTTGAAAATGATGTTGCCTGCGCTGTTGCCGCAAATTCAGGATTTGGGCGATGAAATTGGCAAAATTGACGTGAAAATGCTGCCTGAAACCCCCAAACCGCCACGCGAAAAACATTGTCATTTCAGCCCCAATGTGCTGGATATGTTTGAACACACGGCACAACAGGTGGCACACGCCCCTGCTCTGGCACAGGCTTTACGCAATTTGGTGGCGCAACATCGTTCATAAAAGAAAAATTCATCGCCCAGCCCAAATCCAAAGTTTGGCAATCAAATTGCTGAATGTGGCAAATGACCCAACATTCAGACACAACCTTGGTTTTTGCACAAAAATTGTCGATTTTTGCCACAAAACTGCCACCGATGAATGTTGATTTGCCACCAAAATGTTTTCAGGCTGCCTGAAAACATTTGCCCAACCACAGGATTTGAATCATGACAACACTCAAACACTGTTCTACCAACGAAAAAATCAACACAGGCAGGCAGCTTGAATTTGACCTTGCCAAAGCCTTGGCGATTGTGTTCATGGCTTGGGTGCATACGCTGGAAGAAACCGAATCGGTCAGCGAAGCCCTTATGCCCACGCTGATTGAAAAGGTATTTGGTGGTCCTTTTGCTGCGCCCGTGTTTATGGTGGCATTGGGCATTGGCTTGGTGTACACCAAACACGCCACCGCCAGCCATTTTGCCAAACGGGGCATTGAGTTGCTCATCATTGGTTTTTTGCTCAATGTGGTGCGTTTTGTGCTGCCTGCGGTGTGGAAAGCGGTGGGCTTATCACAAGATTTTGATTACGAATCGGAAATTGCATGGTTGGTCAGTGTTGATATATTGCAATTTGCGGGTTTGGCGTTTTTGTATTTTGCTTTGGCGGCTAAATATCGGTTTAGCCCCACAGTGTTGGCAATCGTTGCGGTGGTGTGTTCATTGCTCGGCATGGCATTGCAGGGCATGAGCATAGACAACCACATCGGCAAACAATTTTTGGGCTATTTTTGGGCAGCCAGCGATGAAACGTTTTTCCCATTTTTGAATTGGTTGATTTTTCCCACTTTTGGCTATCTGTTTGGTTTGTTGTGGCAAAAATGTGCCGATAAAGACCGTTTCTATCGCTACGCCACCCCCATTGGCATGATTTTGGGCGTGGGCTACATGGCGTTTGCGCTGAATGCCGAATGGGGCATGTACAACAGCGAAATAACCAATTCACACTATTACATGAATTTGCTTGATGCCAGTTTCATTTTGATGTTTGTGGTGGGCTGGTTTGGCGTGTGTCATTGGTTGCTGCGGATTTTGCCGCAAAAAGTTTTTTTGCCCATGTTCAATTTAAGCAGAAACATCAATCAGGTTTATTGTATCCATTGGATTATTTTGGGCTTTTTTGGTGTGTGGTTTCGGGACTTTTTACACAAAACCGAATTGCCCGTGTGGGAAGTCAGCGTGTATGCCGCTTTGATTTTGTTGGTATCGGGCATATTGGCGGAAATTTATGTGCGCCACATCAAAAAAATGATTTTTAAATCATAAAAACGGATTTTCAGGCTGCCTGAAACGCCATTTTTCAAAAAAATCAATCTAACAAGGAAAAAACCATTTATGTTGTTTAAAATACCAACCATTGCCTTATCTGTGGTCTTGGGTTTGGGATTGAGCGCGTGTGGCAAAGAAAAAGAAGTTGCACCTGCCGCCGCGTCTGCGCCTGCCGAACAAACGGTGGCAGAATACCGCATTCGCACCACCAACCAGCCCTATCCCCCGTTCAATATTTACAATCCCGACAACACCATTAGCGGTTTGGAAGCCGATGTGTTGGCAGCCATTGCCAAAGACCAAAACATCAAAATCACCCATGTGCCTTATGTGTGGGATGTCATGTTTACCGATTTGAAAGGCGGCAATGCCGATATGGTGGGCGGTGGCTTGGTCAAAAGCGATTACAACACCGAAGAAATTGTTGCCAGCATACCTTATATGCGCGCGCCCGATTGCGTGGTAGCCAGCAAACCCAGCAATTTGGATAATTGGCACAAACGCAAAGTCGCCCTGCGCGAAGAAGACGATGAAGAAGAAGACTTAATGCAAAACTTTGGTGTGGCGCGAGACAATATTGTGTATGTTCGCAGTCAATATCAGGGTTTGCAACAACTTTTGGCTGGCACCATACCCACCATGATGAGCGATTGCAGCGTGATTCGCTATTACATCAGACAATCATTTATCGATAAAAAAGACCAATTCCATTTGAAAGAATTGCCACGCACTGAAAGCGATGTGGATGCCAATGAAAACATCATCTTTGGCGTACGCAAAGACCAAACCGAATTGTTGCAAAAAATCAATCAAGGCATTACCAATTTGAAAGCCAATGGCGAATTGGAACGCATTTTGCAAAGATGGCAATAAATCATTTTGATTTTGCAATAAAAATCCTTATAATACGCGGTTTTATTCCTTTTCAGGCAGCCTTTTTGTTTTTCAGGCAGCCTGAAAAATTTTTTTTAATCAGATGAATCAGCCCCGCAATTACGGGCTACCTGACGAAAGCACAAACCATGAAAAAAGTTTTTATCCGCACCTTTGGCTGCCAAATGAACGAATACGACAGCGAAAAAATGCTCTCCGTATTAGCCGAAGGCGATGAATTGGAACAGGTTTCCGAACCCGAACAAGCCGACATCATTTTGTTCAACACCTGCTCGGTGCGCGAAAAAGCGCAAGAAAAGGTGTTTTCCGATTTGGGTCGCGTAAAACATCTGAAAAAACAAAATCCCAATTTAATCATTGGTGTAGGCGGTTGCGTGGCATCCCAAGAGGGCGAAGCCATTGTGCAACGCGCCCCTTATGTGGACGTGGTGTTTGGCCCTCAAACTTTGCACCGCTTGCCCAAAATGATTATGGACAAGGAAACCACAGGCTTGTCGCAAGTGGACATTTCTTTCCCCGAAATTGAAAAATTTGACCACCTGCCCCCTGCACGTGTGGAAGGCGGCAGCGCGTTCATTTCCATTATGGAAGGCTGCTCCAAATATTGCAGTTTCTGTGTGGTGCCTTATACGCGCGGCGAAGAATTTTCGCGTCCACTCAATGATGTTTTGACGGAAATTGCGGGCTTGGCGCAACAAGGCGTGAAAGAAATCAACCTGTTGGGACAAAACGTGAACGCCTATCGCGGTGCAATGGACGATGGCGAAATTTGCGATTTTGCGACTTTATTGCGGATTGTGCATGAAATTCCTGAAATTGAGCGCATTCGTTTCACCACCAGCCACCCACGCGAATTTTCAGACGCGATTATTGAATGCTACCGCGATTTGCCCAAATTGGTGTCGCATTTGCATTTGCCGATTCAAAGCGGCTCCGACCGCGTGTTGAGCGCGATGAAACGCGGCTACACGGCTTTGGAATACAAATCCATTATCCGCAAATTGCGTGCCATTCGCCCTGATTTGTGTTTGAGTTCGGATTTCATTGTCGGTTTCCCAGGCGAAACGGAACGCGAATTTGAGCAAACTTTGAAATTGGTTAAAGACATTGCTTTTGATTTGAGTTTTGTGTTCATTTACAGCCCACGCCCTGGTACACCAGCCGCGAATCTGCCAGACGATACGCCCCACGAAGAAAAAGTCCGCCGCTTGGAAGCCTTGAACGAAGTGATTGAGGCGGAAACGGCACGCATCAACCAAACCATGCTCGGCACAATCCAACGCTGCTTGGTGGAAGGCGTGTCCAAAAAAGACCCTGATATGTTGCAAGCGCGTACCGCCAATAATCGCGTGGTCAATTTTTTTGGCGATGTGTCGCTGATTAACCAAATGGTGGAAATTGAAATCACGGAAGCGTTTACGTTCAGTTTGCGTGGCGAATTGGTGGAATAAGGTGAACTCGGGATAAGTAACTGTCAATGCGCCAATAAATCAACCCTCTCTCCCTGTGGGAAAGCGTTGGAGAGAGGGCTTTGAGCAGCATGCCCTCTCCCCAGCCCTCTCCCACAGGGCGAGGGAGTAAAGTTACTTAAATTTATCAATGACTTTTATCCCAAACTCGCATTAGAATCACAATTTTCAGGCTGTCTGTATTGATTTTTTCAACGCAGGCAGCCTGAAAAACCATTTGTTTGTAAAAAGGATTGATTTATGTCGTTTACGGTTGCTTTGATTATCACAACTTACAATCGCCCTGACGCTTTGGCGCACGTTTTGCAATCGGCAATGCAACAAAGCCGCTTGCCCGATGAAATCATCATCGCCGATGACGGCTCGGACGAACGCACCGCGCAAGTGATTCAGGCAGCCGCCAAGCAATCGCCCATGCCCCTGCACCACGCATGGCAACCTGACGATGGCTTTCGTGCCGCGCAAAGTCGCAATCGGGCTTTGGCATTGGCAAAGTGCGATTACATCATCATGATTGATGGCGATATGCTCCTGCACCCCGAATTTGTTGCCGACCACCTGCGTATTGCCAAAAAAGGCTTTTGGGTTCAAGGCAGCCGTGTTTTGCTGACGGAAGATTTGACGGCTGAAATTTTGGCGCAACCTTTGCCCAATCCCTGTGTGATTTCAGGCAGCCACGCTGGGGTTTTGAAAAAACACGCCACTTGGCGTTTGCCGTTTTTGAGTCGCTATTGGGCGCGGTGTTTGGGCAAAAGCAAAAAGTCGGTTAAAACGTGCAATTTGGCGGTGTTTCGTGAAGACGCTTTGCGAATCAATGGTTTTAACAATGAATTTGTGGGCTGGGGGCGCGAAGACGATGAATTTGCCGCCCGTTTGCAACACGCTGGGATGCAACGTGCCAATTTGCGCTGGGCTGGCGTGGCGTATCATTTGTGGCACAAGGAATCCGACCGCGCCGCTTTGCCGCGCAATGAAGCCTTGTTAAGCCAAACTTTATCGCAAAAATTGACGCGCTGTGAAAATGGCGTTGATGTGTTTCTGCAAAAATGAGGTTTCAGGCAGCCTTTCGCTGCGCCACAAAAAATAAAATGGGGTGTTTTGGGATTTCGCGCGGGCGACCTACTTTTTAAAAAAGTAAGCCAAACACCTTAAAATACATCTATTTTATTGATGAAAAACAGTATTTTGTTGTTTTCAGGCTGCCTGAAAGTGCTGTTGAGACGCAAATCGTTGAGCATGGATTTATTTGGCTTACTTTTTTAAAAAGTCAGTCGCCGAAGGCAAAAAAACTTTTTGGTGGAAACAGTAAAAGGCAGCCTGAAACTTTTGCAAAAATCGGTTCGTAGGGGCAGATTTCATATCTGCCCCGTTTGAGCTTGTGGCAATTTTCATTTTCATCAATAAATTGAAAAAAGGGCGGATATGAAATCCGCCCCTACGTCAGCTTGCAAGTGGGTTTTGCAAAAGTTTCAGCCTGAAAATCACATTCAGGCTGCCTGAAACATTTTGACCGATTAAGCAGAATAAGTATCCGCACCGCTTTGTTTTTGAATGAATTCAATTTTGTAGCCGTCTGGGTCTTCCACAAAGGCGATGACGGTGGTGCCGTGTTTCATTGCCCCTGCCTCGCGCACCACTTTGCCGCCTTTGGCGCGTACCGCATCGCAAGCGGCATAGGCATCGTCCACTTCAATGGCGATGTGTCCGTAGCCTGTGCCGATGTCGTAGCTGCTGGTGTCCCAGTTGTGGGTCAGTTCCAATACGGCGGTTTCGCTTTCTTCGCCATAGCCCACGAATGCCAATGTGAATTTGCCTTCGGGATAATCTTTGCGGCGCAACAATTTCATGCCCAAAACTTCTGTATAAAAATTCAACGACTTATCCAAATCACCCACGCGCAACATGGTGTGCAAAATACGCATTTTTGTGTTCCTTTTTATCAATTATTGTGAAAACGCGCATTTTAGCACAAACAAAATCCGCATTTTGCACTACAATCTTGTTTAACAAAAAACCATTGACAAGGATACACGCCATGCAATATGCCAAAATTTTGGGTTCAGGCAGCCATTTGCCCTCCAACCGCGTTAGCAATGACGATTTAGCCCAACGCATTGACACATCAGATGAATGGATTACCACGCGCACAGGCATTAAAGCGCGACACATCGCCGCCGAACACGAAAAAACCAGCGATTTGGCGGTTCAGGCAGCCTTAAAAGCCTTGCACAATGCCAAAATGTCTGCCGATGAAATTGACTTAATCGTGTTGGCAACCACCACGCCCGATATGCAGTTTCCTGCCACCGCCACCATTGTGCAACACAAATTGGGCATAGCAGGCTGCCCCGCTTTTGACGTGCAAGCGGTGTGTGCTGGATTCATGTACGCGCTGACCACCGCCCAAGCCTACATTCAAAGCGGCATGGTAAGCAAAGCCTTGGTCATTGGCGCAGACATTTTCAGCCGCATTGTGGATTGGAACGACCGTGCCACTTGCGTGTTGTTTGGCGATGGCGCAGGCGCGGTGGTGCTGGGCGCGAGCGATGAAGCGGGCATCATTCACAGCCGTTTGCACGCCGATGGGGCGCATTTGGATTTGCTGCAAGTGCCAGCGCAAATGTGCGAAGGGCAAATTTGCGGTTCGCCCTTTGTGAAAATGGACGGGCAAGGCGTGTTCAAATTTGCCGTGAAGCAACTTTCTGCCGTAGCCGACCAAGTGTTGCGCGAATCCCATCACAGCAAAGAGCAAATTGACTGGCTCATTCCCCACCAAGCCAACCGCCGCATCATTGAAGCCACCGCCAAACATTTGAATTTGAGCATGGACAAAGTGATTTTGACCGTGCAAGAACACGCCAACACATCAGCCGCGTCCATACCTTTGGCTTTGGACGCGGGCATTCAAGACGGTCGCATTCAGCGCGGACAAAAATTGTTGTTGGAAGGCATAGGTGGCGGTTTTGCGTGGGGCGCGGTGTTGATTCAATATTGATTTTTTTGTGAAATTTTGGTTTCAGGCTGCCTGAAAGGGAAAATATGCTGACATTGGATTTACCACCACACATTGAACAAGCCATTATTCATCAAGCACAAGGCGTGAGCATCAACGAATTGATTACACGCTGGGCAAAGCAAGATGATGTTTTATTAACGGATTTTTTCAAAACCACATCCCAAATCGCGGCATTTGAAAACACCGACCCTGTGGCATATCAAAGGGCAATGCGCGATGAATAGCATGACGTTTCTTAATCCAAATTTTCAGGCAGCCTTTCATTACCCTACAAATTTTTGCTTGCCACCCATCTGTCCCCTCTCCTTTGGGAGAGGGTTAGGGAGAGGGGAAAACTGGCGATGCTCAACGATTTTCCCTCTCCCCAGCCCTCTCCCAAAGGAGAGGGAGCAGGTTGCGTCATCTCAACGATTGTGGGCAATGTTTATTTTTGTAGGGTAGTGAAAGGCAGCCTGAAAACCCATTTTTAAAATAAAAAATAAAGGAAAAACCATGAACATACTCGTAACAGGCGGCACAGGCTTTATTGGCGCGCACACCGTTGTGGCGTTGCTCAACGCAGGACACACGCCCATTATTTTGGACAATTTATCCAATTCATCGCCCAAAGTGTTGAACCGCATTCACGACATCACAGGCACAACGCCCACCTTCTACCAAGGCGACATTCGCGACAGAGCCTTATTGCAAAAGATTTTTTCGCAGCACGCCATTGACAGCGTCATGCACTTTGCCGCGCTCAAAGCGGTGGGCGAAAGCGTGGCGCAACCCTTGCGTTATTACGACAACAACGTTTCAGGCAGCCTGATTTTGCTGGAAGAAATGCAAAAAGCAGGCGTGTTCAGCATTGTGTTCAGCTCATCGGCAACGGTTTATGGCGACCCCGAAGTCGTCCCCATCACCGAAAACACGCGCACAGGCGGCACAACCAACCCCTATGGCACGTCCAAATACATGATGGAACGCATGATGATGGATTTACAGGCAGCCGACAGCCGTTGGAGCGTGATTTTATTGCGCTATTTCAACCCGATTGGCGCACACGAAAGCGGCAAAATTGGCGAACAACCCAACGGCATACCGAATAATTTGTTGCCCTACGTTTGCCAAGTGGCGGCAGGGAAATTGGCGGAACTGTCCGTATTTGGCGATGATTATCCAACCCACGATGGCACAGGCGTACGCGATTACATTCATGTGGTGGATTTGGCGATGGGTCATTTGAAAGCCCTTGACGCAAAAGCCAAAACGGCTGGCGTTCACATTTACAATTTGGGTACAGGCGTGGGCTATTCCGTGTTGGACATTGTGAAAGCATTTGAACAAGCGTCTGGGCAAACCGTGAAATACGCGATGAAACCACGCCGCGCTGGCGACATTGCCGTGTGTTATGCCGACCCCACCAAAGCCGCCACCGAACTCGGTTGGCGTGCCGAACGCGATTTGGCGACCATGATGGCAGACGCTTGGCGTTGGCAATCACACAATCCCAATGGGTATGATGATTGAGTTTCAGGCAGCCTGAAAATGAAAGTCCGTTTTGTGTTATGATTTATTCCTTTTACGGAATAAAGAAAGCACAATCATGTCATGCGAAGTGGAATACACCGATGAATTTGAACAATGGTGGGAAAACCTAAACGAAGATGAACAGGTTTCGGTTGCCGCCACAGTCGGTTTATTGGAAGAATATGGCATCAATTTGCGTTTTCCACATTGCAGCCAAATTCAAGGCAGTCAATTTGGACAAATGCGTGAATTACGCATTCAACATCAAGGCAAACCCTATCGCGTTTTGTACGCCTTTGACCCCGTTCGCCATGCCATTTTGCTGCTGGGTGGCGACAAAACGGGCAACAACCGTTGGTATGAAATTCATGTACCCATTGCTGAAAAATTATTTCAAAATCATTTGGCTACATTGGCAGCCGAAAACGTTGTTTCACCGAAAAAAGGATAACATCATGGCAAAAAATTTTTCCACATTACGCAACAAAATGTCTGCCCAAGCCCAAGAACGCGCCACACAATTAACGCAACAACACATTCAAGAAATGCCTTTACATGAATTGCGTCAAGCGCGTGGCTTGTCGCAACAGGTATTGGCTGAAATTTTGAATGTTCAACAGCCCGCCATTGCCAAAATGGAACGCCGCACCGATATGTACATTTCCACTTTACGCAGCCACATTGAAGCCATGGGCGGCACATTGGAAATCACCGCCAAATTTGATGATGGCGATGTGAAAATCAGCAATTTTTCACATATTTGATTCGGTTTTCAGGCAGCCTGAAAAAGCATTTAACAAAAAAGACATTTCAAAATCATGATTTTATTTTTAGACAATTACGACAGTTTCACCTACAACATCGTGCAATATCTGGCACAACTGGGGCAAGAAGTGGTGGTGCGCTGCAACGATGAAATCACGCTGGACGAGATTGCCGCGCTCAATCCGCGCTATTTGGTCATTGGGCCTGGTCCTTGTTCGCCCAAAGAAGCGGGCATTTCCGTTGCTGCCATGCAGCATTTTGCGGGCAAAATCCCCATTTTGGGCGTGTGCTTGGGACACCAAACCATAGGCGAAGCCTTTGGTGGCAAAGTGATTCGCGCCAAAACGCTGATGCACGGCAAAACTTCGCCCGTGTTTCACGAAAATGTGGGCGTATTCAAAGACTTGCCCAACCCTGTGATTTGTACGCGCTACCACAGTTTGGTGATTGAACGCGAAACGCTGCCTGAACACCTCATCATCACCGCGTGGACGGAAGATGGCGAAATCATGGGCGTGCGCCACCGCGATTATCCCATTGAAGGCGTGCAATTCCACCCCGAAGGCTTGCTCACCGAACATGGACACGATATGTTGAAAAACTTTTTGGACGAGTTTGCCGATTTTCAGGCTGCCTGAAATACTTGCCAGCAATCTGTTCCCTCCCCTGCTGGCGGGGGAGGGTTAGGGTGGGGGTGGCTCGTTGGCTTTCTAACCCCCTCCCCAGCCCTCCCCCTTGCATAGGGGGAGGGAGCAAGTTAGCGCAATTCATCTTTTCAAGCAAACTGAAAAACCATTCTACAATGAAAAGGGAACAAAAAATGAACGCATTAGCCATTATCGGCAGCAGCAGTTTAGCCAAATTATCCGAATTTGTGATACACCGCCGCCAAGTCGTGCGTACGCCTTATGGTTTATCGGATTCGCCCTTGCTGTTTGGCAAAATTGGCGATTGCGATGTGGTGCTGTTGGTGCGCCAAGGTTTGAATCACACGCTCTCGCCCGAAGCAATCAACTACCGTGCCAACATTTGGGCTTTGAAAGAAGTGGGGGCAAAACAGATTTTGTCGGTCTCATCGGTGTGTGCTTTGCAGGAAAACACGCTACCTGTGGGCGATTTGGTGTTGCCACACGATTTGATTGACTACACATCAGGTCGCGCCGACACCTTTGCCGATGGCAGACAAGAAGTGCAATACACCGATTTCAGGCAGCCTTACGCTGCCGATTTGCGCGAAAAAATCATGAATTTAGCCCCACAAATCCACCAACAAGCGGTGTACGCTTGCATACAAGGCACCCGTTTGCCCACAGGCGCAGAAATCCGCCGCATGCACAACGATGGCGCAGATGTGTATGGCATGACAGGTATGCCCGAAGCGGTGTTGGCGCGTGAATTGCATTTGGCGTATGTGCATGTTTGTGGGATTGTGGGCGCAGGCGCGGTGGGCGAATCGCCCTTTACCAGCAGCAACCCACATCACGCCACGGTAATGGGCAAAATCCGAGATTTATTGTTGCAAATCAGCGCGTTATCATCATGAACAGCTACGCTTTGGCGCACATTGTGCATGTGTTTTGTGCCATTACCTTTGTGGGCGGTGTGTTTTTTGAGGCTTTGGTGTTGAGCGTGTTGCACAGCAAACGCCTTTCCAGCGAAACACGCCGCGAAGTGGAACGCGCCATTTCACAACGCGCCCGTCAAGTCATGCCTTTCGTGGTGTTGGGGGTGTTTGTGTCGGGCGGTGTGATGGCGGCGCGTTATGGCGAGGTGTTGCGCGACCCGTTTGCCAGCAGCTTTGGGACGCAATTATTATTGAAATTGTGTTTGGCTGGCAGCGTGTTGGTGCATTTTGTGATTGCCGTGTCCAAAATGAAACGTGGCACACTCACGGTGGCGTGGTCTAAATACATACACGCGGCGGTGTTGTGTCAAATGGTGGGCATTGTGTTGTTGGCAAAAACCATGTTTTATGTTTCGTGGTAAATTTGGGCTGCCTGAATGCGCCCCATCTCCAAAAAGGAAAACCCCATGTCTTTAAACCAAAAATTGCCCAATCTGCCTTTAAGTGAAAACGAAAAACTGGCATTGCACGCCAAAGAAAGCCACCGCATTTTGGGCATTGTGTCCGAATTTTTACAGGCAGGCGAGCAACTTCGTGCCATACAGCCAGCCGTGAGCATTTACGGCAGCGCGCGCACCCCCACCGACCACCCCGATTACCAATTTGCCCAAAGCCTGTCGCGCAAATTGTCGGACGCGGGTTTTGCCGTGATTTCGGGCGGCGGGCCAGGCATCATGGAAGCCGCCAACAAAGGCGCGTTTGCAGGCAAAAGCCCTGCGGTGGGCTTGAACATTGTGTTGCCGCACGAGCAAAAACCCAATCCGTATCAGGATTTATCGGTGTTGTTTCAGCATTTTTTTCCGCGCAAAGTGATGTTTGTCAAACACGCGATTGCCTATGTTGCCATGCCAGGGGGCTTTGGTACGCTGGACGAATTGTTTGAAAACCTGACTTTGGTGCAAACGCACAAAGTGCCACAACGCCCCATTATTTTGGTGGGCAGCGCGTTTTGGGGTGGTTTGTTGGATTGGTTGCGTGATACCATGTTGGCACGAAAATTCATCAACCCCAATGATTTGGATTTGATTCAAATCATTGATGATGAAGATGAAATTGTGCAACGCATTTTCCATTATTACGAAAATTGCAATGATGATTATTGTGTCTTCCCACACGATAATGATTTTTTAGGACTGTAAAGGAAAACAATCATGGCTGATTATCAAAGCAAATTGTTGGATATTGTCAATCAACACGGTTACAGACTGCCTGAACCAAGCGTGTTTGCCGCTTTGGAAGAATTTAAAACTCAGGCAAATCAGGTGCTTGCCTACAAAGGCTTGGGCGTGCATTTCCGCCACTTAATCAACGACCCCAACGACCCCAACGATGACGGCGGTCAAATCGTGCTGTATAACGCGCAACATCAATTTGTCTCCATTTTGGCAAACTGGACGTATGGGCACCCCTTTCACACCTTTCCTGTGAAATTGTCTTTTGCCGATGAAGAATACGCTTGCCACACCGCCGATGATGTGGAAATCGCCTTAACCGCCTTAATTGAAAGCGATGTTTTTAAACAGGTTTTGAATTTGAGCAAGCGATAAAAGGACAAATGTGGTTTTCAGGCAGCCTGAAACGCCCATTCAGGCTGCTTTTCTTGATTCTGGACTGAAACCTTTGCAAAACTCGGTTTGTAGGGGCAGATTTCATATCTGCCCCGTTTAGGTTCGCAGAAATTTTCATTCTTATCAATAAATTGAAAAAAGGCGGATATGAAATCCGCCCCTACGTCAGTTTAAAAGTAGGTTTTGCAAAGGTTTCAGCCTACTATTTTTTATCACCAAACCCAAACATAATTGGGGCAGACAAACAATAAGGACTTGTATGAAATTGATTTTAAAACAAACTTTACGCTTAACCACACTGGCATTGGCATTAACGGCTTGTCAGCCTGATGCCCCCAATCCCACCCCAGTCTCCGCCAGCGCAACATCGGCGGCAGAATCCACATCATCATTGCCGATAGTGAAGGTGTCTTCCGATTTGGATTACCAGCCCTACATTTTTATGGACGGCAGCAACAACCCCGTGGGCATAGAAGTGGACATTTTGAATGCGATTGGCAAAAAAATAGGCGTGCAATTCACATTTCATGCCTATGCGTGGGACGACATTTTCAACCAGTTGCCCGAACGCGACATCATGGTAGTGGCAAGCGGCTTTTCCAAAGAAGATGCCGAGTTGGACAAAGTGTCATTGAGCGAATCGTATCACCACACACCCGATTGCATTGCTACCCTGCCCAATACACCACCACAACAATGGGCAAAAGGCAAAGTTACCGTCATTCCCGAAGACGATTTGATGGAAGATTTGACCGACTCATTCAGCGTCAAACCTGAAAATTTTGTGCGTGAAAGCAGCACCTATTTAGGTTTAACCAGCTTGGTCAAAAAGCAATCGCAAGCCTTTGTGAGCGACTGCACCGCCATTCGCTACTACGCCCACAGCGATACCTTGAAACAATACGCTTTCCACATTCAAGAATTGCCCGATTCAAACCACCCCGACAGCGCGAATTTGGTGTTTGGCGTACGCAAAGGCAACGATGAATTTTTAGGCAAAATCAACGCTGCGCTGGCTGAATTGAAAAAAAGCGGCGAATTGGAACAAATCAAACGCAAATGGCGACAATATTAAAGCCATAATCGGTTTGCAAAAAGGGCAGATATGAAATCTGCCCCTACAAACCAAGTTTTGCAAAAGTTTCTGACTATAATTTTGCCAATTTGGCAAATGCCGTATCCAGCACCTTAATGCCGTCTACGCCAAAGTTGATGGTCAATTTGGCAGATGAGCCGCCGTCCACCGCGTCAATAATCACGCCCACGCCAAATTTGCCATGACGCACATTTTCGCCAATCAAAAAGCCGTCAAAATCGCGTGGCAATTCTTGATTGGAAACGGCTGGCGCGTGTTGATGAAATTTTAAATGGCTGTTTTCTTGGCTGTTTTTGGATTTTGGTTTGGGCGATAAATGTTGCAACACGTTTTCAGGCAGCTCGTCCACAAAACGAGATGGCACGCCAAATTGCGAAACGCCATGCAACATGCGCTGTTGCGCCATGCTCACATAAAGCCGTTGTCGCGCCCGCGTAATCGCCACATACATCAAACGCCGTTCCTCCGCCAAACCGCCCGCTTCGTTCAAACTCAATTCGCTGGGGAAACGCCCCTCTTCCATGCCCGACAAAAACACCACGTCAAATTCCAAACCTTTTGCCGCGTGAACGGTCATCATTTGCACCGCGCTGTCGCCTTTGCCTGCCTGATTTTCGCCGCTTTCCAAAGCCGCATTGCTCAAAAAGGCGATGATGGGCAAGGCGGCATGGTCTGCCAAATTTTCAGGCAGCGTGTCCAGTTGCACGTCTTCCACGCGAAAATACGTTGCTGCGTTGAGCAATTCGTGCAGGTTTTCCACGCGCTCTTGTTCGGCGATTTGTTTTTGATTTTGATAATGCGTGATTAAACCCGACAAATCCAACACACTTTGCACCAATTCAGGCAGCGAAACCACGCCCACTTGTCCGCGTAATTGTTCAATCAAATCAATGAATGGGGCGGTTTTTTTGCCCATGGTGCAGGCTGCCTGAAACAGGGTTGTGCCGCTTGTTTGTGCGGCTGCCTGAATGTTTTCAATGGTGCGCGTGCCTATGCCGCGTGGCGGAAAATTAATCACGCGCAACAAAGCGTTATCGTCATCGGGGTTAATCGCCAAACGCAAATACGCCAGCGCGTGTTTCACTTCTTGGCGTTCATAAAAGCGCAAGCCGCCATAAATTTTGTATGGCACGGCTGCCTGAAACAGGGCTTGTTCCAACACGCGCGATTGGGCATTGCTGCGATAGAGCAAGGCGATTTGGTTCAAATCATGCCCTTCGCGTTGCAACATTTTGATTTCAGAAACAATGAATTCCGCCTCCACCAAATCATTGAATGCAGAAAACACGCGAATTTTGTCGCCATCGGGCGCGTCTGTACGCAAATTTTTGCCCAAGCGGTCGCTGTTGTTTTGGATAACGGCATTGGCGGCGGTCAAAATATTGCCCACCGAACGGTAATTTTGTTCCAATTTAATCGGCTCGCTCACGCCAAAATCGCGCAAAAATTGCGCCATATTGCCCACATTTGCACCGCGAAAACGGTAAATGCTCTGGTCATCATCGCCCACGGCAAACACCGCCGCGCCACCGCCTGCCAGCAATTTGAGCCAAGCGTATTGCAAATTGTTGGTGTCTTGAAATTCATCTACCAAAATGTGCGTGAAACGGCTGTGATAATGCGCCAAAAGTGTGGCATTGGCATTCAAAAGCTCGTAACTTCGCAACAGCAATTCGGCAAAATCCACCACGCCTTCGCGCTGACAAAGCTGCTCATATTCAGCATAGCAGCGAATCAGACGTTGGGTGTAGGGGTCGGGCGCGTCAAGGCTGCCTGAACGCAAACCCGCTTCTTTTTGCGCGTTGATGAAACCTTGTAACACGCGCGGTGCAAGCACTTTCTCATCAATATCCATTTGTTTCAAAAGGCGTTTGATGATGGCGGTTTGGTCGCTGCTGTCCAAAATTTGAAAGGTTTGCGGCAAATTCGCATCGCGGTAATGCAAACGCAACAGACGGTGGCAAATGCCATGAAACGTCCCCAACCACATGGCGCGTAAATTGTGCGGCAACATGGCAGACAGGCGCGTTTGCATTTCTTTGGCGGCTTTGTTGGTAAACGTAACCGCCATGATGTTATGCACCCCTGCGTGGGCGTGTTGCAACAGCCACGCAATGCGCGTGGTCAAAACGCGCGTTTTGCCGCTGCCTGCGCCAGCCAAAATCAGCGCGGAAGTTTGTGGATTGCATTCAACGGCTTGGCGTTGCTGCGTATTGAGATTGCGGAATAAATCGGGATTGGAATCTTGAAAAAACATGGTTTCAGGCTGCCTGAAAAAACAATGCGGCTATTTTACCGTGTTTTGCGCGTTTTGATGTTTGATTTCACAGTGGTAAAAGCAGAGTGTAGTGTGTTAATCATGAAAATATTTCGCCTCCCCAAAAAACCCAACAATACCTTTAAAAAAATCAGCACAATAAAATGATTTCTTTTATAATGTTTCGCTCATTTTTGCTCCATTTCGGTAAACATCATGTCCCTATTCAAAAAATTAAAAACTTGGCTCAACCCCAACCCCCATATCGCGCAAAATACATCCATTTCACAAGAAAACGATTTATCGCCCGACAACACCAGCCCAGCCGCCCAACCCGTTTCCCCCACAGAAACCACCGCCGACGAACCCTTGCCCCAAGTGCAAGTTGAGCCGCAATCTGAACCCGAACCCCAAACGGAAACAACCACCACAACACCAGCAGAAACAACAGCATCGCCCCTACCCGCCCAAATTGACGATGTGATTTTAAAACACGAAGTGGAATTTTGCGGCTTAATGCTGGACAAAACCATGACCGCCCACCGCAACTGGCTTGGTAATCTGGAACGGGCATTGCGTGGCGAAAACCCCAGTATCTACAAAACCAAATTGGCAAGCGATGACCGCCTGTGTGAATTGGGCAAATGGCTGTATAAAAATGAAAAAATATTTTCACCCTACCCCGAATACCACACCTTGATTGAAGCCCACAAACGCTTTCACGAATGCGCTGGCGAAGTGGTGGAACATCATCGCAAGGAGCGGTTTGCCGATGCCATCGCCTTGTTGCGCCGCGATTTGTTGGTGTATTCAGAAAGCGTCCAAACATCGCTGATGCAATTACACGAAAAAGTGAAAGCGGCTGGCGATAACGTTTGTGAATGAGTTTCAGGCTGAAACTTTTGCAAAGCTCGGTTTGTCGTGGCAGATTGCATATCTGCTCTGTTGAGACTTGCAGAAATTTTTATTTTTATCAATAAATTGAAAAAGGGGCGGATATGAAATCTGCCCCTACGTCAGTTTAAAAGTAGGTTTTGCAAAGGTTTCAGGCTGCCTGAAATGTTTTCTAAACCCAAACCGTGTGTTTAATGTCTGTTTCATTTCACCCAAACATAAAAAAACAGCCATTTTCAGGCTGCTTTTTTGAGTTTGGTGATAGCGGGACTTATATTCAATGCTTAACTTATTGAATTTAAAAATCCCTAAAAATCCAATTTTACAAAATACCGTAAAAAATACCGTAAATTTGTTGTCGTCATCTCTATTTCACGCCCAAAAGTTGAAACAAGCCACCTTTGCCTTTTGCTTGCCCATGCACATAATCAGCATAAATTTTCTTGGCTGTGATGTACAAGGTAACAGGCAAATCCTGCCCAATGGCTCTTTTTTGTTGCAAAATCGGTGTGATGATACCTGCAATGGAAATGACATCGCCTGTGTTTTGACGCATTAACTCGTCAATCACAAGTGGGTCAAAGGCAATCACATCGCCGTCCAATTCTTGCACATCAAGATTACTGTTACGATAAGCAAAAACCGTGATTTTGGCAATCAAATATTGACTGCCCCTGTTGGTTCGCATGATTTTGGGGGCTAATACCAATCTACCGCTCACAATACCGTCAATCATATTCACTCACTTTCATTTTTTGGTTTGCTGGGTGTCATTCCCAAAATTCCCACCATTCCCACCATTCCCACGTTTTTTTGTGTGGCAGAGCTGAAAATTTCACAAAATGACAAATTCAAAATTTTAACACATTGATTTTAAATTATTTTATAACATTTGCGAAAAAGTTTTTTCATATATATGCAAAAAGTACTGGGAATTGTGGGAATTGTGGGAATTAAATTTAAATTCAATAACTTAAAAATTTATTTACTGGGAATTTGCTGGGAATTGATTGGGAATTTATTTAAAAACAATATATTAGATAATAAATTGAATAAATTCAATATTTTAAAATCAATGAAAACCGTGATAATTCGGCTCAATCATCACGGTTTCAGGCTGCATTTTATGCTTTTGGCTCAATTTCAGGTGGTTGAAAACCTTGTAAACAATACATTCGCGTATTTTCTGCCAAGTGCAATAAGCTACTCATTTCTTTTGTGATTTTCATCTTATTGCGCTGTGGGCTTTCCGACACCAGCCAGCCGCAATCACGCAACACCTTGCAAACAAATTTCACATCAAAACCTTTGCAAATTTCCTGCTCAAATACCGTGTCATTGATGTAAATGCGCCCATTGCTTTTTAGGCGATAGCCAGCGTGGTTGCGCCCTGTGGCTGGCTCTACGGGATAACTGCCCCTGTCAATCAGGTAAAGCCGTTCGCCATGCCCATGCTCTTGCATGAAGTGGATTGCGTTGCGTAGGATTTGGTTTTCTTCACGGTTGCCCTTGCCGTCTCGTGCATACCAATCCATGAAACAGGCGCGTATGCCAGCCATGCCAACACCTTTTTCAAAGCCTGTTACGCCCCATTCGCTTGCCAATTCCAACGCGGCTGCCACCAAAATAAAGCGTTTTGCCACGCGTTTAGGCTGGCTATCCATATTGGGCGGCAACATTGCGCCAAATTCCAAGCGAAGTTGGTTAATTCGGGCTAGGGTTTTTTCAGGCTGCTGGCGCATATTTTTCGTTAATTCAAGCAAATAGGCGCGAAATGCGCTGCCATAAATGCGTTTGGCACGGCTTTCCAAGTGCATTGCCAATTCAGCCGAATTGTCAAAATCATGCAGGGTATCAAACGAACCGAAACCCTTGCCCACATCGGCTGAAATCGCTGGCAATCGCACGGCTTGCCCTGCGTTCCATTCCAAACCGTCTTGTTTCAAGTAATGCTCTGCGTCATATTCGCCATTGGAAATGGCTAACACGCGCCATGTTTGCTGTACGCGGTTGCCGCCTTGTTTCGCGCCTTGCAATTTGGACACGCCGTTGAAAATGGAATAGGCTACGTCTTTAACCGTTTTTTGGTCTGCCTCGCCAATTTCATCAAGAAACACAATGCCGTCATTGTTGGCGGCTGCGTGGTTGTCAAAGCCCAAACTTGTGCCTTTCCATTGGACTTTTAAGCCTGTTGGCTCGCCCATCGCGGAAACCGCCACCATGCCAGCAATGCTTTTGCCGATTGAACTGCTGCCAAAGAAATGAAAACCGCCACTCTCTTCACGCAATACGCCCAATAATGGCGCGGCAAACACCACGCCCAAAGCCAGCAGCAAACGCGAATTACCACGCGCATACCGCGCAATCTCATTTTGCCAATCTTTCAGGCTGCCTGAAACGGTATAAGCGGCTTTACGGCTGTTGTCGCCTGTGTAGATAACCTTGCTTTCCGCGTGTCCGATGACTTCGCCATTTGGCAAAACGTAGGCGGTGCAGCTTTCATCACACCAGCCACCGCGTGATGTGATTTGCCATTCGGTACACTCCCCGTCCCATTGTACATAATCCCACAATTCGGCTTTGTAGCGGTCTTTAATGCAAATGCTTAAATTTTCACGCAAATAACTTAAACCGTCATTGCGCCCCACCAAGCCCAATGGAAACGCTGCCACTTTTTTCACACCGCGCCCATTGCGTTGATATTCAATAATGCGGTATTCGCGCTCATCGCTCTGCCCACGCCCGACAATGCGGAATGGGTCGGCAATGCGTACACGCGGTTTGGCAAATGTGATACCGTGTTTATCCACGCCCACGCCATGATAATACAAGCCTGTTGGCAAGCATTCAAAATAGGGTTTCAAATCGCTGTGTTGTTCGTCATTGCCCATGTTTGCCAAGTCTGCCAATTCTTTGTTTTGATATTTGTTTTCCATAATTTTATCCTTGATTTTGGGTTTGTCGTGCCAGCAGGTCTAACACATCGTTGTCGTGTTCAGGCAGCCAAATGCGAATATTGCCTTTCAATGCGCTGTGGTAACGCCTTTGCAGCGTTTGGGCTGCCTGTAAACCTGTTTGGTTGTTGTCATTGTCTGCTACGATAATCAGGCGTTTAACCCATTCAGGCAGCCTGAAACCTGCTATGCGGTTTGCCGCGCCACACGCCCACACATTCAAGCCGTTTATGCTGTGTATGGCGATTGCGGTTTCAATGCCTTCACACACCACCAAAACGCCCTTTAATTCCTGTTCAGGCTGCCTGAAAAGGGGGATTGCCGCGCCCATTAACGCGCCTGAATACATAGAACGGTGCTTTTTCGCGTCCAAAGGCTGTTGCGTGGCAAAATCGCGCAACTGAATTTTGCTTACAACACCTTGTTTTTTCATTAAATAGGTTAAATGTAAGCCCAATAATTCGCCATCATTCGCCCGAAACGCACCCACCATTGCAGGAAAACGCCCCAAACATTTGCCATTGTGCCAATACGGTAAAGCCACATGAACACGCAAGGCTTTATGACAAATTGGCAAATTTTCAGGCTGTGGAATGCCGCGCCCACGCAAATAATCCACAATCACATTGTGCGTTTGCCATGCTTTGCTGCTCGTCCAAATTTGCGTGAGTTTTTCGCGTTGCTGCTCGTCTTGTCGTGGCGCGTTTTGGGGCGTGGGGCGTTTTTCAGGCAGCCTGAATGCGTGGGCGTGGCGCGTACCACCCATGCCCAAACATTCCGCCACGCGCTTTAAGGCTTCGTTGAAATCGCAACCAAACACCAGCATAAGCAAATCAAAACCGCTACCGCCTTGTGGGGCGCATTGATTGCAAATCCACCAGCCACGCCCCCCATTGTCGGTAAAGCGAAAACGGTCTTTCCCACCACAAGCAGGGCAAGGTTGATGTTTGTTTTTGTTTAATAAATTTTTAGGAATACCCAAAGCAGTTAAAATTTCCACCCACCGCCCATTAGCAGCGTGTTTCACATCACTTAAAGTGAATTTGGGTTGATTCATCATGTGTTGGTTCCTTATTTTTCGCGTTGCCGTTGGTCGTAGGCGCGTTTTCGTGCTGCACCGTCTGCGTGTTTGCGTGGTCTGCCACCCTTGCGTTTGGGTGCGCCAAGTAGCGGTATTTGCGGCATGGCACGGTGTGGATTGGGTGCGACTGGGCTAACATCAATCACATCATCGTCATCACGCCCCCAAAATGGCAAACGTTGGCGCGGTGGCGGTTCACGGCGTGGCTCGGTTACGACAATCACACGTTCACGTTGTGGTGGCTTGTGGTGCGTTTCAGGCTGCCTGAATGCTTGGCGTGGTTCGCGTTGTGGGATTTGGCGCGGTGGTGGCGTGGTGTAATTGTGTATGCGTAGCGGTGGTGTTTCACGCGGTGGCGCAACATAGCCCAAACGCCGATTGACTTGATAATCAATAAATTCTTGGTCGTGGCGGCAAACGGTTTCCAATAGGTATTGCATGGTGCGTTGTCGCCTTGTTTCGGAAAATGCCACATATTCGCGCAATTCTTCATTTTGTTTGGCAATGCCATAGTGTTTGACTGTAAGCGCAAAAGCTGCTGCCAATGATAAAGCTGCCAAAACAAAAAACAGCGTTACACCAATGATTTGTTCAAGGGTCATGGGGTGTGCCTTTCTGCCCTACCCTGCTGCTGGTGTGGTAACGAAACTGGAAAAAGTGGGGTTTCGTTACTGCCCCAATGGGGTAGGGCGGTTTTTGGGGGTTTCGTTACAAGGTTTCGTTACCTTTTGGGGTGGTTTCGTTACCTGTTTCGTTACATGGTGGGGCAGTTTCGTTACCATTTTTGGGGTTTCGTTACCGCCCTTTTGGGGGTTTCGTAACAAAATGGGCAGGTTTCGTTACCATTTTTGGGGTTTCGTTACCGCCCTTTTGGGGGTTTCGTAACAAAATGGGCAGGTTTCGTTACCATTTTTGGGGTTTCGTTACCGCCCTTTTTGGGGTTTCGTAACAAAATGGGCAGGTTTCGTTACCATTTTTGATGTTTCGTTACCCTGCTGGTGGATTTCATTTGTATGATTTGCCCTGCTCTTGCGCCATTTGCGCTGTTAGGGCATGTTGCGTATCGCAAACAAACTGAAACACATCATCAAGGCTCAAAGTTTCATCGGCATGGCACATCAAAACCACCACGCATTCCAGAGCGTCCACACCGCCTTGCAAATGGGCGATTGTGTGAGATAAATCGGGCTTATTCATTTTCAAAATCCTTTAAAATCAAAATATTGATTAAATGATATGGCTGTAAAAAGCCTGCCTTGCTGGTGTGGCAGCAAGGCGCGTTTAAAAATTCAAATGGGGTTTAGTATTGGGGGGATTGTGCAGGCAGAATAGGGGACGCATTCAGCGAAGTGCCAAGCTCCACCAAATAGGGCAGCAATTCGCCAACAACTGCGGCAAAATCAGCCAATAATAACGGTGTGATGTATTCAGTCGCATTGCCATACTTGCCATTCGCAACAACAAAAGACAAGGCATTTAAAGTATCGCCCAAAGTAACGGCTGTGGTTTCAATATACGAATGCAGCATTGAAATGCTTTCAGGGGGGACAGCAGAACAGCTTTGATTGGCAATCGCCAACAAATGCGCGTTTTTCAGCAAGCCAACCAAGCCTGTACTTGCGCTGGTGTCCAAAATGGCATTGATTTCGGTTTGATTGATGATGATTTTGTCAGATGATTGATTTTGCATGATTGCAATTCCTTATGTTTTTAGAGAATTTAAGAAAGCCCAAATTGGGGGCGGTACTCTCTCTGGTCATAAGTAGTCCAGTCTGCGCCTTGCGGTTGGCAGATACCGCCATAAACTTTTTTGAAAGGGGCGCATGAAACGTGCAGATGTGTTTCAGGCTGCCTGAAAAAGAAATAGGCGATAAAAAACGGCTTTTCAACCCATGCCGTTTGGGTACTTATGATTTTTGAGAGAACCAAAAATATAACTTCAATTCTCGTGGTGTTCAATGCTTGTTTTGTAGTTAAATCCTAAAATCATTGTTTTTCATGATGATTTTGTTTGGTGTATTGGTGCAATCGGGCGTTTTCAGGCAGCCTGAAATTGACAATTTCGCCACACACCGCCATAATCGCAAGCATGAGTACCGTTGAGTACCAAGGGCATTGTGTTTCGGCATAATGCCCTTTCACTTTTTCAGGCAGCCTGAACGGTGTTACCAAAAGCCTATAAAGCAGGCTTATTGGCGTTTTAAAAGGCTTTGTCCTGTTGGATAAACAAACACACCACCCAAACACCACAACGCAATTTGAGCGCGTTTTATCGCTGCCTGAATGCCTTTATCTTCACGACAACATCGGATTGAGCTTTTTCGCCATACGATGATAGGGCGATTGCGGCTGATACGGCTGCCCCACGGGCATAATTTGCGTACGTTCAATGATTTTGCGCCATTGTTTCAAGCTCAATTCGCCTGTTTGCTGCGACACAATCACATCATGCAACTGGCAAAGGGTGGCGATTTGGTCTTGTTCACATTCGTTTTCACGCGGCAAGGGCATGAAAAACATCAAGGCATTGTATTTATGGGCTAATGCCACACAACGCATAAACAAGGCTTTTTCATATCCCACAACGGTTTTTTCAGGCAGGGTTTGGGCTACGGCAACATCGCGCCAACTTTTGCCCTGCTTGGCAAAGCCACGCAATTCATCAGGCGTAAACATAGACATATACTGAATGCGCCCATCGCTGGTGTGTTTGTGATTACTGATTAAGAGCATATTCATTTTCAGGCTGCCTTTCTTGTTTGGTGTTGTTGGTTGCGCTGCTCAATGCGTTTGAGCAGCCATTCGTTGATTTCGCTTTCTACCCAGCCGCTTGATTTAGCGGATAATTTAATCAATGTGGGGAATTCGGGGTCATACAAATGGCTTTTTGGGTTGGCTTTGGCATAAATGGCAGAACGGCTCAAAGCGGTCATGTGCATGACTTCGGGCAATTTCAAAATTCGGATTGTTTGAGTAGTCATTAGTGGCTCTCCATGTGTTTACGATAGGCAAAATAATAGCCGTTATGCTTGTACAACATAACGGCATGGGTGGCTCATAAGGCTTTACGGGCAGCCTGTAAAGGTGGTTTTTAAGATGGAATGCGTTTCAGCCATCGGCGAACTGCGTCATGGCTTAATACTTTATCTTTTTCACTCATTTTTACATCTTTCTTAATTAAATCATCAATGTATTCATCATAATGGGCTTGCACAATGGCAATGAATTTGGCTTGTGCGCCGTATTCTTGCGATTGCAAACGCGCTGCCCATATTTGAAATAATTCCTGAAACTTACCCAATCTAAACTTTTCTTTCACATTGTTTTGCAACTGTTTTTCTCTGCCTTTGCTGCCATTTTCACGCGCCAATTCCCGAATGGACTTCTCAACTGGCTGTACTGCGGTTGGTGTTTTAGACTTATTGGATTGATTCTTATTGTATTTTTTAATAAATTTTTGCAAAATTACCATGATTTCATCAAACGGCATATCGCCAAATAATGCCCGAACAGCCATGATTTGATTGCCAATTTCATAATTTTGCTTTGCCATTTGTATGTGTTCACGCATTCTTGCAACATTTTCTGCAAGACGTCTTTCTTCAAGCTCTCTCTTTACGTCATCTAACCGTTTTTGGGCTTCTTCTGCTGATAGTGTTGTCATTTCTTGCAATGTATGCGCTGGCTTACCTATTCTTGCCATCTCTTGCAATGTATGCGCTGGCTTACCTATTCTTGCCATCTCTTGCAATGTATGCGCTGGCTTACTTATTCTTGTCATCTCATCACGCATAGCAGAAAACAAGTCTTGTTCAATTCTTTGCCAGCCATTCGGTGCTGCTTTTGCTGCGTTCAATGCTGCCAATTCTGTACCACTAAAAGCAGAAAACCAGCCACCCATTCTTTTCTCTGTATCGTTTATTTCCTGCTTTATGATTTCGCGTTTTTGGGCATTATATTCACGCGCGACAGCCAACATTTCGGCTGATAAAAGATTGCGCTTTTTGAGACGATTTTCTTCAAGGCTTTCTTTTAATTCAGGTTTCATGTGTGTTGTTCCTATCCCTAAAAATCCAACGCATTCTAACATCGTCCACACACATCAACAATCATGTTTTTAAAAAGATTTTTGTTTCATTTGCCACATAGCAAGCAGGGAATGGGGCAAGCTCTGTGTCCTGCCTTTCAGGCTGCCTGAACCCCCCACATGCCACGCAATAAAATTGCTCAAAATCCCATGTTTTTCAAAATGTTAAATTAAAATATCGCCACGCTGCCTAAATGCGCCAATCCACGTTAAAACCACACACACCACCGCTCACACTTCAAAAAAAACCTTTATAAAACAAAGTTTAATGTATTTAATCATATATCAAATCATTGATTTTTAACAATTCCCTTTAACTTTAACACGTTTACAGGGGATTTTTTTCTGTGAATGGGGGTACTGGCGGTGTCCATATCCCATAGCCTGTGGACTTTTGAATACCCCCTACACCCCAAAATGATAGGGCTGGCAGCAGTCAGGAAGGAAGTAATGGCACGCCCACACTTCACACAAAAAGGGGTTTGAATGCCCCGTATGGTTGAAAGGCTGGAAAGTACCTAACACATTGATTTAAAAATAATTCCCACCAATTCCCACCAATTCCCAGTAATTCCCACTCAATTCCCAGTAAATTCCCACAACAAAAAATCATGATTATGATATTTAAATATTTGATTTAAATAAATATTTAATATATTTTGTTAATTCAATTCCCACTACTTTACCTAAAAGGGTTCGCGTAGGGGGCTTTGCTTTCCATATTCTGCCTGCTCACACCCTATGGGCTTACCCAAATTGCCAACGCGTTCACACCGCGCCACACCAGCAAAAACCCCTTACGAAACAATCGTAAGGGGCTTGTATGCTCTTTCAGGCAGCCTGAATGTGTTGCATGGCTTGGGTGTAATGCTGTTTCAAATAATCCGAATACCATTGCATAAATTCGGTACGCTCCGCCATGTATTCTGCCCTATTGTAGGCAGCGCGGATTTTGTCATGGGGAATATGGGCAAGTTGCCGCTCTATCGCGTCAGGGTTGAAACCTTGTTCATTCAACACACTGCTTGCCAAGCTCCTAAATCCATGTGGCGTAGCAATACCGTTGTAACCCAATTTCTTGATAATATTGTTCAACGTGGTTTCACTCATCACACCATTTTGCGCGGTACGGCTGGGAAACAGATAGGGTGTATTACCCGTCAGCTCACGCAATTCATGTAGCAGCTCAATCGCCCATGTGGAAAGCGGTATCACAAGGGGCGGTTTGGGCTTGTTCTTTTCGTGTTTCATGCGTTCGGCTGGTATTGTCCAAATGGCTGCCTGAAAATCAATCTCACACCATTTGCCACCACGAAACTCCGTACTTCGCGGAAACAACAACATCAGCAGCAATATCGCCAATCTGCTTTTTGGGTCAATGTGGGCAGTCATCAAACCCTTATAGAAGTTCACAAGCTCATCTTGCGGTAGGGCTGGCAAGTGTTGTGTGCTTGGTTTTTCAAATGTGCCATGTAATACCCGTGCTGGGTTGCGGTCGGTCAATTCCAAAATGGCAGCATAAGCGTAAACGGCAGCTATCCATTGGCGGATTTTTTCAGCCGTTGCAGCAGCATTGCGCCCAATCACGCGCAACATCACATCTTTCACATCTGCCACGCGTACATCAGCAAGCTGTTTATCGCCAATATGGGGGAAAACATCTTTTTCCAAATAGCCCATAATTCGGGCAGCATTATCCGTTTTCCAACGGTGCAAATTGGCAGCGTGCCATTGTCTTGCCAAATGCTCAAAAGTATTGAGTAAACGTGCTTTCTGCTCTTGTTTGGCTTGCTTTTTGACTTCTGCTGGATTGATACCATTGGCGATTTGGGTTCGTGCGCGTTCGGCTGCTGCTCGTGCTTCGCTCAATGAAACGGCTGGATATTTGCCAATCGTTAAAGTGGCACGTTTGCCATTCATGGCGTAATCAAAACGGAAAGATTTTCCGCCTGCTGGTGTGATGTAGAGATACAAGCCGTTTTCATCATTCAGCTTATAGGCTTTGGCGGCTGGCTTGCAACGCTTTATTTGTAAGTCATTCAGGGGCATTTTTACGGTATTTTTTCAGGCTGTTTTTCAGATACCGTAAAAAATACCGTAAATTTCATGTTGATTCAATAGGACGAAAATAGACGAATGTAGCCACATTTTCCATTGTGCATGATACCACTCAATAAAAATACCATTTATAAACAAATATTTGATAGACGTAGATAGACAAAAATAGCCGTAAAAAAACAGCCATTTTCAGGCTGCTTTTTTGAGTTTGGTGCGGATAGCGAGACTTGAACTCGCACGAGCTGCGCTCACCACCCCCTCAAGATGGCGTGTCTACCAATTTCACCATATCCGCGCTTAAATTGTTTCCGAAAAACTCATTTGCTTTTTTCGGTCTTTTTATTTTCTGTTTTGGCAGCCGTTTTATTGCTGCCTTTGCTTTTGTCTGTACTGCTGGATTTTTTCTTATCCGTTTCGGTCTTTTTGCTGCTGTTTTTGTTGTCGGCTTGGTTGTTTTTTTCGCTGACTTTATCGGCAGCCACTTTGCCAATGGCAGCACCTGCACCTGCTGCAATCGCAGCTTGACCAACACCACTGCTTACCGCGCTACTTGCCTCGGCGGAGGCTGTTGTGGCTTCCAATTTAGGTATTTCAGCAGCAGGCGCACTGTGTTGCGATGTGGCTTGGCTTTGTTGAATGCCACTGAAATCCATGCCTTTGTTTTTGCTGGCTTTGCTGTTTACATAGCCAAGTGCCAAACACGATGCGAAAAAAACCATGGCGGCAATCGATGTCATTCGGGTTAAAAAGTTAGCATTGCCACTTGAACCAAACACACCTTGTGCGCTGCCTGAACCACCAAAACTGGCACCCGCGTCTGCACCCTTGCCATGCTGCATTAAAACCAATGCAATAATGGTAAGTGATGAAAAGATGTTGATAATCCAGATGATGGTTTTAAAGGCTTCCATGGGTTTTCTATTCGGCTGATTGGGCAGCGTTGATGATGGCGGTAAAGGAATCGTATTTGAGTGAGGCTCCGCCCACCAATGCGCCATCTACATGCGGTACGCTAAAAATTTCGGCGGCGTTTTTGTCGTTTACGCTGCCACCGTAAAGGACGCGAATATTAGCATCATTACCGCATAATGACAAGATTTCATCGTAAATAAATTGGTGCATATCGGCAATTTGTTCTTTTGTGGCAACTTTGCCTGTGCCAATCGCCCATACGGGTTCATAAGCCACGGCAAAATTTTGGGTTTTTAATCCTTTAAATACAGACAGTTGATAGGCTACGGCTTCTTTTTCGCGCCCGTCTTCTCGCTCTTTAAGGCTTTCGCCCACGCACAATAGGGGAATCAAGCCCACTTTCAGCACGTTTTCTATTTTTTGGCGTTGTACGTCATTTTTTTCGTTGAAATACAGGCTGCGTTCGGAATGCCCAATCAGCACAATGTCCACACCCACGTCTTTCATCATTTCGGCAGACACTTCGCCTGTGTACGCGCCTTTTTCGGCAAAACGGCTTACGTCTTGGGCACAAGTGAAAATCTTGTTTTTCAAAACAATTTGGACGGCTTGATGCACTTGCAATAAATACACGGTGGGCGGACTGATGCCAATGCACACGTTGTTGTGTTCAGGCAGGCTGCGCAATTTGTGTACCAAGGCATTGTTGTCTTGTAATTGTCCGTTCATTTTCCAATTACCAATGACCCATTTTTGCTGCCAAATGTTTTGTTCCATGATGTTTGTTTCCGAAAATAGGTGGATGCGAATGGGCGAAATTGTACAATATTTCTGCCTAGAATTGTAATTCCATGTAAGAAACCGCGTTCAGGCTGCCTGAAAGTCCATGTAATGTAAAGAAATGACATCGTTGGACATTATTCGCTATGATAAGCACTTTCATCTTAAAAATCGGAGCGATTTAATGTCTTCACAAACACAACAACAAAACAATACGGTCGCATTATCGGTGCTGACTTCGCTGTTTTTCATGATGGGTTTCATTACTTGCTTAAACGATATTTTGATTCCCCATTTAAAAAACATTTTTAATTTGAACTACACCCAAGCGATGTTGGTGCAATTTTGCTTTTTCACGGCCTACGCGCTCATGTCGATTCCTGCTGGCAAGCTGGTTGAAAAAATCGGCTACAAAGGCGGTGTGATTGGTGGATTTTTGGTGGCGGCTTTGGGCTGCATTTTGTTTTACCCTGCGGCTGGCAGTGCGTCTTATCCGATTTTTTTGGGGGCGTTGTTTATTTTGGCAACGGGCATTGTGTTGCTGCAAGTGGCGGGCAACCCTTATGTTACCTTGTTGGCAAAACCCGGGAAAGAATCCACCACTTTAACTTTGATTCAGGCGTTCAATTCGCTGGCAACCACCATTGCGCCCCCCATTGGTGCGGCATTGATTTTTGTGGACGCAACCGCCAGCTTGGAACAGCGCGTTTCATCGGTGCAAATACCTTATTTGGGTTTGGCGGGATTCATGATTTTGCTGGCGGTGGCGGTGGCATTCATCAAGCTGCCTGACGCGCGTCAAATCGCCCAAGCGGAAACGGAACAAAATCACGATGGCAAAACCAGCGTTTGGCAATACAAACACATGATTTTGGGCGCAATTGGCATTTTCTGCTATGTGGGCGGCGAAGTGGCGATTGGCTCGATGATGATTAATGTGTTGGAACACATTGCGGGCATCAGCCATGCACAGGGTGCGTTTTATTTGTCGCTGTATTGGGGCGGTGCGATGGTGGGGCGTTTTGCGGGTTCGGCGATTATGAACAAGTTTCAGCCAGCCAAATGCTTGGCGTTTAATGCGAGTGCGGTGGTGGTGTTGATTTTGTTGGCAATTTTGTTTGGCGGCAAAGTGGCAATGTGGAGCTTGCTGGCGGTGGGTTTGTTCAATTCCATTATGTTCCCAACCATTTTTTCTTTGGGAACAAAAGGTTTGGGTAAATTTACGGGTCAAGCATCGGGCATCATTTGTACTGCCATTGTGGGCGGTGCGTTGATTCCTGTGGTACAAGGTTTTGCTGCCGACACGGTGGGTTTGCTGCCTGCATTTTTGGTATCGGCACTTTGCTATTGCTACATCGTGTTTTTTGCCACCAAAGGGCATAAAGCAGACGAAATCGCCAAAGCCTAAATTGGCATTTTGACCATCAACATTCAGGCAGCCAAAACGTGCATTTTGGCTGCCTGAATGCTTTTAATGGTCAATCCAATGTCTCATTTTCTGAAACCTTTGCAAAACCTCTACTTTTAAACTGACGTAGGGGCGGATTTCATATCCGCCCTTTTTTCAATTTATTGATAAGAATGAAAATTTCTGCGAATCTAAACGGGGCAGATATGAAATCTGCCCCTACAAACCGAGTTTTGCAAAGGTTTCTTTCTGTTTGATTGATGGCATTACAAGGCACAAGCGGTGTTGCCATCAATAATCAAGGTTAAAGCTCCTGTGGTGGGGTGAATCACCAAACCATGCACGGCAATATTGGCAGGCATAAGCGGGTGGCGGCGGATTTGGCTGACGGTATGGCGTACACTTTCATCAACATTTTCAAATCCTTGCAACCAATTATCCAAATCTATGCCTGCATCGCGCAACATGCCCACACGTTCGTTGGGAATGCCGTGCTGTTCGGCTTTTTCCAAAAAACCCGTGCTGTTTAAGCCGCGCATACCGCAATCGTAGTGGGCAATGACCATGATTTCTTCCACTTTCAACTCAAACACCGCCACCAGCAGCGAACGCATCACCGAACCCCAAGGGTGCGTTACCACCGCCCCTGCATTTTTGATGATTTTGGCATCGCCATTTTGCAAACCCAAAGCGGCTGGCAAAAGTTTGGTCATGCGCGTGTCCATGCACGACAAAATGGCAAGTTTGCGTTCGGGAAATTTGTTGGTTACAAAATCGGCGTATTTGTGTTCTTGTACAAATTCTTGATTGTAATTCAGAATTTTATTCAATTCAGACATGGGCAAATCACTCTAAACAAAGACAAGTGGGGATTATACTACACGGTTGTTTTTGCGCCATAATCACACAAATCGTGAATCAGGCAGCTTTGGCATTGCGGTTTTTGTGCTTTGCAAGTGTAGCGTCCGTGCAAAATCAGCCAATGGTGTGCGTCCATCAAAAAGGCTTTGGGTATGTTTTTCATCAATTTGTCTTCCACTTCGCGTACGTCTTTGCCTTTTGCCAAACCTGTGCGGTTGGATACGCGAAAAATGTGCGTGTCCACCGCCATCACAGGCTGCCCAAAAGCGGTGTTCAGCACCACATTGGCGGTTTTGCGCCCCACGCCCGACAGTTTTTCCAAAGCCTCACGGGTTTGTGGTACTTCGCCGCCGTGTTCTGCCAGCAGGGTTTGACAGGTTTCAATGATGTGTTTGGATTTGGTTTTGTATAAACCGATGGTTTTGGTGTATGCCATAATGCCTTCCAAGCCCAAATCCAGCATGGCTTGCGGTGTGTTGGCTACGGCAAACAATTTGGCGGTGGCTTTGTTCACGCCCACATCGGTGGCTTGCGCCGACAGCAACACGGCAATGAGCAATTCAAATGGCGATGAGTAGTTCAATTCGGTGGTGGGGTGCGGATTGGCATCGCGCAATCGTTCAAACATTTCTTGGCGTGTGGTTTTGTTCATGGTACTTCTTTCAAGATATTGATTTTTATGATTAAAATGGATTTCTCTTGCTGCATGGTCGCAAAAATACCCCCTTGGCAAAATTCGTGTGTGATTGGGGGCAAAGGTGGCAACAACGATGGTGTCATTATCGCTGCCCACCAATGATGTGGCAAGTGGCATTTTGCGTGGGCATTTTCAGGCTGCCTGAAATGCAAAAACACGCTATAATGGCGCGTTTTTTCAATATTTTAAATGGATTTTTATTCAAAATGACCGAACAAGAATTGCAAAATTTACAAAAAATGGTTGATGTTGCCGTCAATGCCTTGGAAGACATCAAAGCCAAAGACATTGTGGTGCTGGATACTTCTGCCAAAACTTCGCTGTTTGCCCGCATGATTATTGCCAGTGGCGACAGCACGCGCCAAGTTAAAGCCTTGGCAAACAATGTGTCGGTGGATTTGAAAGAGGCTGGCTTTGCCATTTTGAGCAGCGAAGGTCAAGATTCTGGCGAATGGGCTTTGGTGGACGCAGACGATTTGGTGGTACACGTTATGCTGCCTGCTGTGCGCGATTTTTACGACATTGAAGCCTTGTGGGGCGGCGAAAAACCTTCTTATCACGCTGGCGCAAACAAACCTTGGCACGCCGCCGATAATTGATGTGCCGTTGCATTTTCAGGCAGCCTGAATCGTGGTTTTTCAGGCTGCCTGAAATCATTTTTATAGGATAATCATGAACATAACCGTTTTAGCCGTTGGCACAAAAATGCCGCGCTGGGTTGATGAAGCCGTAAACGAATACGCCAAACGCTTTGGGCGCGACATCAACTACACACTCAAAGAAATCAAACCCGAAAAACGCGGCGCAGGCATCAACGCCGCCCAAGGCATGCTCGCCGAAGAAAAACGCCTGCTGGAAAACCTGCCCCAAGGCGCATTTTTGGTGGTGCTGGACGAACGCGGCAAAGCCCCCACATCAATAGAATTAGCCGAACACATGCGCCAATGGCAACACAATGGCGAACACGTTTGTTTCATCATCGGCGGCGCAGACGGCATGACCGACACACTCAAACAAAAAGCCAATTTGATGATGCGGCTGTCTAGCCTTACCCTGCCACACGGCATGGTGCGCGTGCTGCTGACCGAACAGCTTTACCGAGCCGTGTCCATTTTGCACAATCACCCGTATCATCGGGAATGAAATTCAGGCTGCCTGAAATCCCATTCAGGCAGCCTGAAACCATTTTTTATGCCGTCAAAGTTTCATAAACCATCGGACGTTCACTTGGTGCATTTTCGCCAATTTTCACCGCATTTAAATACGCATTGGCGGCAATTTGCCAATCTTGCTCGTTTTTCGCGTGAATGGTGGCGATGGGCGTTTGCGTGTCCACTTTCGTGCCAATCGGCAAAATTTCGTCAAAACCGACACTGTGGTCAATTTTGTCGCTGGCAACACGTCTGCCGCCCCCCAAATTGATGACCGCCACACCAATATCGCGCGTGTTCATTTCACTGATAAAACCCGCTTGGGGCGCGAAAACAGGCTTAATCACATTGGCTTTGGGCAATAAAGTTTCAAATTGATTGCCAAAATCCGCCGCACCGCCCTGCGCCACCACCATGCGATTGAAATACTCCAACGCCAAACCATTGTCCAACACCGTTTGCAATTTTTCGCGTGCCTGTTCGCGCGTTTGCGCCAATTTGCCGTTTACCAGCAATTCTGCCGACAACGCCATGGTTGCCTCGTGCAAACGCGGATTGCGGTAATCGCCACGCAAATAGCGCACCGCCTCGCGCACTTCCACCGCATTGCCCGCACTGGAAGCCAAAACCTCATTCATATCCGTGAGTAAAGCGGTGGTTTGGCAGCCTGCATGGGTGGCAACTTGCGCGATGGATTGCGCCAAAGCGCGTGATAATTCATAGGTCGGCATAAACGCGCCATTGCCCACTTTCACGTCCATAACCAAGCTGTCCAAGCCTTCGGCTAATTTTTTGGACAAGATGGAAGCCGTAATCAAATCAAGGCTTTCTACCGTAGCGGTAACGTCTCGCGTGGCGTAGATTTTGCGGTCGGCAGGGGCAAGGTTGCCCGTTTGTCCCACAATCACACAACCGATTTGCTTGACCATTTCCTGCATTTTTTGCGGAGACGGAAAAATATCAAAACCTTGAATGCTTTCCAATTTATCCAAAGTGCCGCCCGTGTGTCCCAAGCCGCGCCCTGCAATCATCGGCACATACGCGCCACACGCCGCCAACATGGGTGCAAGCATGAGCGAAACCACATCGCCCACACCGCCTGTGGAGTGTTTGTCCAACAAAGGTCCATTTAAATCAAAACCTTGCCATTTTAACGTGTCGCCAGAATCGCGCATGGCGGCAGTGAGCGCGGTGCGTTCGTCCAAATTCATTTTGTTGAAAAACACCGCCATGCACATCGCGGCAATTTGTCCTTCGCTCACGGTTTCGTTGGTAACACCTTGAATGTAAAATTGAATTTCTTCATTGCTTAAAATTTGATTGTCGCGTTTTTTGCGAATGATTTCTTGCATTAAAAATGCCATTTGGGTTCTCCCTAAAAATTGTTTTTAAAATAGAAAATGGTTCAGGCTGTTTTTTCAGTACACCATTTTGTCCCCTCTCCTGTGGGAGAGGGTTAGGGAGAGGGTAAAACCGACAATGCTCAACAATTCTTCCCTCTCCCCAGCCCTCTCCCAAAGGAGAGGGAGCAAATGGCTTGAATATCAACGATTTCAGGCTGTATTTGATTCTTTGTCGTGTACTGAAAGGCTGCCTGAAATCATTTTCCTTAATTTTTCAACAAATTATCCAATAAAGCAGACGCGCCAATGCGGAATGTTTTTGCTTGCACCCAATCTGTGCCAAACACATCAGCCGCTTGTTGCATGAAATCGTGGGCTGCCTGAATTTCGCGCACACCGCCCGATAATTTGATGCCCACACCATCCTGTTTGCCTGATTTTTGAATGGCTTGCAACAAAATCGCGGCAGCATTTAAGCTCGCGCCTTGTGGGATTTTGCCTGTTGAGGTTTTCAAAAAATCCGCGCCTGCCTGAATGCAAATTTGCGCGATTTGGGCGATTTCTTCATCGTTGAGTGCGCCTGTTTCCAAAATCACTTTTAATTTTGCGCCCTTTTCGTGGCAAATTTGGGCGATTTTGGCGGTTAAATCGCGCCCCACTTCGGCTTGCCCTTGCTGGAATGCACGATAGGGAAACACCATGTCAATTTCATTGGCACCGTCTTGAAGTGCCTGTTGGGTATCGGCAATGACTTGTTCGGCTGGCTCATCGCCTGTTGGAAAATTGACCACAGTAGCCACCGCCACCGTTTCAGGCAGCCTGCTTTTTGCCAACGCCACAAACGGCAAATAAACACACACCGCCGCCACATCGCCCAAAGCATTTCGCGCTTTGTCGCACAAGGCGATGATGGTCGCTGGCGTATCGGTTTCGTTGAGTGAAGTCAAATCCATAACCTGAACAATTTGATTTTTTGTAAACATTTTTCTTTCCTAAAAAACATTTCAGGCAGCCTTACAATACACAACAAAAATGGTTTGGCTGCCTGAAATCTGTTCCCTCCCCCTATGTAAGGGGGAGGGAGTAGGTTCATGGCAACATCAAAAATTGTCGTGTACGGAAAAGCAGCCTGAATGTGCTTTTACATGGTTGAACTTAAACCAATAAACAAGCCCGCAATGGTCGCGCTCATCAAATTGGACAAAGTGCCCGCAATCAAAGCATACACGCCCAAACGCGCAATGTCGCCACGTCTGTTGGGTGCCATGATGGACAAACCGCCCACCAAAATCGCAATAGAACCCAAGTTGGCAAAACCACATAATGCAAAAGAAACAATGGCTTTGGTTTTGTCGCTCAATGCGATTTGTGCGCTGTCTTTGGTGTAATTGATGAATTCGGTGTACGCCACAAATTCGTTAATCACGATTTTTTGACCGATGAACGAGCCAGCCGCTTGCGCTTCCGCCCAAGGTGCGCCAATCACCCAAGCCAAAGGCGCAAAAGCGTAACCCAAAATTTTGTCCAAAGTCAGGTTTTCCACGCCAAACAAGCCGCCAATGCCGCCCACCATGCCATTAAACAAAGCAATAATGCCCACAAACGCAATCAACATCGCACCCACGTTCAGCGCAATTTGCAAGCCTGTTGATGCGCCAGCCGCCGCCGCGTCAATCACATTGGCAGGGGGCGTTTCGCCTTCGGCTGTGAAACTCAATTTCACATTGGGGTCGTCTTGGGGTTTTTCGGTTTCGGGAATGATGATTTTGGCAAACAGCAAGCCCCCAGGAGCCGCCATAAACGATGCCGCAATCAAATATTCCATTTGCACGCCCATCGCCGCATAGCCACCCAACACCGAACCCGCAATGGACGCCAAGCCGCCCGTCATCACGGCAAACAATTCAGATGTGGTCATTTTCGCAATAAAGGGTTTGACCACCAAAGGCGCTTCGGTTTGCCCCACAAAAATATTGGCGGCAGCAGACATGGATTCGGCACGAGATGTGCCCAAAGCCTTTTGCAATGCGCCACCCAAAATTTTGATGACCCAACCCATTACGCCCAAATAATACAAAACCGCAATCAAAGACGAAAAGAAAATAATCATCGGCAACACGCGGAATGCAAACACAAATCCGCCGCCACCAAACAATTCAAACATTTTGCCATCAACCAAGCCGCCAAACAAAAACGACACGCCCTGATTGCCATAGCTCAACACTTTTGCCACGCCATTGGACACCATTTCCAACACGGCACGTCCTGCTGGCACATACAAAATCAATGCGCCCAAACCAAATTGAATGGCAAATGCCACCCCAACGGTGCGTTTGTTGATTGATTTTTTGTGTTTGGACAGGGCAAACGCAATCGCCAACAAAGCGACCATGCCCAATAAACTGTTTAAAATACCCATAACGGAAACTCCAAATCGTAAAATCTCTTTTCTCAAATTAAATTTGATAAGTGGCATTTTATGCCAAAAAAACGCAAAATCCGCTTTATCAAATCGGCAACAATGCTATACTGAAATGCGTTTTATTGCAATGTAGTGTTAAGTTATTTTCCATGCTTTTTGATTAAAATTAACATGATTTAATATTTGATTTTGTCTTTTGAAAGTAAATTTATGAAATTACAGAGTTATTTTTCTCATCAAGATGTTTTGGCTTTTCAGGCTGCCCACGCCAACCATTCAGATGATTTGATTGATTTGGCATTTTCGTTATTGGTCAATGGGATAGAGCAAGCGGTTGTGCCTGTTTCGCATTTTAAAGTGGGCGCGTGCGCGATTGATGATGAGGGCAACTTCTATTTTGGCGCAAACCAAGAATGCAGCCACGCGGCAATGGGGCAAACCGTCCATGCCGAACAAAGTGCGATTGCCCATGCTTGGGCGCGTGGCGCAAAACGCATTACCGATATTGTGGTCAATTACACGCCTTGCGGACATTGTCGCCAATTTTTGAATGAATTGCGCGGTGCGGAAGATTTGCAAATCCACCTGCCCCACAGCCGCAACAATCTGTTGAGCCAATATTTGCCCGATAGCTTTGGTCCCAAAGATTTGGACATGACGGTGCGATTTTTGGACGCGCAAAATCACGGTTTCAGCCTGCCTGAAAATGGGGCGCAAGATGATGCGGTTTTTCAGGCAGCTTTGCGCGAATTGAACCGCAGCTACGCGCCTTATTCCCAAGCCTATGCGGGCGTGGCGTTGCGCGTTGAATCGGGCGAGATTTTTGCAGGCGGCTATGCCGAAAACGCGGCATACAACCCCACTTTGCCGCCTTTGCAAGTGGCATTGAATCTGTTGCGATTGAGCGGCTTTCACGAAAATCAAGTGCGCGAGGCGGTGTTGATTTGCACCGAACATGGCGGACACGCGGCACACACACAGGCATTGTGGTCGGCATTGTCGTCTGTGCCATTGCGGATTTTGACGTTGAAATGATTGCGGTTACAATGCCGCCTGAAAAATATGATGTAGGGTGCAACTTGTTGCACCATTTTCCCGTTAAATTATGGGTTTGGTGCAACAAGTTGCACCCTACATTTTCAAATGATTAACCCACTTTATTTTAAAGGAAAATACACATGGCAACCCCACACATTTCCGCCCCTGCTGGCGCATTTGCCCAAACCGTTTTGATGCCTGGCGACCCACTTCGCGCCAAATACATTGCCGAAACCTTTTTGGAAAACGCCGAGCAAGTAACAGCCGTACGCAATATGTTTGGCTACACAGGCACTTACAAAGGCAAACGCATTTCCATTATGGGACACGGCATGGGCATTCCCTCCTGCTCCATTTACGCCAAAGAATTGATTACCGAATACGGTGTGAAAAACATCATTCGCGTAGGCTCATGTGGCGCGGTGTTGGACGATGTGCATGTGCGCGATGTGGTCATCGGCTTGGGCGCAAGCACCGACAGCAAAGTCAATCGCATTCGTTTCCGCGACCACGATTTTGCCGCCACAGCCGATTTTGGCATTGTGCAGGCTTTGGTTCAGGCAGCCGCGCAACACGGCATTGCCGCCAAAGTGGGCAACTTGTTTTCCAGCGATTTGTTCTACCACCCCGACACGCAAATGACGGAAACCTTACGCAAATATGGCATTTTGGGCGTGGAAATGGAAGCCGCAGGCATTTACGGTGTGGCAGCCGAATTTGGCGCAAAAGCCGCAACCATTTGCACCGTGTCCGACCACATTGTGCGCGAAGAATACACCAGCGCAGAAGAACGTCAATTAACGTTTAACGACATGATTCAAATTGCTTTGGACGCAGCGATAACATTGTGATTTGAATTTCAGGCTGCCTGAAACAGAAAAACTGCCGTCATTCCCGCGTAGGCGGGAATCCACTTTTAACTTTAAGAAACAAAAGTTTGTGTAACTCAACTTTGGATTCCCGCCTACGCGGGAATGACGATGGTAGTGGTTTTACAAAGGTTTCAGCCTGAAAACACATTCATCATGTAAACAAGGTTTCAAGCCCATGCTTACACCCACACATTGCGATTTATTCAAGCAACCCTTTTTCCAATTTGCCCAATTAAAACAATACTGCCCCGAACGCATAGAACCCCTAAAATCCGCCTACAAAAACGCATGGCAAGATTGGCGCGATGAGATTGTTCAGGCAGCCTGCGAATTGGGCGAACCCTTCGCACCGCCACACATTGAACGCTGGTGCAATGGCTGGCAAGTTCGCGCCCATTTTTTCGCCTATTTCAAATACGCCCAATATGAAAATTCGGCAGCGATTTTATCATTGATTTTAAACAGAAAACGTTTGACCGTCTCGTTGGATTGGCACGCGTATCGCGCCAACCGTTCGGCATACAGTTTGGCGCAATACAATCAATGGCTTGATATTTTAGACACACCCACTTGGGGCAATTTTGACATTTGGCATGGCAATGATGATGAATATGCCGATTATCCGCAACTCGCCACGCTGCCTGAAAACGCCTTGAATTTGCGCGACCCAAACGATTTTTTCTGTATCGGCAAACATTTGGAACGCGATGATTTGGCAAAGCACAATAGCCTTGAATTTATTGTGGCAACGATAAAGCAATTACTGCCTTTGTATGAACAAATTCACATTCAGGCAGCCTGAATGTGTCGCAATCAGCCTAAGTTGGCTTTCCGAACCTACCTACGCTTGATGCGTTTGCTATTATCTTAAAAATATAAAGAAAATCATGGAAAAATATGAATATATTTTTATAAATGATAAAAATATTGATACAGAGTTAGAAAATCCATATGAATTATGGAAAAAAAGAATTTGTATTGCCATAACTACTATTTTAATTACTATGGTTTTTTTTGGTATGATTATTGTGAATTGGTTACCTGACTATTTAGCCGAACAATATGCTAAAGAAAAACTTAATATTAAGACAGGTTGTTTATATCAAATTAATACTGGCATAAGAAATAATGTCGCATTTAAAATAGAAGACGCCACGTTATATACATACTATATTCAAATACCTAATACCAAAAATAAAGAACTCCCCCATTTGGAACCAAATAAATGCTTTACTGTTCAATACATAGAAGTAGATTTAATCATCTACAAAAAAAACTATGTTTATAATTTTTAAGCCATGTCGTCATGTAGGTTGGGTTGCAAAACCCAACTCTTTAACGATAACAAAAATGTTGGGTTTGACAACCCAACCTACCCAAATAATCATTCAGGCAGCCTGAATTGCCCACCGCTAGGTGTTTTCAGGCTGCCTGAATTTTTATTTCAACATTTCAACGCAAAATCAAGCCACTTTCCCCTCCAAAAAATCCTGCGCGAAACGTTGCAGCACGCCACCTGCCTCATAAATCAGCACCTCCTCTGCCGTATCCAAACGACAGGTAACAGGCACTTCCACCGTTTCCCCATTTGAGCGATGAATGACCAAAGTCAAATCGCAACGCGCCTCACGTTTGCCAATCACATCAAAGGTTTCCGTGCCGTCCAGTTGCAAAGTGTGGCGGTTTACACCCTCTTTGAATTGCAATGGCAACACGCCCATGCCAATCAAATTGGTGCGATGAATGCGCTCAAATCCTTCCGCCACAATCGCTTCCACACCTGCCAAACGCACGCCTTTTGCCGCCCAGTCACGGCTGGAACCTTGCCCATAATCCGCGCCCGCAATGATGATAAGTGGTTGTTTGCGATTCATATAGGTTTCAATCGCTTCCCACATACGCATCACTTTGCCGTCTGGTTCCACACGCGCCAAAGAGCCTTGCTGGGTTGTGCCATCTGGGTTTTTGACCATTTCGTTGAACAGTTTGGGATTGGCAAAGGTGGCGCGTTGGGCGGTCAAATGGTCGCCACGATGGGTCGCGTAGGAATTGAAGTCTTCTTCGGGCAAACCCATTTTTGCCAAATATTCGCCTGCCGCGCTGTTGGGCAAAATCGCGTTAGAAGGCGACAAATGGTCGGTGGTGATGTTGTCGGGCAAAATCGCCAAGGGGCGCATGCCGCGTAAAGTGCGTTCGCCTGCCAACGCGCCTTCCCAATAGGGCGGACGGCGAATGTAGGTGGATTTTTCGCGCCATGCGTACAGGGGTGATGGCGATTTTTCGGTGTCGTTGGCGGCAAACATGGGTTCGTAAATTTGTCTAAACTGTTCGGGTTTCACAAATTTTGCCACGATTTCGTCAATTTCTTCATCGCTGGGGAAAATGTCTTTTAAGCGGATTTCGCGTCCGTCTTCTGCCACGCCCAACACGTCTTTTTCAATGTCAAAACGAATGCTGCCTGCAATCGCATACGCCACCACCAATGGCGGACTTGCCAAAAACGCTTGTTTGGCGTAGGGGTGAATGCGTCCGTCAAAATTGCGGTTGCCCGACAACACGGCGGTGGCGTACAAATCGCGGTCAATGATTTCTTGTTGAATTTCAGGGCGCAATGCACCGCTCATGCCGTTGCAAGTGGTGCAGGCAAAGGCAACGATGCCAAAGCCCAATTTTTCCATTTCAGGCAGCAAACCTGCTTCTTTTAAATACAATTCTGCCACTTTTGAACCAGGGGCAAATGAGGTTTTGACCCAATCTTTTTTCTTTAAACCCAAACGGTTGGCGTTTCGTGCCAACAATGCTGCCGCCACCACATTGCGCGGATTGGAGGTGTTCGTGCAAGAGGTAATCGCGGCAATGATGACTGCGCCATCGGGCATTTTGCCGTCTGTTGGGGTTTCGTAGGGTTGCGCCAAGCCTTTGGCTGCCAAGTCGGCGGTGGCAAAGCGGGCGTGTGGGTTGCTCGGGCCCGCCATATTGCGTGTTACGCTGGACAAATCAAATTGCAACACGCGCGGATAAACGGCATTTTTCAGGCTGCCTGACCACAATCCTGCGGTTTTGGCGTAGTTTTCCACCAATTTGACTTGTTCGTCATCGCGCCCAGTTAATCGCAAATAATCAATGGTTTGTTCATCAATGGAAAACATGGCGGCGGTTGCGCCAAATTCGGGGGTCATATTGGAAATGGTGGCGCGGTCGCCAATGGACAAACTGCTTGCGCCTTTGCCAAAAAATTCCACAAACGCGCCCACCACGCGCTCTTTACGCAAAAATTCGGTTAAAGCCAACACAATATCGGTGGCGGTGATGGTGGGTTGGCGTTTGCCTGTCAATTCCACGCCCACAATATCAGGCGTACGCAACATGGACGGCAAGCCCAACATCACGCATTCCGCTTCCAAACCGCCCACGCCCACGGAAATCACGCCCAGCGCGTCCACATGGGGGGTGTGCGAATCCGTACCCACACAAGTGTCGGGGAACGCCATGCCATTTTTCACTTGAATCACGGGCGACATTTTTTCCAAATTGATTTGGTGCATGATGCCGTTGCCTGCGGGGATTACGTCCACGTTTTCAAAGGCGGTTTTTGTCCAGTTGATGAAATGGAAACGGTCTTCGTTGCGGCGGTCTTCAATTTCGCGGTTTTTGGCGAAGGCGTTGGGGTCATCGCCACCGCATTCCACCGCAAGCGAATGGTCCACAATCAACTGGGTTTGCACAACTGGATTGACTTTGCTGGGGTCGCCGCCTTTTTCGGCAATGGCATCGCGCAAACCTGCCAAATCCACCAGCGCGGTTTGCCCCAAAATATCGTGGCAAACCACGCGCGCGGGATACCATGGAAAATCCAATTCTTGCTTATTTTCAATTAATTGGCGCAACCAAGATTGCAAAGTGGGCAAATCCACATTGTCGGCACGATTGACCAAATTTTCCGCCAAAATGCGACTGGTGTAGGGCAATTTGTCGTATGCGCCTGCCTGAATGTCTTCAATCGCTTGTTTTGCATCAAAATAATGCAAATCACTGTTGGGTAAGGGTTTTTTGTAGATTTGATTTGGATTCATGGTTTATTTCCTTTGTGTTTTTCTTGTGGGTAAAACGAGGGGGGTACTGCAAAATTGGGAGCGTAGGTTGGGTTGTAAACCCTACATTTTTGCCGTGATTTCGTGATTTTATGATGTTGGGTTTGCAACCCAACCTACATTTTTTGATTTTCAGGCAGCCTGAAAAGATATTTTACTATTTCTTTTAATTTTTCAATAATTTGGTGTATGATGTGAACTCGGTATTTCAATCCATTACCATTAAAGTTTATTGGCAATATGTCGCGTTATCGTGCCTGAATACAATAATTTCTTTAATGAATACAGGAAAAATTGACAAGCGTCCTTTTCATCTAAAAATGAAACAACATCGTATCTGTTGCCCCGTTCAGAATAAAAAACATAAAAAATGGTTTTTTCTTGATAATCTTCACAACTGATACAAATCGCATCATTTGCTTGTCCAATATCGTCCATAATCGCAAAAGTATTATTGGGAATATTCAACCGATACAAATATTCTTTTAACTCAATAATCTTATTGATATTCTTACTTAATTGGGATAAGCCCATTATGTCTTTATTGTATCCAAAATGTACCAAATTTCTTTTATTTTCAAAAAATTGCGTTATTTTAGCCCAAATAATCATTTAAATTATCCTTGTAATCTGATTTTCAGGCTGCCTGAAACATTTTTTCATCGCTTGACAGCCATTGCCTCAAAACCGATAATCCCATTTTAGGTTTATTTTTATAGGAAAAATCAAAATGTTAATTGAAATTAGCACATTACCGCCAGCGATTCAAGAGCAAATTTTATCGGTTAAACAAGGTGAAATCGTACAATTCATTCATCATGGCAAATTAATTGGCAGTTTCAAACGCCCCAGCGAAGATTCCTTAATGGCTGCCGCAGGTTTATTAAAAGATTACGGCATTGACGGCTTGGAATACGAACGCCAAATTCGCAGCGAATGGGATTAAAAATGTATCTCATTGACACCAATATCATTATTTATCATTTGGCAAATATGCCCCAAGCCGTGTATTTTTTGGACAATCATCGCAATCAACTTGCCATTTCCACCATTACCGTTGCCGAAGTTTTGTCCTTTCCCATGAATGATGAGACTTTGGCAACCATGCACCGCTTTTTGGAAGACAATTTCACTTGGCTGGACGTAAGCCGCGACATCGTTTTAAAAACCGCCGAAATTCGCCGCCAAAAGAAAACCAAAACACCCGATGCACTGATTGCCGCCACCGCTTTGCAACACGGTTTGATTTTGGTCAGCCGCAACGAAAAAGATTTTAAACATTTGCCATTAAAACTGATTAATCCAATGGGAAATTAACGGTTTTTTTAGGTTTTCAGGCTGCCTGAAACATTTTTCCCATTTTATTTTGCGGTTTCAATCATCAATTCAAAATGATATTCTTGTGAATATTTTGCCAAAATAAGGTGTAATTGTTTAATTATTTCATCAATATAATCAAATACTTTTTCTTTTCCGCATAATGTATTCATCGCGTCCAATTCGTCTAATGTTTGCAAAATATCGCATAATTCTGGAACGCAATGCGATTCAAGCTCTTGAATAATTTTGGGTCGGGCAAATGTCCAAATCCCTGCTTCAAAAGGGATTATTTCCGCTTTTATCGCTTGCAACAAACCCAAAGCCCAAATCGCCACATAACAAGACGGATTTTGGACGTCAATTTGTAATCTTTTCATTTTGTTAAATTTGTTTATTCAAATTCAAATTTTCAGGCTGCCTGAAAAATACTTTCTTCATATAATTGAAATATTATGCCAATTCGGTACGACATTTACTTCCGCCCAAACCATTTCCCCCCAAACACATGGCACACCAATCCCCCCATTACCAAAGCCATACCACCCCAATTCCACAGCCCAAGTCTTTCATTTAAAAGCAGATAACCCACCAACAACGCCACCACAGGCACCAACAACGCAAACGGTGTAACCTTGCCAGCAGGATAACGCGACAACAACGCCCCCCAAGCCGTATAGCCCACCATACTGGACACATACGCCAAAAATAGCACGCCAATCAATCCCTTAACGCTGATACCGCGCACCGCATTCGCCACACCGTCCGCGCCATACATCGCCACCGCCGTCAGTGCAAACGCCACCAACGCCGCCCAACTGCCCCACACCACCAATGCCAACGGTTGTACCGCGCCAATTTTCTTCACAATAATGTTGCCACACGCCCACGAAACCGCCGCCCCCAGCACAGGCAACATCGCCACTATCGGCAAACTGCCCTGATAATGCCCCACGCCAATCAACACCAAACCCATCGCCGCCGTTCCCATGCCCCACAAATGGTGTGCCAACACGGGTTCGCGCAACATCACGCCTGCAATCAGCACGGTAAAAAACACCTGCGCCTGTATCATCAATGCCGCCAAACCAGTCGGAAAACCCCAACTCAATGCGGTAAACATCAAGGCAAATTGCCCAAAATTAATCGTTAATCCGTATAAAATCAGCCATTTCCATGCAACAGGCGGTTTTTTAATCACAAAAACCGCAGGAAACAACACGCACACAAAACGCCATGCCCCCAATACCATAGGCGGTAATTCGTCCAGCGCAATCCGCATAAAAAAGAAATTCACGCCCCACACGCCCACCACAGCAGCAATCAGCAATCGGTCTTTTAAAGTCATTTTTCAATATTTTTCAAATGGTTCATGGTTTTCAGGCTGCCTGAAAACCCTATCTGCGCTCTGGCACGGGCAAATTGCCAACTTTAATTGCCAAATCACGATGATTCAATTTATCCGCAATTTGACGCGCCGTGTCGCGGTCGGCATGGTTGCCAACGTCCAATAAAAATTTTTGCAATTCAATATCGTAGCGCAAAACAAATTCTTTCACGCCTGCTTGTCGCAAAGTTTCAGACAATTCATCTTGTTCACGCAAAAACTGTTGGCGCGACTTTTTCGCTTGGCGAATCACCACATGACGGCGCATTTTTGGGCTTAATGATTTCAGCCACGCTTGGCGATTTTGATTATCCGCAAACAAAACAACAATTTGAAACTTGGGTTTGCGCTGAATGTACATGTCGCCATAATTGGGGTCGTTTTCGCGCTCCAAACGCTCGGATAGGGCAACAATATTGTCTATCCCATTATTTTGTTTAAATTTTTTATTTTTGGCAAAACTGGGTTGCGTTGCCAACATCATCACGCCAAGCCATACAATCTTTTTGATGATTTTGGACATTTTCATCTGTTTACAAAATGATTTTGTGGTAACTTTCTCGTTCAATATCTTGCATTTGCACGGTAATTTGTGTGCCTGTGGGCGTGTATTCAGGCAGCTTGGCGGCAATGGTTTGGGCAAGATTTTGGCTTAATTCGGCTTTGATTTCTGCCTTGCGCCCCGCCATCAAATGCAAAGTCAAATGCACAAAACCGCTTGCTTTTGTGCCGCCCACGCGGTAATCGGCATGGGATTGGGCGCGGATTTTGATGTCTTGTGGGTCAAATTGTCCGCTCTGAACAAGGGTTTCGTGCAAGGCGTTGAGCGTTTCGTCAAGGGGCAAAGCGATGTTGTTGGCGTATTCTACAAGCAAATGAGGCATGTTTTTTTCTCTTTAAAATCAAGTTAAAATAACGCGAGTTCGGGATAAAGGTAATTGATAAATTTAAGTAACTTTGCTCCCTCTCCCTGTGGGAGAGGGCTAGGGTTGCTGCTCAACAATCCCTCTCTCCAACGCTTTCCCAAAGGGAGAGAGGGAACAGATTGCAGGCTGCCTGAAACATCATTTCACGTTCCATTCATAATTGAGCCAATCGCGGTTTTCATGTGCGCCCAAGCGTTGATAAAAGCGCAAACCGCCTTCATTCCACGGCGCAACCGTCCATTTGATTTGCGAACAGCCATGTTGTTGCGCGACTTCGTGCAAGGCGTACATCAATTTTTCGCCCACGCCTTGTCCACGATAAGTTTCTGATACATAAAGTTCTTTCATATAAATATTGGGGCGATTTTGCGCGGTGTAGGGCAAAAAATAATACACCAGCATACCAGCAATCGTGCCGTTGTCGTCTGCCACCAAGCTGTGAAAATCGGGCGGATTTTTGCGAAAACCGCTTTGCAACACGATTTCTGGCGTAATGGCAAAGCTGTCAATATAATGTTCAAAAATCGCCAATTCTTTCATCAATTCAAATAGTTGGGGAACGTCTTGTTCTGTTGCAAAGCGAATGTGCATTTTTGTGTTTCCTCAAAATGTGTTCAGGCTGCCTGAAAAATGGTTTTTCATTATAACGCATTCAAAACAAAGCGAATTAAACCATACGCCAACCACCACATCATCAGCGCAATCGCCATTTCCAAAATCTGCCAAGCGCGTGGTTTGGCGAAAATCGGTTTGAGCAAACGCGCCCCATACGCCAATCCAAAAAACCAAATAAATGAAATGCTTACCGCACCCAACAGAAAATACGGTTTTTCCTGCGCCGCCAAACTGCCCGACACGCTGCCAATCAACACCACCGTATCCAAATAAACATGCGGATTGAGCAAGGTAATGGCGAGCGTGGCAAGCGCGGTTTGTTTCAGGCTGCCTGAAACTTCTGCATTTTCAGATATTTGCAAAGCGTCATGTTGTTGCGCCAACGCGCTGCGACACGACCGAAAACCATACCACAACAAAAACATCGCCCCCAAAATCGCCAGCACAACCGAAGCCGTTTGGCTACGCGCAATCGCGCCACCCAACCCCAACACGCCCACGCTAATCAAAGCAAAATCGCAAAGAAAACAAATCATTGCTACCGCCAAAACGTGTTGTTTCAACAGTCCTTGTCGCAACACAAAAGCGTTTTGCGCCCCAATCGCCATAATCAATCCGCCAGAAATCATCGCGCCTTTTAAAATCATTTGCCACATCATTTTGTCTTTTTTCCGTTTGATTTAATCATTTTGTAATCATACTACAAAATGGGTTTAGGGCGACTCGGGTTTTTGAATCAAGATGATGAGTGGAAGAAAATGGCACAACTGAATCGTGTTGGCGGAAAAATGATGTTTATCGGTTGTGAAAGAACAAAATGATTTTCAAATGTAGGGTGGCGTACCACACACCCTTCCCCCAAATTTTCAAGGTTTTGGTGCGTAATATGCACCCTACATTTTTTCGCATAAAATACCAAATTCATGATATTTCAATGATTTGGTGCGTGGTATGCACCCTACAAAATCAACGCTCGCCCATCGGCACAAATGGCGTGTCATCGGGTCCTGTGTAATTCGCGCTGGGGCGAATGATTTTGCCGTCTGCGCGTTGTTCCAAAACGTGTGCGCTCCAACCTGTTGTGCGCGAAATCACAAACAATGGTGTAAACATCGCGGTTGGCACGCCCAATTTTTGATACGACACCGCGCTGAACCAATCCAAATTGGGGAACATTTTTTTCTCGTCCCACATCAGCGTTTCCAAGCGTTCGGCAATGTCAAACAAGCGCATATCGCCTGTTTCTTTGCTCAAATCGCGTGCCACTTCTTTAATCACCACATTGCGTGGGTCGGAAATGGTGTAAACGGGGTGTCCGAATCCGATGATGATTTCTTTACGCGCAATGCGTTCGCGAATGTCGGCTTCGGCTTCGTCTGCGCTGCGATAGCGTTTTTGAATGTCGTAAGCCACTTCGTTTGCACCACCGTGTTTGGGCCCTTTGAGTGCGCCAATCGCACCTGTGATGGCAGAGTAAATGTCTGAACCTGTGCCTGCAATCACGCGGCTGGTGAACGTGGAGGCGTTAAACTCATGTTCTGCATACAAAATCAGGCTAACGTGCATGGCTTTGATGTGGCTTGCGCTGGGGCGTTTGCCGTGCAACATGTGCAAGAAATGTCCGCCAATGCTGTCTTCTTCGCTTTCCACTTCAATGCGTTTGCCGTTGTGCGAATATTGATACCAATACAACAACATACTGCCCAAACAGGCAATCAATTTATCGGCAATATCACGTGCTTCGCTGGCGGGTTGGCTTTCGCGTTCGGGGTGCACACAGCCGAGCATGGACACGCCTGTACGCAACACGTCCATGGGGTGCGTGTGGGCAGGCAGGCTTTCCAATACCTGAATCACGCGAATGGGCAAACCGCGCAATGATTTCAATTTTTGCTTGTAAGCCGCCAATTCAAATTGATTGGGCAAATGTCCGTGAATGAGCAAATGGGCGACTTCTTCAAATTCGCAATGTTTTGCCAAATCCAAAATGTCGTAGCCGCGATAGCTCAAATCGTTGCCTGAGCGACCTACGGTGCAAAGCGCGGTGTTGCCCGCTGCCACGCCCGACAGGGCTACGGATTTTTTGGGTTTGAAAGCAGGGGTTTGGGTTTCGGTACTCATGGTTGTGTTCCTTTAAACAAAAGTGAAAAAGAAAGTGGAAAGATGAGTTTTTACTGCTTGGGGGAACATTTCAGGCTGCCTGAAAATTTAATCAGTGTTTTTTATTTAAGTGCATATTAGGAGCAGCTAAATATTTTTTTCCATGACAATGACTCGGAATATTAATATTGCTAGGTCTTTCTTCCGATGGAATATCCCCTCCTGTTATGACAAAATCACCATCATGAAAAACTTTATCTTTACTATTAAAAAATTGAATTGATTTTCCTTGATTAATTATTTTTGTTCCTTGTGGAAAAATAAGCAAAATATCAAAAATTTTGTCCCTATCAGAATAGTTTAATCCTACACAACCATTAACCATTTTTAACTGCCCACTTGTTCCCAGACTTAGCATCAATACGCCTTCTAGTAAAGGTGGATAAGTGGGCAATTCCATTTCTTTCTTAATATGATTAATGTTTGTATTAGATTTATTTTCTAATGTATTTGGTTGTGTACAGGCTGTAAATACAATTAGTAACAAATAAATCCAATTTTTCATAGTTATTTACCATAATATAGGGTTAAATCTAAATCATTGATACGAATAATAGGAGTATAAACTGCGTGTGAACAGTATCCGTTCTCATCAATTGGAACTCCGCCTTTATAGATACCGTAAGCATTACCATATGCAAACCATGGACCTCCACTGTCCCCAGCTGCACATTTTAAACCTGCTTGACCTGATTTTTCTTTAGGTTGAATAAGGACAAAGTTTTTACCACAAGCAATAAATGGCTGTCCTGCTTTACCACAACCAACTTCTTGCCCGTTGGCATTAAACGTTCTAGGAGCAAAATTTTTATCAACAACTTCCCCACAACTTTGTACACCAGTAGTTTGTCCATACATACATAAAAAACTACCTGTCGTTAAAAACCCTTTTTCATTAGTTGCGGAAACAGATTTCCAACCAACCAAATTACGTGGTTTATTACCACTATCAGGATAAAATGATGGACTAGCTTTCGTTGTTGTTACAGGTACATAAAAAGCCATATCACTTTTTTCACTTTCTTCCGACCGAACCAATTTCATTTGTACGATTGTCCCATCTCTATCTGTGTAAGTAAAAGTAGAATGTTTTGAACAATGCCCAGCTGTTACAATACCAATTTGCCCTGTGGTGCGGTCTTTTACGACAAATCCTGATGTACAAATTCCTAAATTTCCTTGTAAACTTGTACCCCCCTTGATAGATTGATTAGTAAAGTATGCTGGTACATTTTCAACTTTAACAGGCTCATTTAAAATTGTGGTTGCAATTTGATTTACTTTTTCTGCTGTTAAGCCAAATTTAGCATTGTCTTTTTCATTAATTTGAATAACGAATTTCTCATCTCGTACATCAAAATAAGTACCCACTAAATTACCAATTTGTTTATTCAATTTATCTAAATTTTTACCTAATTTTTCAACCTGCTTTTCACGTTTATCTTTTGCTTTTGCACGAAATTTCACTTTAGCTTCGGTAGGTTGTTCAATCATAGAAATGGCTTTATTGACATCAACTTCCGTAATGCCCCACTTTGCATAATGTTTCTGCATTTTTTGGTCAGCTTTTTGCTGTTTTTTCTCATCTTTGGCTTGTTGTTTAGCCGCCTTTTTTTCTTCTTTCGCAGCTTGTTTTTCGGCTTTACGTTCAGCTTTTTGTGCTTTACGAATTAGTTTGCGTTCTTGTGGCGTTTCATCACCAGTCAAAACAAAGTTCAAGCCAAAATTTGCGCCATTATCAAAATACACACCAGCCAAACGGTCTTGGTACGTTTTTTCTAATGCTTCAATTTCTTCTGTTGAACCGTGCATAATCAGTAAACGGCGCATGGCTTCAGTTTCATCTACACCATAAGCAGCCGCATAATGTTTGGCATCAATTGCCAATGCTTCAGCTTGGGTCATCGTTTCAGATTCTGTTTCATTTGCCAATGAAACAGGACTCACAAACAATGCTGAAATAATCGCAGCACAAGGAAACAATTTTTTAAATTTAAAATTTTCATCATAAATATCCTTAAAATGATAAGTGAATAAAAACAGCTTTCTTACTAACTGAAAAAAGTTTACAAAAAGCCAACAGCGCATTTTCAAAAAATGTCTGTTTTCCCTCTCCCTAGCCCCCTCCCAATGGGAGAGGGGATTTGGGGGCAATGAATTATTTGTTTTGGCTAAACAATTCGTCCAGCTTATTTTCAAAATCGTGGTAATTTAAAAATTCGTAGAGTTCCGCGCGGGTTTGCATGGTGTCCACCACATTGGCTTGCGTGCCATCGCGCATAATCGCTTGATACACACCCAAAGCCGCTTTGCTTGCCGCTCGGAACGAAGACAGGGGATACAGCACCAATTTCACGCCATTTTCAGCCAGCTCTGCTTGGGTGTAGAGCGGCGTTGCGCCAAATTCGGTGATGTTCGCCAAAACAGGCACTTGCACCGCTTTGGCAAATTGTTGATACATGGACAATTCGGTCATCGCTTCGGGGAAAATCATGTCCGCACCTGCTTCCACACAGGCTTGGGCGCGTTCAATCGCCGCATTCAAACCTTCCACCGCCAACGCATCGGTTCGCGCCATAATCACGAAATTGTCGTCCACACGCGCATCTACGGCAGCCTTAATGCGGTCTACCATTTCTGCTTGTGAAACAATGGCTTTGTTGGGACGATGACCACAGCGTTTTTGCGCCACTTGGTCTTCAATATGCACCGCCGCCACACCAGCGCGTTCAAAATTGCGAATGGTACGCGCAATATTGAATGCCCCACCCCAACCCACATCAATGTCCACCAAAAGTGGCGTGTCCACATTGTCGGTAATGCGTTTTGCGTCAATCAACACATCTTCCATCGTGGTGATGCCCAAATCGGGAATGCCGCACGAACAAGCCGCCACGCCGCCGCCCGACAAATAAATTGCTTTGAAACCGCTCGCGGTTGCCAAACGCGCAAAATACGCATTCACGCAGCCCACCACGGCTAATGGATTGGATTCTTGAACGGCTTGACGGAAACGCAAGCCAGCAGATTGATAAGCCATAGATTTTGCTCCTAAAAATGTTTTTCTTATGTTGCGTTTTGAATGTGTTGTTTCACCACATCGCCAACGTGTAGTGCAATGTAATTCAAAAAAACCGCTTTCGTAAAATTGTATTTCACAATAACAAATAAAATCTTAATAAATCTTTACAATAAACACATTCAGGCAGCCTGAAAATTGCGTTTTCGTCAATCAAACAACCATTTTCATTCACAAAATCAAATCAAAAATAACCATAAATTGCGTGTGGTTTTTTCTTAACAAAAACACACAATCGCGTGATTTTCACAAACTGAAACCTTTGCAAAACTGCGGTAACGTGGCGTTGCGCCGCCACACCCACGCTTTGCGCTGGCAAGCCCAACCATTTCAGGCAAAACCCAATTACACAAAAAAAGGGCAGATACCAATCTGCCCCCATATCACAATCAAGCTGCCTGAAAACCATTTTTTTATTTAAAAACAATCATCAGGCACACGCACCCAACCTTCCATAATCACACGCGCCGAACGGCTCATCACGGCTTTGGTTGCCGTCCATTCGCCATTGGGCTGTTGCGCCACAGCCGCGCCCACGCGCAAAGTGCCAGATGGGTGTCCAAAACGCACCGCCTCGCGCTCGCCACCGCCAGCCGCCAAATTGACCAAAGTATTCGGCACGGCTGCCGCAGTCGCAATCGCTACGGACGCGGTTCCCATCATCGCGTGGTGCAATTTGCCCATAGAGAATGCGCGTACCAGCAAATCAATTTCTTGTTTTTCCACCATTTTTCCGCTTGATGCGGTGTAGCTTTGCGCTGGCGCAACAAAGGCGACTTTGGGCGTGTGTTGGCGCGTTTGTGCCTCGTCCAGATTGGCAATCAAGCCCATTTTCAATGCGCCATACGCGCGGATTTTTTCAAAAAACGCCAATTTTTCAGGGTCGCCATTGATGTCGGCTTGCAATTCTGTGCCTGTGTAGCCGATGTCTGCCGCGTTCACAAACACGGTGGGAATGCCCGAATTGATGAGCGTGGCGGGGATTTGTCCGATGTCGGGAATGTCCAATAAATCAACAACATTGCCTGTGGGGAACATGGCACCTTCGCCATCGGCAGGGTCTAAAAATTCAATCACGACTTCGGCGGCTGGAAAAGTTACGCCGTCCAATTCAAAATCGCCTGTTTCCAACACTTCGCCATTTTGAATGGGAACGTGGGCGATGATGGTTTTGCCGATGTTTTTTTGCCAAATGCGGACGGTGCAAATGCCGTTTTCGGGGATTTTTTCTTTATCCACAATGCCTTGTGCAATGGCAAATGCGCCCACTGCTGCCGTCATGTTGCCGCAATTTCCGCTCCAATCCACAAAGGGTTTGTCAATGGCAACTTGCCCGAATAAATAGTCCACATCGTGTTCAGGCTGCGTGGATTTGCTTAAAATCAAGGCTTTGCTGGTGGACGAGCTGGCATTGCCCAAGCCGTCAATTTGTTGTTTGTAGGGGTCGGGGCTGCCCAGTACGCGCAAAAGCAATTTGTCGCGTGCTTCGCCTGCGTTTTGGGCGCGTTCGGGCAAATCGCTTAATTTGAAAATCACGCCTTTGGACGTGCCACCGCGAACGTAAACGGCTGGAATTTTGATTTGTGGCATGGTTCTTCTCTCCATTTTGTTGAACAAAAAGTGTTTTTCTGATTTACAATATTTAAATCATTCTAACGCAAATTTAACAGTAATTGAATACCTTTGCTGCCTTACCGTACGCAACCAAAATAAAATAGGGGGATAGTTGGGATTTGCGCTCTGTTGCCCACCGCTAGGTGTACTTTTTTAAAAAGTCAGTCGCCGAAGGCAAAAACTTTCATTTTGTTGTGTACAACAGGGCTGTCTGAACCAACACAAAGCCTGCAAACAGGCGTAAAATGGCTTTATTTGCAATGAAATGCCTTTTCAGGCAGCCTGAAATGCACTTTTTCCACCCATTTTTGGAGTAAAACCATGAAAATGTATTTGGCACTTATCGCCACCGCTTTCACGTTGAGCGCGTGTGGTGGCAATGAACCCGCTCAAACTCAACCTGCCGCTCAACCTGCGCCTGTTGCCGCCAGCCCTGTTGCTGCTGCATCTGAATCCAACGCGCCCTCTGCCACCAACGTGCCAAGCGAATGCCAAATCGTCATCAACAGCGATGATGCCATGAAGTTTGACACGCAAGAAATTGCCATCAAATCAAGCTGCGCCCAAGCCAGCATCACACTCAACCACACAGGCAAAACCCCCAAAGCCGCCATGGGACACAATGTGGTCATCGCTGCCGCCGCCGACAAAGCCGCCATTGTGGCAGACGGTGCAAGTGCCAAATTGGAAAACGATTACCTCAAACCCAACGACAACCGCGTGATTGCCGCCAGCAAAATGGTGGGCGGTGGCGAATCCAGCACCTTCACCTTCAAAACCGACAAATTGAAAAATGGCGATTTTGAATTTTTCTGCACCTTCCCTGGACACGTTGCCATGATGACGGGCAAAGTGAAAATCGTGGATTAAATTAACGCAAACTTGGGATAAGTTCCTTTTAATGTACCAGCAAACTCGCTCTCTCTCCCCGTGGGAGAGAGTTGGAGAGAGGGTTGGTTGGACGAAAAACCCTCTCCCTACCCCTCTCCCACAGGAGAGGGAAGTGGGTTACTGAAATTTATCAATCACTTCTATCCCTAACGTGCGTTGGATTAAGTTGCTTTCAGGCTGCCTGAAAATGCGTTTTGGTAACGTTTCAGGCAGCCTGAAACCCAATTTCACACAAATCACACAATATCGCTTGCCCCGTGTGATGTTGTTGAATAAAATCACGCGCTTTAAAATTGGTACGCTGCCTGAACGCCATTAAACAGACACAAAGATTTTCAAATAAATCAATGAGAAACTGTCCAAAGCAATCAAAACAGCCCTGTTTTTATTTCATTGGAGTATGCCCATGAGCGACAACAAGCAACCTTATCTACAAATCAAAGGATTAGCCAAAAAATACGGCGACAATCTGGCGGTCAAACCGCTTGATTTGGACATTCATCAACACGAAATCTTTGCACTGCTGGGCAGTTCAGGCAGTGGCAAATCCACGCTGCTGCGTATGCTCGCGGGCATGGAAAAACCCACCGAAGGACAAATTTTGCTGGACGGTCAAGACATTACCCACCTCGCCCCCTACGACCGCCCCATCAACATGATGTTCCAAAGCTACGCGCTCTTTCCCCACATGACGGTGGAAGAAAACATCGCCTTTGGCTTGAAACAAGACAAATTGCCCAAAGACGAAATCGCCAGTCGCGTAGAAGAAATGTTGCGCCTCGTGCAAATGCCCCAATACGCCAAACGCAAACCGCACCAACTGTCGGGCGGACAACAACAACGCGTGGCATTGGCACGCAGCTTGGCAAAACGCCCCAAATTGTTGCTTTTAGATGAACCACTTGGCGCATTGGACAAAAAATTGCGCCAACAAACCCAATTTGAATTGGTCAATACTTTGGAAAAAGTGGGCGTAACCTGCATCATGGTAACGCACGACCAAGAAGAAGCCATGACCATGGCAAGCCGCGTGGCGATTATGTCGCATGGCGAATTGCAACAAGTTGGCACACCTGCTGATGTGTACGACTATCCCGAAAGCAAATTTGTGGCAGAATTCATTGGCGAAACCAATATTTTTGAAGGCAAACTCGTTCACAAAGACGATGCCCACGCGCTGATTGATTGCCCCGAATTGCCCAGCAAAGTGTACACCGACCAAAAATTTACCGCAGAAGACGGTCAAACCATTTGGATTTCAATCCGCCCCGAAGACATTGATTTGCACAAAGAAAAACCCGCCCACCGCGACACCCACAACTGGGCAAAAGGCAAAGTGAAAGAAATCGCCTATTTGGGCAGCTTTGCGATTTACCATGTGGAAATGGAAAACGGACGCATCATCAAAAGCCAAGTGCCTGCCCCCTATTGGTATGTACGCAACATTGAACCGCCAACTTGGGGCGATGAAGTGTATTTGGATTGGCCCGAAAACCAACCCACACCTTTAACACGATAAGAAAGGCTGCCTGAAATGTCTCAACCTACTACCCGCAAAACATGGGGCGGCAAGTTGGTCATCGGCATACCGTATGTTTGGTTGCTGTTGCTGTTTCTTGTGCCGTTTTTCATTGTTTTTAAAATCAGTTTTGCCGAACAGGAATTGTCCATTCCCCCGTTTACGCCTTTGTTGCAAGAAGACGGCAGCCTGCACATTGTGTGGCAAAACTACAAAGATATTTTTGCCGATTTGGGTTCATCGCTGGCAGCCTTAATCAACCCCTTTGACGATGGCAAACAGGGCGACAACATTTATTTGCTGACCTATTGGCTGTCCATCAAAACGGCTTTGACCACCACTTTGATTTGTTTGTTGATAGGCTATCCGATGGCGTATGCCATTTCGCGCGCCCACCCGTCTATTCGCAACGGTTTGCTGCTGACGATTATGTTGCCATTTTGGACATCGTTTTTGCTGCGCGTGTATGCGTGGATGGGCTTGCTGGGACAAAACGGCATCATCAACAATTACTTAATCAAATGGGGCATCATTTCCGAACCCTTAAATTTGTTTTACAACACCTTTTCGCTGAATTTGGTGATGGTGTATGCCTATTTGCCGTTTATGATTTTGCCGCTTTATACCCAGTTGGTGAAATTGGACAGCAGACTGCTTGAAGCCGCCGCCGATTTGGGCGCACACCCCATTAAAGCGTTTTTCACGATTACCCTGCCTTTGTCCAAATCGGGGATTATTGCAGGCAGCATGTTGGTGTTCATTCCTGCCGTGGGCGAATATGTGATTCCCGAGCTGGTGGGCGGGCCCGACAATCTGATGATAGGCAAAACCCTGTGGATGACTTTCTTTGACGCAAACAACTGGCCATTGGCTTCGGCGGTGGCGGTCATCATGGTGTTGTTGCTGGTTGTGCCTATGGCATTGTTCCAGCGTTTTGAAGAACGCCAAATGGAAGAAGGGAAGCATTAAATGAATCAAGCAAAAATGTCGTGGTTTTTGAAAATCATGCTCTTTTTGGGATTGGCTTTTTTATATATCCCATTGATTATTTTGGTTATTTATTCATTCAACGATTCCAAACTGGTTACGGTGTGGGGCGGTTTTTCAACCCGTTGGTATGGCGAACTTATCCAAAATGACGATATTTTGGGTGCGATGTGGTTGTCGTTGAAAATTGCGGCTGCCTCATCGTTGGCGGCGGTGATTTTGGGTACGATGGCGGGCTATGCTTTGGCGCGGATTAAGCGTTTTCGTGGCAAAACCTTGTTTGCGGGCATGGTGTCTGCGCCGATGGTCATGCCTGATGTGATTACGGGTTTGTCGATGTTGCTGCTGATTATTCAGGTGCAAACTTTGTTGCAAAGCCTGTTTGGTGGCAGCGTGGAATTTGACCGTGGTTTTTTCACGATTTTCTTGGGACACACCACGCTGTGTATGGCATACATTACGGTGGTGATTCGCGCGCGCCTGATGGAGCTTGACCAATCGCTTGAAGAAGCCGCCATGGATTTGGGGGCGCGTCCGATGAAAATCTTTTTTGTGATTACGCTGCCTTTGATTGCGCCTGCGATTGCATCTGGCTTTTTGCTGGGGGTTACGCTGTCGTTGGACGATTTGGTGATTGCCTCATTTTTGGCAGGCCCAGGCGAAGTTACCCTGCCCCAACTGATTTTCGGTAAAGTGCGGCGCGGTCTTGACCCACAAATGAATGTGCTGGCAACCATCATGATTGCGGTGGTGGGCACTTTGGTCATCAGCATCAATTATTTGATGTTGCGCCAAGCCACCAAGCGCGAACGTGAAATGCAAGCCGCTTATAAAGCAGGGTAAACGAAAAAGGCTGAAACCTTTGCAAAACCTACTTTTAAACTGACGTAGGGGCGGATTTCATATCCGCCCTTTTTTCAATTTCTTGATAAGAATGAAAATTTCTGCGAACCTAAACGGGGCAGATATGAAATCTGCCCCTACAAACCGAGTTTTGCAAAGGTTTCAGGCTGCCTGAAAATTTTTCAGGCAGCTTTTTTTGATTGAAATGGCTTAACCGATGTAGGGGCGGATTTCATATCCGCCCTTTTCCACAATCATGATACGAAAACGGGGCGGATATGAAATCCGCCCCTACGAACCGCGTTGTGTCCCAATTTCAGGCAGCCTGAAAATCAACGTTTCTCTTTTTTCTGGCAATCGGTGCAAATGCCATACATGTACAAAGCATGGTCCACAATGCGGTAGCCGTTTTCGCTGGCGATTTTTTCTTGTAGGCGTTCAATTTCTTCGTTGTGAAATTCGGCAACATCGCCACATTTCATGCACACGATGTGGTCGTGGTGTCCGCCTTGATTGAGTTCGTACACGGCTTTGCCGCTTTCAAAATGGTGGCGCAACAAAATGCCTGCTTGTTCAAATTGGGTCAAAACGCGATAAATGGTTGCCACGCCAATTTCAATGCCTTCGTCCAGCAAAATGCGGTAAACATCTTCTGCGCTCAAATGTTCTTCGCTGTGGGTTTCAAACAAATCCAAAATTTTCAGACGAGGTCCTGTTACTTTTAAGCCATTGTCTTTTAATTGGGTAATGTTGTTCATCTTGTTTTTCCTTTTTACAAAAATGATTTTTCAGGCAGCCTGAAAAAAATCAAAAAAATCAAATTACCGCTATAATACGCATTTTTTGGTGCCTTGCACACGGCTAAATGATAAAACTTTTCAATGCCACATCGCAAAAATCGCAAGGCAAACCCTCAACAAGAAAGGCAAAAAACGTGAAAAAAGTCTTGATTGCCGCCACAATGTTGGCAAGTTTAACGGCTTGTACGCCCAAATTGGTTGAAAAATTACCGTATTACAAATTGCCTGTGATTCAAGGTGTGCCACTTGAACCCAAATCGGTGTTGGCAATTCAGGCTGGCATGACGCGCGAACAGGTTCAACTTTACATTGGTGCGCCTTTGTTGCGTCCGTCTTTCCGCGATACGCAGTGGGACTACAATTATGAGGTTTTGCGCGGCGGTAAAGTGAAAGAAAGTCGCAATTTAACCGTTTATTTTCAAGGCAATGTGGTTTCGCGTGTAGAAGGCTCGGCTTTGGATTATGCGCGTGAGCAAATCGCCCAACAAAATCAACCCCAACAAGAGAAAAAATCATGGTTCAAATTCAACAAGTAAAAATCGCCATTGCTGGCGTAAACGGTCGCATGGGCAAAGTTTTGGTACAAGCGGTGGACGCGAACCCCAACGCGGTGCTGGTGGGCGCGTTGGAACACGCTGGCTCGGAAAGTTTGGGCTTGGACGCGGGCTATGCGGTGGGCATCAAAACGGGCGTGAACATCACGGCGGATTTTCAGGCTGCCTTAAACCATGCCGATGTGGTCATTGATTTTACCCGTGCCGAAGCGTCTTTGCCTTTGATTGAATTTTGTGAGCAAAATCAAATCAAAATGGTCATCGGCACCACAGGCTATGATGATGCGGGCAAAGCGAAAATTCAGGCAGCCGCGCAAAAACGCGCCATTGTGTTTGCCGCCAATTACAGCGTGGGCGTGAATTTGACTTTCCACATTTTGGACACGGTGGCGCGTGTGCTGAACGAAGGCTACGACATTGAAATCATTGAAGCCCACCACCGACACAAAGTGGACGCGCCAAGCGGCACGGCTTTGCGCATGGGCGAAGTGATTGCCAACGCTTTGGGACGCGATTTGAAAGAATGCGCGGTGTACGGTCGCGAAGGACACACAGGCGCGCGCGACAGCCAAACCATTGGTTTTGCAACGGTTCGCGCAGGCGATGTGGTGGGCGACCACACGGCATTGTTTGCCACCGATGGCGAGCGCGTGGAAATCACCCACAAAGCCAGCAGCCGCATGACCTTTGCCGCAGGTGCAGTTCGTGCGGCGGTGTGGTTGGCAAATCACGACACGGGTTTGTTTGATATGCAAGATGTGTTGGGTTTGAAAAACTGATTTTCAGGCAGCCTGAAAACGAAAAACCATGCGTGGGGGCAGATTGCGTATCCCCCCTTCAAATCAAATTGAGACAAAACCATGTTGAATTTAAACAATCAAAACATTCTTTTTATTCAAGGATTAACAGGCAAACTGGAAACCCTGTATCTGCCCGCAATCGGTGCAGAACGCGGTGTGGCGGTCATACATCACCCCAATCCCACACAAGGCGGCACATTCACCAACAAAGTGATACAAACTGCCGCCAAATGCTTGACGCAAATGGGTTTTCATTGCTATTTGCCCAATTCACGCGGCACAGGCAACAGCGAAGGCAGCTACGACCACGGCAAAGGCGAAACCGATGATTTCGTTGCCCTGATTGACCACGCGCGCGCCCAACACCCTCATGCCAGTAAATTGGCGATTGTCGGTTTTTCGTTTGGCGGCTACGTTTCCACTTTTGCCGCACAGCAGCGTGAGCCTGATTTGTTGCTGCTCATTGGCGCGGCGGTGGGGCATTACACCAAACAGGCAGCCGCACCACACGTTCCCAACATCAACAAAACCTTGGTCATTCACGGTGCCGATGATGAAGTGGTGGAACTCGCCAAACCACTCCAATGGTGTGCCGAACAGAATTTGCCGATTGTGGTGCTGCCTGAAAGTTCGCATTTTTTTCACGGCAAACTGATTGTGTTGCGCGATACGATTAATCGTTTTGTTGCACCCATGCTTTGATTTTCAGGCTGCCTGAAATGTGGGTTGATGTCCATTTCAGGCAGCCCAATCTTTACAAAAATCATGTTATTGTATAACATTCACATTTTGATTTTTGCAAACATTTCAGGAGATTTCATCATGAAAAAAATCGCATTGGCAGCCATGATTTGCGCCATCAGTTTGTCTGCACACGCACACCGCGTTTGGGTGTCTGCCGACCACACGCACGGTGGCGAAATTTTGAAAGCCGAATTGGGCTACGGCGAATTTCCCGAGTTTGAAGAAATCGCCAAAGAACGCTTAAACATCTTCAAACCCATGACGCTGATTACCGACAAAGGCAAAGAAGAATTGGTGCAAAAAGGCAAATACAACTACCAATACCAAAGCAAAAAACCCGTACAAGACGGCAGCTATTTGGTGGTTGGCGAATACCAACCCACCTTTTGGAGCAAAAACGCCGCAGGCTGGAAACGCACCAATATGACCGAAATGACCGATGCCACCTATTGCGAACAAACCCGCATGTATGGCAAACACATTGCCAATGTGGGACACGAAAGTGCCAGCAAAGACATCATCAGCAAACCATTGGGTCATTTGCTGGAAATTGTGCCGTTGGACAATCCTGCCAATGTGCACGTTGGCGACAAATTCAAAGTGAAAGTGCTGTACAAAGGCGAACCCTTGCCCAATGTAACGCTGACCGCCACCTTTGACGGCTTTGACACCAGCGACCGCAGCAAATCACACAAAGTGGAAGCCCAAGCCTTTTCCGATGTAACCAACGACCAAGGCGAAGTGAACATCATTCCATTGCGTCAAGGTTTCTGGAAAGCCAATGTGGAATACAAAACCGACTTTGCCGACCAAAAAGTTTGCCAAAAAGAAGCCACTTACAGCACCCTTACTTTCCAAATTGGACACGCACATCATTAAAATGTGGTTTTTTTGATAAAAACCGCTTTTCAGGCTGCCTGAAAGGCGGTTTTGTTGTTTTTTTACATTTTGCAACATATCTTTGTGTAAGTATTCAACCTATAATGCGTGGCACACGGTAGCCATGCTGCCTGTATCGCCTCAACAAGGGCAACACCCACCAACAAAAATACCAATCCAATTAAGGACACAAAACCATGAAAAAAAATCACAAAAACGCAACACAAACAGCCGCTTCCGTATTGATGGGCACATTGGCAATCGGTCATGTTCAAGCAGACTTGATTGATACAATTAAAAACAAAGATGCCGCAAGCGTGGTTGCAGAAAAAGCACAATTAAACACACAAATTGCCAACAATAAAACCGATGCCAAAGCAGGCAACCAAGCCAGCGCAATGGCTATTGACTCTTATGTAGTCGGATACAAACGTGTCTTGACCGCACAAGGTTTGAGCCCACGCGATATTCAAACTTTTCAAAATATTGCCGATGGTTTCAAAATCATTGGGCAAAGCAATAGCGATAAAATTGCGGATATTGAAGCGGTTTTGGCAGAAACCATTATTGAAAACAAAACCAACCAGTTTAATCTGAATGAGGTTGATAGAAAAGCCTCTCAGGCTTTAACTGACGCACAAGCTGCCGATAACAAAGCCAGAGCAGCACAAACTGCCGCACAAGCTGCCGATAACAAAGCCACCGCTGCTCAAACTGCCGCACAAGCTGCCGATAACAAAGCCACCGCAGCACAAACTGCCGCGCAAGCTGCCGATAACAAAGCCACCGCTGCTCAAACTGCCGCACAAGCTGCTGACACCAAAGCAACCGCAGCGCAAACTGCCGCACAAGCTGCCGACACCAAAGCCACCGCTGCTCAAACTGCCGCACAAGCTGCCGATACCAAAGCAACAGCCGCTCAAACTGCCGCACAAGCTGCCGATGACAAAGCCACCGCTGCTCAAACCACCGCGCAAGCTGCCGACACCAAAGCCACTGACGCTCAAACCACCGCCAATACCGCCCTGTCCAATACCCAAATTTTGGAAAACACCAAAGCCGACAAAACCGCATTGGCAAGCATCAGCAATACCGCCAACACCGCCTTGTCCAACACCCAAGTTTTGGAAAACACCAAAGCCGATAAAGCCGATTTGGATACCTTGGGCAACCGCGTTACCACAGTAGAAAACACCGTGGTGCAACACGGCACCGACATCGCCAATTTAAACACCCAAGTGGCAAGACAAAACAATCAACTTACCCAAATCAACCAACGCATTGACGATTTGGAAGACAAAACCGAAAAAGGTTTAGCCGCGCAAGCAGCCTTAACGGGCTTGTTCCAACCATACAGCATTGGTAAATTCAACGTTTCCGCAGCCGTGGGTGGCTACAAATCCAAAGTTGCCATTGCCGTGGGCGGTGGCTACCGTTTTGATGAAAAAACCGCCATCAAAGCAGGCATTGCCACCAGCCCACGCAGTGGCGGCGCAGCTTACAATGTGGGTGTGAACTACGAATGGTAAGTTATTGATTATCAATAATTTGAATTGATTTATTTCAGGCAGCCCGAAATCATTTCAGGCTGCCTGAAAATCATTATCATTGCCAAAAAACTTGCCACAAAAGCCCAAATCATTTACCATATTTAACCTTTATGATATTCATTGTTTTAATTAAAAACCCTCCATTCATGATTGTTTGATAAAGGAATTGAATATGTCTCATCATCACGACACCACCGATGTGCCCACCGAAAACACCTTTGCACTTTATTTAAAAACCAACAGCCGTGCCACCCACGATAGCGTGGACAACTTGGTGATGTCGGTGCAACCCTTTGCCAATAATAATAATTATATCAAGTTCTTACAATTACAATCGGTGTTCCACAAAATCGTGGACGACATTTACAAAGACCCCAAATTAAATCAACAAATCCCCAATTTGGCAGAATTGGCGCGTTACGAAACCGTGTTGCAAGATTTGCAAGATTTGGGCGCACAAGCCAAAACGTGGCAAACCGCATTGCCCAAACCCACAGGCGCAGAAGCCTTGGGCTGGCTGTATTGTGCCGAAGGCTCCAATTTGGGCGCAGCATTTTTGTACAAAGACGCACAAAATCACCTGAATATGAGTGCCGAACACGGCGCACGCCATCTCGCGCCACACGCCGATGGGCGCGGTAAACATTGGCGCGAATTTGTGGCGCATTTGAACAATTTGAACGTTTCCGAAGAAGACAAGGAAGATGCCTTAAAAGGTGCTTTGAATGCGTTTGCGTTTTATAAAGTGCTGTTGCGCGAAATTTTTGAAGTGCCACAGGCAGCCTAATCCCATTTCAGGCTGCCTGAAATGTTGGTTTAAAACGAAACCGTTGAGCATTCATTGATTTGGCTTACTTTTTTAAAAAGTAAGTCGCCGAAGGCAAAAGCCATTTTTTGCAGGACAATAAAAGGCAGCCTGAAAGCCAATCACTTGAAAAACATTGACAATTCAGCCCCATTTTTATATCATAAATTTTTTTTATGGAGATTGAAATGAGCATTCCCACCAGCAAAATCAACATTGGTTTGAGCGATGAACAACGCCAAGCCATTGCACACGGTTTGTCCAAAGTGTTGGCAGACACCTACACTTTGTATTTGAAAACCCACAACTACCACTGGAACGTAAAAGGCAGAATGTTCCGCACTTTGCATTTGATGTTTGAAGAGCAATACAATGAATTGGCTTTGGCGGTGGATTTAATCGCCGAACGCATTCGCGCTTTGGACTATCTTGCCCCTGGTTCATACAGCGAATTTTCGGCTTTGGCAACCGTGAAAGAAGGCTCTGGCGACACCGATGCCACCCAAATGATTCGTCAGTTGGTGGAAGACCAAGAAACCGTAGCCCGCACTTGCCGCGAATTGTTCCCGATTGTGGACGAAGCCAACGACCAACCCACCGCCGATTTGCTGACCATTCGTTTGCAAACACATGAAAAAACCGCGTGGATGTTGCGTTCTTTGTTGGAAGAATAATCTGCCGCATATCATGAAAAAAGCACTTTGTTTTCAACAAGGTGCTTTTTCTTTTGAAAATTAAGATGATGAACACGGTTTCTTCATCACGCGGCATACAGCACAAACAAGGCTGGGCGTTTTTTTAAATTGGGTAAGCTGTCCATTTTGCGCCATTGGGCGATGGTTTGGCTGATGATTTCTTGCGTGGGCAGGGTCAAATCGCACGCCACACACAGGCGCGTTTCAGGCTGCAACACCGCCAAGGCTTCTGCCAACAGCGCGTCATTGCGATAGGGGGTTTCTATGAACAGTTGTGTTTCGTTGGCTTGACGCGAACGGCTTTCCAAGGCTTTCAGGCTGCCTGAACGCCCATCTTTGTCGGCAGGAATGTAGCCTTTGAAAGCGAAACTTTGTCCATTCGCCCCCGATGCCATCAACGCCAACACAATGCTGGACGCACCCACAAGCGGCTTGACGGCAAAACCTTCACGATGTGCCGCCGCCACCAAATCGGCACCTGGGTCGGCAATGGCGGGGCAGCCTGCTTCGCTCAATAAACCGATGTCGCGCCCTTCCCGCAAGGGTTGCAACAGGGCGGCAACTTGGTTGGGCGGTGTGTGTTCATTGAGCGTTTGCAAATTCAAATCACGGATTGGGGTGCTGACCGCAAAATGTTTCAAATGGGCGCGCGCGGTTTTTTCGGCTTCCACCACAAAATCGGTGATGTGGGCGATTTGCGCCTGTTCGTGTGGCAACAGGCAGGGCGAGTCGGGCGCACCCAAGGGGGTGGGAATCAAATACAAACTGGGCATGGTTTTTCTTTCCTTTGTCCCCTGCTTGATGGGGAAAGATATTGGTTAATTCATTTAAAAACAACACGATTTCGGGATAAAAGTGATTGATAAATTTAAGTAAATTCCCCCTCTCCCAATGGGAGAGGGCTGGGGAGAGGGAGTACTACTCAACAAACCCTCTCTCCAACGCTTTCCCACAGGAAGAGAGGGCTGATTTGCTGGCACATTGACAGTGACTTGTCTCATTTTGTATTTGATTGACCATCAATAAGGGCAAAGCTGCCTGAAAAGGCGTTTTCACACACCATAAACCGTTTCCACCGTTTCGCCGTTGTCAAACACCAGCGTTTTTTCGGGAAAACGCAATGCCGCCAAACGGTGTTCGGATTGGCTGGGCGCAATGGCTTTTTTGCGGTCGCGCCAACGTGCGCCCACCGAAAAATCGCAACAAAACACATTGCCACGCGCCCCATGCCAATGATGTGATGGCACGGTAAACACATTTTCACGGTGTTTGGGTGGCGGACGCTGTGGCTGCCATTGTCGCCAATAATGCCCAATAATCACGGGAATGGGGTCGTGGTAATCGTCCCACCACGAATGGCGAATGGAAAATCGCCACCGCCCACTCCCAAAAAACGGTACGGCAGACACCATTTCCACACCACAGGTTAAGGCGCGAATGGGATTGGCTTGGCTTTTGTACACATCGTGTTGCGCGGTGTGGGGCAACATGGTGGGCGTGATATTGGGGTTTTCCAAATCATGCGCGTGCAGGCGTTGTTCTTCCAAATAATCATCAAACCACGGTGCGTGTTTCACGCAACAATGGTATTGCTCTTCCCATTCTTGAATCAGGGCGAGCAAATCTTCGTGATTGCGTTGCGCCAACTGTTCAATGGCTTTGGGCAACCACGCGGCGTGTACAATCCGCAAATCGGCACGTTGCAACACCAATGGTTGTTGTTTTAAAAATTGGATAATGGTTTTTTTTTGGTTTTCAGGCAGCCTGTTCCATGGGGCGTAGTTTTCTGCATCGCGTTCGGCGCGGCTGTTGAAAAACCAGCCTGAACCGTCTTTGGGTTCATTGCTTAAAAGATTGATTTCGTGGTTGCCCAACACCATGAATGCGTAGCCCAATTTTTGCGCGTGCATGAACCAGTTTAACACGGCAGGGGCATCGGGTCCTCGGTCAATCAAATCGCCTACCAAGATGATTTTTCTGCCTTGTGGGTGTTTGCCTTCTGGCGAATAGCCCAAATAATGCAACAGATTTTGCAGGGCTTCATATTGTCCGTGTATGTCGCCAATGATGTCCAGTTTGCCACTGGGGAGCGTTTGAATTAGGGGCATGATGATTGGGGTAAAAATGGAAGTCGCACCATTATAACAAAAGGCTGTCTGAAAAAGTTTTTCAGGCAGCCTTTTGCCACATTACTTCACGGTGCAAGCCGCGATTTGTGGGCTGGCATAAACCTCCACATTGGGGTTGCTTAAACGCAATAATTGGCGGATTTGTTCTGCGCTGCGCTGTTGGGCGTGTTGCAAAATGCCGTTTTGACAGGCTTGTTGCACGATTTGCTGTTTGGCTTGCGCTTGCACGGTTTGCAGCACCGACCAATCCGCCCGATACACATTAAACAAACCTGTTTTCAAATCAAACACTTCAATGTCTTCCAAATCTGCCGACAAAATGGCAACAGGTGGCAAATTCACCAGTACTTTGTCGGGCAAAATGTGTATGTCTTTTGCCGACAATTTGTCCAAATCCAAGCCTGCCTGAACGCGCCCTTTTGCCACAAACAGCCCTTTTTGGCTGTCTTGCCACAATGCGAACCAGTTGCCTTGTTTTTCGGTTTTGATGATGCTTTGCAGATGAAACGCCACGCTGTGCAGTTGATTCAATTCGCGAATTTGCGACAAAATGGTTTCTTGCTGCGAAATGGTGTGGCTGGGCGATGGGTTTTCAGGCTGCCTGAAATGCTGCTGTCCCAACCAAAATGCAACCGCACCCAAAACCAACAGTGAAATGATGTTTTTCATTGCCTTGTCCTGAAAAAAGCGCGAATTTTAAACAAATCAGGTGGATAGAGACGTTTTTGTTTGTAAAAAAGCGCAAAAAATGGCAGCCTGAGACCTTTGCAAAATTCTGTTTGTAGGGGCGGATTTCATATCTGGAAACCTTTGCAAAACTCGGTTTGTAGGGGCAGATTTCATATCTGCCCCGTTTAGGTTCGCAGAAATTTTCATTCTTATCAATAAATTGAAAAAAGGGCGGATATGAAATCCGCCCCTACGTCAGTTTAAAAGTAGGTTTTGCAAAGGTTTCATCTGTTCTGTTTTTTTATCAAAAACGTGAACTCGGAATCAGTAACTGTCAATTTGCCAACAAACCCGCCCTCTCTCCCTGAGGGAAAGCGTTGGAGAGAGGGTTTGTTGAGCAGCATACCCTCTCCCCAGCCCTCTCCCATAGGGAGAGGGAGCAAAGTTATTGGTACATTGACAGTGACTGATTCCGAGTTCACATTAAGCATGCAACACAGGCTGCGACCATGCCGTGAGTTTGCGCGTCAAAAATCGCAACAGCACGCCATAAGCTGGCACAAACAACACCGTACAAATCACCAGTTTAAACAAATAATCCACAAAAGCAATGTGTTGCCAATTTGCCGCCATAAATTCATCGCTGCTGCCGTGAAAGGCAATCGCGAAAAACAGCAAAGTATCCAAAGCATTGCCCACAAATGTGGACGCGGTGGGCGCAATCCACCATGTTTTCAAGCTACGCAATTTGTTGAACACAACAATGTCCATCAATTGCCCAAAAGCATAGGCGGCAAAACTCGCCAGCGCAATGCGAAACACAAACAGATTAAACGCCAACAAAGCCCCCCACCCCGACCAATGTCCTTGCACAAACAGCACCGACAGCGCGTAAGACAACAACAATGCAGGCAACATCACAAAGAAAATAATCCGCCGTGCCAATTGTTTGCCAAAAATGCGTACCGTCAAATCGGTTGCCAAAAAAATAAAGGGAAACGACAATGCCCCCCAAGTGGAATGCACTTCAAAGCCATTGGGCAGCGTGATGGTAAAGGGAAATTGCACCAGATAATTGCTCACGGCAATCACGGCAATGTGAAACAAAATCAGCCAAAACAGGGCGTGTTTTTGCTGTTGAAAAGTGAATGTGTACATCAAAATTCCTAGTTTTGTTATCGCGGGAGGGTTACGAACCGCGTGGTTGAAGAAAAGATTTCAGGCTGCCTGAACACATCGGGCAGCCGTGAAAAAGGGAAACGGATTATAATGCAAATTTTGTTTTCAGGCAGCCTGAAAACAAAATTAACCAGCCGATTTGGTGGACAACATCGCTTGTCGCAAAATTTCATTCAAACGTGTTTGGTAGCCTTTGCCATCTTGTTTGAGCCACGCCAACACATCAGCGTCAATCCGCACGGTAACTTGTCGTTTTTGTGGGCGATACAGTTCGTTAAACCGTTTGGCATTTGCCCAAAATTCATCGGTTAAAGGGGGAATGTCGCTGTAATCAATGTCTTCATCACGAATGGCTGCCATACGCGCCATATCTTCTGCTGTGGGTTCGGGGATTTCGTTGGCTTTGTATCTAATGATTGTCATAGTTTTTCCTTTCCTGCTTGGTTGCTTTACGCGCGGAAATAATGCGAACAACGGTATTTTCATCATCATCAAGATAAGTGTGCGCGACCAGCAATAATTGTTCTGAACCAACCATACCGATTGTTTGCCAACGGTATTCGCCATTTTCAAATCGGTCTTGTTGGGTAATGCAATTTGGGTCATCAAAAACTTTGGCAGCATTGGCGAAACTGATGCCATGTTTTCGGAAATTGCTTTCCGCCTTGTTCTCGTCCCATTCAAAAATCATGTTTTCCATGCCAAAATTATAACGACAAAATCATCACAACTTCAAGCTGTATGGTTTTTCAGGCAGCCTGAAAATCAGGCTTTCGCACCATAAATCATTTAGGCAAAAAAAGCAGAACACATGGCTTGGCAATCAGATAGGCAAACAAACCCGTTATGATGTAAGCAATCAGCAAGCCGACCAAAACAATCAAGCCTTTTACAATGCCCACCATTTGCCAACCTTGTTCAACCAGCGCGTCCACCGATGTGAAACCAATGTAAATGCCAATGATTAAGCCGATGGAAAGTTGTACCGCTTGTACGGCAATTCGTGTGGCAATATGGCGATGTTCTTCTGTGTCAATCAGTTGGAATTGGTGTGCGCGCCAGCCTGCATACACGGCAGGTATGGCAACCAAAATCATGCTCAATAAATGTGAAATCAAATCATGGGGCATGGCTGACACAGCGAATGTTTGTGCAATAAACAAACACAGCAGCAAAACACCATACCAACCTGCAAATAATGCCAATGTTAATGTAATATGATTTCTCATCATTCAATATCCATTTCAGGCTGCCTGAAAAATCACTGCATATCGTGGGCAAACAATCGTTCACGCGCCATTTGCTCAAACGGTGTGCCTGCGCGACCGTAATTGGCAAAGGGGTGTATGGCAATGCCGCCACGCGGTGTGAATTCGCCAAACACTTCAATGTATTTGGGGTTCATCAATTTAATCAAATCTTTCATGATGATGTTCACGCAATCTTCGTGGAAATCGCCGTGATTGCGGAAACTGAACAAATACAGTTTCAGCGATTTGCTTTCCACCATTTTCACATCGGGAATGTAGCGAATGACAATGGTGGCAAAATCAGGTTGCCCCGTCATCGGGCAAAGGCTGGTGAATTCGGGGCAAACGAATTTGACAAAATAATCGTTGTCGGGGTGTTTGTTGTCAAAGGCTTCCAGCACTTCGGGGGCGTAGTCGCTGCGGTATTCGGTTTTTTGGTTGCCCAGCAGGGTTAAGCCGTGTAACTCTTGTTCGTTTCGCATGATTTTCTCTTTTAAATCAAATATTTTGTTGATTAGGTGGCAGGTGTTGCGACAGCCACATTTTAATTAAGGCTTGACGTGCAACCCCCAAATTTGCCGCTTCACGGTCTAAACTTTCCAGCATCCACAATGGAAAATCCACGTTTACGCGGCGTGTGGCGATTTTGTTTTGATGAACGCGTGTGGCTTGACTCAAATCCAAATATTCTAAAATATCTTCTTGATTGTCATCAAACTTTCGCTCAAAAACTTCGGTATCAATGGGTTTCATACAGCATTTTCTCCTTATCACGTGAACGGCGAACTGAAATTAAACGAATTTTGCCATTGCGATGCGTGTAAATGGCTGACCAATGTTTTTCGCCAATGATGCCAATGGCAAGATGACGGATTTCAGGCTCTGTTTGAATGGGAATGCTCAATAATTGGGGGTCTTGCCACAAATATTGTGCGGTTTCAAAATCAATGCCGTGTTTGGTGTGATTGCTTTGGCTTTTGTTTGGGTCGTATTCAAATTCAAACATGTTAATTGCGCTTAAAATATACCTATTAAGCATATTTTAGCAATCATTTTGATGATGTCCAAATGTTTTTCAGGCTGCCTGAAAATTCAAAATAATTGATTTTGTTCAATATAATCTGCCACTTTTTCAGGCAGCCCATTTCGCCTGTTTTTGCCAGCCGCCCAATTTGCACGAATTTCGCTGGAACTGATGTCCCTGTTTTCCGCATTGAGCAAAATCAAATCGCCCGATTGCAACGCCGTGCCCAACCACGAATGCAATTCGCGCGGTGCTTGCGCCAAATTGCCGCCTGTTCGGTTGGCGACCACCATTTTCACTTGCCGAACAAGACTTTGCCAATTTTTCCAAGTGTGCAATTTCAGCAAACTGTCCATGCCCAGCAGCCAGTAAAATTGGGCATTGGGATAATATTGTTTGAAAATCTGAATGGTATCAATGGTATAAGTTGCCCCTTCGCGCACCACATCGCAATCGCTCACGGCAAATTGGGGGCTGCCTGAAATCGCCAATTCCACCATTTTCAAACGGTGTTCGGCGGGCAACAAATCGGTGTTTTTGTGATACGGCTCGCCAGCAGGCAGAAAAATCACGCAATCCAAACCGCATTGTTGGGCAAATTTTTCGGCAATGTGCAAATGTCCATTGTGTATGGGGTTGAATGTACCGCCAAATAATCCTATTTTTTTCATAAACTTAATCATCAAAACGGGCAATGTATTTTTTCGGTTCAGGCAGGCTGCTTATCCACAAAGACGCAAGCAACAAAATCAACACCGCACTGAAAAATGCCGCACTCCACCACGCCAAAGGCACGCCCAACACTTTGTACACTTCGCCACACGCGCCTGTGCCGCGAATAATCGGCTCGTACCACTCAAAAAATGGTGCGCCACGCAAGCGGAATGTCCACGGTGCGCCACAACTGGGCTGCTCCATAAGTGGCAGACTTTGCAGATGAATTTGTTTCGCAGCAATGTACAAACCGAAAACGGCTGGCGCGGCAATCGCCACAAAAGCGGCAATTTTGCGGTTAATCACTTCCAAATCCAACAACAACATCGCCCATGCCAGCACCGCCACGCCAATCAATGCCACGCGCTGCTGAATGCACATCACGCAAGGGTTCATGCCAAACGCATATTGCGCGGTAAACGATGCCGCCACGCCCAAAGCCGATACCCATAAAACCGTCCAAACCGCCAAGCGGTATTCTTTTAACATTCTGATATTGTGCATATTTTTAAAAAACTCCATCAAGCAAACACGCATTATACGCTTTTTTGGTATGATTCGCGGTTTTGGCTGTTTTCAGGCTGCCTGTAATCTGTCTCCTCCCACACTTGCGGGGAGGGGGTAAATTGCTGGCAACGGCAAAAATCATGGTGTACCGTTAAAGCAGCCTGAAACCTTTTCCCCACAGAAACCAACATGATAAAAAATTTCAAACCCATATTTTTCATGGTTTTTTTAAGCCTGACTTTGCAAGGTTGCGTGGTTGCCAGCGCGGTGGATTTAGCCGCCAGCACCGTTTTAACCGCAGGCAAAATCGCCGTAAAAGGCACAGGCACATTGATTGAAGCCGTCATTCCCGATGGCGATGACGATGATGACAAGAAAAAAAAGAAAGCAAAACAATCCGATGAATAATCCCCATACCACACCAGCCGCTCTGGTGATTTTTTCGGGCGGACAAGATTCCACCACTTGCCTGTTTCAAGCGATTGCCGAATTTGGCGCGGCAAACGTGCAAGCCATCACTTTCCACTACGGACAACGCCACGCCATTGAGCTGGAACGCGCCGCATGGATGGCGCAAGATTTGGGCATCAAACAAACCGTGTTGGATTTGTCGCTCATTTCCAGCATCACAAACAATGCCTTAATGGACAGCAATGCCCAAATTGACGTTTCAGGCAGCCTGCCCAACACCTTTGTGGACGGACGCAATGCCCTGTTTTTGCTCTATGCCGCCATTTATGCCAAATCACAAAACATCAAAACGATTTTCGTGGGCGTATGCGAAACCGATTTTTCGGGCTACCCCGACTGTCGCGATGTGTTTGTCAAATCCATGAATGTGAGCCTGAATTTGGCGATGGCATACGATTTCAATATCCGCACACCCTTGATGTATTTAACCAAAAAAGAAACATGGGCTTTGGCAGACCAGTTGGGCGCGTTTGATTATGTTCGCCAACACACCCACACTTGCTATTTGGGTGTGCAAGGCGGTTGCCACGAATGCCCCAGTTGCCAGTTGCGCGAAAAAGGTTTGCGCGAATATTTGGCAGAACGCGAATCGTGATGTTGCCACGAACCTCCCCCTCCCTCTATGTAAGGGGGAGGGCTGGGGTGGGGGTTAGAGACTCAACGTGCCACCCCCACCCTAACCCTCCCCCGCCAGACGGGGGAGGGAACAGATTTCAGGCAGCCTGAAAACTCAATTTATCCACACATATTCTTCGCCCATTAAATCAGTCAGTTGATTGAGCAAATCGCCATTCACATGAATGCGCCACAATGCAGCAGGCAGCATTTCGCCACGCACTTGCTCATCTTCATAATAAAAACGAATGGGAATGCGCTTTTGCGTTTCATCTTTGATTTCGGTGTGCGGTGCCAGCAATGTTGCCAGCTTGTCCACATCGTGTTGTGGCGACACCAAAATGTGCAAACAATTAACCCGCAAAATCCGCGCTTCATTGAGCGTCATCAGTTGCACCACCGACAAACGCAATTCGCCCTCTTTTCCAGCCAATTTGTCTTCACGAATGGCGCATTCGCACACCACAACTTGGTCGGCTTGCAACAGTTCACGCGCATTTTGTTGCACATGTTCCAACAACTTGCCGCTAATCAACAATTCCTGTTTGCCTGTGGTGTCTTCTAATTGCATGACCACAAATTTGCCTTTTTTGCCATTGATGGTACGCACCGATGTGACAAAGCCCCCAACCCAAGTCGTATTGCCAAATCGCGTGGGACGCAGCCTGCCCAATGGCGTTCGCGCAATTTGGCGCACTTCCGTTTCGTAGGGCGCAAAGGGGTGTCCGCTCAAATAAAAGCCGATTGCCAGCTTTTCCTCTTCCAATTTTTGGCTGGGCGACCATTCAGGCAGCTCAATCAATTTGACCGACTCCACCGCACCGTCTAAATCATCAAACAAACCGCCTTGATTGGCGTTGCTGGCGGTTTGGTCGGCGTGTTGCAATGCCAAATCAATGTTGCCCAACAACATGGCGCGATTGGGTTCAATATTGTCAAATGCACCGCCGCGAATCAAGGCTTCCAACACACGGCGATTGGCATGCTGTTTGCCCACACGCGCACAAAAATCCAAGAAACTGGTGAATTTGCCACCGCGTTCGCGTTCCGCCACAATGGCATTGACTGCCGCCTCGCCTGTGCCTTTAATCGCGCCCAAGGCGTAGCGGATTTCCCTGTTGGCATTGGGAATGAATTGGTAAAACGATTCGTTGACATCAGGCGGTAAAAATTTGATTTTGTTGAGTTTGCTTTGTGCATCATCGTAAAACGCTTTAAGCTGGTCGGTGTTGTCCAACTCGCTGGACATGGTTGCCGCCATAAATTCGGCAGGATAATGCGCTTTAAGCCACGCAGTTTGAAACGACACATAAGCATAAGCCGCCGCATGCGATTTGTTGAAACCGTATTCGGCAAATTTTTCCATATAATCAAAAATTTCATCGGCTTTTTCGCGTGAAATGCCTTTTTTGGCTGCACCTTCGGCAAAAATATCGCGCTGTTTGACCATTTCTGCGGCTTTTTTCTTGCCCATGGCGCGGCGCAACAAATCCGCCCCCCCCAAAGAGTAGCCCGCCAAAACTTGGGCTGCCTGCATTACCTGTTCCTGATAAACCATAATGCCATAGGTGGGCAACAACACCGATTCCAGCAAAGGGTGCAAATATTCAAATGCTTCGCCCTTCATGCGCGCCACAAAATCGGGAATGTTTGCCATGGGGCCGGGGCGATACAGCGACACAAAAGCAATCAGCTCTTCAAATTGCGTGGTATGCGCTTCTTTGAGCATTTTTTTCATGCCTGTGGATTCAAACTGAAACACGGCGGTGGTGTTGGCATCGCGGAAAATTTGGTAGGCTTTTTGGTCATCAAGTGGGGCAACATTGACATCGTTTACATCAATGATTTTGCCTGTGGTTTGTTTGATGAAATTTTGCGCCATTTCAATGATGGTTAAATTGCGCAAACCCAAAAAGTCAAATTTGACCAAGCCGACTTCTTCCACATCGCCTTTGTCATACATGGACACGGGCGATGAGGATTCATCGGCTTGATACACGCCACAAAAATCGGAAATTTTACCAGGGGCGATTAACACGCCACCTGCGTGCATACCCAAGTTGCGCGTCAAATTTTCCAATTTCAATGCCAAATTGAGCAGTTCTTCGGCTTCTTCTTCTGCAATAATGCGTTCAATTTCGGGTTCGGCTGCCAATGCTGCCTTTAAAGCCAAAGGTTTGTTTTGCACAACGGGCACCAGCTTGGAAAGGCGGTCGCACAAACTGAACGGCAACTGCAACACGCGCCCTACATCGCGTATCACGGCTTTGGACGATAAAGTACCAAAGGTTACAATTTGGCTAACGGCATCTTTGCCATATTTTTCACGCACATATTCAATCACGCGCCCTCGGTTGGCTTGGCAAAAGTCAATGTCAAAGTCGGGCATGGACACGCGCTCGGGGTTCAAAAAGCGTTCAAACAGCAATGCGTATTTGATGGGGTCTAAATCTGTGATTTTTAAGGCGTATGCCACCAGTGAACCTGCGCCTGAACCGCGCCCCGGCCCTACGGGGCAACCGTTGTTTTTTGCCCAGTTGATGAAGTCTTGTACAATCAAAAAATAGCCTGAAAAGCCCATTTGTATGATGGTTTTTAATTCAAAATCAAGCCGTTCTTGGTATTCAGGCTGCCTGATGGCGCGTTCGGCTTCATTGGGAAACAGGGTTTTCAATCGCGCTTGCAAGCCTTCGTTTGATAATTGGACGATGTATTCGTCAATGGGCATATTATTGGGCGTGGGAAAATCGGGCAGGAAATTTTTGCCCAACACCAATTCCACATTGCAACGCTTGGCTATTTGCACGCTGTTTGCCAAGGCTTCGGGAATGTCGGCAAAACGCTGCTGCATTTCTTCGGGCGAAATGAAATATTGGCTGGCAAAAAATTCTTTGGGGCGTTTGGTGTCGGCAAGCGTCCAGCCGCCTGCAATGCACACGCGCGTGTCGTGTGCCATGAAATCATCGCGCGACAAAAATTGTGTGGGGTGCGTGGCAACCACAGGCAAATCCAACGCCGCCGCCAATTTCAGGCTGCCTGAAACGCATTTGTGGGTATCGGGTTTTTCAGGCAGCCTTTGCAATTCCAAATAAAAGGCGTTGGGAAACCATTTGGCGTATTTTTGGGCGGCGGCTTGGGCGGCGGCATCGTGTCCCAACAAAATTTGGCTGCCCACTTCGCCCCAATGCGCGCCCGACAAGCAGATTAAACCCGAATTGTCGCCCTGTTCCAGCCATGTTTCGCGTAATTGTGGCAGATGAAGGTGGCGGTCATCGGCTTCATAAGCCGCCGTGAGCAGCTCCGACAGGCGCACATAACCTTGCATATTGCGTACCAACAATAAGGCGCGATGGGCTTGCTCGGGGTGAGCCAAATTTTCCACACGCACATCGGCACCCAAAATGGGTTTGATGCCTGCACCTCGGCATTCTTTGTAAAATTTGACCAAACCAAAGGTGTTCATCAAATCGGTTAAAGCCAAGGCGGGATATTGATATTCAACGGCTTTTTCCGCCAATTCGTCTAGGCGCACCATGCCATCGGTAATGGAATATTCGGAATGTGTGCGCAGGGGAATGTAAATGGGTTCGCTCATCATCGTGGCAATGGGGCTGGGTGGAAAATGCGTCCATTTTAACAGAAAACGTTTTTTCCACCCCAAAAAGCCCGTTCAGGCTGAAACTTTTGCAAAAATCGGTTCGTAGGGGCAGATTTCATATCTGCCCCGTTTGAGCTTGTGGCAATTTTCATTTTTATCAATAAATTGAAAAAAGGGCGGATATGAAATCCGCCCCTACGTCAGCTTGCAAGTGGGTTTTGCAAAGGTTTCAGGCTGCCTGAAAAGTCGCCAAAAGCACCGAGTCTTTTTTGTTATAATGACTGCCAATTTCAACCCCAGCCGAGTTTCAAAATGACCCACCCTCAACCCAAAACCATCAACAAAATCCGTCAAAACAGCATTTATTTATTGCCCAATTCCTTTACCCTAGCGGCACTGTTTTCAGCGTTTTACGCGATTACCGAATCCATGCACGACCGTTTTGGAACCGCCGCCATTGCCGTGTTTGTGTCCATGCTGCTTGATGGTATGGACGGGCGCGTGGCTCGCCTCACCAACAGCCAAAGCGCATTTGGCGAACAATTAGACAGCTTGGCAGACATGGTCAGCTTTGGCGTTGCCCCAGCCTTAATCGTGTACAACTGGCAACTTTACGAATTTGGCAAATTGGGTTATGGCGTGGCGTTTGTGTATTGCGCGTGTGCGGCTTTGCGTTTGGCGTTGTTCAACACCTTGATTGGCAAAGTGGACAAACGCTGGTTTATTGGCATACCCAGCCCCACGGCAGCAGCATTGGTGGCAGGCTTAATTTGGCTGGACGATGCTTATGGCGGATTTGGTGGCATTAAATGGGTGGCATTGCTCATTACCCTGTTTGCGGGTTTGTCTATGGTGGCGCAAATCCCATTTTGGAGTTTCAAAGAATTGCACGTCAAACGCAAAGTGCCATTTATGACCATGGTGATTTTGGTTTTGGTGCTGATGATTGCCGCCACCGAGCCATCGTTGGTGCTGTTTGCCTTTTTCTTGGGATACAGTTTATCGGGTTATGTGATGTATGCGTGGCGCAAATTCAATGGCACCACACTCAACGTGCAAACCGACAGGCAGCCTGAAAACCCACTTTGCAACGAGCACAACCATGAATAAATTAAACGATTTCATTCGCAGCGAATCTGCCGCAGGCATGGTGTTGATGTTGGCAGCCATATTCGGTTTAATTGCCGCCAACACATCGTTCAGTGGCAGCTATTTTGCCGCCTTGCAAAGCAAATGGCTGGGATTGAGCCTGCTGCATTGGATTAACGATGGCTTAATGGCAATTTTCTTTTTGTATGTGGGCTTGGAAGTCAAACGCGAATGGCAGCAAGGCGAATTAAACAGCCCCAGCAAACGCATTTTGCCAGCCGCCGCCGCTTTGGGCGGTTTGCTGCTGCCTGCATTGATTTATTTGATGATAAACGGCACCCAACCGCCCCAATCCCAAGGTTGGGCTATTCCCACCGCCACCGACATTGCGTTTGTGTTGGGGGTATTGGCATTGTTGGGCAATCGCGTTCCCATTTCGCTGAAAATTTTTGTTACCGCCTTGGCGATTATGGACGATTTGGCAGCGATTGTGATTATTGCCGTGTTTTACACCGAAAAAATCGTGTGGTTTTATGCGATTTTGGCGATGTTGGTGCTGGCGTTCTTGTTTTATTTGAATGTGAAACGGGTTTACCGCAGCAAGCCCTATATCATAGGCGGCATCATTTTGTGGGTGCTGGTGTTGAACATGGGCATACACGCGACTTTGGCAGGGGTGTTGTTGGCATTGACGCTGCCCTTGCAACACCGCGACCATGCCTTTGATTCGCTGGCGTTAAAATGGGAACACGCCTTGCATTATTGGGTGGCTTTGGCGATTGTGCCGATTTTTGGTTTTGCCAATGCGGGGGTGTCGTTTGCCGAGTTTTCGTGGCAGATGTTGGTGTCGCCTGTGGTGTTGGGCATTGCTTTGGGTTTGTTGGTGGGCAAGCAGTTCGGCATTTTGGCGGCGGTGTTTTTGCTGCACAAATTGAAATGGGCAAGGCTGCCTGAAAACGCCACTTTCCCACAAATTTATGGCGTGGCATTGTTGTGCGGCATTGGTTTTACGATGAGTTTGTTTATCAGCTTGCTGGCTTTTGCTGGTGTGGATTGGCAAAATCAAGCCAAAGTGGGGGTGTTTTTGGGGTCGCTGCTGTCGGGTGTGGCAGGGTGTGTGGTGTTGCACAAAGCGGGGCAAAAATAGGCTTTCAGGCAGCCTGAAACACGATTTTTTGATGTTGCCACAAACCGACTCCCCTCCCCCTATGCAAGGGGGAGGGGAGAGGTTACAGGCAAGCAAACAATTTTTGTCGTGTACTGAAAAGCAGCCTGAAACACGATTTTTAAAATGCAATAATCATTTAGGTATTTTATGGCAAAAAAAAACATCGGCAATATGGTCATCAAACACATGGTAATCAAACACATGGTCATCAAACACATTGCCAATCCAAAAAACTGGACAAAAAAGAAATGGGCAGCATTGGGCGTGGCGGTTTTAACCGCTTGCGTGGTCAATCAATTTGACGGTGGCTCATCGCCCAAAGGCGCAGCCAAAAAGGGGCAAACCTATGCCGCCAAAGTCATCAAAGTGGCAGATGGCGACACCGCCACCGTATCCGACACACACGGTGCAACGCACAAAATCCGCTTTGCCTACATTGACGCGCCCGAAACCAAACAAGCCCACGGCATTGCCAGTCGCCAAGCCCTTGAAAACCTCATCAATGGCAAGCAAGTTCAGGTTTACGTTACCGATGTGGACAGATACCAACGCGAAGTTGCCGTCATCAGCATCAATGGCTTGGACGTGAATTATGAACAGGTCAAAAATGGCAACGCATGGCATTATCAAAGCTATGCCAAAAAATCTCAAAAATCAAGCGAATACAATAAATACAACGCCGCTTTTGAACAAGCCCAAAAACAAAAAATCGGCTTGTGGCAAAACGGCAAAAAACCGCAAGCCCCTTGGGAATATCGCGCACAACAACGTGCCGCACAGGGCAACAGCCAAAATCATCAACAAGACGATGAGTGATGATTTTCAGACTGCCTTGCATTACCCGACAAAAATCTTTCAGACTGTCTGCAACCTGTCCCCTCCCCTTCTGGCGGGGGAGGGTTAGGGTGGGGGTGGCTCTTTGCGTTTCTAACCCCCACCCCAGCCCTCCCCCTTACATAGGGGGAGGGGGCAGGTTTGTGGCAATATCAAAAAATGTCGTGTACTGAAAGGCTGCCTGAAACCCAATCCCCCCCATAAAAACAACGAGAATCCCCCCATGCACATTTCCGAATTTGATTTTGATTTACCCGAACAACTCATCGCGCAAAATCCCCCCCAAGTGCGCGGCAGCAGCCGATTGCTGGTCGCCACCCAAGCACAACAAATTGAAGACAAACAATTTGCCGATTTATTGGATTATGTGAATGCAGGCGATGTGCTGGTGTTCAACAACACCAAAGTGATGAAAGCCCGCCTGTTTGGACAAAAAGCAAGCGGCGGCAAAATTGAAGCCCTCATTGAGCGCGTGTTGGACGCGCAAACCGCATTGGCACACATACGTTCGTCCAAATCGCCCAAAGCAGGCGCAGAGCTGATTTTTGACGGCACAATCCACGCCACCATGGTGGAGCGCGTGGGCGAATTGTTCAAAATCCAATTTTCAGGCAGCCTGAACGTGTACGAGCTGCTCGAACAACACGGCGCATTGCCCCTGCCCCCTACATAGAACGCACCGCCCAAGCCGATGACGATGAACGCTACCAAACCGTTTATGCCAAACACCAAGGCGCAGTTGCCGCCCCCACCGCAGGATTGCATTTTACCGAAGAGCTGCTTTGCGCCCTCAAAAACAAAGGCATCGTTTTTGCCGAAGTAACCCTACACGTTGGCGCAGGCACCTTTCAGCCCGTGCGCGTAGAAAACATTGCCGAACACCAAATGCACAGCGAATGGTTTGACGTGCCAGCCGAAACAGTTGCCCAAATTCAGGCAGCCAAAGCGCGGGGCAACAAAGTGTGGTCGGTAGGCACCACATCACTTCGCGCGATTGAATCGGCAGCACGTTCAGGCAGCCTGAAAGCAGGTCAAGGCGACACCAACATATTCATCACACCCGGTTTTGAATTTCAAGTGATTGATTGTTTGATTACCAATTTTCACCTACCCAAATCCACCTTACTGATGTTGGTATCGGCATTTTCAGGCAGCGCGCGCATTCGCCAAATTTACCAGCACGCGATTGAGCATCAATACCGCTTTTTCAGCTACGGCGATGCCATGATATTGGCGCGAGCAGATTAAGGGCGAACGTGGCGTTGCGCCGCCACACCCACGCCGAGCCGCGCCCACCGATGCAGGCAGCACACCAAAAGACCATTGGCGCAAGCCCCAATTTGCAGTATAATGTCCCAATCTCCTATAAAAGAGCGCGCGGACGTGGCGAAATTGGTAGACGCACTGGATTTAGGTTCCAGCGCCGCAAGGCGTGAGAGTTCGAGTCTCTCTGTCCGCACCAAACTACAAAAAAGCAACCTTTTAGGTTGCTTTTTTTTCGTTTCAATTCGTTTCATACAATCAACCAAATCATTTATTTCAAACACTTTTTTCAAAAATCACAACAAACAATCACTTAAAAATCGTCTCATATTGTGCTTTTTCGTTTCATTGTATCAACCATTTTGTGTTGGTAAAATTGTTGGTAACGATTTCATTTTTACCAACAGAGCCGAAAAATGCCACTCAACGACCGCCAAATCAAAAACGCCAAACCCAGCGACAAAATTCAAAAACTTTCAGACGGCGGCGGCTTGTGCCTTGTGGTACACCCAAACGGCGGCAAGTATTAGCAACTGAATTTCCGATTTGACGGCAAACAAAAAACGCTTTCTATTGGCACTTATCCCACCATTGCATTAACGCAAGCCCGCGCCGCCCGCGAAACCGCCAAGCAACAAATCGCACAAGGCATAGACCCCGCCGCCGCCAAACAGCAACAAAAAACCGAAAGAGCCGCCGCCCGCGCAAACACCTTTCACGCCATCGCCGCGCAATGGCACGAAAAACAAACGCCCAAATGGAAACCCAATCATGCCGCCCGCGTATGGCATGGTTTGGAAATGGACGTTTTCCCGCAAATTGGCGGCTTGCCGATTGATAAAATTGGTGTGCAAGATGTGAAAGCGGTGTTAGACAAAATCGCAGAGCGCGGCGCATTGGTTACGGCAAAGAAAATCAGGGAATGGATAGGCGCGGTATTCAAATACGCCGCCATGTTGGAATTGACCGACCGCAACCCCGCCGCCGTGTTGTCAGGCTATTTGGCTCAAAATGAAACGGTTAATATGCCCGCTTTGCCGCGTGAAAGGCTGCCTGAATTTTATCGCCGCCTATTGTCCACACCAGCCGAAAGGCAAAACATCATAGGTATTTTATTGATTATGCTGGTGTTTGTACGCAATCATGAATTGCGCGGCGGCTTGTGGTGTGAGATTGATTTTCAGGCTGCCACTTGGACAATCCCCGCCGAAAGAATGAAACGCCCGCGCCCGCATATCATTCCGCTTTCAGATTGGGCGGTTGAATTGTTGCGCGAATTGCACGGCATAACGGGGCATACGCCGTTTATGTTTCCCAGTTCAAGCAGCAAAAGCGGCTACATCAGCGAAAACACATTAGGCAAAATCATCAACACAATGGGCTACAAAGGCATTGCCACGCCGCACGGATTTAGGAGCTTGGCAAGCAGCATTTTGAATGAGCAGGGCTTTAATCCCGACAGCATAGAGCGACAATTAGCCCATATTGATGAAAACAAAGTACGCGCTGCCTACAATCGCGCCGAATATTGGAATGAGCGCGTAGAATTTATGCAATGGTACAGCGATTATTTGAAAAGCCACTACCCGACCGAAAATTAAACCAACACCAGCCCGCCCATTCAATAGGTGGGCTTTTTCACGTTTTCAGGCAGCCTGAATGCCAAAAAATGCGCGTTTTTGATGATTTTTTAATCAAATCATCATCATAATTTGACAGAAAAGTGATAGAAATTGCGCGAAAAAAATCAAAATGGCGCGGCGGCTGGTGTGGATTAACGTGTTTTTCCATGCACGGCAAAACACGGCAATACACCGCGCCCAATTCCCCGAAAAATGATTACCACCCCCACTCAAACAAAAAAACCACAAAAAACATCAAAAAAAATACTCAAATAATTTAATCATTTGAAAAACAGCATGACGATAAAAAAGACCAACTTTACTACTTTGAGCATTAAAGAACATGGAAAAATTGAGACATTTTTTCAGTATTTTTCGTTCAAAAATCTCATAAGTTGGGTACTTAAACGGTACATCTCAAATCATTTCCACAAGTAACCTAAAACCCCTGTTTACTTACTGTTTACATTCTTGTATCTGCCCGTTTTCAGGTTCAGGGAAACATCTTTTTCATTTTTTCTCTAAATTTAATCCATGCAGTTTTTGACCGACTTTTGACCAGCATAGAAAAGTGTCAAAAATCCCGCGAAAAAATGACAAAACGAATGCAAAATTATCCTTTCCTTTCATGGCTTTACAATCGTGAAAAATTTTTGTAATTTTTAAAAAAGCAAGAACGCACACCAGCGTATTTTTTTATCAACCAAACCCAAAGGACAAGAAAATGAAAGACACCATTTTACGCATTGATGACACCGCCAAGAAATGCGGCTTTTCACGCAGCATGATTTGGGCGAAATTGAACCCAAACGACCGCCGCCATGATGACACATTCCCGCGCCCCATTCGTTTATCGGCGCGGGCAATTGGTTGGCTGGAAAGCGAAATTGATTTGTGGATTGCCACACGCGCCGAAAACAACCGCTTAAACACGGAAAACCGCGCATGAACCCTGTTTTTGATGATTTTCAGGCAGCTTGCGATTGGGTGGACGACCACACCAACCCCGAAAATGCGGGCGTGTTTGTGATTGAACAGACCGCCCCGCAAAGGTGGCAAGTCGTGGCAATGGCAGACACGCATAACAACCCCAAAGGGTGCATAACAACCTTTCCCGCGCAATGCCAGCCCCTAAAAATGGCTTTCAGGCTGCCTGAAACCACGCAAAAATCGTGAATTTGATAAAAATCAATCGCTTAATTTTTTTGACAAAATGCAATCGCGTATTTTGTTAAAAATAGGTTGTTATGGTTGTTATGCGTAAAAAAATCCATTAAAAACATTAAATTAAGCAGCCCGATAGGTTGTTATGTTGGTTGATATGTGGTTGTTATGGTTGTTATATTTTTAAAATCAAATACTTACAAATATTCATAGCAACCAAAAACGGCTTATAACAACCTATTTTCAGCAAGGTTGTTATGACTATTTCATTTTAAAACAATGAATTAAGTCGCTCATAACAACCTAACAACCATAACAACCACCTTTTGCATATATATACACTTTTTTCAGGCACATTTTTCAGGCTGCCTGAAAACAGAAAAACGGCGGCGCAACACCCCAAATCGCAACCATGCCCCGCCATTGCACCCAAACGCGCCCAAAACGCCATTTATGCCCGCGCATGATGTGGCACACCACCCACACAGTAAATCGCCTACAAACGCCAATTTAAGCCATTGGCAGCGATTGCCCCAAAAAACACTTGACGAACCCAACAACAGGGCGCAAAATAACCGCATTGCTTTCAATCAAGCAATCAGGTTTAGCAGCCTGAAAACGTGGCAAACCAGCCGCCCCAGCGTTCCCGCGTGTCTTGCACACCAGAGAACCACAAGCGGCATTTTCATGGTTTGCATTTCCCCTTGTCTTGCCTTTTTTATGGGAAACAGGGGGCGGGGAGCCTTATGGCTCGCTGGTACACGTTTCCAGTCTGCTAACCCGCCCTTTTGTTTCCCGCCTTGCGTTTAGCAGCGTAAGCGGGTTGAATAACCTAACGTGAAAAGGCAAATTCTCATGTCTCAATCCCCTATTTTTCCCCGCCCGCGCCAATGCGCCACACACCGCCGCGCCATTGGCACATTAACCGTGCAAACTGTACGCCGCTTTTCCTGCCTGAAAAAAGCCAGCGCATACACCGAATATTGCGCCCGCAATTACCAACATGACCGTTTTGTCATTCAAGGCGGCATGTGTGGTGTTTGGCTGGTGTGCCGTGTGATTGGCGGGGGTGTGTCATGACTGAACGCAATCCCCCATTCAAAAGCCATTCATGCGGATTAGGCACATTTTTGGATATTGCCAACCGCGCCATTTCCGAAAAATGCAGCAATGGCGAATACACCGCCGCCGATATTCAAGTATTGCAAGACAATGTTTTTATGAGCCTTTACCATTTGGGCAACATCGCCGAAATGTTGGGCATGGAACGCATTGATTACATGGACGACCCCTACAACACCAGCCATACGGCGTTAATGGTTTTCGGGCGGGCGGTGCAAGAAATGGCGTACACGCTGGACACAATCACACCCCATATCCGTAAAGCCCATATTGCCGCCGCACCCATTGTGGCAGATGACACTTTCCCGCCGCCCAATGGCTGCTAATTCGTAATCCCCCCTTTCCACAATTTGAGTAAAGCCGCTTTGCTGCCACACCAGCAAGGCAGCTTTCTTGCAAGCTGAATATTTCACAAGTATTTGATTTTAAATGATTTGTAATTTTCAGACTGCCTGAAACAAGGATTGAAACCATGACGTTACCCCACCAAAAACCCACCCACTACACCCCACCATTGAATGCGCCCGCCGCCGCTTTGGGCGTGAGCGTGAAAGAACTGAAAGCCGCCTTGCAATTTTTGGGCTGGATTGAACGCGGTATTTTCCCATTTCACGCCACGCCAGCCGCCGTGAATTTGGATTTGGCTTATCAGGAATGTGGCGGCAATGAATACGGCTGCCAAGTATCACGCATTCACATCACGCACAAAGGCATGGCACAACTGGCAGCTTATTTCAGGGGCGATTTATTGCCAGTCATTAAACAGTAAACAAAATAAAAGGAGCAGGGCGGCGGCGTGTTGCTTTGCCTGAAAATCCCCTTTCAGGCTGCCTAAACCGCCCTACCCTATCGCCTAACCCTATCCCCCCAAAGTGTTTTTGATTGAAAAGGGCTGTTTTGTCAGCAGGGCAGCAGTAATAAGTACTCTATTTTTAAGCAGCCATAAAACCACAGGAAAATTCAAAATGTTCACAAATAAACGTTCTACCCCAATTCGCCGCAGCACTTCGCCATACGCACAAGGGCGGCGTGAACCCAGTCCGACCATGCTGGCAAAAATCGTGTCTTTGCTGCCACCTTTGCCGCGTGTTTGGCGACAAAGCAGCCGCGTTATGGTGCAAAACGATGTTCACACCAGCCAAGAGCCGACACGTTACGGTGTAAAAATCACGCACCGCCACACGCAAACCGTCATTCACGAAACCCATACCGAAATCAACAAGGTATAAAAATCATGGAAATCAACTCTTTGCATATTTTACTGGCATTTATCATTGGGCTGTTTTGGGGCGGCATTTGGCTTGGTTTGGCTTGTCGCCACGAATTGCAACAATGGCGCAAATACGCCGCCGAATGTGAAAACGAGATTGCCTATTTGGAAAGGCAGCTTGATGTGGAGCAACGCATTTATGCCCGCCTTGAAACGCAATTAGCCGCCAAATTTTCACGCGCTGAAACATTCAGGCAGCCTGAAAACAATGATGATGAAAACACATCAGCCGAAACCGTTATCACACAAGACCAAGCCAACCCCGCCCGCTATATTTTTACCACACAGGATTAAGACCATGTTTCAACACACTTTGCAGGATATTAAAGCCGCCGCGCAATGCAATTGGCAAGCCATTCACGCCGCGCTTGGTATGCCCGCCCATTTGACCGATAAACGCAAACATCAACCCTGCCCCGCGTGTGGCGGCAAAGACCGTTACCGCTACACCGATTTTCAGGGCAATGGCGGCTTTATTTGCAGCCAATGCACACCGCAAGGCGGAAGTGGCTTTGATTTGCTTATGCTGGTGTTTGGCTTGAATTTCAATGAGAGCGTGAAAGAAGTTGCCGCCGTATTGGGCATGAATAACCATGCACCCATGCCACACCAGCCGCGCCAAACCGCCACATCATCGCCCAAACCCACCATTGACCGCTTATCCGAATTGCAGCAACGTTTTCAGGCTGCCCATGCGGTAACACGCAATGGCGCGATTATGGCGTATTTGGCGGGGCGTGGTTTGCCTGAATGGGCATTGCCCGCCGCCGCCATTCGGGAAACGGTAGCAGATTATTGGGCGCAAGATGTACGGACTAATCAGCCTTTGCACATGGGGCGGTTTGCTTGCATGGTGGCAGCAATCACATTGCCCAATGGCGAATTACAGGGCTTGCACCAAACCTATTTACAACAAGACGGCAACACATGGCGCAAACTCAATATCACGCACCCGCAAACCAATGAGCCATTGCCCGCCAAAAAGATGTTTTCCCGCTTTTCAGGCAGCCTGAAAGGGGCGGCGGTACACATGGAACGGGCAGACGATAAAGGGCGGCTGTTAATCGCAGAAGGTGTGGAAACCACATTAGCCGCCCGCGCCCTATTTGGTTTGCCCACCGTAGCCGCATTGAGTGCCAATGGTATGCGTGGCTTTGAAATTCCTGCTGGTGTACAAGAAATCTACATTTGCGCCGACAACGACCACAACAGAGCAGGTTTTCGGGCGGCACATGATTTGGCAGTACGCGCCATTAAACAGGGCTTAACCGCCCACATTTGGCAGCCTGAAACGGCGGGATTAGACGCACTAGACGAATACCACCGCCGCCATTCACAGCCACAATCATAAACAAAAAGGAAAAATCATGGAAAAACAATCACAAAACAATCCATTGAACGAATTTGAACAAGCCAGCATTCAGCCCTATTATGATTGCACCCGCAACGGTGTTTACCACATCAGCATTGCCACAGACAGCAACGGCAATGTAAGCGAAAAGCCGCCTGTTCGTTTATCCGACCCAATCCGCATTATTGGGCGCGGTACAGACACGGCGGGCAATCATTATCGCGTAATTGCATGGCAAGACAGCTTTTCACACCAAACCCAAACAGCCGCCCTGAGAATGGCGGATATTGGCACCAATACAGGTTTTCAAAGTTTGCAACAACGCGGCATTACCGTTCACGCAGGGCGGCGCAAACGTGAATTGCTTGCCGATTATTTGCAAACACAAGGCGACACCAGCCCCTTTTATATTGTGGATAAAGCAGGTTGGCATGGTACAGATTACATTTTACCAAGCGGAAAAATCATTACAAAACAAAACAATAAAAACAAAAACACCCCACAAACCCTATACAATGGCGACACCAGTCAAGCCGCCGCCTTTTGCGTTTCAGGCAGCCTGAAAGAATGGCAAGCGCAAGTTAGCCGATATGCGGCGGGCAACAGCCGTTTGTGTTTGGCAATCGGTACAGCATTAGCCGCGCCCTTGTTGGCAATATTGGGTGAACAAAACGGCGGTTTCCACATTTACGGCAAAAGTTCAGACGGCAAAACCACCGCCGCCAAAGTGGGCTTATCGGTTTGGGGGCAGCCTGAAAAGATTAAAAACGCATGGAATGGTACAGCTTTGGGTTTTGCCAATGCCGCGCTTGCCCGCAACGACAATTTCATGGTGTTGGACGAAATCGCCGAATGTGAGCCGCATATCATTGCCAAAACCACCTATTCCGTTATCAACGGCAAATCCAAATTGCAAGGCGCAAAAGACGGCGGCAACCGCCAACAATCCGAATGGCGCATTTTGATTTTTTCAACAGGCGAATACGATTTAAAAAATTACATTGAACGCGGCGGCATGAAGTGGGAGGCGGGGCAATCGGTACGTTTGCCCAGTTTGCCCGCAATGGTACGCTATGGGGTGTACGACCATTTACACGGTTTTCACAATGGCGCGGCATTGTCCGACCACCTACTACACACCATAAATCAGCAACACGGCGCGGCGGGCGCGGCATGGATTGAAAAACTGCTTACTTTGGACGTGGAACGCATACAGGCTGCCCGCAATGCGTTTATGCAAATTTTGCCTGAATTGAATGGGCAAGCCTTGCGTGTGGCACGGCGTTTTGCGATTGTGGCGGCGGCTTTGGAATTGGCAAATGAGATTACAGGGCTTGCGGCTGGTGTGGGTATGGCGGGCATAAAGCAATGTTTTGATGACTGGTTTTCAATCAATGGCAATATGGATTATGAAACCCGCGCCATTTTAGACCAAACAGAAAACTTTATGCAGTTGTATGGCGAAAGCAGCCGTTTTGTAGAATGGAATAATCCTTTTGTTAATCACGACCACGCGGGCTATTTCCGCGAAATAAACGAGAAAGCCAAGCGTAAAGAGTTTTGGATAGTGCCTAGCGTGTTTGAAGATGAAGTTTTACGCCATACCGATACGCAACAAGGCTGCTTGGTTTTGCATAAAGTAGGCTGGTTGCAAAAGCCCAAAAGCGGCAAAGGCTGGAAACAACAACGCTTTCAAAAAGGGCGGTATTATGTGTTATTGGGTATGGAGTTGCCAAATATTGAAAGCCTATTTGATGATTAACAGCGTGGCTGGTGTATCGTATAATTCACGCAACACCAGCCAAAAAAATTGCATGACTTTTGCATAATGTTGGTAAATTTGTTGGTAAAAAGAAAAATTTTATTAAATTTTCTATTTAAAATAAAATGTTTAGTTACTTAATTTGTGTCTCTCTGGCGCCTGAATAAGGCTGTTTTTTACGTCTATTTTTGTCTAATCGTGTCTAATTATTTTTATGCTTTCAATCACTTAAATTCAAGTAAATGGTATTTTATCGCCTATCCCTGTCTAAAATCGCCTAATGCAACCTTATTGAATTAACCCAATGCAGGGGGTATATTTGGGGGTATCAGAAAACACCCCAAAAAATACCCCCACCATGCCACTCGAAAATGCGTAACCAGTCATCAAATGTGATTTGACGACTGGTTTTTTTCGCTTGCACGGCACAAGCCCCTATTCTAAAATCAAATCAAGAACAACAAGGAAACAGCACCATGACCACAATCACACTTCCCCCACAATTAAGCGAGCGTATCGCATTTTTGGCAGCCCAAACAGGCAAAACACAAGAACAAGTGATTGCTGCTGCCGTAGCACAATTTAACCCAACAGAGCGAGCCATTCCCGAATTATCCCCCGAAACAATCGCATTGATGACCGAAATCAATACATCGCCCCAATTCAATGATGAAGCCATTTTGCAACGTTATGGCATGAAAGAGTTATGATGATATTGCGTGTGGACATAACCGCAAATTTGCGTACATCATTGCGCCACGCCGATGTGTTTATCAGCGAATTTAGGCAATGGAAAAGCACAGGGGAAACAGGCGAAAATGATTTCTACCTGTTTGGCAAAGACGGCGCGTACACCACGCCACAAGTGAATGGCGAGCCGTATGTTTTGCGCCATGTGCATTTATTGCCGCTTACCGACACCACCCAATTAGCCAAATGGCAACGCAACTGGCAAACAGGTGCAAGGCGTACCAGCAACCGCGCATTGGTGTATGTGCAAGACGGCAACCGCTTTTTGTTGATTGACATTTTAAACGAGCCATTCGCACATGAAATCGCCCAAATGAAAACCGAACAACACCGCTTAATCATGCGTAATTTTGCCAAAATTGCCGAGCAATACATTTATCATCACGAAATCATTGCCTAATTGAATTTTCAGGCAGCCTGAATCCTGAAGAAGGCTGTTTTTTGTGGTTCATCACATTGACCGCCTCCAAGCAACAACTTCAAACCCTCTCCCCACTGTTTTCGCCTTGTGCTTGTTTCCTTTGCATAAAAAAGAAATTGCGTTAAAATACCTTTCCTTGTTTTCAGGCTGCCTGAAAATGAATGTTCAACTCAAAAGAAGAATAAAATGCTTGTTTCTCAACTGATTATCACATTGCTTGTTATCGCATGCCTGTTGGTGGCGGCTTATTATTTCAAACACCACAGCCCCACTCCCACCCCTACCCTACCCGATTCCAAACCCAGCGTCAGCATTGCCCCCATGTCGGCGGCATTGAGCGAAATTCTCAAACGCAGCTTGGCTGAAATTCAAGGCTGCCAAGCCATCGCCTATGTGGACACCCAACACAATCGCTTAATCGGCATTGAAACCAGTACGCCCTTTCCATCAGAAATTTTGACCTTGGTTGCCGCCACCGTTGCCGAATTGTTTACCGCACCCAATTTGTTGAAAATGTCTGCCGCATTCAAACAATTTAAAGCGCAAGATGTGGACAAAAGCAATTTTAACGAAATGGTCATTCGCGGCGAAGGCAGCCTGTATGTGCTGTTGCGCGCCCACAGCAACGACCATCGCGTTTTCGTGTTTGCCTGCACCGAAGCCGATGTGGCGTCAAATAATGTCGGCTTGATTTTGCACCAAGCGCGTTTGCTCATGCCGCAAATTGAAGTGGCTGCCGAAGCCGCCTTTTTGGTGGAATAACCCCCATTTTGCTTGAAAACCGATGACCCCAAATCATCGGTTTTTTTGCTTGAACAGACAAAAACATGGGGCTACAATCCCAGCATTCTTGCCCTGTATTAAGGAATGTCATTATGACCGATTATCCCACCTTGCAAAATTGGTTGATTGAATACAGCAACACGCTGCCTGAAAACGACAAACAATCCATTCAGGCAGCCTTCAAATTGGCACAACAGCATTATCCCGCAAACGCCGTCAGCACCGAAGCAGGCGAACCCTTGCTGCCACGCTTTTTGGGTGCAGCCCAAATGGTTGCCGAAATGGATTTGCTGCCCGAAAGCGTTGCCGCCACGCTGCTCACCGACATTTCCGCCCACCTACCCGATTGGGAAAACACCATCAGCGAACAATGCGGCAAAAACATCGCCATGTTGGTCAAAGGCATAGACGAAGTGCAAAAGCTCACCCATTTTGCCAAAGTGGACAGCCTCGCCACCCCCGAAGAACGCGCCCAACAAGCCGAAACCATGCGCAAAATGCTGCTGGCAATGGTGTCAGACATTCGCGTGGTCATCATCAAATTGGCGTTGCGCACGCGCACCATGCAATATTTGGGACAAATCCCCGACAGCCCCAACAAACGCGCCCTTGCCAAAGAAACGCTGGACATTTTCGCCCCACTCGCCAACCGACTGGGCGTGTGGCAACTCAAATGGCAGCTTGAAGATTTGGGATTCCGCCACTACAACCCCGATGAATACAAACGCATCGCCAAATTATTGGGCGAAAAACGCACCGAACGCCTAGAATACATAGAAAACTTTTTAAGCAGCCTGAAAAATGCCGTCCATCAAGCAGGCATAGAATGCGATGTGGCAGGTCGCCCCAAACACATCTATTCCATTTACAAAAAAATGGTCAAGAAAAAATTGGATTTTGACGGCTTATACGACATTCGCGCCGTGCGCGTGTTGGTGAACACCATACCCGAATGTTATACGACTTTGGGGATTGTGCATTCTTTGTGGCAACCCATTCCCGGTGAATTTGACGACTACATCGCCAATCCCAAAGGCAACGGCTACAAATCCCTGCACACCGTCATCGTGGGGCCCGAAGACAAAGGCATAGAAGTGCAAATCCGCACCAAAGAAATGCACGAATTCAACGAATTTGGCGTAGCCGCCCACTGGCGATACAAAGAAGGCGGACAAGGCGATGCCGCCTACGAACAAAAAATCGCATGGTTGCGACAACTTTTGGATTGGCGCGAAAACATGGCAGAAAGCGGCAAAGAAGATTTGGCAGCCGCCTTCAAAACCGAATTGTTCAACGACACCATTTACGTTCTCACACCACACGGTAAAGTGTTTTCGCTGCCTGCGGGTTCCACACCGATTGATTTTGCCTATGCTTTGCACAGCGATTTGGGCGACCGTTGTCGCGGCGCAAAAGTGGACGGCAAAATCGTGCCACTTTCCACCCCATTGGAAAACGGTCAGCGCGTGGAAATCATTGCCGCCAAAGAAGGCGTGCCGTCTGTAAACTGGTTGCACGAAGGTTGGGTTAAATCCAGCAAAGCCATCAGCAAAATCCGCGCCTTTATCCGCCAGCAAAATGCCGAAGCCATACGCGAAGACGGTAAAAACCAATTTGATAAAGTCATCGCCAAAATCAATCCCAAACCCAATCAACAGCATTTGTGCGAAGAATTGGGTTTCAGGCAGCTTGACGATTTGTACACCGCCATTGGGCAAGGCGAAGTGTCGCCACGCGCCATTCAAAAAGCAGCAGGTGCTTTGGACGTGCCGCCCCCCACGCCCATTAGCGAAAACACGATTGTGAAAAAATCCAAAATTCAGGCAGGCGGCAAAAATGGCGTGTTGGTCGATGGCGAAGGCGGCTTGCTGACCAATCTTGCCAAATGTTGCAAACCCGCACCGCCCGATTTGATTGTGGGATTTGTAACGCGCGACAAAGGCGTGTCCATACACCGACAAGGTTGCAGCGATTTTGAGCATTTGGCACGGCAATCGCCCGAAAAAGTGATGCCTGCCAGTTGGGCAAATTTGAATGCTGGGCAAATTTATGCCATAGACATTGAAGTCCGCGCCCAAGACCGCAACGGTTTGCTGCGCGATGTTTCAGACAGCTTGGCGCGACACAAGGTAAACGTAACCGCCGTTCACACCCAAACGCGCGATTTGGAAGCGAGCATGCGTTTCACATTGGAAGTGAAACAAGTGGCTGAATTACCACGAATTTTAGCCAGCCTAGCCGAAGTCAAAGGCGTAAACAGCGTGGTGCGTTTGTGAGCGTTCAGGCTGCCTGATAGGTAAATCAAATACAAAATGGGATACCAAGTAGGGTGCAACTTGTTGCACCAAATCCATGTTTTATCAGGAAAATGGTGCAATAAGTTGCCCCTACACTTATCTTATTTTTAAGGTGTTCGCACCCCATTTAGCCCCTAACCCATTTAACCCCCCCCATTTACCATGCTGCACATACGCCCCGCCACAGCCCACGACTTGCCCAGCTTGGCACACATAGACCAATACAACAACCCCCACCCTTGGCAAATCGCCCAATTTTCAGGCAGCCTGCAATCGCCCCACACCCACATTTGGCTAGGCGAAACACAAGGCGAAATCTGCACCTTCATCGTGTGGCAAACCCTGTTTAACGAAACCGAATTGCACCTGATTGCCACCGCCCCAAACCATCGCCAACAAGGTTTCGCCAGCCAACTCATCAACACAATGCTGGCAGCCAACCCCAACAACCGCTTTTTTTTAGAAGTACGCCAAAGCAACCTTGCCGCACAAAAATTGTATGCCAAACACGGCTTTCACATCATCGCCCAACGCAACAACTACTACGGCAACGAACACGCCATCATCATGGAAAAATCATGCTAAATTCCCGATACATTCATCTGCACGAAGCACTCGGCTTGGGCGCAATGTGGCTGAAAAACAGCGCAAAAATCATCGCCCAACCCACCCCCAACACATTCAGGCAGCCTGAAAAAAAACACAAAACCCCCAATCCACAAGCCCGACAACAACTCATCGCCTTTTTACAAAAAACCGAATCCACCCCCACTCCAATCGCCAAACCCATTCAAGCCACCCAACCCACAACCCATTTTCAGATTAGCCTGCACCCCGCCCGCCTGTTCGTATTGAGCGCGTGTCCCACATGGCAAGACATCAGCGCTAATCGCCTGTTTAGCGGCGAAGACGGCGCATTATTGCAAAAAATGTTTGCCGCCATTCAATTACCCATCGCGCAAGTGCAATACAGTTGCTGGATAAAAAATCTGCCACCACAACACATCAGCCCCACACCCGAAATGTTTGCCGCCGCCCTCAATGAAATTCAGCACGAAAAAAACACCGTCCAAGCCCAAGCCATTTTGCTGCTGGGCGATGATTTCCAACGCCCCAATATGCAAGCCCTCATCACACAAATGGCAGGCGACACCCCCGTGTTCATCATTTCCCACCCCCTACGCATACAGCGCGACAGCACCCTACGCCGCCCCGCATGGGAAACCCTACAACGCCTCCAAGCCCATTTAGCCCACAACGCATAAAAAGCCTTTGCCCCACCCCATTCAGGCAGCCTGAAACCTTTGCAAAACCTACCTTTAAACTGATGTAGAGGCGGATTTCATATCCGCCTCTTTTCAATTTATGTAAAAACAGGACAAGTGTAGGGTGCAACTTGTTGCACCATTTTCCTGATAAAACATGGACTTGGTGCAACAATTTGCACCCTACATGGTGTCCCAAAAATAAAAATTTCTGCAAATCTAAACAGGGCAAATATGAAATCTGCCCTTGCGAACCGAGTTTTGCAAAAGTTTCAGCCTGCAAGCCTTTTTTGTAAAAAAACAACATTGCCCCAAAAAAAGAAAAAACCACCGCCCCAAAAATAAAAACACAACAAAATCAAACAAATTAACCCAAAAAATGTTAAAAAAAAACCACAGACCCACACAAACAACCGTAAAAAAAGCAGAATAAGTTTGTTTTTTTTGCCCAAAGGCATTATATTTAGGCATTCGCAAAAGGTTGAAGGGCGCAACATGACCCCTTGACCATTGAGTAAAAAGCTTAACGGCACAAGCCGTTTATTCATTCTTAAACAGTTTTAAGGAATACAGAAATGAAAAAAACCCTGATTGCTTTGACTTTGGCTGCATTGCCTGTTGCTGCTTCTGCTGACGTGATTTTGTACGGTCAAGTAAAAGGCGGTATTGAAGTTGATTTCTACGACAAAATGGGTGGCGAGAAATCAAAAGACACCACTACTGCTATTGTGGATTACGGTTCACGCATTGGTTTTAAAGGTCATGAACACCTGAATGGCGACTTGAAAGCCATTTGGCAAGTAGAACAACGTGTAGACATCGCTGGTGGTCGTAATGAAGATGGCAGCATCGCTCGTGGTTTTGGTACACGCAATTCTTTCATCGGTTTGCAAAGCGACACCATCGGTACAGTTAAAGCAGGTTACTTCTCTACACCCGTAGATGACGCAGTAGGTCGTTTGGACGAGTGGGAATACAGCAGCGACTACTTGGGTTTGGGTAACTACACACGCGGTACTGACGCATCTAAACGTGCTGTGGCAGTAAGCTACACCACCCCAAATATGGCTGGTTTCTCTGCAACTGCTTACGTTTCTCCTAGCGACAACAACTCTGGCAAAACTGAAGGTCGTGATTCCACCATTTACGGTTTGGGTGCAACCTACGAAAACAGCGGTTTCTTCGCTGACGTAGCAGGTGGCTATGTGAAAAACGGTAAAAACAATGGTACATTGGACGCAGCCAACCCCAACATCAAAGAAAAAGCAGGCTACCAAGCTGTTGCTAACGTAGGCTACGAAAACGAACAAGTTTTGGCTGGTATTGGCTACAACCGCGCTGTAAACGTTGATTCAAAATATGATGTATCTAACGAAGTGGCTGCAACCGTTGCCTACAAAGTAACGCCCAGCTTGCGCTTGAAAGGTTCTGCTGCTCACGGCTTCAAAATCAGCGACCACCGTGGCAATCCTTACGCTGGCGATGGCAAATACTACCAAGGTATCGTAGGTGCTGATTACGCCTTGTCTAAACGCACGACTGTAAATGGTCAAGTTGGCTTCTACCAAGAAGGCAAAGGCGATGACAAAACCCAACGTAGCTTGGCTGGTGTTGGTTTGAAACACAAATTCTAATTTAAACCCATTGGTTTAATGTGAATCAAAAAATGGCTTGTGGTGGCAACATCACAAGCCATTTGCTTTATAATTTAAGTGATGAGCAAAAAGCCATTTTGCAACTTTTGCAAAACTCAGTTCATAGGGGCAAATTTCACATCTGCTTTTTTTAATTTATTGATAACGCGATTTCGGGATAAAAGTGATTGATAAATTTAAGTCACTTTGCTCCCTCTCCCTGTGGGAGAGGGCTGGGGAGAGGGTATGCTGCTCAACAAGCCCTCTCTCCAACTCTCTCCCATAGGGAGAGAGGGCAGGTTTGTTGGCAAATTGACAGTTACTTATCCCGAGTTCACGTTATTGATACAAATAAAAATTTCTGCAAGTCTAAACAGAACAGATGTGAAATTTGCCCCTATGAACTGAGTTTTGCAAAGGTTTCAGGCTGCCTGAATATTCAATTTTTCCAAGAAATCGCCAAATCATACAGTGCTTTTTTGCTTTCGCCTGTGATTTTGGCGGCTAAATCGGCGGCTTGTTTGGTGGGCAATTCGGCTGCCAAAATTTTCATCACATTTTGTGCGTGTTCAGGCAGCGTTTCATGCTGCACTTTTTCGCTGGCGTGCAACACCAATACCATTTCGCCGCGCGTTTGATTGTTGTCGGCTGCCAATTTTTCGCACAATGTTTCGGCATTGCCTTGCAAAAATGTTTCAAATGTTTTGGTCATTTCACGCGCCAACATCAGTTTGCGCTGCGGCAAAATGGCTGCCACATCGCGCAAGGTATCGGCAATCCGATGTGGTGTTTCAAATGCCACCACTGGATAATCGGCATTTTCCCAACTTTGCAATAATTTCACGCGCTCGCCCGATTTGGCGGGCAAAAATCCATGAAAATAAAAATGCGGCTCTGCCACCCCTGCCACGCTCAACGCTGCCATCACCGCGCTCGCCCCCACCACTGGCACAATCGCAAAACCTGCTTCACGCACCCTTGCCACCAACTTGGCACCAGGGTCGCAAATGGCTGGGGTGCCTGCGTCTGAAATCTGTGCCACACGCTGCCCTGCCGACAATGCGGCAATGATTTTGTCTGCCATTTGCTGTTCGTTGTGTTCGCGCACGGAAATGAGCTTAGCTTGAATGCCGTAAGCCGACAATAATTGGGCGGAAACGCGCGTGTCTTCGGCACAAACCAAATCGGCTTGCTGCAAAATGGCTAGGGCGCGTAGGGTAATGTCCGCCAAATTGCCAATGGGCGTGGCAACAATGTAAAGCGTGCTGGGCGCAAGGCTGTTTAGGGCTTTTTGGAAATGTTTTTGCATGATTCAGGCTGCCTGAAAAAAGAAAACCGAATTTTAACGTCAAAATGAACATTTTTGACTGCGGCAACCGACTTTTTAAAAAAGTAAACCACATCATGCTTTCAGGCAGCCTGACAATTTGATACATGGTTCTGATATTTTATCGCGTACCGCCAAACCCCATTTGGGTGGGTTCAACTTGTCATCATGGCATCAATCCTTTACCATATTGAATTAAATCAACTTTTTTCATTTTCAATTTGAACAACGATAAAACACATCATTTTGAGCAAATCGGTTTGACTTCGCCACACGTTCAGGCTGCCAAACGCATTTATTATCAAGCATTTGGGCATAGTAAACCTTTGCCCTTTTGGGTTTTGCAACTCAATGCCTTGCGTCCGACTGTGCAATTTTGGGCTTTGCTGGAAAACGATGAATTGCGCGGCTGGCTATATCTGCTGGTTGGGAAAGACATTGTTTTTATTTACTATTGTGCCATAGCGCAACCATATCGCTCACGCGGTTATGGCGGATTGATGATGGATTGGCTCAAACAGCGTTTCCCCAAACACCGATTGGCATTGAATTTGCCCCTGCCCGATGGGCATGAAACGCAACGTGAGCGGTTTTACGCGCGACACGGTTTTCGCCATGCGGATTTTGTTTATACTGAACGCGGTTTGCGGTCTGATGTGCTGGTGTGTCAGGGCGATTTGACGGCGGCGGAATATGTGGCTTTGCTGCGACCGTTTGCGTTTTACTGCTACCCCATTCGCACTTTGCCGCGCGTGTAAAAAACATTTCAGGCAGCCTGAAAATTAAATGCAGGCTGCCTGAAACCTTTTTCCCATTAAATATCAATATTCTGCGCCACCAACGCATTGCTTTCAATAAACGCCCTGCGCGGCTCCACTTCATCGCCCATCAGCGTAACGAAAATTTCATCAGCCGCAATCGCGTCTTCAATCCGCACTTTGAGCAAACGGCGCACTTCGGGGTTCATGGTGGTTTCCCAAAGCTGCTCGGGGTTCATCTCGCCCAAACCTTTATAGCGTTGAATCATCATGCCTTTTTGCGCGTTTTGCAACAAAATGTTCAAAGCCTGCTCAAAATCTTTCACATCTTGAACATCTTGATTTTTATGCAATTGTGCGCCATTTTCGCCAATCAAACCGCGCTGCTGTTCAGCCGTTTTGCGAATGACTTGGTGGGCTTTGCTGTCCACAAATTTTTGGTCAAGATAGGAAATCGCCACATTGCCGTGCAACTGGCGCGTGATTTTGATGAAATGACCGCCATCGTTGCCCGCCACATATTCCAAAGCGATTTCCTGATTTTTCAGGCAGCCTGAAAGCGCGTCCACCGCCTTTTTCGCATTGATTTCATTACTCAAATCAATGGCTTCAATGTCAATCAAAGCGCGTAACACCGCCCCATCAATCACACGACTTTCTTCGGCAATCGTGTTTTGGGCGCGCAAAAATTGCTTGGCGATTTTCGCCAATTCCGCGCCTTCCAAAACGCGGCTGCCTGAAACCAACTTCGCGCCCTCCAAAGCCAAACTCAACAAAAATTCGTCTTTTTCCGTTTCGTCTTTCAGGTAGCGTTCCGTTTTGCCGTGTTTGGCTTTGTAGAGAGGCGGCTGGGCGATGTAAACATAGCCGCGCTCAATCAATTCAGGCATTTGGCGATAGAAAAACGTGAGCAACAGCGTGCGAATGTGTGCGCCGTCCACGTCCGCGTCCGTCATGATGATGATTCGGTGGTAGCGCAATTTTTCTAGATTAAACTCTTCCTTGCCAATGCTCGTGCCAAGCGCGGTAATCAGCGTGGCGACTTCTTGGCTGGCAAGCATGCGTTCAAAACGCGCCCGTTCCACGTTCAAAATCTTGCCTTTAAGCGGCAAAATGGCTTGGAATTTGCGGTCGCGCCCCTGTTTTGCCGAACCGCCTGCCGAATCGCCCTCCACCAAATAAAGCTCTGATAATGCAGGGTCTTTTTCCTGACAATCCGCCAATTTACCTGGTAAACCCAAACCGTCCATCACGCCTTTTCTGCGTGTGAGTTCACGCGCTTTGCGGGCGGCTTCGCGGGCGCGGGCGGCTTCCACGATTTTGCCGCAAATGATTTTCGCATCGGTGGGATTTTCTTCCAAAAAATCGTGCAAGGCTTGCGACAAAACCTCGTTTACCACAGGCGAGATTTCGCTGGAAACCAGCTTATCCTTTGTTTGTGAAGAGAATTTTGGGTCGGGCAATTTAACCGACAACACGCAAGTCAAACCTTCGCGCATGTCATCGCCTGATGTGTCAATTTTGGCTTTTTTGGCGATTTCGTTGGCTTCAATGTATTGGTTGATGGTGCGCGTCATGACTTGGCGCAAGGCGGTTAAATGCGTGCCGCCATCGCGTTGCGGAATATTGTTGGTAAAACATTGCACGGATTCTTGGTAACTTTCGTTCCATTGCATCGCGCATTCTACGGTCATGCCATCTTTTTCGCCAATCGCGTAGAACACTTTGTCGTGTAAGGGTTTTTTGCTGCCTGTCGTGTATTGCACAAAGCCGACCACGCCGCCGCTTTCGGCAAAATTTTCGCTTTTGCCATCGCGTTTGTCGAGCAATTCAATTTTTACACCATTGTTTAAAAAAGACAATTCGCGGATTCGTTTGGCGAGCGTTTCAAATTTGTATTGCACCGTGCCAAAAGTGTCTTCGCTGGCGAGAAATTGGACGCGCGTGCCGTGTTTTTCGGGGGCGCATTCGCCCACCACTTTGAGCGGTTCTACGGTGTCGCCGCGCTTAAATTCCACGAAATGCTCTTTGCCTTCGCGCCAAATGGTGAGTTTGAGCCAATCTGAAAGCGCGTTTACCACCGACACGCCCACGCCATGCAAGCCGCCTGATACTTTGTAGCTGTTGTTGTCGAATTTGCCGCCTGCGTGGAGTATGGTCATGATGACTTCGGCGGCGGAACGCCCTTCTTTGGGGTGTATGCCTGTGGGAATGCCGCGTCCGTTGTCTTCAATGGTGATGGATTCGTCCGCGTTGATGGCGACCGTGATTTGGTCGCAATGCCCTGCTAGGGCTTCGTCAATGGCGTTGTCCAGCACTTCAAACACCATGTGGTGCAAACCCGAGCCGTCTTGGGTGTCGCCAATGTACATACCAGGGCGTTTGCGGACGGCTTCCAAGCCTTCCAATACTTGAATGCTGTCTGCGCCGTATTCTTGGGGATTTTGTTGCGTTTGTTCGGTCATGTTGGTTTACTTTGTTGATTAAATTGAAAATTCGTTTGCTTATTTTGGTATTCAGGCAGCCTGCAATTATTTGCAACGATAAAATGTTTTAGCTTGCGGAGAACTATCTAATTTTTTGACAATTAATGTATTTCTGTCTTTCAAAATGAATTCAAATGGCTCGCGCAACTGATAATTTCCCACCACCATTGTACCAGCGATTTTAAGAGGCGTTCGCAGCGTAAATTTTGGGCGACTGTGTTCGCTTGCGCCTTCAATATATTGTTGATGTACTGATTGTTTTTCCACCGTTAAATAGATTTCATCATCGGCAAAAACTGCAACGCCCGATTGACAATATTGGCGTATTAAAGCAGACGTTATCGCTTGCTCACGCCCTTTTTCCCATTGCTAATAAAGCCATTCGCCTTGAAATGTACGCGGAATATCTTGTGCGGCTGCTTGAAATGTTACGCTGCAAAGCATGGTAAATAGGGTAGTTTTTATTTTGTTATTCATTAGAATCCTTTTCAGGCTGCCTGAAAACTAATTTCTTGGCAAAAACTGATACATGCCATTGATTAAAAGTGCAAAAATAATCATAGCAATCATGCAAGTCCATCGTTGTTTTTCTGATAATTTCAAATTGGCAAACGCATAAACTGCAATCGTTAAAAATACGGCTGTATTGCCGACGGTTACCCAAGTTTTAAATGCGCTGCTGTACGACTTACTCCACAAGTTAACAGTCAAAATCAACCAAACGGCTAAACTTGTCCAGCCCATGATTTTTTGTTCTTTGGGCGTGAGATTTCTCAATGGTTTGCGCGACATGATGTTTTCTTTCTGTTGTAGGTTGGTTTTTAAGCCAACATTTTCAGGCTGCCTGAAACTAATTTTTCGGTATCCATACCAAAATAAATCCCAAAAGCGAGGCAATAAACAAATTGGCATTGTGCCAACGCTGACGTTGTTTATCGGATAATTTGTGGTTGGTGGCTGCGTACATGGCGGTACTCACGCTAATACTGATGACCGCAAATACCCAAATGCTTTTGGCAAATATGCCCAAACCCGATGTCCAAACCGCCAGCGAAACAAACAAGCCCAGCGCGATTGCCGATATCAACAAGGATTTTTGTCGTTCGGGCGTGAGTGGTTCAACTTTATTTTGATTGATGATTTTGTTGCGTAATTTTTTTAACATGATTGTTTTGCCTTTCTTTCAGGCTGCCTGAAAATGACAAATTTAATTTTTGGGGATAATTTGGATAAAAACATTGCCCAATATTGCCAAAATCACGCCGCCCATCAACATCAATCGGCGTTGTTTTTCGGATAATTTGTGATTGGCAAATGCAAAAATCGCCACATTGGCAAAAAATGCCACATTCAAAAATATCGCCGTCAGGGTAAATTGCCAACTGTATGTTTTACTTAATGTTATCACACACATCAATACGCCCAATACCATACTCCCAAAGCCAAAACATTTTCTTTGTATCGGGCTTAACGCATGGGAGTTTTCAGGCTGGCTGAACAGTTTTTCTTTGATTTTTTTCATACCTTAAACCTTTCAGGCTGCCTGAAAATGGCAGCTCTTTTGTAGGGTGCGTATCACGCACCAAAAATTTCAAATCGTGGCAAATTCGGTGCGTGGGACGCACCCTACGCACTAATTTCGCGGTAAAAATATTTGCCCCAAAGTACCAAGTATCGATATCGCCAATATCAAGCCCAGCAAATATTGCCATTGTTTTGCGGATAATCGGTTTTTATGCTCGGCAAAATACAACGCCAAACCCACGCTCAAATAAAATCCGCCATTCAAACCCGACATGATGACGGCAAAATACCAACGCTCATAACGATAAAACGGCGCAATCAGCAAAATCATCGCCAAAACAACATTGCCGTACATCAACCATTTTCTTTGTTTGTGGCTTAAATTGAGCATGATTTTTTTCCTTTCAGGCTGCCTGAAAATACCGCATTTTATTTTTTGGGTGTTGTCCAGTCGTGGCGAAATTCATAGCCATATTTGGGCGAATATTCATCGCGGAATATGCCGAAACACACGGGATTTTTGCCTTTGTTTGCCTCTTCGCCATAATCATCGGTGGCAATAACGCTTTGATAAGCCATTGCGACACCCCACACACACATTTGCGGTTCATTGACGCTGAATTGGATTTTGGCTTTTTTACCGTTTTCGTGGTCTTCAATCGTGTGAAAAAGTGGATAAACCACGCCATTTCGCGTGTCTATTGCGGCATAAGCACGCGGTTCAACCTCCAACAAAATATAATGCCGATTGAAATTGGGTTTTTGATTTGCCAATGCACGGCGATATTGGGCTTTGTTTGAGCGGCTGCAATAATCTGTGTCGTTGGTCATGTCAAATTGGCAAGTCGCTACGCCTGTTAATTTGACCGTTTTTGCCATGATGTTTGGGCTGAACATCATCATGGCTATCATGATAAATGGGTTAATCCATGCTGTTTTCATGCTTGTTTTCCTTTTCAGGCTGCCTGAAAATCGTGGCTCTTTTGTAGGGTGCGTATCACGCACCAAAAATTTCAAATCGTGGCAAATTCGGTGCGTGGTACGCACCCTACGCGGTTTCAGGCTGCCTGAAAACATCAATTTGTTTTTTGCAAAAAATAAGCATCCAACACTTCAACCGCCAGCGTCAAATCCAGACCCCATTGTTGGCGAATGGCTTTAATATCCGCAATGCGTTCGCCCGTTAAGTTTTGTTCCAACCACATTTTGACTTCGGGATTACCGACCAATAACGCCCCAACAGGCGAAAGCGGTTGCGCGCCATTTCGGGTTTTGAAATACACGGTTAAAAGATGCCAAAAAGCGTAAATCGGGATAAGGCACACCAATACGGTTTTGAAGGTTTCCCAAAATTCATTCATGTTTTTTCCTTTTCAGGCTGCCTGAAAAACGCATTATTATACCGCGACTTAACCCAAAACACACCCTATTTGTTTCCGCCATTTTGCCCCATGACACACATCATCAAATGGGTAAATAACCTTGAAATTCAATCGCTTTTGCTTGACCATTTGGATTGGGGCGCAAATGGACAAACCAATCGTGAAATTGATTGAGCTGCAAAATATTGTCCACATCTTTCAAATTGTCTTTGTGCTGCTGATTGGCGTGCGGCAACAGCGTGGCAAGGGCTTGGCGTTTCGCGTCTTGCTCATCGCTTGCCACAAACAAATCAAAGGCGTGCAATTCCGCCAAATCGCCCTCTTGATACGCCCCCACATTCACAAAAAACAATTTTTCAGGCAATTCATGGGCTTGATTTTGCAAGACAATATCGTAGCCAGCCACCCAGTTGATTTCGCGCCAACCGTCTATGTGCAAACGCGCATCGGTGTGCGCCCAAATGCGTTTCAAATCGGCAAAAGCCGCTTGGGGCGTGGGCGCAACGGCAAATTGCACATCGTGCATTTCCAAATTGGCGTGTGGCATTTGTATGCCCAAATAAAATTGGTAGAGTTTCATGTTGATTTTCCTTTGTTTTTTTGGATTTCAGGCTGCCTGAAACTTCATTAACGCACACGTTTCACAATGGGCAAGCCTGTTTTTTGGTGGATTTGGTTGATGATTTTTTCTGCCGAATCGCTTTTGCCCAAAAACACATCGTGGCTGCCTGCAACACCAATCAACCAAATTTCATTGTTCACCTCCCACGATATGCCGATAAATTCATCAATCGCTTGCGTTTTTTCAGGCAGCCAACGCAGAAAAGGGTTCATTTTGTGGTAGGTCAAACGGTTGGTGGACGCGTCAAACGTCAATTTGCGCGACAAAAACGCATTGCGCCAAATGTCCACCAAAGCAGAAACAATCAGCAACACCAACAGCATGCCCGAAAAAACCGACTCGCCAGACGACCCAAACACATTTAGCAATAAAATCAATGCACCAATCAACACCAGCAAAACGGTGTTCATCAACAACTTTTTGCGTGAAAACAACGCAAATTCAGCCGATTGCCGCACCAAATGGCGATGAATTTGTGGCACATCTTTTTGGGGAAAAGTTTTATCTAATTGATTATATTGATACATTTTCCAAGTCGCATAGCCCCCCGACCAAGCATAAGCCGTAAAAGCCCAGCCCAATATTGCCCAAAGCAACACCAAAAACCCATTTTCAGCCAGCCCAAAAGCCGCATAAAACAAACCACCGCCCATCGCCGCCCACACCGTTGCCCAAATGCCACGCAAAATCAATATGCCATTACTGGGGCGTTGGGCGTGGGCTGCCAGCGCGGTTTGTGCTGCGGCTGCCCGAAAATGCGTGGGGTAAGCAGCGCGTTCGCCTTGTGCCGCGTGGTCAATGTGGCTCAAACCCAACATCGGCAACTGCATGATTTTGGAGATTTTTTGATATTCAGATTGGAGATTCAGGCTGCCCCCTTGATTGGGGAAAATGCGGTTAATTTCCGTTTCGCTCACGCCATCTTGGTGCAACAAAATCATGCGCCCATATTGTGCGGTGTGCGCCGAATAAACAGCCTCTGCTTTAATGCCAACAAATTGATTGATATGATGAATTTCCAAATCATGCCATGTGTTGATGTGCCATTGCCCCAAAATTAATTGACGCGAATTGGGGTCGTAACGCCACAATTTAATTTGACACAATTTGCGTACCACCCACCACAAAGCCACGCTCCAAATGGCAAACCACAAACCGTCCCACAACCATGTTGTGGCATGACTTGGCACATCAAAAACCTGTAAATACAACAACAAAGCCATATCCCATGCCTTGCCCAACCAGAAAAAACCCAACAAACAAAGCAGAAACACACACAATAGCATGCGGTCGTTCCCAAAAACATGATGGCGAAACATGGTTTTTCCTTTTCAATGGATTGAATTTCATCATCAAAATGGCGTTCAGGCAGCCTGAAAATCACACGTTCACATAAATTTCCGATTTGGCAAACAACACCGCTTGCCCACCCAAAATCATGCGTTCGCCTTTGATTTCGCCATGCAAAATGCCACTTCTTGCGCTGGCTTGATAGCCGATTAAGCGATTTTTGCCCAACACCTTTGCCCAATAAGGCAAAATATGGCAATGCCCACTGCCACACACAGGGTCTTCGCCAATCCCAAGTTTAGGGGCAAATGAACGTGAAATGCAGTCAAATTGCGTGCTTTGGGCGGTAAAATGACACAAAAGTCCGTCTAATTGTGCGATTTTGGCATGGTCTGCTTGGTAATTTTTGACCACATTTTCATCATCAAAAACACACAATAAATCGCGCCCCAAATACACTTCTTTCGGCATCACGCCCAAAATCGCGCCAATTTGTGCCACATTTTCCAGCTTTTGCAATTCAAATACAGGAAAGTCCATTAAAAACAAATCATCTTGTTTTTGCACACTTAATTTGCCAACTTGGGTGTGAAAAACCACATTTTCAGGCGGATTTGCCAAAATGTGATGCAACACAAACGCGCTGGCAAGCGTGGCGTGTCCGCATAAATCAATTTCCGCTTTGGGCGTGAAATAGCGCAATAAAAATTCATCGCCTTGCGGCACAATAAAGGCGGTTTCGGACAAATTGTTTTCTTGGGCAATGTGCAACAAAATGCGGTCGTCCAGCCAATTATCCAATAAACACACCGCCGCAGGATTGCCCTTAAATATTTGATTGGTAAAGGCATCAACGGTAAATTGGCGTATGGTTTGGGGCATGTTTTTTCCTAAAATTAATGGGGGCTTGGGATTTCAGGCTGCCTTTTGTTACCCTACAAAAATAAAACATTGCCCACAATCGTTAATATACCACCATCTGCTCCCTCTCCTTTGGGAGAGGGCTGGGGAGAGGGAATAGGTGAGTGGCAAACAAAAAATTGTAGGGTAATAAAAGGCAGCCTGAAAAATCAATCATTCAAATTAACCGAATGCTCGCGCGTTTCGTGGAACACAATGTCTTTCCAACGCTCTTGGGTCAAATTCAAATTCACGCGATTGGGCGCGAGATACGCCAAATTGCCGCCTGCGTCTGTCGCCAAATTGGCGGCATTGGCTTTTTCAAATTCCGCCAATTTTTTCTTGTCATCGCAGGAAACCCAACGCGCCGACCACACCGACACATTGTCAAACACCGCTTCCACACCATATTCTGCCGCCAATCGTGCCGTTACCACCTCAAATTGCAACACGCCCACCGCGCCCAAAATCAAATCCGCGCCCGAATGCGGTTTGAACACCTGCACCGCGCCTTCTTCGCCCAACTGTTGCAAACCTTTTTGCAACTGTTTCATTTTAAGCGGATTTTTAATGCGGACGCTGCGGAATAATTCGGGCGCGAAAAACGGAATGCCTGTAAACGCCAACATTTCGCCTTCGGAAAAACTGTCGCCAATCTGAATGTTGCCGTGATTGGGAATGCCGATGATGTCGCCCGCGTAGGCTTCTTCCGCCAACTCGCGCTCGTGCGACATAAAGGTAACCACGCTGCTGGCTGAAATTTCACGGTTGATGCGTAAGTGCTTGATTTTCATGCCGCGTTCAAATTTGCCCGAACACACGCGCAAAAAGGCAATGCGGTCGCGGTGTTTTGGGTCCATATTGGCTTGAATTTTAAAGATAAATCCTGAAAATTTTGGCTCTTCGGGTTGCACATCGCGCACGGTGGCATGGCGTGGTTTGGGTGCAGGCGCCCAATCAATCAGCGAATTCAAAATTTCTTGCACGCCAAAATTGTTAATCGCTGAACCGAAAAACACAGGAGTCAGGCTGCCTGAAAGAAATTCGCCCAAATCAAATTCGTTGGACGCGGCTTGCACCAACTCAATTTCATCACGAAGTTGTTGAATTTCCATAGGGAATTTTTTATCCAACTCGGGATTGTCTATGCCTTTGAGGATGTCAAATTCGTGGGGCAATTTTTCGCCACCTGCTTCAAACAGGTAAATTTCATCGTTCAAAATGTGGTACACGCCCTTGAAATTTTTGCCCATGCCGATGGGCCAAGTTACGGGCGCACAACGGATTTTCAAAATGTTTTCCACTTCGTCCAGCAATTCCAAGCTGTCGCGCACTTCGCGGTCGTATTTGTTCATGAAGGTAACGATGGGCGTGTTGCGCATGCGGCAAACATTCAATAATTTAATGGTTTGCGCTTCCACGCCTTTTGCCGCGTCAATCACCATCAGTGCGCTGTCCACCGCCGTGAGTACGCGGTAGGTGTCTTCGGAAAAGTCTTGGTGTCCAGGGGTGTCCAGCAGATTGACGGTGTGGTCTTTGTATTCAAATTGCATGACGCTGGACGCAACGGAAATGCCGCGCTGTTGCTCAATTTCCATCCAGTCGGAAGTGGCGAATTTGCCTGTTTTTTTGCCTTTTACCGTGCCTGCGCTCTGAATCGCGCCTGAAAACAGCAGCAATTTTTCGGTTAAGGTGGTTTTGCCCGCGTCGGGGTGGGAAATAATCGCAAAAGTGCGGCGTTTTTGAACGTGTGCTAATAATTCTGCTGACATGGTTTTTTCTCAAATTCAATCAAAGATAAAAAAGGTTTCAGGCAGCCTGAACATCACTTCGGCTGCCTGAAAATAAACGGGCATTTATTCGGATTCGGGTGGCGCAACTTCGCTGGCGGATTCGGTTTCAGGCTGCGGCATTTCTTCGTTGGTGCTGCTGCCTGAAAACAAAGTTTGCTCGCTTTTGCGCAATTTGAAGCCGCTTCCGTCTTGATTGGTGCAAGTCAATCCTGAATATTCACTTTTGCACGACCAGCCCTGACCGCGCATTTCTGCACCGTATTTCAACACGGGTGCGTCAAATTGCACGGGCAAATGGGTGTGGCAAGGGCGGTCGGCGGCACCCTGTGCGGGCAAAATGAATTCGTATCCCCAACCGTTGCTGCATTGGTCGGCAAGTTCATATTGGGGCAGCACCAAGGGTGTAACCATGGTGCAAGCCACGCCATGCCATGCGGCGCGATTTTGGCTTTCATCGGCGGGCAAATCGCCACCGCAAATCACGTTGCTACTGGGCATTTGGAAATTCAAACTGTATGTTTGAGCAGACAAAAATGGGCTGCTTGCCAGCAAAATCAGGGAAAGAAGTGTTTTTTTCATCAGTGTTCACGAGCGTGGTTGATGGTGTATTTGGGGATTTCCACGACCAAATCTTCATTGGCAACAATGGCTTGGCAACTTAAACGCGATTCTGCTTCCAAACCCCATGCTTGGTCAAGCAAATCTTCTTCCAATTCGGTGGGTTCGGTTAAGCTGCTGAATCCTTTGCGAATAATCACATGGCAAGTGGTGCAAGCACATGATTTATCGCAAGCGTGTTCAATTTCAATGTGGTGTTCGAGCAGCAAATCGCACACGTTTTGACCAGCAGGCACATTTTCAATGATTTTGCCTTCGGGGCAGAGTTCGGCGTGGGGTAAAATGGTGATTTTTGGCATGATTGTGTTTCTTAAATGATTTAAAAATCTGAATTATACGGAAAAAGCTGCCTGAAAACCAAATTATTCTGTTTTCAGGCAGCCTGAATCAATTTTTTGTTTTTCAGAGATAAAATTTCTCAATCACATTCAGTTGTGCGTCCAAGCGATAAACCAAGGGCTGACCTGTGGGAATTTCCAAGCCCATGATGTCGTCATCGGAAATGCCTTCAATGTGTTTTGCCAAAGCGCGCAGCGAATTGCCGTGCGCCGCCACCAACACGCGCTTGCCCGATAACACGGCTGGCGCAATTTGGTCGTGCCAAAATGGCAACACGCGTTCCAAAGTTACTTTCAAATTTTCGCCATCTGGCACCACATCGCTGGGCAGGTGGGCATAGCGGCGGTCGTTGTGGGCGGAAAATTCATCGTTTTTGTCCAACAAGGGGGGCAAAGTATCGTAGCTTCTGCGCCAAATGTGTACTTGTTCATCGCCATATTTTTCGGCGGTTTGTTTTTTGTCCAAGCCTTGCAGTTGTCCGTAGTGGCGTTCGTTTAAACGCCATGTTTTGATTTGTGGCACCCACAGTTGGTCGGATTCTTCCAAAACAATATTGCAGGTTTTGATGGCGCGGGTCAGCACCGATGTGAAGGCAAGGTCAAATTCATAGCCTGCAGCTTTGATTTTGCGTCCTGCTTCTTGGGCTTCGGCAATGCCTTGTTCGCTCAATTTGACATCGCGCCAGCCTGTAAACAGGTTTTTGGCGTTCCACTCGCTCAAACCGTGGCGGATAAATACCAGTTCCATATTGTTTCCTTGTTGTTGAATAAATGATTGAAAAACGGCATTTTAACGGATTTTCATTTTTTCAGGCAGCCTGAAAATAATAAACAATGTAAATCGCAAACAAAATCAAGGGTACAAATTGCCACAGTGCGTGTTTTTGCGTGATTTTATCGGCTTTCAAACGCGCCCCAATGTAGGCAAACAACACCCATTTCAACAAAAACACATTGGCACACGCCAAAATAATGCCGTTTACCAACACATCGGCGGCGTTGGCAGGCTGGGCTGCCTGAACGTAAATCGCCAAAATCAGGGGCAAAATCACAATCGCGACCCAACGTATCAGATTGATGTTCATGGCTTTTCCTTGATGAGCAAATCGGGATTGGGGCTGTCGGCACACACCACTTCGCGCAAATAATCTTGCGCTTTGTCTTTTAACACAAAGCGGTCGCATTCAGGCAGCGTTTGCGGTGGCGGCAAGGTGATTTCATTGATTTTAAGATGAATTTCAGGCAGCCGCGCAATGCGCCACAACGAAACAAAAAAAGGCGTATCCGAAAAAGTGACTTGGCTGGTGCGTTGATTTTGCTCATCATAATAACGCAAAGCCAACACCTGTACAGGCGCATTGGCATTGATGGCAGCCTGAAACAAAGCCGCTTTGAGCGGCAACACACCATTACCCAAGCTGGTTCGCGCCTCGGGGAAAAAACACACATTCTTGCCCTGTTGCAAGGCTTGGGCGATGGCGGCATTGATGGGTTCAATGTCTTTGCGGTTGCTGCGGTCTATGAACACCGTGTCTGCGCTGGCGATGATTTTGCCCACAATCAACCAGTTTTTCAGCTCTTTGGCGGCAATGAAACTGGCAGGAAAATGCGCCATAATCGCCAAAATGTCCAACCACGAAACGTGATTTGCCACCATCAACACGCCCTGTTGCGGTGGCGATGTGGCGGCAATGTCCACTTTCACATTCAAAATTGCCAAGCCTTGTGCGGCAATGTCGCGCAAATGCTGTTGTTGGTGTTCAGGCAGCCTGTTTGCCCCATTTTTGAATTGAAAAGCCGTGCGCAACAGCCACATCAGCAGGCGCACAATGCGCCACAAAGCGCGTATCATCACACTTCCCCATCTGCCATTTGTTCTTGTTGTTTCAACAATTTGCGTTCATTAAACGCCTCCAACTGCGCCGCCACGCCCGAGGCGATTTTGTCCAAACTGTTGGTTTGCGCTTCGTGATAGGCTTCTTCCAAAGCATAGGCAAAGCCAACCGCGTCTGTGCCACCATGACTTTTAATCACAATGCCGCGCAAACCCAAAAAAATCGCACCATTAAAACGGCGTGGGTCCAGTCGTTTTTTGAAACCATTGAGTGCAGGCAAAGCCGCCATGCCACCCAATTTGGTTAAAGCATTGCGTTGAAATTCCTGCTTGATGGCACCGCCCATGAATTTGACCGCCCCTTCAATCGTTTTCAAAACAATGTTGCCCACAAAACCATCTGCCACCACCACATCAATGTCGCCACTGAACACGGCGTTGCCTTCCACATTGCCGACAAAATTCAGGCTGCTTTCTTGCAACAGCGCAAAAGTTTGTTTGACCACTTCTGTGCCTTTAATGTCTTCCGTACCCACATTGAGCAAGCCCACACGCGCCGTTTTTTGTTGTGGATTCAATGCGCTGAACAATTCGCTGCCCAGCACCGCAAATTGAAAAAGCTGTTCGGCAGAGCAATCCACATTCGCGCCCAAATCCAACATCAACGTTAAATGTTCGCCCTGCGCGGGCAAGAATTTGGCAATGGCGGGGCGTTCCACATTCGGCAGCGTTTTCAAGACAAAACGGGCGGTTGCCATAAGCGCACCCGTGTTGCCAGCCGACACAGCCGCTTGTGCTTTGCCGTTTTTGACCTGTTCAATGGCAACGCGCATGGACGAATCTTTTTTGTTTTTCAAAGCGGCTTGTGGGGCTTCGTCCATGGCAACAATTTGGGTGGTGTGGACGATTTCAATGCGATCTAATGGGGCGTTGGCGGCTTTTAAGGCAGCCTGAATTTGGGTTTCATCGCCGACCATAATCAATCGGGCTTGGGGTTGTTGGTTTAAAAAAGCGGTGGCAGCAGGGGCGGTTACGGCTAAACCGATGTCGCCGCCCATGGCATCAATGGCGAGTGTAATCATGATTGTTTTTGCAAGATAAATGGCATTTTGCCCATTAAAAATGCACATTTTAGCGCATTTTGGGGCGATTTTGGCGTTTCAGGCAGCCTGAAAGCACACGGCAACACAAGGGCGGCAGGCTTAAAAAATAATATTGAATCACATTCATGTTTCAGACAGCCTGAAATCAAACCATTGAAATATATTGATGTTTTTAAAAAAACACCCTATCCCATTGCTTGACAAAAATGAACCACACCATAACAATGAGCAGAAAATTTTCAGGCAGCCTGAAAAGGAACATTCAATGGAAAACAATAAAATACGAAAAAACACCAACTGCGTGAGTGCTACACTTGCTTTTATGGAGAAGATAAATTGATGAATAAAAAATTGATGAGCAGGAAAGAGCGAATAAGATGGGAAGAGCGTAATCAATACGATGACGAATTATTTAAATATCTTAAAAAAATCCTGTGTGTACTTTTTGCGATTGTGTGGGTATATGCACATTTTTTGATGTTTCGCCCTTTTGATGTTCGCTACCAAAAGCCCAAAATTTTCAATACTGAACAGCATGATACGATTATCATGACTTACAATGGACACAGCACAGATTTTCCACAGCCTGCCAATCCCCCACCCAAAAAATCCAATGCGACCTACACTTCTGCGATTGCAGAATTTCAAATTAATGGACAAAAATGGCAATGCGGTTGCCGTTTGGCATCAAGGGGAGAAAGCTGCACACTGGATATTACAAAAGACAAAAGAACACTATGGCGTGGCACACAATTTGATGAATTGCACATGATAGACATTGGGAATAACAAATGTTTTATTACCAAATTGGTGTGGAAAAAAGAAGTTTATGAATTACCTAAAAATATTCAAAATAAATTACAATATTACATTCGCAATATTTGTGATTGTGGGACGAAAAAGACTTTGTTACTCATTCTGAATACAACTGCTATATTATTATTTTCCATATATTTTATTTTAAAATTTAAAGGAAAATAAAATGTCAAAATTGATTTTGGAAACAAAATGAAAAGAAAATTAAGTAAAAAGCAATCACTGTTTTGTATGATTCTATCCCAATTCTGGAAATACAAATTCCTGACTTTGGCATTGATGTATTTTATTTTGACCCATTTTATTTGGTATCGTCCAAAGCCTGTAAAATACGACTCGCAAACTTATATTTTGGAGTATTAAATATGCCCTTACCTTTATTGCTTTTATTATTAATATTTTTATTCTCTGTTTATAAAGCATGCACACGCCAATTTGAAGAAGGCTGGACATGGGTAGATAAAATAGGGCTGACTTTTTTAGGCTATGTTTTTAAAATTTGGGCTCCTATTATTTTAATAACAGATACCTTACAAATGAAAAGTCAAAATGCAATCTCATTTTTTGATATAGAACAAAAAATTAATTATGTTCATATTTTTGCAAGAAAAGAAGTGAGAACTGTAACCATAAGTTCATCTACTTCTGAGCATGTGATTTTTTTAAAGTATAAGGGGAAATACTATGAATGTAATTGTTTTGATGTAATTTGTACATATCCCCTAACTTCTGAAAAAAGATTGTTTTTTATAAAAGAAGCAACAGTTCAATTTGAAAAAGAAAATTCCCGATTTAAATTTATGACCTATGATAGGTGTAAATTAAACAGATTGGTTTTTGCTAATCCAGATGAATTAAAATCATTGCTTAGCCATTATGAAAAATACTATAAGATAAAAAAAGATTATAACCCTCTTAATCTGGATAATGGGATTTTAATTCAGTAGGGTGCGTACCACGGCACCATTTTTTACACTTATTAAATTTAAATATGCTGGGCAAAATCATTGTTTTCATGATGACTCATTTTGGTGCGTGATATGCACCCTACTGAACTGATTACGTTTATTTGGCTGAAACACAGGCAGACTGAAACCTTTGCAAAACCCACTTTTAAATTGATGTAGGGGCGGATTTCATATCTGCCTCTTTTCAATTTAGGGTTCATTCATTTCAAAATAGGACGAGTGTAGGGTACAACTTGTTGCACCATTTTCCTGATAAAACATGGATTTGGTGCAACAAGTTGCACCCTACATGGTGTCCCAAAAATAAAAATTGCTGCACATCTAAACAGGGCAGATATGAAATCTGCCCCTACGAATTGAGTTTTGCAAAAGTTTCAGACTGCAACGCCCTGCTTATTTGAATGCGTTTTTTAAGCCACGCCAAAAGGGTTGCGCTGGCACCGAACGCATACGCAGCAACAACACAAAACACCCCAAAATCAACAGGTGCATGGGCAAAAATCCCACCCAAAATGGGATTTTGCCGTCTTCCACCGCATCGCGCAGCAAGGTTAAACCGTTTTGATACAACAAGAAAAATCCCACCGCCACCAAAACGTGATACGAATTGCCCGTGCGCGGATTGAAATAGGAAATGGGAATCGCCAATAAACTCAATAAAATCACGGTTAAAGGCATGGAAACGCGCCACATCAATTCGGCTTGGTATTTGGGTTGCGGGCTGCCCAATAAATCGCGGCTGGGTATGGTGCGGCGGTGGTCTATGGGGCTGATTAATTTGGGGGTGGTGTTGATGATGAGCGACAGGTTTTCAAATGCCACTTCGTCAAAATCGCCCTGCCCTGCTTTGCCGCTATAACGGTAGCCTTGTTGCAATACCAATTTGCGTTGGTTGTTGCTCAAATCAAAATACCCTTGTTTGGCAAAAATCACGCTGTCGCGCCCGTTTGGGTCTGTTTCGCGCAAAAAGACGTTGCGGATTTCGCCTTTTTGGGTGTCAAAGGTTTCTACAAAATAAATGCGTCCGTTTTTTTTGCCCAGTTCGGCAAATCTGCCTGATTCAATCAGCGATAGGTTTTGTTTTTGTTTCAACAATTCGGCGTATTCTCGGCTGCGCAATTCTGCCCATGGCAATACCGCCAGTTGCATGACCGCCACCACCATCGCCAATGGCACGGCAAATGCCAGCACGGGCTTAATCCACAATCGCAAACCCAAACCGCTTGCCAACCAAATGGACATTTCGCTGTCGCGCCAATAGCGTGTGAGTACGGTTAAAATGCTGATGTAGGCGGTTAAAACCAGCAACAATGGGGTCATGCCCAACGTCCAAAAGCCGATGAGTGCCGCTACTGCGTCAATTGCCACGCGCCCATCGGCTGCGCGTCCGAGCAGGTTAATGCCTTGTGTGAAAACCAAAATCGCCAAGACAACCAAGAAAATTGCCATGGCGGTGAGCGTGGTTTCTTTGATAAATTGTTTTTGAAAAATCATGGTGTCATCGTGTCAATGCAATTGCGTGGCATTCTAACCGAATTTCAGGCTGCCTGAAAGTACGCTCATTGAACGCGCCGATTGCCACGCAAACATTTGAAACTTAAAAAAATATCAAATCACATATTCCACCATTTCAGGCAGCCTGAACACGCTGGTTTGCTGCGGCAACAACCACACCGCATCGCCCACTTGCACATTCACATCGTCCCATTGCGCTGGCGACAATGCCGACCAAAACCATTTGGGCGATTCGGGTAGCTGCGTTGCCACGCGCACCATCGCACCAAGATGATGAATTTGCACCACTTTTGCCAAACCAATGGCATTTTCAGGCTGCGTGGTGTACAAATACAAGGCATGGGGGCGCACATAGGCAACCACATTTTGCCGTTCGTGAATGGGGGGATTGAGCGTTTCGCGGTAAGCACCAATGTGCAATTTGCCTTGCTCAATTTTGGCAAATTCAAAGGCATTGGTTTCGCCCAAAAATTCATGCACAAACACATGATTTGGTGCATGATACAAATCTTGTCCTGTGCCAACTTTCGCCACAACACCATGATTCATAATCACAATTTGGTCTGCCATTTCCAATGCTTCTTCTTGGTCGTGCGTAACCAAAATGGTGGTGATGCCCAATTTTTGCTGAATTTGCCGCAACCAAGCACGCAATTCTTTGCGGACTTTCGTGTCCAATGCCCCAAAAGGTTCGTCCAATAAAAGCAATTTGGGCTGGGTTGCCAAAGCGCGTGCAAGTGCAATGCGTTGGCGTTGTCCACCCGACAGTTGTGCTGGATAGGCTTTTGCCAAATGTTCTAACTGCACCAATTTCAGCAATTCATCAACTGTTTGTTTAATTTGAATTTTATTGGGTCGTGTGGCGCGTGGTTTCACTTCTAAACCGAAAGCAATGTTGTCTGCCACATTCATGTGCCGAAACAGCGCGTAATGTTGAAACATGAAACCCACTTGCCGTTCGCGTACAGGCGTGTGGGAAACATCTTGATTGTCAAACAGAATTTGTCCATTGGTGGCGGTTTCCAAGCCCGCGATAATCCGCAACAGCGTGGTTTTGCCGCAACCGCTTGGCCCCAGCAAGGCGGTTAGGCTGCCTGAATCGGCGGTTAGGTTGATGTCTTTTAAGGCGTGGAATTTGCCGAAATGTTTGTTCAGGTTTTTGATTTGGATAGACATGGTTTATTTTCCCATATTTTTGTTTTCAGGCTGCCTGAAAATTACTTAATTTGTTTAAATTGAATGATTTGTCCTGTTTTATCAGAAATAATTAAAAAATTATCTTTAAATTCATAGTGATTGCCTTTACTGAAAAAGTGCGATAAAGCCATTTCCAAATCACTTGTCGTACCACAATACATCAATGTTGAAGTGGCAGTGAGTTTGTCAGTAGGTTCAATGGTTTGATTTTTTTCATCAAATTGAAATTTTTCCATACCCGTTGCATTGCAGCCTGCATCAATCCCAATGCCACCGTCTTTGACCGAAAAAACAATTCGTGTGCGTGGCGTAAGATGATGTAGATTTTTATCGTGGGCGTGAATCAGTTTCACAAATTGCCAATGTGTGCCGTCCAATGAGAGATTGGGGGCTGACTGGGTTGGCGCACATGCACCAAGCATTAAAATTATCAAGAAGTGAGTTAATTTTTTCATTTTCATTCATTATTTTCAAATATTTTTCAGGCTGCCTGAAAATGATTTTTCGCCATTTTGTAGGGTGCGTATCACGCACCGAATTTACGGATTTAATTGGACAAATTTTTATACAATTTCCAATAATACAAAATCACCAATTCATCGTTAATACAGCTTAAATAATCCAAAATATAGCCAAGCGCGGTATCTTGGTCGCTGGGGTCGGGTTGGTTATCCAAAATGGACGGATAAAGCAAACCAATGGTCAATCGTTGCGCGTATTGGGCTGGATTGCTTAATTTATCGTGCAACTTCCACGCAATCACACGGCGGTCTTCCAATTGTTTGGCAGAAATTTGTTTCGCCAAATATCCTTTGGCAAATCTTAAATCTATCAATAAGCTATCCAAATTGGCAAATTTGAGCTGCTGAAATTTTTTCTCAATAAAATCAATCGTCAAATCCATAAATACAGGATAAGTTAAGCGTTCAATGATTTGCTGTTCTTCAATAAGCGATTCAACTGTAAACAGAATTTTTGCTGCGCCACTATATTGTTCGGCATGTTGCAGAATGGTGTTTTTGATGTCATTAAAATTCATAGGAAAATACTCTTTTTATGTAGCGTGTAGGCTTTTCAGGCTGCCTGAAAAGGCGTTTCATGACATTATTGATGTGTCTCTCGCGCCGCCATTGCCAAAGCTTTACGCTGTCGCCAATCCAAAAAATTTTGCAACAGCAAAGTCAGCAAAGCCAAAAACGCCAACACACTGGACAAGGCAAATGCCGCCGTAAACTGGTATTCGTTGTACAAAATTTCCACTTGCAAAGGTAAAGTGTTGGTTTGACCGCGAATATGCCCCGACACCATGCTCACCGCGCCAAATTCGCCCATCGCCCGCGCATTGGTCAAAATGATGCCATACAGCAACGCCCATTTCACATTGGGCAAAGTAACGCGCCAAAACATCTGCCACGCATTCGCACCCAAGATTAAGGCTGCCTGTTCTTCGCTGCTGCCCTGCGTTTGCATGATGGGAATCAATGACTTGGCAACAAAGGGAAAGGTAACAAACAAAGTTGCCAAAATCATGCTGGGCAATGCAAACACAATCTGTATGTTGTGCGATTCCAGCCAGCCACCCATTGCCGAATTTGCGCCAAACAGCAACACAAACATCAAACCCGCCACCACAGGCGATACGGAAAATGGCAAATCCAATAAGGTACTCAGCCATTGTTTACCATAAAAATCAAAACGGGTCAGCAGCCACGCCATTGCCATACCCAAAATCACATTCAATGGCACAACAATTGCCGCAATGGTCAGCGTTAATTTCAGCGCGTGCAAGGCTTCAGGGTCAGTCAGCGCGGCAAGATAGAGCCGCCAGCCACCTTCCAGCGCATAATAAAACACCGACAGCAATGGCACCAGCAACATCATCGCCAAAAAAAGCAATGCCACCGCAATCAGAACACAGCGCAAATAAGGGGGTTCGGTTAAATGTTGGTTGTCCATAAAAAATCCTTTCAGGCTGCCTGAACCATTCAGCCACCCACACGCCGATTCAATCGCCATTGCCAAATGTTCAACGCAAACAAAATCAAAAATGAAATCATGAGCATCATCAATGCCACCGCGCTCGCCCCTTGAATGTCAAACAACTCAAATTTGCCCGCAATAATCAGGGGCAAAATTTCCGATTCCATCGGAATATTGCCTGCGATGAAAATCACCGAACCGTATTCGCCCGTTGCCCGCGCAAACGCCATGCCCGCACCCATGACCACAGCAGGCAAAATTTCAGGCAGCAACACCCTGCGAAACACCACCCCACGCCCAGCTCCCAAAGTGGCAGCCGCCTCTTCGTATTCGGGCGACAATTCTGCCAACACAGGTTGCACCGCACGCACCACAAAGGGCAAACTCACCACAATCAGCGCAATCCAAATCCCAATGGGGGTAAAGGCAATTTTGAAAGGAACATACTGCCCAATCAAACCATTGGGCGCGTACAAACTCGCCAATGCCACCCCCATAACGGCAGTGGGCAAGGCAAAGGGCAAATCCACCAGCGCATTCACCACACTTTTGCCCCAAAAATCATAACGCACCAACACCCACGCCACCAAAGTACCAAAAAACACATTGGTCAGCGTGGCATACAGCGACATTTTCAGCGTCAAAGTCATGGCAAACAGGGTGCGTTCATCGCCCACCGTGTGCCAAAACGCCTGCCAACCCATGTCCGAAACGGTGTAAAGCAACATCGCAAGCGGCAAAAACACCATCAACGATAAAGCCAAAATGCTGATGCCCAAGCTCAATCCAAAAGCAGGTAAGACGCTGTATTGTTTTAGTAATTTCATTTTGGTGGTAATCCTTATCGTGCCAGCATTTCGCTCCCTCTCCTGTGGGAGAGGGCTGGGGAGAGGGCAAAAGTGCCACAAACTCAACGGTTTTTACCCTCTCCCTAACCCTCTCCCACAGGAGAGGGAATGAGATTTGTGGCACATCAAAAATGCTTTCAGGCTGCCTGAAAACACAAACTCAACGCTTATTGATTTGGTCAAACACACCGCCATCGGCAAAATGCGTTTTCATTATCTCATCCCAAGAACCAAACACATCATTGGCGCGGAACGTTTCCACTTTCGGAAAACGCGCTGCGTGTTTTGCCAAAATTTCCGCCTTGCTGGGGCGCAAATACAATTTTGCTGCCAATTCTTGTGCTTCATCGCTCCACAAATGCGCCAAATAATCGTGGGCAATTTGCGCCGTGCCTTTTTTATCAGCCACGCCATTCACAACGGCAACTGGGCTTTCCATCGCAATGGAATAGCTGGGATAAATGATTTCAAATTCGCCTTTACCAAAAGTTTGCGCGGCTAAATTCGCTTCATTTTCAAAGGTAATCAGCGCATCGCCCATTTTGCGTTCAATGAAAGATGTGGTTGCGCCGCGTCCGCCCGCTTCCAAAACGACAGCATTGGCAAACAATTTTTGCGTGAACACTTTGGCGGCATCGTGATTATTCGCGTTTTCTTTCAAGGCATAGCCGTAAGCCGCCAAGAAAGTGTAGCGACCATTGCCCGAAGTTTTGGGGTTGGCAATGACCAGTTTCACATCAGGCTGGGTCAAATCTGCCCAATTTTTGATGTTTTTCGGATTGCCTTTGCGAACCAAAAACACGGTGGTGCTGGTAAACGGTACGGCATGATTCGGCAATTTTTGTTGCCAATCTTTTGAAACCAAACCTTTTTTCTCCAACAATTCAATATCAGACGATTGGTTCATCGTAACCACATCGGCTTTCAAACCATTTGCCACCGACAAAGCCTGCTTACTTGAACCGCCATGCGATTGTTGAATGTCCACCTGTTTGCCTTGCGCCTGATAATTCTTGATAAACAATGGGTTAAATTCTTTATAAAAATCACGCATCACATCGTAAGACACATTCAAAATTTGCGTGGCGTTGGCTGCCTGAATGGGGGCGGCACCTTGCTCTGGTGGATTGTTTTGCGCCTTGCTGCCACCACCGCAGGCTGCCAGCGCAAAACCCAAACCCAAAACGGCAAATAAAGTTTTATTTTTAAAAATCATGATGTTGCCTCTTTTTCTGAAAAGGGTTAAACAAAAAGCACAATCATATTAGACACAATCACACATTTCACAAAATACCCTTATTCAATATTGAATATTCAATTTAATTCTATGCGGCAAAATGGCAATTTTTTCATCAAAAAATGATTTAAATTCAATAGTTAGACTTAAAAATTATATCTTAAATGGATAAATGGTATTTCTATCACTTTTCAGGCAGCCTGTAAGATGAAAAACACCAAAAACGACAGCAATTTCGCTCCCTCTCCTGCGGGAGAGGGCTGGGGAGAGGGTTTGCCGCCCCACCAGCCCTCTCTCCATCTCTCTCCCAGAGGGAGAGAGGGTCAGATGGTTGTCAATTTAACAATATGCTGATTTCAAATAAAAAATACAGGAACACAAAACATGGACTACCTGCCCTTATTTTTCAATTTGCGCGACAAACCCGTTTTGGTGGTGGGGGGTGGCGATGTTGCCACGCGCAAAATCGCGCTGTTGCGTCAAGCCCAAGCGCGTGTTTTGGTGGTGGCACACACTTTGTGCGATGAAATTCAACAGCAGGTTCAAGAAAATCAACTCATTTGGCTTGCCAAAGAATTTGATGAAAATCAACTGGATAATGCCTATTTTACCATCGCCGCCACCAATGACCCCACGCTCAATCAACGCATTTTTCAGGCAGCCAGCCAAAAAAATCGCCCCGTAAACAGCGTAGATGATTTGGCGCATTGCGACATGATTTTTCCGTCCATTATTGACCGCAGCCCCGTGCAAATTGCCATTTCCAGCTCGGGCGTGTCGCCTGTTTTGATTCGCTTGTTGCGCGAAAAACTGGAAAGCCTGTTGCCCCAACACATTTCCGTTATGGCACAAATCGCGCAAAAATGGCGAAATCCCGTTAAAAAACAACTGTCTCATATCACACAACGCCGTTATTTTTGGGAAAGCCTGTTCAATCACACCGATTTTCAGCGTTTGTGCGAACAGCAACAAATTGAACAAGCCCATGATTTTGTTGAACAACATTTGCACCATCATCAACCCATTTCAGGCAGCGTTTCTTTGGTTGGGGCGGGTTCGGGCGATGCAGGTCTTTTAACAATCAAAGGCTTACAACGCATTCAAGAAGCCGATGTCGTTTTGTACGATGCCCTTGTTTCACAAGATGTGTTGAATTTGGTTCGCCGCGATGCCGAGCAAATTTATGTGGGCAAACGCGCCAAACATCATCATTTAAAACAAAATGAAATCAATGATTTAATGCTTAAACTGGCACAAGAAGGCAAGCGTGTGGTGCGGCTCAAAGGGGGCGACCCTTTTGTGTTTGGGCGCGGTGGCGAAGAATTAAGCGTTTTAAAACAAGCAGGTATTCCGTTTGACGTGGTGCCAGCCGTTACCGCCGCAACCTCAGCCACCGCCTACGCAGGTATCCCATTGACACACCGCGATTTTTCGCAATCGGTAACGCTGATTACAGGCTGCAACCAAGCCGAACAAACCCCCGAATCGTGGCGATTTTTGGCACAAGCCAACCAAACCATCGTTGTGTACATGGGTGCAATGAAAGCCTTTGAATTACAAGAACAATTATTGCAACACGGCAAAAATCCCGACACGCCAGTCGCCATCATCAACAAAGGCACGCTGCCTGAACAAAGCGTTCACATTGGTACGCTTAAACATTTGTCTGAATTGGCAAAGTTGGCACAAAGCCCATCTTTGATGGTCATTGGCGAAACGGTGTCTTTGCACGAAGAATTGCGTTGGTTTGGCGAATACCGTTTGCCACAACGCGAACGGATTTTGCAGGCTGCCTGAAAGTCCTAGCGGACGGCAACCGTTTTCGTAGTCGGGCATTCATGCCCGACACAATGCGCCGTGATTCATCATGTTGGGCATAAATGCCCGACCTACAAATCATCGTGAAACAAGAAAAAATAATATGGAAAACAATATCCTACGCAAACCCAATTTATGGCAAATCCCCCACATTCCTGATGAAACCCTTTTCAGGCTGCCTGAAAAAATCGCCACGCTACAAAATCGCCTGAAACACATTTTTCAACATCATCAAAATGTTAAATTGGCAAACAGCTTGGCGGTGGAAGACACCGTAATTTTGCACGAACTGGCGCAAATGGGCGCAAATTGCGTGAGTTTTGTTTTGGAAACAGGCAAATTGAACGCGGAAACTTTGCGCCTTGCCCAAAAATTGCAAACGGATTATCCCAATATTCCATTTGAATTTTACTATCCAAATCAAAAGGATAGCGATGATTATGTGAAAAATTTTGGCGAATTTGCCTTTTACGAAAGCGTGGATTTACGCAAACGATGTTGTTTTATCCGCAAAATTGAACCGCTCAATCGCGCATTACAAGGCGCAAACGCTTGGCTTACTGGGCAAAGGCGCGAACAATCCATTACACGCCAAGAGCTTGATTTTCAGGCAGCTTTGTGTTGGTTTGACGATACGCCGCTCAATCCTGCACGAAAATATTGGCTCAAACACGGCACGCAGACGGTCGCGGCAAAAATCAAGCAAATTGAATATGTGTGGGACGTGCAAACTTTAAGCCGCGCCCAGTCAGCAGATACTTTAAAAATCAATGATATTGCGCGTGTCAGCATTGCCACGCAACAGCCGATTTGTGCCACCACTTACGCAGAAAATCAGGCAACTGGCGCGTTTATTTTGATTGATGAAGCGACAAATCACACGGTGGCGGCAGGCATGATTTCGGGGGAAGATGTGTTGGATACGTTTGAAATTTAAGGAAAATGTAGGGTGCAACTTGTTGCACCAACTTCAAATTGGTTTACGGTGCAACAAGTTGCACCCTACATTTCACACGTTTTCAAATGCTCTTAAAAAATCTTCTGGATTTTGTTCAAAACGAATGTGTCCTTCTGATTTTAAAGATTTTTTTGTGCCTTGAAAGGCTGGCAGAATATAGCCCCACTTGGCACGTTTGGAAAAATAGACCACATAATCAATCGGTGTAGGCGCATTTTTCCATTTGTTTTCCACTTTAATGTTGTCATCAGGCGTGTCTAAACATTTGACTTGAATGCGATAAAGTTTTATACCATCGCTGACTTGAACATCGGTTTTTGAACCCAAATCAACGCCGGGTTTACTGGCTTCCCAGCCGCCATTCAATAACCAAGCAAGGAGCATATATTCAAAACTGTGATTTTGGTAATGAGATAAAGTGTTTTCGTGTAATGGTGTTTTGCGAATAGGCATAATCAACCTCAATTAAGAGTTTGTTACACCATATTCAGCTTTGGCTGAATGAATATGGATACTGCATGGAAATGCCCTGAACACAGTTGTAGCCCAAATGTTCAAGACCGTTAGTAACCTGATTGGTTCATACTCCAATTTTACTAGGAAACCAAACCCTTATTGTCCCTGCATGGCGCAATAATACAATATTTGTAAAATCGGCAGTCATTGTGACTGAAACGGTTGATGAAAATGGAAATTTTAATTTTCAGTATTTTGTTTGTCAATTTTATTTTGTTGAATTTTTATTATAGATAAAAAAATCAAAGGAATACCATGAACCCCATTCCAAATGAACTCACGCCCCACCTTGCCGCGCTCACGCCTGTTCAGTTGGCGTGGCTGTCGGGCTATTGCTGGGCAAAAGCCAATGGCGAAACGCACCCCGACACGCTTTCAGGCAGCCTGAATATGACATCAAGTGCAAACGCCGAATCTTTAAATATTCACATTGTTTCCGCATCGCAAACGGGCAATGCGCGTGGCGTTGCCCAACAATTAAGCGAAAAATTGACCGCTTTGGGTGTGGCGCATCAACACAGCCACGCGGCGGATTTCAAGCCCAAGTCTTTGGCAGAAAACGACATTGTTTTGCTGATTACGTCCACACAAGGCGAGGGCGAACCGCCCGAAGAAGCCGTAAGTTTGCACAAATTCTTGCACGGCAAAAAAGCCCCCAAATTGAATGAATTGCGTTTTGCTGTTTTGGGTTTGGGCGACAGTTCTTATCCGAAATTCTGCGGTGCTGCGCGTGAATTTGACGCGAAATTGGCGGATTTGGGCGCAAGCCGTTTGATGAATTTGACGGAATGCGATTTGGATTTTCAGGCTGCCGCGCAAAATTGGGTTGAACAAATCGGTTTGCAAATCAAAGTATTGGCAAATTCACAAAATCAAAATGCCAGCCAAAATCTTTCAGGCAGCCTGAATGCGAGTTCCTCGCCCGAAAATGCGTTTTCCAAAGAAAAACCGTTTGCCGCCACGCTTTTAACGCGCCAAAAAATCACAGGGCGCGGTTCGGACAAAGATGTGCGCCACATTGAATTGGATTTGTCGGGTTCGGGCATGACTTATCAAGTTGGCGATGCCTTGGGCGTTTGGTTCAGCAATGATGTTGATTTGGTTGATGAAATTTTGAATGCGGTGGGTTTGGCAGACGATGAAAATCTGCGCGACCAACTGGTTCACAAAATGGAAATCACGCAAAACACGCCCCAATTTGTGAAAAATTATGCGGCAATCGCCCAAAATGCTGATTTAAATCAAGTGATTGGCGATGATGTCAATGCTTTTGTGCAAGCCAATCCGATTGTGGGGATTGTGCAAAAATATCCGACAAAATTGTCGTCAGAACAATTACTTGGCTTGTTGCGACCGATTGCGCCGCGCTTGTATTCCATTTCGTCCGCGCAAGACGAGGTGGGCGAGGAGGTGCATTTGACGGTGGGTGCGTTGCGTTACGAACACGATGGCAAAATCCGCGAGGGTGGCGCATCCAGTTTTTTGGCGAGACGTGCCGCAGAAGATGGACAAATTCATGTTTTTGTGGAACAAAATCCGCATTTCAGGCTGCCCGAAAATCCTGCCACGCCCATTATCATGATTGGTGCTGGCACGGGCATTGCGCCATTTCGCGCCTTTGTGCAACAGCGTGCTGCCAGCGAAGCAACTGGCGAAAATTGGTTGATTTTTGGCAATCCACACGCCAGCGAAGATTTCTTGTACCAAACCGAGTGGCAACAATTTGCCAAAGACGGCTATTTGCACCGATACCATTTTGCGTGGTCGCGCGACCAAGCGGAAAAAATCTATGTGCAAGATAAGATTAGGGAAAATGCCCAATTATTCTGGCAATGGTTGCAAAATGGCGCACACGTTTATGTGTGTGGCGATGCCAGCAAAATGGCAAAAGACGTGGAACGCGCTTTAATTGATGTGATTGAATCACAAGGGAAAATGTCGCGCGATGACGCGGAAGAGTGGCTGGACGAATTGCGCCAGAATAAGCGGTATCAGCGTGATGTGTATTGATTAACATAAAAACAGGGTAAAGTTTAGGCTTTATCCTGTTTTTCTTTGGTTTTTCGGTTATAATCATTTTGTCTTTATTCCAGAATTTGGATTTTATATTATGATTATTACCCGTTTAAAAATTGACAATCTTTATGGATTTCAAGATTTTGAGTTGGATTTGACTTATCCACGCAAACAGCCACAATCGTTTGTGGATTATGAATATTTGGAAGATGTACCGAGCTTTAAATTTAAGCGCGTGTGTATTTTAATGGGGACAAATGCGAGTGGAAAAACTTCGTTGGGAAAAGTGATTTGGGGTATTCAAACCTATATCAATAGAAATTTATCTAGATTGCCAATACAACTCTATGAAGCTATTTGTGATAAGAGAAAATCAGCTCAAATTGAAATAGAATTTGTGATTCCTGATTTAAATATTTTTCAATACATTTTTATTGAATTTAAGGAACAAGAAATCACTAATAAAAAAGAATATCAAATTAAATTACTGCCTAATGATACCAATTTGACAGTACAAAAACGACTAAAGCAAAAAAAATCCGAACCAATTGATTTAAACAATTCTTCAAATGATATATTATCGCTTTTAAACCAAACTCAAATGACTAAAACATTTACTGCTCCTTTTTCTTATAAATTTGTAAAAAATGATAATAATCGTTTCCAATTAGGGAGTACATTAAACAGTAATAATTTAAATAAATTACTACCCATTTTACAAACATTTGATACTACAATTGTAGATGTTAGTCCACTAATAACGGAAAAAAAAGATGGGGAGAGCATTTTTGAGGGCTATACTGTTTTCTTTGAAAATGGTGATACAGTTAAAGTAACTGATGATGGAGAAACATTTACTGAAAGAGAAAAAAATCGCTTTTCTAAAGGGACTTATGATGTATTAAGTGTTGCGGATTTTATTTTGCGAATTTTAAAAAATGTGAATACTTCCAGCAGTGCAACTTATTTCCTAGACGAGAAACTCGCGTCCAGCCATTCCGAATTGGAAATGACAATTTTGAATTTGATTATTCAAAAACTCAATAAACATTCGCAATTTTTCTATACCACGCACAATTATGATGTGCTGGATTTGAATTTGCCCGCACACAGTTTTGTGTTTTTACATAAGGAAAATGGTTATTGCCAAGCCGAGCAGCCTGAAAAATTGGGTTTCTCAAAAAATGATAGAAAATTAAAAGGTTATGTTCGCAATAATTATTTCCGTACTGTGCCATCTACGCATTTGTTGGATGAATTGATGTGGGGGGAAGATGATGAATAAAGTGAAAAATCCACCTAAAATCACGGTTTTGGTAGAAGGAGAAAACGAGTTAAATTTTTGGCGAAAAATGGGATTTTTGGGTAGAGCAAAAATTTTCAATTTATGGCAAGCCAAAGCCAATACCATGAGTGGTTTATTGCGTGGCATTCAACAAGATGAACAAATCATCATTATTGCTGATACTGATGTTTTAAATGAACAAAATCGCTTTATTGCCAATGTGTTACAAATCAAAAAACATTGCAAATTGAAACCACATATTATTTGGCAAATCCAAAATTTTGAAGATGAATTGTGTTTCAGTTGTGGTTGCCGTCCAGCGCAATTATTTCAGCATTTTGATGCAGTTAATGCAGATGAATTTAAAAATAAATTCAATAAAGTCAATCAACTGGAAAATAAATTGACAGCCTGTAATCATGATAGAGACAAAATGTGGATGCGAAGTGGTAGCCAATTCAGTTTAAATTCGTCTGATTTAAATGATTTTATTCAGAATAATTTAGTTTTGCACAGACGTTAGTGTTTTCAGGCAGCCTGAAAATAAAAAAACACCGTTTAAAATCAAAATTTAAACGGTGTTTTTTGATTAACTTCGCCCCGTAGAAAGCCCAGCCTTCCCATTCGCCACAATCGTGTTGAACAACACTTTCCAAGCCGACAATTTGGGATTGGGCGATTTACCTTCGCCAATCAAACGCATTTGAGCCATATACCAATCCATTTCCAAAACCGCTCCCACTTTTTTATCAAGCGGTGTCAAGCCTGTTTTAATGCGGTTGGTGGTCAGCGTTTGGTATGTGCCATTTTGGATTTGATTGGGCAAATCAGGGATTAAGGCAAGCGGACGAGCAATGCCGATTAAATCTAAATTGCCACTTTTTAAAGCATCATTCATTGCCATTTCACTTCTAAATCCACCTGTGATGATGAGCGGAACTTGGCTGATTTTTCGGGATTTTTCGGCATAATCTAGGAAAAATGCTTCCCTTTGACGGGTGCTGGATTTTTCAGCCAGCATAGCAGGGCTTTCGTAGTTTCCACCAGAAATTTCAATAAAATCAATGCCCAATTCCGACAGTTTGGCAACAACGGCAAGACTGTCATTTTCATCAAAACCGCCTTTTTGAAAATCGGCTGAATTTAATTTCACGCCCACCAAAAAATCAGGACGGACATTTTCACGAATGCCTTGATAAATTTTTAATAAAAAATTCATTCGGTTAGCCAAACTTCCGCCCCAATCATCGTTTCGCTGATTGTGGTGTGGCGACAAAAATTGGCTGATTAAATAACCGTGCGCAGCGTGAATTTGCACACCACTAAATCCAGCTTGTTCAGCAATTTTGGCGGTTGTGATAAATTCGCCAATAATTTTTTCAATTTCAACCGCTTGCAAGGCTCTTGGCGGATTGATAAAACCGTCCATTCCCACCAGTGGCACGGCACTTGGGGCGACAGGTTCACGATTGACCGCTTTGGGCGATTGTTTGCCTGCGTGGTTGATTTGCATAATCATCAATGTGTTGGCGGTTTTGCCAGCATCTGCCCACGCTTTGAGCATAGCAAGCGAGCGGTCGTCCGACACCACGACATCGCCCACCGAACCTTTGCCGTTTGGCGACACCATCACATTGCCCGTAACCAGCACGCCCGCCCCGCCCAATGCCCAAGTGCGGTACAAATTGACAAGGGCTTGGGTCGGCTGATTGTCTATGGCAAGCTGTTCTTCCATTGCGGATTTGAAAAAGCGGTTTTTGGTGGTGGTGCCGTTGGGGAAAGTGAAAAGTTGGAATAGCATAAGAATGCCTCTTTTAAGTTTATATGTTTAAAAATTTAAACATATTATAAGCGATTTTTTAGGGAAGTCAAGAGTTTTCAGGCTGCCTGAAAGGAAAAAAGGTGTGGTATGCTCTACCAAAACTGTAATTTATTAAAAATATTTATTATAAATCAAACAAATAGAACAAAGCACCAATAATCCCAACACCATTTTTTGATGCCAATCCCAAAGCGATTGCCAGCGTAAATGATTATCTGGAATGTAACCAAACATTTTATCAATCTGCCGATTGGTTCGCCATTTTTGTAAAATTTTCAAGACACGCACCCCCGTTATTAAACTACAAAACCAAGTGATAAAAAGCCAATTCCAAAACCCCAAATAATCAGGTTTTGAATATTCCAATATTAAAGAGCCAAACATCAAAATAATAGAAAAATAAATCGCATATTTTTGCCAAATAAATAAATTAATTTGACTTTCAATACTACGCCAAATATGTTTTTTCATATCAATAAATAATTGATGATGATTGGAGGGCTGATAAAATTGAAAATAACCGTCAATTTCAATATTTTTTGATATTAAACCATATTTTTCATTGAGTTTTAATTCATTAATCTTATTGTCTATATCTTGACAAATATGTTTAACAGATTGTTCTCTAAAATTTTCATAAGTTTGATACCATTCCAAAAATTGAAAAAATCTTTTTTTGGATAAAAATAACCAAGAAAATATAGGATTAGAGCGAGTGCTAAATTTATTGTCTTTTGGTGTGGGAATACAGAAAGGCAACCAAGCTGATTTTGGAACATCTTTTAAATAAAGCGTTTGATTTGATGAAATGGTTATGGCAATTTCTATTGTTTGTTCATTTGGATTAACTGATAGAAATTCACGCATTTGTTTTATGGCAATTTTTTCTGACTTTATATCAATATTTCTTTTATTATAATCATAAAACCATTGATTAAAGCTTTCAAATTCTTCTGTATCAGATAATTCTAATTCGTTTTCTGGGTGTTGCTCAATAAAAGCGTCATCATCATAATCCACCAAACGAATATTACAATGCCAATTCTGTACAATAATTTTTTGATGAGCAATATCAACCAAATGATATTCCACAACTTCGCCATAAATAGGAAAATGCCTATTTTCCCACTCTTCAAAAGAAAATAATTCGGCAAAATTGGTAAAATCTTTAATCAATTCATTATTATATTTAATCATATTTAACCTTGATTACTCGGACAATATTTTTTCATCAATGCCACAAGTTCGCCCATTTTTTCAATTTCATCTTTCATCGCCAAACTGTAAAAGCGTTCTTTGCCGATTTGTTCTACGCTGACGGCATTGGCGGATAGCATAATTTTTAAATGGTGCGACACCGCAGGGCGAGACAAATGCAAATTTTCGGTAATGTCATTGACCCTCATCGCCCCATTTTCCAGCAATAATTTTAAAATCAAATGGCGGTTTTCGTCCGAAAGCACGGTAAAAATGGGAATGCAGTCTTTGAGCAAGGTCATTGCGTGGGCTTGTTCGTTCATATTTTTGGATTATGAGTTTAAAAATATCAACTGATTATAAAGCGGTATAACCAAAAAATCAATTTAGAATTTTAACTTATAAAACAAATAAGAAAACAATATTTTTATATGATATATCAATCAATTATCATGTAAACTTCACAATCAGGAACCAACACCATGACCACACTCAAACCCTCCGACAACGAACGCTTAAAAGCCCAAAGCGATTATTTGCACGGCACCATCAGCCAAGATTTGGGCGAACAGCTCACAGGCGGTTTTCAGGGCGACAATTTCCAGCTCATTCGCTTTCACGGCATGTATGAGCAAGACGACCGCGACATTCGCGCCGAACGCCTTGAACAAAAATTGGAACCCAATAAAAATGTGATGTTGCGTTGCAGGCTGCCTGCTGGCATTATCTCGCCAAAACAATGGCTTGGCATTGACCAATTCGCCAGCGAACACACGCTCTACGGTTCAATCCGCCTGACCAATCGCCAAACCTTTCAATTTCATGGCGTGTTGAAACACAACATCAAGCCCATGCACCAATGGTTGCACCAACTCGGTTTGGACAGCATTGCCACCGCAGGCGATGTCAATCGCAATGTGCTTTGCACGTCCAACCCAGTAGAAAGCAGCCTGCACCGCGAAGCCTATGAATGGGCAAAAAAAATCAGCGAAACCCTATTACCCAAAACAAAGGCTTATGCCGAAATTTGGCTGGACGGCGAAAAAGTCGCCAGCACCGAAACCACCGAACCCCACACCCTGCCTGAAAACGTGAAAAGTGGCGACAAAATTGAACCCGTGTTGGGCAAAAATTATCTGCCGCGCAAATTCAAAACCACCGTGGTCATTCCACCGCACAACGATGTGGATTTGCACGCCAACGATTTGAATTTTGTTGCCATTGGCGAAAATGGAAAATTGATTGGATTCAATGTGTTGGTAGGTGGCGGTTTGTCTATGGAACACGGCAACCACAAAACCTTTCCCAATACCGCCAAAGAATTCGGTTTCATCGGCTTGGACAAGGTTTTGGATTGTGCGGCGGCGGTGGTTTCCGTGCAACGCGATTGGGGCAACCGCAGCGACCGCAAAAACGCCAAAACCCGTTATACCTTAATCAACAAAGGGTTAGATAATTTCATTGCCGAAGTGGAAAACCGCATGGGCGCGAAATTTGGCGCGATTCGCCCCTATCATTTCACGTCTCGTGGCGACCGCATTGGCTGGGTTCAGGGCGAAGACGGGCGTTGGCATTTGACTTTGTTTATTGAAAACGGGCGTTTGCTGGATTATCCGAATAAGCCTTTAAAAACAGGCATTCGCAAAATTGCCGAAATCCACACGGGCGATTTTCGTTTAACCGCCAATCAAAATTTAATCGTGGCAAATATTCCCGAAAATCAAAAAGATGTGATTGAACACATTGCGCGTGAACACGGTTTAATCAGCGACAGCATGACCCGACAACGTGAAAATTCAATGGCTTGTGTTTCCTTGCCCACTTGCCCCTTGGCGATGGCGGAAGCGGAACGGTTTTTACCGCAATTTGTTGATAAAATTGATGAAATGATGGCAAAAAACCAAATGCAACACGAACACATTGTTTTGCGCGTTACAGGCTGCCCCAACGGTTGCGGACGGGCGATGTTGGCGGAAATCGGTTTGGTGGGCAAAGCGGTGGGACGCTACAACTTGCACGTTGGCGGCAACCGCGAAGGCACACGCATTCCGCGTTTGTTCAAGGAAAACATCACGGAAGACGAGATTTTGGCGATTTTGGATAATTGGATAGCCTCTTGGTCAAAAAATCGTTTGGCAGATGAAGGATTTGGCGATTTTGCGATTCGCACGAATATTGTGAAACCTGTGTTGAACGCGCCGAATGATTTTTGGCAGTAAATTTGTTTTCAGGCTGCCTGTAAAATACACGATAATTTTACCAGCAAGTACCACGCACCAAATCATTCAAATGATTTGATAATTTGGTGCGTGGTACGCACCCTACATGAAGTTTGTTGTGTCCTTTTAGGCTGCCTGAAAAAAGGGTGTGATACTGCGATTACAATAATTTTCCTGTAACCAATTCTTTAAAATATTTATCGAACTTATCTATTTTTCTAGCAGTATATCGCCATTGTCGGATTTGTACTAAAAATTCAAATAGTGTACCCATCTTCTTGATTTCATCTGTATTGCCGTCCCATTCATAGACCATATCGTCATCATCATTGGCAAACATAAAATATTTATGAATATGCTCATTCACATTTGCAAAAATAAAGAATTTCTTCTCTTCAAAATCTATTTTCCCAAATAATTTAATGATGTTTTGGGCAAAATCGCCAAAATCCACTTCATCATCATAGATTTCATTCATGCTTTGTCTGTATTCATCAGTAAAATATTCTTCGCCACCTTTACGATAAACATAAATATCATCTCCATCTAATAATCCACCAGAATGTTTGCCCATTGTCATTAAAAATTCTTTAAATTGTCCACGAATGGGCAAATTGTATTTTTGTTCAATTTTTTTAATTTCCTTTTCGGTGTATCCTTGAATCATTTCTGGATATTCAACAAATCCGTCATATTCGCTTTTGACGCTTAATAAATTTTTGATTAAATCATTCATGGTTGAAATTTCCTATTAGAGATGATGATTTGTGTAGCTTAATTCAAAATAAAATGATGGGCAAATGATTTTCAGGCTGCCTGCCATTTGTCCCCTACCCATTTGGCGAGGCGTGGCACGTTGGGTCTCTAACCCCACCCTCCCCCTTTCTTTCATAGAGGGAGAGAGTAGGTTGATGGCAATTCAGGCTGCCTGAAACCTATTGGCAATACACATCGTTCTCATAGCGCAAATCGTCCTGCGTCTGCACATCAAAAATCACCACCGCATTTGCCGCCCGCAAACCGTCAAATAATGGCTCACGACAATACAAACCGTTGGCTGCCCGAATGCTCATCCTGCCACGACTTTTGTCTTTGATTTTCACGGTAACATATTGATTATCAAAATAATGAATAGCTTCAATCTCGTGCTGACCTGTAAACGCTGTTTTGGGCAATTTTTGTTGCAACACAAACACCGCATCGCTTACCGAAACGGCGTTATTGCCAATATTTTCTGCCGTTTGGCTATGGGCGGTTGTGGCGGGTGCTGCGGTGGGCGTGGTTTGCGGTTTCAGGCTGCCTGAAACGGTTGGCTCGGCAACTGGCGCGGGTTTGGGTTTACTTGTTCGCCAATCCGATACACACGTTTTAATGCCAAAAATCACCACCATTGCCACCGCCCATTTTGCCCATTTGTGCCAAGCTGGGGGTTCGTCAGTCGCATAATCGTCATCGTCTTCAATGATGCCGTCAAGCTTTTCATATTGTTTATTTTTATCAATCAGATAAGTGTAATCCTGATTTTTGTGGCGCAACAAATAATCAATGACCCAAAATTGCACGCTAATAAACTTATCTTCATCTTGGCTGGGCAAAGTGCCATTGTCCAAATAAGTTTTTAAAAGCTGTTCGGCAATTTTATCGCCTTGTTCGTAGGCGGTTTGGAGCGGACGGCGAGCCAGCCATTTTTGTGCTTTGGGATTTTGTGCGTACGCCTTGACCGCCTCATTAATCGCCAAAGGCGAACAGCCTTCATTGGTCAAAACCAAATTGAAATTGACCATTTCTTTTCGTAAAAAATCTTTAAACAAGATGGGCACAAGGCTAGGGCAATCCAAAGCCAACTTGGTTTGCCAACGCAAAGCACGACCATCGCCCAGTTTTGCCGCATAATTCAGCCAAAAAAGTCCTTCTTCAATGGTTTGCGGAACGTGTTTGCCCGTCAAATACAAAATTGCCAAATACAATAAAGCGGTTGTGTTATGGGGGTATTGTGTTGTTTTTCCTTCGCTTTCCAACAATTTACACAATGAAACATCGCCTTGTTGCAATAAAAATTGCACCAAACTCGCCGTCTGCGTGGGCGATAACTGGGGCTGTTTTAAGGCTGCCAAAACTTTGGGCAAAGGCTTGGTTTTGGGTAAATTGGCAGCCTGAAACGCTTTTTCCAAATCTGGCAAAAACGGGCTTAAATCCCATTTTTTCAGAGCTTGATACAAACTGGGCGGCAACTGGTCTTTGGCGAGACTGGCGCGGGTTTCGGGGTCTTGAAATTCATTTAAATCATATATTTCCATCCAGCGCGGATAATCTTTTTGGGCAGCGTTTCGCAAGCGAATCAGAAAACTGGGTTTGCCTGTTTCGGGCGGTTCAGGCTGCCTGAAATCGTTGGGATTGTGTGGTGGCGCATTGGGGTTAAATAATTTGGCAAGCACATCGCTTTGTGGCGTGAGCAATTCCTCGTAATTTTCCCAAAAACGACTGGCTTTTTCGCTGGGCAAATGCGCCCACATCGGCACAATTTCTTGAATGAAATCTTTTGGGTTAGCAATCCATTTTTGGTAATACTCGGTATGCGCCCAAAATTTTGCAGGCAAAATCATCGCTTCATCATTATCATCATTGATAATAATCGGGAAAATCGGCAAAGTCAGCATTGCATCAGGCAAATGCGGTCGCCACACAAATATCGTCTTGGCATAAAGCGACATGACGGTTGTTGGCGGTGCAGGCAATTCGCTTGAAAAACGGGTGCGTTCGTTTTGTAGGTGCTGGGCGTATTGTTTGAGCTTTGGCGGAATGTCATCAGGAATTTGTTTTTTAAATGACAACAAAGTTTGGGCAAGTTCGTGCAATAAATGCGGTGGCGTACGCCCTGATTTGTCATAAATAATCTCGGCAGGGCAACTGGCGGGATTATCTGCTTCAAAAAGCATATTGTTGGCTTGCACCAACGCGCCCCACACCACGCGACCTTTTTGGTAAAGCGTTGGCACAGCTTTGATTTGGCTCATCAACTCATCGCCAAACAGCCATTTGGGCGGCAAAATCTGCAAATAACTTTGCCAATGTGCCGACAAATCTTGACAGGCAGCCTGCAAATCAAACGGCAAAGATTGAAACGCAGGTGGCACAACTTCGTCTGGGGCGAAATTCGCATGATTGCCCGTGATGGTGGAAAAATAAACCGATTTTTCAGGCTCATCATATTCAGGAAACAGGCGTTCAAAAATGGCAACAAGCGGAAAATGTTGATAAATATCATTGGCACGATGATAGGTAGCAACAAAACGGTATTCTGGCACGGGCGGCATAATATGAGCCATTGCGGGATTTTCAGCGATGTGGCTTTCGTAAGTCTGCCAAATGGGTGCAACGCCCGCCAAACGTCCGCGCATTTCACCACAATAAAATGCCAATAAAACCAAAAAATGACTGTTTTCAGGTTTTCTGTTGGCTAAAAATGTTTCTCGTTCAAGGGTTTGGCTTTCACGAATGCGGTCTAACATGGCATCAATGCGCTTTAAACTGGCAAGGGTGTAATCCAGTTTGCAGGCTTTGATTTCGCGTTCAAACAGCCAGCCTGTTTTTGCTGTGCCGTTGAGAAAAGCATGAAGTGTCCCCAAAACTTCATCATTGATTTGGGTGGTGTTGTATTCTGCTAAAAAATCTTTTGAAAATAGAGACATGATGATAATTGATGATAATTGATGATAATCAAGAAAATATGAATTATACCGTATTTAGGAAGGGCTGCCTGAAAAAAAAACACCGTTTAATTATTGAAATTAAACGGTTTTTTTATATTTTCTGGACGCGAAGTCCTTTTCAGGCTGCCTGAAACATCATTGTTGCGTGTGCGTGGCAAGATTCATCGGCACGTCCATCAACAAAATTTCGGCATCGCCAATGGCTTGTACGTCAAAATTTGCCGTATCCCAAATGCCCAAGCCGTCTCGTTCGTTCAAATCCACGCCTGCGATTTTGGCTTTGCCTTTAATCACAAAGGCATACACGCCATTTTCGGCTTGTTTGATGGTGTAGGTTTGCTGATGTGAATCGCGGAAATTCGCCAATGAAAACCATGCGTCTTGATGAATCCACACGCCATCATCATCGGGATTGGGCGACACAATTTGTTGAAAATCATTGATTTTTTGCTTTTCGGCAATGTTTTGCTGTTGATAGCGCGGTGCGACACGATTTTGGCGCGGCAGCACCCAAATCTGCAAAAATTGTACGGGCGTGTCGGGGTTGGGATTCATTTCGCTGTGGGTAATGCCTGTGCCTGCCGACATGACTTGCACTTCGCCATGGCGAATCACGCTGCCGTTGCCCATGCTGTCGCGGTGCGCCAAATCGCCCGATAGGGGTATGGAGATGATTTCCATGTCGCGGTGTGGGTGCGTGCCAAAGCCTTGATTGCCAATAACAAAATCATCGTTCAACACGCGCAATACGCCAAAATTCATGCGTTCGGGGTCGTAATAATTGGCGAAACTGAATGTGTGGTGGCTTTTCAGCCAGCCGTGATTGGCGAAACTGCGTGTATCGGCTGCGTGGTAAAGGGTTTGCATGATGAAATCCTTTGTGTGATTGATTGAGAATCTGCATTGTATGTTTTCTTCAAAAATCAATAAATGGGGCGATTTTCAAAACTGTTTTTCCCAACAAGAAACACCAATCCCATTCAGGCTGCCTGAAACAGCATTTCACGCACAATGGGGCGCGTTAAAGGCTGGGCATTGTATTGCCGCAAATGGTCTTTAAAATCACGCAAATTCATCAACTGTGAGCCGAATTGTCGCAAATGGTCGGTATCTTGCTGGCAATCAATCAAGCGTATGCCGCATTCGCGCAAAAAGGGGACGGCATGGGCAAATGCCATTTGTGATGCGTTGGCTTGGCGAGAAAACATGGATTCTCCATAAAACACGCTGCCAATTTGCACGCCATACAAGCCGCCTGCCAATGCCCAATCGCCATTTTCAGGCAGCCAGCATTCAAATGAATGGGCATGTCCCATGCGGTGTAGGGCGCGGTAGGCTGCCTGAAAACGCGCACTTATCCACGAACCGCCCTGCCCTGCGCGCTTGATGGTGGCACATTGTTCAATCACATCATCAAAACAATGGTTTACGGTAATTTTATGGGCTTGGCGGCGCAAGGTTTTTTGCAGCGATTGGCGAATGTGCAACTTTTCAGGCAGCAACACCGCGCGTGGGTTTTGCGTGAACCAATACACGCGGTTTTCATCGTCTTCATACCACGGAAACGCACCGTGTGGATAGGCGGCTAAAAGGTGTTGCGGTTCAATGGTTTCGGTCAGGCAAATTAAGCCATCGTGAGGGTCGTTGGGGCTGCGATAGGGGGAAAAATCGGGGATTTGGTTGGCGGTGTACAGATAAATGGTCATGGTTTTTCAATGATTTGGTGTTGATTGATGTTTTCAGGCAGCCTGAAAACGCAATCATCACGTTTCAGGCTGCCTGAATATTCAAAAAATCATTTAATCACGAAACAACTCACACGTTCCATCTTCCGCGCAATTCGCTTGGCGATACAAACGAATCAAGCGCGTGGTGGACGCATCGTGTTTTTGCGGGTCAATCGCGCCTGTGAGTTCTGCCAAAATGGTTTTGGCAAGCTGTTTGCCCAGCTCCACGCCCCATTGGTCAAAGCTGTTGATGCCCCAAATCACGCCTTGCACAAACACTTTGTGTTCGTACATCGCAATCAGGCTGCCCAAATTGCGCGGATTCACTTTATTCAACAAAATCATATTGGTAGGACGATTACCACTGAACACTTTATGCGGCACAAGGGCTTCAATTTCGTTTTCAGGCAGCCCTGCGGCTTGCAATTCGGCACGCGCTTCGTCTGCGGTTTTGCCGCGCATAAAGGCTTCGGCTTGGGCAAACACATTGCTCAACAAAATTTCATGGTGTCCTTGCAAATTGCCGCGTTTTTCCAAGCTGGCAATCAAATCAATGGGCGCAATGTGCGTGCCTTGATGCAATAATTGGAAAAAGGCATGTTGTCCGTTAATGCCCGTTTCGCCCCAAATAATCGGGCCCGTTTCGGTGGCAACGGCTGCACCGTCCATTTGCACCTGTTTGCCGTTGGATTCCATGTCAAGCTGTTGAATGAATTTGGGTAAACGGTGCAAGTGTTGGTCGTATGGCGCAATCACATGGCTGCCGCCGCCGTAAAAATTGATGTACCAAATCCCAATCAAACCCAATAATACAGGCAGGTTGTTTTCCAAAGGCGCATTGATAAAATGATTGTCCATCAGATGTGCGCCATTGAGCATTTCAATGAAATTTTCTTCGCCCAAATACAGCATAATCGGCAAGCCAATCGCCGACCACAAGCTGTAACGTCCACCTACCCAATCCCAAAATTCAAACATGTGTTCGGTGTCAATGCCAAATTCCGCCACCGCTTTTTTGTTGGTGGACACGGCAACAAAGTGTTTGGCGATGTCTTGCTCGCTGCCTTCTTTCAAAAACCATTGTCGCGCGGTGTTGGCATTGGTAATCGTTTCTTGGGTGGTAAAGGTTTTGGAGGCGATGATGAACAAGGTGGTTTCGGGGTGGACTTTTTCCAGCACATCACGCAGTTGTGAGCCGTCCACATTGGAAACGAAGTGCATTTTCAAACGTGGGTGTCCAAACGATTTCAACGCGGTACACATCATGAGCGGGCCCAAATCCGAACCACCAATGCCAATGTTCACCACATCGGTAATCACCTGATTGGTGTAGCCCAACCATTCGCCCGAACGCACCGCGTGGGAAAAATCGCCCATTTTGCGCAAAACGGCATTGACTTTGGGCATCACGTCTTCGCCATCAACCATAATGGGGCTGTTGGTGCGATTGCGCAGCGCGATGTGCAACACGGCACGGTTTTCCGTTTTATTGATTTTGTCGCCGTGAAACATTTGTTTCATTTTTTCAGGCAGCCCAGCTTGTTTTGCCAACGCCACCAAATTGTTTAAAATATTGTCGTTAATGCGGTTTTTGGAATAATCCACGTTGATGCCGCCCACTTCCAGCCAATAGCGCGTGGCACGGTTAGGGTCTTGCTCAAACATTTCGCGCATGTGAATGTGTTGCGTGTCGGCAAAGTTTTGTTGCAAATCTTGCCATGCGGGGAAATCGGTTGGGTGCGTCATGATGTTTTTCCTTCATTGAGAATTTGTAATAAAATTTCGTTTTGATGTTTGTGAGAATGGTTTTCAGGCAGCCTGAAAATGCGATTGTATAACTCAAACCGCGCAAATGCCAACTGAATATTCAAGCCAATAACGCGCATTTTACCGCACAAAAGATTCAGCGCGTTTCAGGCAGCCTGAAACAATACAACATCATAGGCAACACACCCCATTTTGGGCTATAATCCCAAGCTATTTGATTTTGACAAATGTCGTTGCCGAAAGCGTTTCAGGCAGCCATTGCTAGGAAAAACAAAATGAATCGTTATTATCCCCACACCATTATCGCCCAAGAAGGTTGGACTTTTATCATTGGCGGCGCAGTGGTCAGCGTGATTATCATGCTGCTTGGCGGCTGGTGGTCATTGCCATTTTGGTTGGCAACCTTGTTTATGCTGAATTTTTTCCGCGACCCAGCGCGCAACATTCCCGAAGCACCCGATGCGATTTTGTCGCCAGCCGATGGGCGCGTGGTGGTGGTGGAAAAAGCCATCGACCCCTATCGCAATGTGGAAACCTTAAAAATCAGCGTGTTCATGAATGTGTTTGACGTGCATTCACAACGCGCGCCCGCCAAAGGCAAAATCACCGATGTGCGCTACACCGCAGGCAGCAAAATCAACGCATCGCTCGACAAAGCCAGCAGCGAAAACGAACGCAACGCCATTTTAATGACCACCACATCAGGACGCGACATCACCTTTGTGCAAATTGCAGGCTTGGTGGCACGGCGCATTTTGTGCTATGTCAATAAAGGCGACAGCTTGGTGCGCGGCGAACGCTACGGTTTCATTCGTTTCGGTTCGCGCGTAGATGTGTATTTGCCTTTGGACGCCAGCCCCAACGTGGCGATTGGCGACAAAGTGCGCGCCACCGAAACCATTTTGGCGTTTCTGCCTTTGGAACAAGACCCCAATTTTGACCCCAGCAAAGTCCAAATTGAAAACAAACACAGCACTTCGCCAGCAGCGCGTTTAAAAGCCGACAAAATAGAACAAAGTCAAAGACTTTCATCTGAAAATGATTTAGACGAGCAAATTCGTGCGCGTGTTGCCGCACAATTTCAACAAGAAAACCCCACCGCCCATTCAGGCAGCATTGCCAAAGAAGAATGGGAAGTCGCAGCGCGTTTAGCCAAAATCCAAGCCGAACGCCAAGCAGAGCGTCAAGCCGAAACCCCAGAGCGCGAACGCATTATCGCAGCCGCCGCAGCAGAAGAAGAGGCAGTGCGCCAGCGTCTTGCACAAGAACAAGCCGAGCAAGCCGCCAAACAAGAACAAGCACGCATTCAAGCCGAACAAACCGCAAAAGCTGAGGCGCAGCGCATTGCAGCAGAACAAGCCCGTATCCAAGCTGAACAGGCTGCCAAAGCAGAGGCGGAGCGCATTGCACAAGAACAAGCCCGTATTCAAGCCGAGCAAGCTGCCAAAGCTGAGGCAGAGCGCATTGCACAAGAACAAGCGCGTATTCAAGCCGAGCAAGCCGCAAAAGCTGAGGCAGAACGCATTGCAGCAGAACAGGCGCGTATCCAAGCCGAGCAAGCCGCAAAAGCTGAGGCAGAGCGCATTGCACAAGAACAAGCGCGTATTCAAGCCGAGCAAGCCGCAAAAGCAGAAGCGGAGCGCATTGCACAAGAACAAGCCCGTATCCAAGCCGAGCAAGCCGCAAAAGCAGAAGCGGAGCGCATTGCACAAGAACAAGCCCGTATCCAAGCCGAGCAAGCCGCAAAAGCAGAAGCGGAGCGCATTGCACAAGAACAAGCCCGTATCCAAGCCGAGCAAGCCGCAAAAGCAGAAGCGGAGCGCATTGCACAAGAACAAGCCCGTATCCAAGCCGAGCAAGCCCGTTTACGCGCCGAAGAAGAAGCCGAACGCGCCCGCATTTTGGCAGAAGCTGAAGCCGAAGAACAAGCGGTGCGTCAGCGATTGGCAGAAGAAGCCGCCCAACGCGCACACGAGGAAGCCGAAAAATTCCGTCAGCCGCAACCTGCAACCACCGAAAAAGACGAGCGTTTCCGCCAAGCCGAAGCCAAAGCCTTGGCAGAAATTGCGGCGCGTGAACCGATTGTTCGCCGTGAATCGTTTGCCACCGTGCCAGAGCCTTGGCAAACCATTGAGCCAAGTGAAGTGGTCATTCGCGTAGACGATAAATAAACCAAATTGATTGCCAAAAAGGGTGGAATGTGATTTCCACCTTTTTTATTGGATTCAACAAAACAGCAGAAAGCACAGGTAAAAGTTTTTGTACCATTTATTTTGCTTGCGAAACACATTGCACCCTACACTTTCTAAATGGGATACCATGTAGCAACTGTATTTTTAACGCGAGTTCGGGATAAAAGTTATTGATAAATTTAAGTAACTTTGCTCCCTCTCACTATGGGAGAGGGCTGGGGAGAGGGTGTGCTTGCTCAACAAACCCTCTCTCCAATGCTTTCCCACAGGGAGAGAGAGCTGGCTTATTGGCACATTTACAGTTACTTATCCCAAGTTCACGTTATTTTTAAATGCATTGACCATAATTTGAAACAAGCATCAACAGATACAGGGTTTGTACCATAGAAAAAAACGCCCCGAAAATCGGAGCGTTTGTATTGGATAAAACGTGGAAATTAACGTTTAGAGAATTGTTTAGCGCGGCGAGCTTTACGCAAACCAGCTTTTTTACGTTCAACTTCACGCGCATCGCGGGTAACAAAACCAGCAGCAGACAATGCGGGTTTCAAAGCTGCATCGTAGTCAATCAAAGCACGGGTAATGCCATGACGTACGGCACCTGATTGACCTGTTTCGCCACCACCTGTTACGTTGATTTTGATGTCAAACGCTTCCAAGTTTTCGGTCAAAGCCAAAGGTTGGCGTACCACCATGCGGCTGGTTTCACGCGCGAAAAATTCATCAACAGGGCGACCATTTACGATGATTTGACCTGTGCCTTTTTGCAAGAACACACGAGCCACAGAGCTTTTGCGGCGACCTGTACCGTAGTAATATTTACCGTTCATTTATTTGTGTCCTTACAATTATTTCAATTCCAAAACTTTGGGTTGTTGTGCTGCGTGTTGGTGTTCGGCACCTGCATACACTTTCAATTTTTTAATCATGGCGTAACCCAAAGGACCTTTTGGCAACATGCCTTTTACGGCTTTTTCCAATGCGCGACCTGGGAATTGCTCTTGCATTTCGCGGAAAGTGCGTTGGTACAAACCACCTGCATAACCAGAGTGGCGATAGTAAATTTTGCCTTCGTTTTTGTTGCCTGTTACGCGCAATTTGTCGGCGTTAATCACGATGATGTAGTCGCCTGTATCAACGTGTGGGGTGTATTCAGGTTTGTGTTTGCCACGCAAACGGCTGGCAACTTCGGCTGCAACGCGACCCAACACTTTATCGGTTGCGTCAATTACAAACCATTCGCGTTGCACTTCGTGCGGTTTCGCTGAAAAGGTTTTCATAGAATGAGTCCAAAAAATTTGATAATAGAAACCAACGATTTTAAGGCAAAATCGGCTTGATGTCAATGCCAAAAACGTTTCAGGCAGCCTGAATATGCGTTCTGGCTGCCTGAATGTTGTTTTATGGTTTATGGCTTATCAGTCATCGTTGCCTGCAAATGCCATCAACAGTTGCAACAAGCTGCTAAACAAATTGTAAATGCTGATGAAAATGGTCAATGCTGCGCTGATGTGGCTGTCTTCGCCGCCTTCAATGACCACGCGAACTTGCCACATAATCACCATGCTGCTGAAAAACACAAACACGCCTGCAATGGTCAGCGACAACATGGGCATACGCAAGAACCAGTTGGCAACAACGGCAATCATCAAAATGATGCCACCTGTGGCCAAAAATTTGCCCATTGCGTTGGTGTTGATGTTGGCTTTACGCGCCATGGCTGCCATGGTAAAAAACACGGCGGCGGTCATGACGGCGGCAATGCCAATCAAACTTGCGCCGTTGCTGTATCCAATGGCGCGACCCAATAATGGGGTCAGCATGATGCCCATGCCAAATGTGAACACCATCAACAAAATCACGCCTGTGTTGTTGTAGCGGTTTTTTTCAATCATGAAATTCATGCCGTAAAAAAACGCAACGAAAATGCCCAAAATCACCCAATAATTGCCCACCATGGCAAAGGGATTCACGGCAAAACCCACAAAAGCACCCGCCGCGCAAGGCAAAAACGACATTGCCAACAGGCTGTATGTTTTCTGCAGCACCACTTCTTGCGATGAAACTTGGGTACTGTGGCTGTATTGAGTCATATTATCCATATGTTTTCCTTATTATTAAGTGGTTTTGAAAAGGGGCATTGTAACAGCAAAAATGTTTTCAGGCAGCTTTATTGTTTCAGGCTGCCTGAAAAGTTTTTTTAAATGGGCTTTACATTTTATTGCTGTTTGGCTTCTTCGCGTTCGCGTTTTTTCATTTTGGTTTTGATGCGATTTTGTTTCATGGGCGACAAATATTCAATGAACAATTTGCCGTTGAGGTGGTCAATTTCGTGTTGAATGCAAATGGCGAGCAAGCCGTCTGCGTCCAAAGTTTGGTTGGCACCGTTGATGTCTTGGTATTCAATGCGAACGCGTTCGGCGCGTTGCACTTTGTCGTAAATGCTGGGTATGGACAGGCAGCCTTCTTCATAAGTGGTGGTGCCTTCGCTGTGCGTGATAACGGGGTTAATCAACACCAGCAAATCGTTGCGTTCTTCGCTCAAATCAATCACCACCACACGTTCGTGTACGTCCACTTGGGTGGCTGCCAAGCCGATGCCGCGTGCTTCGTACATGGTTTCTGCCATGTCTTGCGTCAATTTTTTGATGCGCTCGTCAATTTCTTTTACAGGCTGCGCGACAATGTGTAAACGTTCATTGGGGTATTTTAAGATGGGGAGCAATGCCATTTTGTCAAATCTCCTTGTTCAATTTTAAAAGTGTGTGGCAAACTTGCCATCAATTCACATAAAATAACATAAATAGTGGCGTGATTCCATGAAAATGCACTATTATTCGGTTTATTTCGCCCATTTGGGAATGGGGTTGCGTTTCGCACCGCCCAAACCCTTGATTATTTGTTAGGACTGTTTCCATGCAAAAACACATTATAACCTTGCTGTGTGCAGCAAGTCTTGCTATTTCTGCGCCTGCATTGGCTGCCAGCAAATCCAATGCTTTGAAAATCAAACCCAATGCGCCCACTCGCTATGTTGTGAAACAAGGCGATACTTTGTGGAGCATTGCGGGTCAATATTTGTATCGCCCCTACAAATGGCCTCAATTATGGAATGTGAACAAGCGCAGCATTCGCAATCCGCATTTGATTTACCCTGGGCAAGTTTTGCATTTGACTTGGGTAAACGGTCGTCCTGTATTGCGTGCCAGTGCGGGTGCAGGCAGCGTGGGCGGCATTCCCAAAGTGAAATTGCACCCTCAAATGCGTGATTTGGGTTCGGGCTATGGCATTCCCACTTTGAATGTGAACTTCTACCGCATGTTTATGAAACAGCCACAATTCATGACCGACACGCAATTAAAAGTGGCACCACGCATTGTGTCGGGCCCTGAATCGCGCGTGCTGTATGGCAACAGCGACCGCGTTTATGCCGATGGACCTGTGGAAGATGGCGAATATTTGATTTTCCGCGTGGTACGCAGCCTGAAAGACCCCATCACGGGTAAAGATTTGGGCAATTTGGTGGAATTTGCAGGTCAAGCCTACACCATCGCCACCAACGACACGGCTTACCAAAACCGCGATGAGCAATTACCTACCCTAACCGACCGCCAACGCAAACATCTGCAAAACGATGAATATTTTGTGAAAAACGGCACAAAAATGGTAAAAGTGCGTTCAGCCAGCCCCTTGATTATTGGCGACACCATCTCTGAAATTCGTCAAGGCGATTATTTGATTCGCAAAGATGAAGTCATGCCCGCCTTCAACATCATGCCACACGAACCCGATGCCCCCATTACCGCCAAAATCGTGAGCGTGATGGACGGTGTAAGCCAAGCGGGTTTTGGTCAAACCTTAATCTTGAACAAAGGCGAAGCCGATGGCTTGAACGCTGGCACGGTGTTGAGCATTTACAAAAACGGTCGCGTGGTCAAATCGGCATGGCAAAGCCCCACCGAAAAAGCGGCTGAATATGTGAACATTCCGTCAGAAGAAATGGGCTTGGCAATGATTTACCGCACGGGCGAAAATGTGTCTTCGGCAATCATTTTGGAAAGCATGGGCAATGTGGACATTGGCGACACCCTGCGCGAACCTGGACGCGATGTGGATACCTTTGACGAAGCCCAGCCTTCTGAAAGCATGATTTCCGACAACACGAATTTTGAGCCTTTGACTTCGGGCGATTTGCCTGCCATCTTCAAACCCAAAAGCAGCAAATAATCATTGACGCTTTTTATCAGGCTGCCTGAAAATGACGTTTTCATTTTCAGGCAGCTTTGTTTTACAAAAGGAAAAACCATGTGGCACATTGTGATGATAGGCTATGTTTTTACCACGTTCATGTTTGCCATTGCCCAACCGAGCTTGGCACGAGTGGTCATTTATTTGATTTTTTGGACGATTTTGCCCACCGCTTTTGTGATTTGGGTGGCAATCACGCGGCGGCGCAACAAAATCATGAAATGGCAAGAACAACAAGACCACGCCCAACGCCTTCAACTTGAAAACGAAAAAAAGCTGCCTGAAAACGAATAATGGCGTTTTCAGGCAGCCTTTTGGTGGAAAAATGAATGCTTATTGTGCGGCAGCCGCTTCTTCTTCCTGTTGTTGATGGTACATCGCGTCAAAATTGATGGGCGCGAGCAACACGGGTGGGAAACCTGCACGGGTTACGGTTGAAGACACGGTTTCACGCGCATAGGGGAACAAAATATTGGGGCAAGCCACGCCCAACAAAATTTTGATGTCTTCTTCGGGAATGTTGGACAAGCGGAAAATGCCAGCTTGGTTCACTTCGCTCAAAAACACCACGCGGTTGTCTTTCAGCTTGGCGGTGATGGTAACGGTGATGCCGCATTCGTAAAATTCTTCTTCCACTTTTTGGCTGTGAGTGGCAACGCGCATATCCACTTCGGGGGTTTCGGCTTCCAAGAAAATGCTGGGTGCGTGTGGCACTTCCAAAGACAAATCTTTCACATACAATTTTTCAATGCTGAAAACGGGTTGGGCTTGTTCGCTCATTTTGCTGCTTTCTTAACAAGGTTGATTAAAATAAAATGGCAATTATTCTTGATTTAACAAAACTTGTAAACCGCCTTGTTGGTGCAAGGCATACATATCGGTAAAACCGCCCACATGGGTTGAGCCAATAAAAATTTGCGGAACGGTGTGTCGCCCAGAAAGGTTTTTCATTTCTTGGAACAATTCATCGGAATTGTCCACACGAATGATTTCCACATTTTGCACGCCCAATTCAGACAATAATTGTTGGGCTTTGGCGCAATAGGGGCAATAGGGTTTGATGTACATTTTAACGTGTGCCATGGTGTTGACTCCTGTTTAACAAAAATATTCACGGTATAGCCCCTATATAGAGACAAGTTTTTTTTGTACAATCCCCCTTTGCATAATTTTTTTCTTGCAGATGATTTTTCAGGCTGCCTTTCACACACCGATAAGCCACATTCAGGCTGCCTGAACGCCATTTTTTAAGAACCTGTATTTGCAAGATTGACAGATTGATTTTATTGGCAATTTTTGCAAATTCAAGGCGGATTTTATTGAGATGATGCATACAGGTTCTCAATTTCATGCTGCCTGAAACTTTCTTTGCTGAATTTGATTGATATGACCACATCACAACAAAAAATCATTATTGCGATGTGTGCTGGCGAAGCCTCGGGCGATTTGCTGGGCGCACATTTGATTGAAGCCATTAAACGCCAATACCCACAAGCCCGATTTGTGGGCATTGGCGGCACGCGCATGAAAGACGAAGGCTTTGAAAGCCTGTTTGAACAAGAAAAATTGGCGGTACGCGGTTATTTTGAAGTATTGTCTAACCTGCCTGAAATTTTGAGCATACGCAGCAATTTGATTGAAGAACTGAAATTCATACGCCCCAATGTGTTTGTGGGCATTGATTCGCCCGATTTTAACTTGCATGTGGCGGCAAAACTCAAAGCGGCAGGCATTCCCACTTTGCACTATGTTAGCCCATCGGTTTGGGCGTGGAAAGCGGAGCGCGTTCACAAAATTGTGAAACAAGTCAATCAAGTGCTGTGCCTGTTTCCCATGGAACCCAAATTGTATGAAGAAGCAGGCGGCAAAGCCCTGTTTGTGGGACACCCCTTGGCGCAAATTTTGCCTTTGCAACCCGACAAACAATCGGCGCGTGAAATTTTAAAACTGGATACCCAAATCCCCATCATTGCCATTTTACCCGGCAGCAGGGTCAGTGAAATTGAGTATATGGCACCTTTGTTTTTTCAGGCTGCCAAATTGTTGCTGCGCGAATTGCCCACGGCACAATTTATCGTCCCCTACCCCACTGCCACCATACGCGAAATGCTGCAAGATTTGTTGAGCAAAGACTTTTTCAAACACTTGCCGATTCGCTTACAGGCAGCCAAAACCGATTTGGCGTGTTCGGCTGCCGATGTGGTGCTGGTAACAAGCGGCACGGCAACCTTGGAAGTGGCTTTGTGCAAACGCCCCATGGTCATCAGCTACAAAATTTCGCCCATGACCTACGCCTTGGTCAAACACAAAATCAAGGTGCAACACGTTGGTTTGCCCAATATTTTGCTGGGCAAAGAAGTGGTACCCGAATTGTTGCAGCACGATGCCACAGGCGAAAAATTGGCGCAAGCCGTGTTGGATTGGTATCGCAATCCCAACAAAGTGGCGCAATTGGAAATGTCGTTTACCCGCCTGCACAAAATGCTGCTGAAAAACACCGATGAATTGGCTGCCAATGCGGTGTTGTATGAAGCAGGTTTGTTGCCGCAAAACGATGCCGAACCCATTGCCCTGTCGCCCACGCAACACCAACTGAATCAGCAAAAAAAACAAGCCCTACCCGAAAAGCTGCCTGAAAAACCGCATTTTTCAGAAGTGGGCGTGATTGGCGATGACGGTCAAGTTTACGCCCACCATTCCCACATTCCCAGCGTAACCCACACACTTGCCCATAAGTCTGCCGATATGTTTCAAGAAGTAGAAGACACCCCCATTGCCCAGCCCCCCAAAAAATTGGGGCTTTTGGCACGCTTGTTTGGCAAAAAGCAGGCTGCCGAATCGGAAAGCTATGCCGCCACACCGCGTTTGCAACACGATGATTTTGACAATCTGAATTTGGACGATTTTGAAGATTTTGATTCCACCAAACGCAAACCCAAAGCCGTGCCTTCGCCCGACAACCCCAATCGTTTGATTTTGGAAGTGGACGATTTGCCCGATGCGCCCCCCGTTAGCACGGCAGACATTGTGCCCAATGCCAAGGGCAGAAATCCCAAAACGTCCAATATTTTTGACAAATACCGCGAGCAGCAAAACCCAACCACCGCGTCCCACACCGCCAGCAGCCAAACCGCGCCCAAAGAAAACATTTTCAGCAAATACATGAACCATGACGGCACAGTTAAAGACAATCTGACCAAAAAAGACGCGCCCAGCAAACCGAATATTTTTGACAAATACCGTCAAAACGCCAACGCCACACAGCAACCTGAAACGCCCGCACAGGCAATTCAGGCAGCCTTTGCTGCGCCACAAAACCCCACGCCGCGCGTTCACCCCGATTCAGACAATGAAGCGGAAAACGCCATTGCCGTATCCTTTGCCGAACCGCACGACACCAGCCCCGAAGTGGCACTGAACACCACGCAAAAACCCGATTCGGTGCAAACGGCACAATCGCGTCCCAATATTTTTGCGCGTCATTTAAACAGCAAGGGCGCGTCATCGGCGGCTGCGCTGCCTGAAAATCAGGCACAGGTGCATTCATCGTCAGCATCTGGGCAGCCTGAACGCACCCCTGCCAATTCGGACGCGACACGTTCGCGCCCCAATATTTTTGCGCGTCATCGCAACCAGCAAGCCCATCGCCCAGCCGAAACCGAAGTGGATTTGAACGACATTTTGGGCGAAGTGCGTTCAGAAACGGTGATTGCCATTCCCGTTGCCGAAGACATTGTGATTCCTGAAATCAGCTTGAATTTCAATGAAGAAGATTTCATTGTGATAAAAGACCCCAACACAGGCAAACCCACGCTGTTTTCAAAAGAAGAATTGCAACAAAATCAAACAGATTCTACCGAAACGCCCGTTTCAGCCAGCCCAGCCGATGTTGCGCCAGCCGCCGAGCCTGCGCCCATCAACACGCGCTCCGAACGCATTTTGAAACCGCAACGTGCGCGCCCCAACGAAGCCACACAACCGATTTTGCCCAAATCTTCGTTTGCGTATAAATATGCGATGATGTTCCAAAACACATCTGATGTGCGCTTGGAAAGCGAATACGATGAGCAGCCCGAAATTCAGCAAGCTGAAATCGCTGCGCCACAATTTGTTGCACCCGAAATTCCGCAGCCTGAAATCGTTGCACCGCAATTTGTTGAGCCTGTAATTCAGCAACCCGAAATCATTGCGCCACCATTGGTTGAGCCTGTAATTCAGCAACCTGAAATCGTTGCACCACAATTTGTTGAACCTGTAATTCAGCAGCCTGAAATCGTTGCGCCACAATTTGTTGCACCCGAAATTCAGCAGCCTGAAATCGTTGCGCCACAATTTGTTGCACCCGAAATTCAGCAGCCTGAAATCGTTGCGCCACCATTGGTTGAATCTGAAATTCAGCAGCCTGAAACCGTTGCGCCACAATTTGTTGAGCCTGTAATTCAGCAGCCTGAAATCGTTGCACCACCATTGGTTGAACCTGAAATTCAGCAGCCTGAAATCGTTGCACCGCAATTTATTGCACCCGAAATTCAGCAGCCTGAAATCGTTGCACCGCAATTTGTTGCACCCGAAATTCAGCAGCCTGAAATCATTGCACCACCATTGGTTGAACCCGAAATTCAGCAGCCTGAAATCGTTGCGCCACAATTTGTTGAGCCTGTAATTCAGCAGCCTGAAATGATTGAACCCATTGTTGAGCAGCCATCTACTGTTCAAGTTCAATTAATTGAAACCGAGATTCAGCAACCTGAAATTGTTTTACCGCAATTTGTTGAGCCTGAAATTCAACAGCCTGAAATCGTTGCGCCACCATTGGTTGAACCTGTTGTTCAGCAGCCCGAAATCGTCCGCGAAGCCTACCAATCATGGGCAACGCCCGACATTGCCGAACACATTGTCCGCGCCCCACAAACCACCGCCCCTGCCGAAGATTTGGCTACTGCGGTGTGGCAAGCATTGGCATCGTCTCATCTGCCCATGGAAGAAACGCCCGCGCCACAACCCATGGTTTTGGTTGAACACATGCCCGAAGACACCCCAACAGAACCTTTGGACGCGCACCCTGAAACCACATCAGAAAAAGTGTACCAACACACACCGCGTTTCAGCCGCCGCTATCCTGCCAAAGCAGGCTACACCGCCGCCAACCAAAGGCTCTTTTTCTAAAAAACCATGCAAAAGATATTGGAAAAATCATGTCCGAAGATTCATACATGTCCGAGCTTTCCTTTTGGAATCTCATCGATGTTACCCTAGCGGCAGCCGAAGCCCTAACCACCAGTTACGACAAACAACAAGGCATTCAAATTGACGCGCTCCTACAAGCCCTGCGGCATTTTAATCCCGAAGAAATCGTGTTTTTTCAAAATCGCCTGAACCAACTGTTTGCCCAAACCGACACATCACACATTGCCTGTGCAGGTTATTTGATGAGCGGCGGTTTCCACAATGCCGATGAATTTGACCACTTTCGCTATTGGCTGATTTCACGCGGCGAAACCGTGTACCGTGCCGCCTTGCACAAGCCAGATGATTTGGTTGGATTGGTGGCATGCCAGCCTGATTTTCGCTATGGTTTTGCCGATTTTCCCGATATTGCCCCGATTTTGTTTCAACGGCACACAGGGCGCGATTTAGACGGCTATTTGGCTCACGATTATTACCTCAACAGCACCGAAGAATTGGATTGGGACGAAAACGACCACCGCAGTATGCAACGCATTTGCCCCCGATTGTTTGCCCAATATTGGCGCGGATAAATGCCCGTTTCATTTGGATAACGACTGATTGTTGCAAAATGGTCAGTCGTTTTGTTTTGTTGCTTTCAGGCTGAAACCTTTGCAAAACTCGGTTTGTAGGGGCAGATTTCATATCTGCCCCGTTTAGGTTCGCAGAAATTTTCATTCTTATCAATAAATTGAAAAAAGGGCGGATATGAAATCCGCCCCTACGTCAGTTTAAAAGTAGGTTTTGCAAAGGTTTCAGGCTGCCTGAAAAACATTTTGAAAGAAAATCATGATATTGCCCGAACATTTACAATCATGGCAACCGCAAGCCGATTTGGACAAACTCCGTGCCTTTGCCCAAGAAAACGCCACTTTACTGACCCTGCTCCACGAAGCATGGCAGCGTTTTGACGCGCAATACACACCACAAGCCACCGCCCTGCCCCAAACCAACAAAGCCTACGCGCCCGAAGTGCAATCCATAGACGAATTGAGCCACTCGCCCATTTCCCACGAAGAAATGATTGAATTTTTAAACCGTTTTGAAAAAGAACGCGAACACAACGACCAACCCTTTGGCAAACACGTTCACATTCAAGACCACAACTGGGAAATCATCGATGACTGAATTACCCCTTGCCACCGCCCACAGCATTATTTATGTATTGGATATGATAGGCGTTTTTGCCTGCACCGTTGCCGCCACCGTGTTGGCAAAACGCTGCAATATGGACATGTTTGGCGCATGGATTGTGTCGCTGATTGGCAGCGTGGGCGGCGGCACTTTGCGCGATTTGCTGCTCAACCGCCACCCCATTTTTTGGCTGCACGATTTGAATTATTTGTATGTGATTTTATTGGTGTCCACATTGGTGCAAATTTTTTACCATACGGTTGAACGACTTGACCGCGCCATGCGTTGGTTTGACGCATTGGGTTTGGCGGCATTTACCGTGATTGGGGTTCAGGCAGCCGTGTCGTTTCACATGTCGCCACCGATTGTGATGCTGATGGGCGCGTTTACCGCCATGATTGGCGGTGTGTTGCGCGACATCATTTGCCAGCAAATTCCTTTGGTTTTTCAAAAAGAAATTTACACCACCGCCTCTGTATTGGGCAGCGCGTATTATCTGCTGCTCCTGCATTGGGGCGTGAGCGAGTGGCTCAACAGCCTTTCCACGCTGGTACTGATTTTTTCAATCCGAATGCTGGCGGTGTATCGCGGTTGGAATTTGCCCAATTTGACTTTGCCAAAAAAGCCTTGAATGATGTGGATTGTGTTTCAGGCTGCCTTTCAGTACACGACAATTTTTTGAAATAACCACAAACCTGTCCCCTCCCCCCGTCTCCAACGGGGGAGGGCTAGGGTGGGGGAAAATTTGTGGAATAAATTAATTGTCTTGAAAATCAACGAACCCCCACCCTAACCCTCCCCCGCAAGCGGGAGAGAGGACAGGTTACAGGCAGCCTGAAAGCCCATTTTCTGTTAAAATCCACGCTATTTTTCATTGATTTTATTTGAATTTACAAGAATATGATTTACCCCAAAAAATATGACGTGATTGTGGTTGGTGGCGGACACGCAGGCACCGAAGCCGCACTCGCCGCCGCACGCATGGGCGCACAAACCCTTCTTTTAACACACAATATTGAAACTTTGGGACAAATGTCCTGCAACCCCTCCATTGGCGGCATCGGCAAAGGGCATTTGGTGCGCGAATTGGACGCGCTCGGTGGCGCAATGGCGTTGGCAACCGACAAATCGGGCATACAATTCAGACGTTTGAACGCATCAAAAGGCGCAGCCGTCCGCGCCACACGCGCCCAAGCCGACCGCATTCTCTACAAAGCCGCCATTCGTGAAATGCTGGAAAATCAAGAAAATCTGGAAATTTTCCAGCAAGCGGTGGAAGATATTGTGTTGGAGGGCGACCGCGTGGCGGGCGCGAAAACGGCTATGGGCGTGGTGTTTCCATGTCGCGCTTTGGTTTTGACGGCTGGCACGTTTTTGGCGGGCAAAATCCACATCGGTTTGGAAAATTATGCGGGCGGACGCGCTGGCGACCCTGCCGCACAAGGGCTTTCAGGCTGCCTGAAAGAATTGAATCTGCCCCAAAGCCGCTTAAAAACAGGCACACCGCCACGCATTGACGGTCGCACCATTGATTTTTCCCAACTGGAAGAACAAGCTGGCGACACGCCTGTGCCTGTGATGTCGGTACGCGGCAATGCGGCTATGCACCCCAAGCAAATTTCCTGCTGGATTACCCATACCAACTTGAAAACACACGAGATTATCCGTTCAGGTTTTGACCGCAGCCCCATGTTTACGGGCAAAATTGAGGGCGTGGGCCCGCGCTATTGCCCGTCTATTGAAGACAAAATCAACCGCTTTGCCGACAAAGACAGCCACCAAATTTTCCTTGAACCCGAAGGCTTAACCACCCACGAATATTATCCCAACGGCATTTCCACCAGCTTGCCGTTTGACATTCAGTTGGCTTTGGTTCGCAGCATGAAAGGGCTTGAAAACGCACATATTTTGCGCCCTGGTTACGCGATTGAATACGATTATTTTGACCCACGCAATCTCAAAGCCAGCTTGGAAACCAAAACCGTGCAAGGCTTGTTTTTCGCAGGGCAAATCAACGGCACCACAGGCTACGAAGAAGCCGCCGCGCAAGGTTTGTTGGCTGGCGCGAATGCGGTGCAATTTGTGCGCGAACAAGACCCCTTGTTGCTCCGCCGCGAACAGGCATATTTGGGCGTGTTGGTTGATGATTTGATTACCAAAGGCGTGAACGAGCCATATCGCATGTTTACCAGCCGTGCCGAATACCGCTTGCAGTTGCGCGAAGACAATGCGGATATGCGTTTGACGGAAAACGGCTACAAAATCGGTTTGGTTTCCGAAGCGCAATGGCAAGCCTTTGAACGCAAACGTGAACAAATTGAACTGGAAATTCAACGCCTTAAATCCACATGGTACACGCCGCAAAAATTGGCGGAAGACGAACAAATCCGCGTGTTGGGGCAAAAATTGAGCCGTGAGGCAAATTTGCACGATTTGTTGCGCCGCCCGAATGTGAATTATGCCGATTTGATGAGTTTGCCCAACGCGCTGCCTGAAAATGCGTTGGCAGACGATGTGTCGGAACAGGTTGAAATTCAAGTGAAATATCAGGGCTACATTGACCGCCAAAACGAGGAAATTGACGGCAGACGCGATATTGAAACTTTAAGGCTGCCTGAAAACATGGATTACAGTAAAGTCAAAGGTTTATCGGCAGAAGTGCAACAAAAATTGAATTTGCACCAACCCGAAACGGTGGGGCAAGCCAGCCGCATTTCGGGGGTTACGCCTGCGAGCATTGCGCTGTTGATGGTGCATGTGAAACGCGGGTTTAAAGACACGAAATGAGTTTTCAGGCAGCCTGAAATCTTTGCAAAACTCGGTTCGCAAGGGCAGATTTCATATTTGCCCTGTTTAGACTTGCAGAAATTTTTATTTTTGGGACGCCATGTAGGGTGCAACTTGTTGCACCAAATCCATGTTTTATCAGGAAAATGGTGCAACAAGTTGCACCCTACACTTGTCCTATTTTTACATAAATTGAAAAGAGGCGGATATGAAATCCGCCTCTACATCAGTTTAAAAGTAGGTTTTGCAAAAGTTTCAGCCTGATTGCCACAACAAAAAAGCCATTTGATTTCAAACATCAAATGGCTTTTTGGCGTTTCAGGCTGCCTGAAACAGATTGATGGGATTAGTGGAATGTGTAACGCAAACCCACACCCACTTCATGTGCATTCACATCAGAAGTAATGCGGTTGTAGCGGTAGCCACCGTCCACGGTCAAGTTGCGGTCAATTTTGTAGTTTGCGCCAACCATTGCGCCCACGCCTACTTTGGTTTCGTCAGCCGTTGCGTTGGCGGCAGATTGTTTCAATTTGTTCACGCCCAAACGTGCGCCCACATAAGGTTGCACCGCGTAGTTCAAAGGAATGTCGTAAATGGCAGACACGCCAGCACCGCGTACTTTGCTGCTGATGCCGTCTTCTTTCACGTCTTTGTAGTGGGTGTAGTCGCCCGCTACGCGCCAGTCGCCAAAGTCATAACCTGCACTCACGCGAGGCATGAAGCCTGATTCTTTATAAGAATCTTTCAGATTGTTTTTGGCATCACCTGTGCCATTCCATTCGCGTTTGGTATCGGTGCGCATGTGGGTCAAACCGATGTCGCCTTGCACATATGCGCCTGTGATTTCGTCAGCCAACGCTGCGCCAGAAGCGGTTGCGCCCAAAACTGCCAACATGATTGCGGTAAAAGTGGATTTTTTCATGATGAAAACCTTTCTTATAAAGAAAAAATGTCTGCCCCAAATCAGGGAATGAGTGCATTCTAGGCAAAGAAATGGGGCGCGTAAAGGGGCAAATCACCCCAAATGCCCCAAATGATGAAATATTACACAGCACGGGGACATCTTAACAAACTCACACCGTTTGCAAATGCTGCACCAAAAAATCAATGAATGCGCGTACTTTTGCGTTTAAAAACTGGCGGTTGGTGTATACGGCATAAAGGGGAATTTCAGGCAGCCTGTATTCGGGCAACACATGAATCAAACGCCCTGCCTGCAAATCATCTTGCGCCAACCACATGGGCATATAGCCCACACCCGCCCCTGCACGAATCATTTCTGCCGTCATCAAAGTGTTGTTGGCGCGCACCACCGAAGCCAGTTCAAAAACCGATTGCGCCCCATCACGCCACAGCGTCAGGTGCGACATATCGGTATAGCTGGGCAACACGCCCCAATGTTGGCGCAAATCATCGGGGGTTTCAGGCAGCCCGCGTTGCGCCACATAATCGGGAGCCGCCAGCAGCAAAAACGACACATTGCCCAAACGCCGCGCAATCAAATTTTCCGACAAGCTGTGCGACAAACGCAAAGCCAAATCTTCGCCATCGCTATTTAAATCAACGTGTTTGTTGGTCAGGGTTAATTGCAATTCAATATCGGGATATTGCTGCCTGAATGCCGTCAGCAGCTTGGCAAAACTGTTGCATGAAAACCACACAGGCACACTCAAACGCAAAGTGCCGCTCAAAGTTTGGCTGCTGCAAGTGGCTTGATGGGCAGCCTGCGTCAAAATTTCCAAAGCCAAAGTGCATTCACGATAATAATTTTCGCCCTGTTCGGTCAATTTCAAATTGCGGTTATTGCGATAAAGCAACTGCGTGCCAACCACCTTTTCCAAATGCGACACATGTTTGCTCGCCATTGGCACCGACACATCAAGCAATTCGGCAGCACGGGTAAAGCTGCCACTTTGCACCACTTGGCAAAACACGCGCATACTCAATAAAGTATCCATTTTCAATGCCCATTTATCCAAAAAAACAATCCAGATTGTATCGCGTATTGCCGCCATTTTTGACTACACCGCATTTCACAAAAAGCAAAAATTGCACCCAAAAAAACAAAAGCACCTTTACGACACGACACGAAAGCCATATAATACAGTCAAGTTTCTAGGCAGCAAAACAAGCTGGATTTAAGCAAAAGTTTAAGACCAGTAAGTGGGAACCTGGTAACCGTTAGGTTGTGCATTTATTGCACATACCATGCAGTTTCTAGGCAGCAAAACAAGTCAGCCAAAAGAGCTGGTAAGTGGGAACCTGGTTATGCGCAAGGCATGTATCAGTATCTGCATACCTTAACAATACCATGTATCATACGATATTGGTTTGGTATTTTTTTAATTATCACAATCTTTTTGGAGTCATTTACTATGAATTACGATAAAACCGTATCTGAAATGCTGAATGTTGACGGTGCTTTGGCTGCTGCTGTTGTGGACTATTCTAGCGGCATGTTGTTGGCTGGTGGTGGTTCTGCTGCCATTGACTTGGAAATCGCGGCTGCTGGTAACACCGAAGTAATGCGTGCCAAAATGAAAACCATGCAAATGCTGGGTTTGAAAGACAATATTGAAGACATCTTGATTACCTTGGGCAAACAATACCACTTGTTGCGCCCCTTGTCTCGTCAAGATGGCTTGTTCTTGTATTCCGTTTTGGATCGCTCTAAATCCAACTTGGCTTTGGCTCGCCGCTCTTTGGTTGATGCTGAAAACAACTTGAAATAAGCACACTCACACACCGTAAATCAACAAAAAGCCCAAATTGAAAAGATTTGGGCTTTTTCTTTTCATTTGAACGCCCCCATTTCAGGCTGCCCTAATTTTCGGCTAATTTTGCGGATGTATCATGCGCACATCAAAAATTCTTTTTCATTCACACACAAGGAAATACACCATGTTGAACAAAAAAACTTTTGCCATTTTATTTGCCGCCGCCAGCATGAGCATCGCCGCCCCCACTTTTGCCGATGATTGGCATGATGACGATGAAATCCACTTCTCACAAAATCAACACAACTACATCAGCCACGAACAAGCGGCACAAGCCGCTCGCGCCAAAATCGGTGCTGGCGCACACGTTACCGATGTGGAATTTGAAAAAAAATACCACGGCGCATTTTTTGATGTGGAAGTGATTGACGCGAAAGGTCGTGAATTTGATGTGCGCGTTGATGCGAAAACGGGCAAAGTGATTTACGCCAAACGCGATTATTGATGGGGTCGTTTACAACGTTCATAAAACGTGATTCAGGCAGCCTGAAATGGGATTTTGACCGTTTCAGGCTGCCTGAAATTTCATTTTAACTCAACAACAGCGCGTCATCGGTTACTTTCTCGCCGCGCGTTTTTTCAAACATATCCAGCAAATCGCGTACGCCCATATTGGCACGTTGGCTGCCTGAAACGTCCAGCACCACCTGCCCTTGGTGCAACATCACGGTGCGGTGTCCGTGTTCCAAAGCCTGTTGCATGGAATGCGTTACCATCATGGCGGTGAGTTTGTTTTCGTTGATGATTTGGTCGGTCAGTTCCAGCACAAAGGCGGCGGTTTTGGGGTCAAGCGCGGCGGTGTGTTCGTCCAGCAACAGGATTTTGCTGGGCTGCAAACTTGCCATCAGCAAGCTCACGGCTTGGCGTTGTCCGCCCGAAAGCAAGCCGATTCGGTCGCTCAAACGGTTTTCCAAACCCAGTTTCAACAGCGACAGTTTTTCGCGGAAAAATTCGCGGTTGGCTTTGTTTAAAGCCCCTTTCAGGCTGCGTGTTTGACCGCGTTTGAACGCCAAAGCCATGTTTTCTTCTATGCTCAAATTGGCGCAAGTGCCTGCCATGGGGTCTTGAAACACCCGTGCCACCAAACCTGCACGTTGATGTGCAGGCAATCGGGTAACATCGGTGCCGTCAATGCGTATGCTGCCTGAATCCACCAAAATATCGCCACTAATCGCGTTCAAAAAAGTGGATTTGCCTGCGCCATTGCTGCCAATCACGGTAACAAATTCGCCGTCTTTGATGTGCAAACTCATGCCACGCAAGGCGGGATTTTCAATCGGCGTGCCAGCGTTAAACGTGAGTTTGAGGTTGTCTGCTTTCATCATGGCGTTTATCTCCTTGTTTTTAATTTGGCTTTGATTTGGGGCAGCAACATCACGCCCACCACCAACACCGAAGTAATCAGATTCAAATCTTGCGTTTTCAAGCCCCAAGACGATAAAGTCTCGCTGCCCATCGCCACCATGATAAACAGGCGATACACCACCGAACCGATGATGACCGACAAGGTAATCACCCACATCTTTTTACTGGGCAACAGGGCTTCGCCCAAAATCACGGCAGCCAAGCCAAACACAATCGTGCCAAGACCTGCACTCACATCAGCCCCACCCACCAGTTGCGCGAACAATGCGCCAGCCAAAGCAATCAAGCCATTGGACAATGCCATGCCCAGCATAATCATAAAATGGGTGGAAATGCCTTGTGCGCGCGCCATGCGTGGATTTGCGCCTGTGGCACGCATTGCCAAACCCGTTTCGGTGCTGAAAAACCAGTTGAGCGCAAATTTAATCAACAGGGTTAAAACCAGTAAAATCAAAGTGTTTTGCCAAATGCCTGCGCCCAAAATCGGCTTAAACAAATCAAACACGGTGTCGGTGCCAAGCAGGGGAACGTTGGGCGCACCACCCACGCGCAAATTGACGGAATAGAGCGCGGTCATCACGATAATCCCCGATAAAAGCTGCAAAATGCCCAATTTAACGTGCAAAAAGGCGGTGAGCAACCCTGCCAACGCGCCTGCGGCAAAACCCACGCAAATTGCCAAAATGGGGTTCACGCCCAGCGTCATGCACACCGCACAGGCAAACGCCCCCAAGGGGAAACTGCCGTCTGCGGTTAAGTCGGGGAAATCCAAAATGCGAAACGAGAGCAACACGCCCAATGCCACGAGCGCGAAAACCAATCCTGTTTCAAATGTGCCAAAAAGTGCCAATAAGGACATGGTGTTTCCTTAAATTTCAAAAATTTTTAAGTTTAAATAATGGGGGCAAATGCGGTTTCAGGCTGCCTGAAAGAATGGGACAAACAATGTTTGAATTACCTGAAACCTGTTCCCTCCCCTGCTTGCAGGGGAGGGTTAGGGTGGGGGAAAATTTTTGAAATTCAATTTCACATAAATCTTCATTTTCAACCCCCACCCCAACCCTCCCCCTTTCAAGGGGGAGGGAGCAGATGACTGGCAATATTATCATCATTATCGTGTAGTTTGTTTCAACACACAGGGCAACACATCAAGCATCGCCCTATGTGTTGCCCTGATTTGGACGAGATGATGCCCCGACCAAATAAAAACCCAATTCTACCGCCATCAATAGTGGGGTTTCAACCGAAAAGGAAATAAGATGAAATGTCATCGTCCCCGTTGTTCAGGCTGCCTGAATTATGTTTTTTGGGTGTTGATGTGTTGCAAAGCTGGGTCATCTTGATGAATTGCCAACAAATTGATTTCAAAATGAAAGAAGTGATAACCCAATTCACTCAATGCGTCCATAATTGGCTGTGGGTTGGATTTCAAAATTTCAATTTGCAAAATGGGTTTGTGTTGCTCAATGCTTGCCCATGCGCCTTGCAACACGTCCATTTCCATGCCTTCTACATCAATTTTCATCAAATCCAAACGCGGCAAATTCAACGAATCCAAAGCCATCAAGGGTACGGCAACCGTGTTGTTGTAATCAATGTTTTGCCCAATAAATTCGGTGTTTTCACGCGCTTGCAATTCCAAGCTGCCAAACGATGATGGGCGCGTGTAATCAACAACAGGAATGTTTAAATATGCTTGATTGGATTGTGGATTGCCAACAGCAGCATACATGGCGCGTACATTAAAACAGTTGTTCAACGCCACATTGCCAGCCAGCGCGTAATAAAGGCGTTCTTGCGCTTCAAAGGCGATGACTTTGCCCCAATGCGTCATTTCAATGCCCCACGCAATGCTGTGTGCGCCAATGTTTGCGCCACAATCCAAAGCCACCACGCCATCGCCAAAATATTGGCGGCGCAAATGCAGCAGTTGTATGATGTTATTCACTTCTTGGGGGTCAAATGCAGCCGTGTTCAAAAATTGATAGCCCACGCCATAGCTTACACCATTGGCAAAGGTATTGAAATCTTTATGATTTACTATCATGCTGCCTGTGGCGGTGGCTGCCAAAACAAAGGGCAAAGGTCGGGAAATGTGTCTGCTCATCAGAAAAAATACCAAATAAATTGTGGATTGGGTTTTCAAGCAGCTTTTCATTGCCCTACAAAACTTTGAAAAGCTGCCTGAACAGGCTTTATTCTATCACTTTGGTGGCAGCTTGTTTGATTTCATCTGAAAAAGCAATACCTTGTTCTTGTGCGTGTTTGGGGCTGATGAGCAGGTCAAATTTGCTCATTTTGTGCGATGGAATCGCGCCAGCCGCCTCGCCTTTCAAAATACGCGCGGTGATTTTGCCTGTTTCCGTGCCGATGTCGGTGTAGTTCACGCCCAAAGCCGCCACTGCACCGCGTGGCACCGAACCCGAATCCGATGCTAACACGGGAATTTTCATTTCAGTCGCCGCTTTATACATGGACGGGAAAGATGAAACCACATTGTTGTCCAAAGACGTGTAAATCAACTGTGCTTTACCGTTCAGGCTGCGTGCCGCGCTCAAAACATCGGTGGTGCGTTGTGCTGGCACGGCTGCCAATTCCATATTGTGTTTGGCAAGTTCGGTTTTCAGTTGGTCAAGCACGATGGTGGAATTGACTTCGCTGGGACTGTAAACATAACCCACTGTTTTTAAAGTGGGAACAAGTTTTTTCATCAAATCAATTTGCGGTTCAAGCGGTAATTGGTCAGACACGCCCGTTACGTTTGTGCCAGACGCTTCCCACGATGACACCAATTTTGCCGCCACAGGGTCGGTTACGGCAGCGTAAACAAGGGGAATGTCTTTGCTGGCAGCCGCCATGGCTTGTGCGCTGGGCGTGCCAATGGCAATGACCGCATCAGGCTTGTCGCCAGCAAATTTTTTGGCGATTTGTGCGGCGGTGGAAGGGTTGCCTTGTGCCGATTGAAAATCCACGGTCAAATTTTTGCCTTCTTCAAAGCCTTCGGCTTTCAGTTGCGCCAACACGCCTTGACGCACTTCGTCCAAAGCGGGGTGCTCCACAATCGCGGTGATGGCAAGACGTTTGTTGCCCACATCGGCAGCAGGTGCGCTGGATTGCGCTGCGGCAGGCGTGGACGCGGCTTTTTCGGGGGCAGATGAATTTTGTTGTTGTCCACCGCAAGCGGCTAACACGGTGGCAGCAATGGCACTGAAAATGAATTGGCGTTTGTTCATGATGATGATTTTCCTGATTTCAGGCTGCCTGAATGGGGTCTTTGGGGCAGCAAAATGATGTTTAACAAAAAATGGGCAAATCATAACGGAAAAAAGCAGCGCGTGGCACACCACACCAAAGGCATTTTGTGGCACATTATGATGAAATTTGTTTTTCACTTAAAATAAAATATTTTAAAAATGATTTTTATTGCAATAAAAATTCATCAATTCAATTCACACAAGCAATAAGCATTCTTTTTAAAACAAGGTGTTATTTTGGCGCAAATGGGCGTATAGTTGCACCATTTTTCACATTTTTAAGGAAAAGCAAATGCAAAACATTCATCTGAAAATTGACGGCATGACCTGCGGCGGTTGCGCCAACAGCGTCAATCGCGTGTTGCGCGAAATCAATGGCGTGGGCGATGTGCAAGTGGATTGGCAAAACGGCACGGCAACGGTGCAATTTGACGCGGCACAAACCGATGTGGCGGCATTGGTGGACGCGGTGGAAAATGCGGGGTTTAATGTTCAGGCAGCCTGAATTTGCGCCAATTCATTTTTAATCATATAATTAAAAATATCTTAAATAGGTCTTTAAAAAGGTCTTGTATTATGCTTAACCAAGTACTCAGCCGTTATGTTGCCAGTATCAGCGATTTGAAAAAAAATCCCATGGAAACAGTAGGAAATGGGCATGGCGAAGTGGTGGCGATTTTAAACCGCAATACACCTGCCTTTTACTGCGTCCCTGCCGAACTCTATGAAAAAATGATGGATTTGATTGACGACCAAGCATTGTTGAAAATCGCAGCCGAACGGGAAAATGAACCCACCGTGAAAGTAACCCTAGATGACTTACGAACTCGAATTCAACGAAAAAGCCCTTGAAGAATTTGACAAACTCAGCCCCGACATTGCCCATCAGTTCGTGAAAAAACTGGAAAAAATCCTTGAAAATCCGCGTATTCCCAAAAACAAATTGCGTGGCGCAAACGATTTGTACAAAATCAAATTGCGAAAATCGGGATTCCGTTTGCTTTACCAAGTGATTGACGACCGTTTGGTGGTTTTGGTCATCAAAATTGGGCGGCGTGATACCGTTTACAACAGTTTGAATTAGAACCTGTATTCATAAGATTAATGGCTTGATTTTATGGTCAATTCTTGCGAATACAAGGCGGCTTTTCATGCCAATATTGAACATATTGACGTGAAAAGCAAGCTATTGAGATTGTGAATACAGATTCTTCAACAAAGGCTGCCTGAACAATCCTTTTCAGGCAGCCTGAAATCATTTTTAGGAAACCAACCCATGCCCCAAATCCAATTTCAAATCAAAGGCATGACTTGCCAAGCCTGTGCCAATCGCATTGAAAAGGTGTTGAACAAAAAAGATTTTGTTCAAGCTGCCAGCGTGAATTTTGCCAGCGAAACCGCACAAATCCACTTTGACGACACACAAACCTCGCCTGAACAACTCATTCAAATCATTGAAAAAACAGGATTTCAGGCAGCCTTACCCACATCATCAACGCTGCCTGAAAACCCCACGCCCCAATCCACTTGGCGCGTGTGGGCTTTACTGGCTTTGACCGCGCCATTTATGTTGGGTATGGTGGGCATGCTGTTTGGTTCGCACGCGCTTATGCCACCGCTTTGGGTGCAAATTGTGCTGGCTACGGTGGCGCAAACTTATTTCGCCCTGCCGTTTTATCGCGGTGCTTGGGCGAGTTTACGCGCTGGCGCTGCCAATATGGACGTGCTGGTTACGCTGGGAACTTCGGCGATTTTCGTCTATTCTCTGGCAATGTCGGCAAATGGCGTTCATCATGTTTATTTTGAGGCGGGCGTGATGGTGTTGGCATTCGTGTCGCTGGGCAAACACTGGGAAGCGAAAACCAAGCGCGGCAGCCTGAACGCTTTGGGGGCATTGTTGCAGCTCACGCCCAAAGAAGTGCTTGTTTACAAAAATGAAAATTGGCAAACTGTGCCACTCAATCAAATCCAAAAAGGCGATGTTTTGCGTGGCGTACACGGCACGCGCGTGGCGGCTGATGGCGAAGTCATCGCAGGCGAGGCTTGGGCAGACGAAAGCCACTTAACGGGCGAAAGCCAGCCTGTACACAAAACCATTGGCAACAAGGTGTTGGCAGGTTCGGTGCTTTCAGGCAGCGTGGATTATCGCGCTGAAAGTTTGGGCGCAGACACGCTGTTGGGCGACATGGCGGCGGCTTTGGCGCAAGCGCAGGGCAGCAAAGCACCCATGGCACGTTTGGCGGACAAGGTAGCGGCGGTGTTTGTGCCTGTGGTGGTGGTGGTGGCGTTGTTGGCTTTTGTGTTTAATTTCATTGTGTTGGGCGATTTTCAGGCAGCCTTAATGCGTGGCGTGGCGGTGTTGGTGGTGGCGTGTCCGTGCGCTTTGGGTTTGGCAACGCCAGCCGCGATGATGGCAGGCATGGGCGTGGCGGTACAACGCGGCGTGTGGTTCAAAGACGCAGCCGCCTTGGAAAGCGCAGGTGCGGTGCAAGCGGTGGTGTTGGACAAAACAGGCACGCTCACACAAGGCAAACCCGAAGTGGTCGGCATTTGGTGCGCGGAAAATATTTCAGAAAAACAATTATTTGAATTGACCGTAGCGGTGGAACGCCATTCGGCTCACCCTTTGGCGCAAGCGATTGTTCAGGCTGCCAGCAAAACAGAAGAAATGCTTGATTTTGAATTGGAAAATGTGAACACGGTGGCTGGCGAAGGCATGGTCGCGCAAATCAAATCGCAAGGCGAAATCCGAATCGGTACGCCTGAATTTTGCGGATTCAGGCTGCCTGAAACGCTGTTGTCGCAAAATCATTGGGCAAACAGCAGCATTGTGGCGGTTTCGCTGAATCATCAAACACTTGGCGCATTCGCTTTGGCAGACACGCTCAAAAACGACAGTTGCGCCGCCGTGCAAAAATTGCGCCAGCACCACGAAGTGTACATCGTAAGTGGCGACCATGCCGCAACCGTACACCACATCGCCCAACAAATCGGGCTGCCTGAACACAACGCCCACGGCAACTGCCAACCAAGACAAAAAGTTGAATTTATCCAAAAACTGAAACAAAAAAACCAAACCATAGCCATGGTGGGAGACGGCATCAATGACGCGCCCGCTTTGGCGTTGGCAGACGTGGGTTTTGCCGTGCGCGGCAGCACCGACATTGCCGAACACAGTGCCAATGCCGTGTTGGTGCGCCCATCGGTGGCGGCATTGGCAGACGGTTTGCACATTGCGCGGCAGACGGTGGGCGTGATGAAACAAAATCTGTTTTTCGCTTTAATTTACAATGTATTGGGCATACCGTTGGCGGCAATGGGCTACCTCACGCCCGTGTTGGCAGGCGCGATGATGGCGTTGAGTTCCGTGTCGGTGCTGGGCAATGCTTTGCGTTTGAAACGCATGAAATAATGGGAAATACAGATTCAGGCTGCCTGAAATCTTGACAAAACCTGCTTTTAATCTGCCCCCTCCCCCTATGCAAGGGGGAGGGCTGGGGTGGGGGTTAGAAACCCAAAGTACCACCCCCACCCTAACCCTCCCCCGCCAGACGGGTGAGGGAACAGATTACAGGCAGCCAAACAATTTTGGTCGTGTACTGTCAAGCAGCCTGAAACTTGCCCCAAGGTTATGCCGCGCGACTGTTTTCATCGGCAACATTTTTGGCAGATTCGCTATCTAATTGTTGTAAAACGCCATTTTTCATGGACACAATGCGCTGGGCGTGATGAAAATATTTGTCATCGTGGCTGATGGCAAACACGGTATAGCCTTGATTTTTCAATAAAGGCAACAGATTTTCGTAAAACACACGGCGAAATTGGGGGTCTTGGTCGGCAGCCCATTCGTCCAAAATCATGATGCTGCGTTGTTCCAGCGCGGCAATCATCAGGGCGAGCCGTTTACGTTGCCCTTGCGATAATTTGCTGTTTAAAATGCGTTTTTGTTCAATTTTGACTTTGTCGCTCAGTTGCAAATGGTTGAGCCACGCACTGATTTGTTCATCGGCAACATCGTTGCCCATGCCGTCCATAAGTTGTTCAAATATATGAAAATCGGTAAACACGCTGGCAAACAGTTGGCGATATGCTTCGCGATTTTCTTCTGTAATTTCAATATCATCAACAAAAATCTTACCCGATGTGGGCGTGTACAAACCCGACAACACCAGCGACAAAGTGGATTTGCCCGAACCGTTGCCGCCAATCAAAAACAGGGTTTCGCCGCGTTCAATCGTTAAATCAATGGGTTGCAATGAAAAATGCTGTCCGCCTTGCACGGGATAGGCATAGGTAATCTGTTGCAAACGAATGCGTTGCCAGTTTTCAGGCAGCCTGAAATCGCTGTGAAAATGCGGCTGATAATCCACCAATCCCAAATTTTTGAGGGCTTGCAAACCCACTTGGCTTTGCATGATGGCGGGCAATGCGCCAATCGCCGCCGTGAGCGGTGCGCGCATAAACAGCACAATCATGGTAATGGTGGCGGCATCGGACAAACTCGCCCAATGGTATTGCATGGACAAATAGAAAATCACGCCCACCGCCCCCAACATCACGCTGTTGCCCCAATTAATGGCGATGGCGTGGTAGCTGTCGGCTTGAATGTGGGCATCGCGGCGCATTTGGGCTTGGGGCAAAAAGGTTTCGCGGTAAAAGCGTTCGGCACGAAAACGGTTGAGTTTCAATTCTTTGTGTCCGTTTAAGGTGGTTTCGTAGTGGCTTTGAATGTCGTCTTCGGCATGACGCATTTGGCGGAAACTGCTGTAATGGCGTTTGACCACAAAATGTGTGCCTGCAATCATGGCGGTCATCAAAATCGCCACCACCACAAACAGTTTAAACGATAAAATCATCAAATACAGGCTGCACGCCAAGGTAAACAACGCCCCTTGTACCAATTCAGGCAGCCTTGTAAACGCAAACGATAAACTGCGTACATCACTGCTCAAACTGGCTAAAATTTTGGCTTTGCCGATGTGTTGAATTTGGGCATCGTGGCTGTCCATAATGCGTTTGACAAACTGGGTTTGGGTTTGGTAGATGAAATTTTGCCCAATACGCGCCAGTTGGATTTGCGCCACGCTCGCCGCCACAAAATAAAACAGCAACAGCAACACAAATCCCCCCAAACCACCATGAAGTTGATTGTCTTGCAACAGATAATGGTTGATGTACGACAAAGTGCCAATGCCCAATGCGCCCGACAACAAGGTCAGCGCAAACATCTGCAAAAAGGCTTGGCGATGATGGGTGTAGATGAGTTTGATGATGTCCATGATATGTGGTGCTGCCTGAAAAAAGCGGTATTGTAACCGTTTGGGGGGTTTCAGGCAGCCTTACAGTACACGACATTTTTTGATATTGCCACGCCCCCACCCTAGCCTTCCCCCGCCAGCAGGGGAGGGAACAGGTTACAGGCAGCCTGAAAACCCATCTCCCACAATCCATTGGAAAAACAAAAAAATGAAAAAAACCGCCCCACCCCGTTCACGCCCATTTTGGCAAGCCGACAAACCTTATTTGGACGCGCGACCCATTTCCGATTTTCGCTTTCGCTTGTTGGGCGAGCTGATGGCATTGTTGGCAGGCGCGATTAACGCAGGCGGATTTTTTGCCGTTGCCAGCTACACATCGCACGTTACAGGCGCGATTTCACGCGCGGCAGACGACCTTGTTTTAGGGCAATGGCAAAATGCCGCCACCGCCTTGTTGGGCGTATTGTGTTTTGTGTTGGGGGCAGCACACGCGCATTGGACGGTATTGTGGGCAAAACGCCACCGTTTTCGCAGCAGCTATGGTTTGGCAATGTGGTTGGAAGCGTTTTATTTGTTGTTGTTTGGTTTTTTTGCTTACGGTTTAGCCAAATGGGGCAGCATTATGGTTTCGCCTACGGTGTTGTTTTTATGTTGGATTATGGGCATGCACAATACGGTCATGAGCGTTTTATCGGGCGGCGCAATCCGTTCTACCCACATGACGGGCACGGCAACCGATTTGGGCGTGGAGCTTGCCAAAGCCCTTTATTATCAAAAAGAAAGCAATCCGCGTTTGCCCAATGTGCGTGTCAATCGCCCCAAAATGCGTTTGCTGCTGGGCATGATGTTTGCCTTTTTGCTGGGCGGTGTGGTGGGGGCTTGGGGGTATCATGCGGTGGGACACCATTTTACTTTGCCTGTGGCGGCGGTTTTGTTGATGTTGGGGGCGCATTCCATTGCTCACGATGTGAAAATTCGTTGGCGGTGGTATTTGCGCCATCGGCAATGAGCGTTCAGGCAGCCTGAAAATACACGACAATTTACGGTGTTGCCACCCATTTACCCCTCCCCCACCAGCGTGGGAGGGAACAGGTTACACACAATCTAAAAGTTTTGCAAAACTCAATTCGTAGGGGCAGATTTCATATCTGCCCTTTTTTCAATTTATTGATAACGCGATTTCGGGATAAAAGTGATTGATAAATTTAAGTCACTTTGCTCCCTCTCCCTGTGGGAGAGGGCTGGGGAGAGGGGATGCTGCTCAACAAGCCCTCTCTCCAACGCTTTCCCATAGGGAGAGAGGGCAGGTTTGTTGGCAAATTGACAGTGACTTATCCCGAGTTCACGTTATTGATAAAAATAAAAATTTCTGCAATTCTAAACAGGGCAGATATGAAATCTGCCCCTACAAACCGAGTTTTGCAAAAGTTTCAATCTAAAAGTTTTGCCTGAAAAAAATCCCACAAAATCAACAAACCCATGCTTGCATGTTACGCTATATCAAAACAAAAATACTTTAAAATCAACAAATTACTTGCAATAAAAGGGGCGATTTTGTACAATGCCCACATTGACATTCACACACCCATTTTGGAGAACAACCATGACCTGCAAAACCCACGAACATCACGACCACCAACACGGCGCAAATTGCGGACACACCGCCATCAAACACGGCGACCACATTGACTATTTGCATGACGGTCATTTGCACCACGAACACAACGGTCATTACGATGAACACGCTTTGGACGTAAACGAAACCAACCCTGCCGAATGCAATGCCGCCCACCATTGTGGCGACCACGTTCACGGCGAAGGCTGCGGACACGAAGCCGTACCCCATGGCGACCACATTGATTACATTGTAAACGGTCGCTTGCACCACCAACACGGCGACCATTGCGATGACCACGGCCCTGTGGAAATTGTGAAATAATCATTCAAAAACAAGGCGCGGATTGCACAAATGGCATATCCGCCCTTTTTCATAAATGGCGTTCAGGCTGCCTGAACGCCACATTCTGCTAAAATCACGCTTTTCATTTCTCAAAAAAACATCATGCCCGAACTCCCAGAAGTTGAAACCACCCTGCGCGGCATTGCGCCCCACATTCAAGGCAAAAAAATTACCCAAACCCTTGTTCGTCAAGCCAAATTGCGCTGGCAAATGCCGCCCGATTTGGCAGAAATTTTACAAGGGCAAACTGTGCGCGAATGCACGCGCCGCGCCAAATATATTTTAATTCAAATGGATACGGGTGTATTGATGATACATCTGGGCATGTCGGGCAGCCTGCGGATTTGGCGCGACAATGCGCCCGAGCCGTCCAAACACGACCATGTGGACTTTGTTTTTGAAGATGGCACGCTGTTGCGCTACCACGACCCGCGCCGTTTTGGGGCGATTTTGTGGCTGGCTGGTGTGGCGCAACATCATGATTTATTGAAAAATTTGGGCGTTGAGCCGCTTTCCGATGCGTTTACGCCGCAATATTTATTCAACAAAATCAAAGACAAAAATCGCGCCATCAAATTGATGATGATGGACAACGCGATTGTGGTGGGCGTGGGCAATATTTACGCCAATGAAAGCCTGTTTCAGGCAGCTTTGTTGCCCAATCGCCCTGCCAAATCGTTGAATTTAAATGATTGTGCAAACTTGGTTGCCGCCATCAAACAAATCCTGCAACGCGCCATTGAAACAGGCGGCAGCACCCTGCGCGATTTTGTGGACAGCGAAGGCAAAAGCGGCTATTTCCAACAAGAATACAAGGTGTACGGTCGGGCGGGTTCAGGCTGCCTGAAATGCGGCGCGTTGATTGAAAAATCGGTTTTGGGACAACGCGGTACGTTTTATTGCCCAAATTGTCAAACGTGATTTCAGGCTGCCTTTCACGACCCTACAAAAAAGTTTTTTGCCTTCGGCGACTTACTTTTTAAAAAAGTAAGCCAAATACATTAACGCTGAACGGTTTCGTTTTAAACAAACATTTCAGGCAGCCTGAAACCCACATCATGACTAACTGCGATAATCGGCGTTAATCGCCACATATTCTTTGGTCAAATCACAGGTGTACACGGTGGCGTTTTCGCTGCCTGAATTTAAATTCACGCGCACGGTGATTTCGGCTTCATTCATCACGCGCTGACCTTGCTCTTCGGTGTAGCTGGCGGCGCGTGTGCCGTTTTGTGCCACCAACACATCGCCCAAATAAACGTCCACTTTATCAATGTTCAACTGCGCTTTGGCATAGCCGATTGCCGCCAAAATGCGCCCTAAATTGGGGTCGCTGGCTGAAAAGGCGGTTTTCACAAGTGGCGAATGGGCAATGGCATAGGCAATGTTACGCGCATCATCGCGGCTGGCGGCTTGATTGACTTGAATGGTGATGAATTTGCTTGCGCCTTCGCCATCACGCACAATGGCTTGTGCCAATTCCAATGCCACTTCGGTGAGCAAATCGCGCAACTGGGCATAGCGAGGGTCGGCAATGTTGTCAATTTCATTTTGTTGGCAGCGACCTGTTGCCACAATCACGAAACTGTCGTTGGTGCTGGTGTCGCCATCTACGGTGATGTTGTTGAACGATGCGTCTGCCACTTCTTCGGTTAAGCGTTGCAAAATGGGCTGTGAAACTTTCGCATCGGTGGCGATGAAACCCAGCATGGTCGCCATATTTGGACAAATCATGCCTGCACCTTTGGCAATGCCTGTGGCGTGAACAAAATGATTGTTGCCAATCAAACCGCTTTTGCTGGCGGATTTGGCAACGGTGTCGGTGGTCATGATGGCGTGGGCGGCATTTGCCCAATCGCTCGGTTTCATTTTGGGCAAGGCTGCCTGAATTTGGTCAATCGGCAAAGGTTCCAAAATCACGCCCGTGGAAAAGGGCAACACTTGGCTGGGTTTGCAACCCACTTGCGCGGCGGCGGCGGCACACATCAACATGGCGTGTTCGCGCCCTTGGCTGCCTGTGCCAGCGTTGGCATTGCCCGTGTTGATGATGAGTGCGCGCACGCCATCGGCATCATACAAATGCTTTTTGGCAATGTGCACAGGCGCAGCACAAAATTGATTTTGCGTGAAAACCGCCCCCACTTGGCAATCGGCATTGAACACCATTAAGGTCAAATCATTGTGATTGGGCTTTTTAATGCCCGCTTGGGCAAGGTAAATTTGCACACCGTCAATGGGAATGAGTTGCTCGGGGGTTTTGGCGACAAGATTCACAGCCATGATGATGGTTCCTTTTCAAAAGTTCACAAAAAACGTGGACGATTGTACCTGCAAGCCAACAGGCACGGCAATTTTTTTCAGGCAGCCTGAAAACCCCAACAATGTTTTCAGGCAGCCTTTTTTCTTTGAGCGCAATGTATTAAAATAGAATATGTAGTCCCTTGTTATTCCATTTTCACACAGATAAGGAAAATCAATATGTCTCAATTTGACGTAGTGGTCATTGGTGCAGGTCCAGGTGGTTATGTGGCAGCAATTCGCGCCGCGCAACTGGGTTTCAAAACCGCGTGTATTGACGCAGGCGTAAACAAAGCAGGCAACGCCCCCGCATTGGGCGGCACCTGCCTGAATGTGGGTTGCATTCCGTCCAAAGCCCTGTTGCAATCATCAGAGCATTTTCACGCGGCGCAACACGATTTTGCCGAACACGGCATCAGCGTAAGCGGCGTACAATTTGACGCAGCCAAAATGATTGAACGCAAAGACGCGATTGTTACCAAATTAACAGGAGGCATCAAATTCCTGTTTCAAAAAAACAAAGTGGAAAGTTTTTTTGGATACGGCTCGTTCAAAGGCAAAAATGGCGATTTGTGGCAAATTGACATCAATTCCGCCGAAGGCGTTCAAACCATTGAAACCAAACACGTTATTGTGGCAACAGGCTCTGTGCCACGCCCCCTGCCCTTGGTGCAAATTGACAATGTGAACGTGTTGGACAACGAAGGCGCATTGAATTTAACCCAAATGCCAGCCAAATTGGGCGTAATCGGCTCTGGCGTGATTGGTTTGGAAATGGGTTCGGTGTGGAAACGCGTTGGCGCAGACGTAACCATTTTGGAAGCCGCCCCCACATTCATGGCAGCCGCCGACCAGCAAATCGCCAAAGAAGCCTTCAAATACTTTACCAAAGAACAAGGCTTGAACATTGAATTGGGCGTGAAAATTCAAGAAATCAACAATGTGTCCAACGGCGTAACCGTAACCTACGAAGTCAATGGCGAAACACGCACCGATTTGTACGACAAACTGATTATTGCCATCGGTCGCATTCCCAACACCAAAGGTTTGCAGCCTGAAAACGTGGGCTTGGCGGTGGACGAACGCGGCTTTGTGGTTGTGAACGAAAATTGCCAAACCAACTTGCCCAATGTGTGGGCGATTGGCGATGTGGTACGCGGCCCCATGCTCGCGCACAAAGCCAGCGATGAAGGCGTGGCGGTTGCCGAACGCATTGCAGGTCAAAAACCCCATTTGGATTTCAACACCATTCCTTGGGTGATTTACACCGACCCCGAAATCGCATGGGTGGGCAAAACCGAAGAGCAACTCAAAGCCGAAGGCATTGAATACAAAAAAGGCACATCAGGCTTTGGGGCAAACGGTCGCGCATTGGGCTTGGGCAAAGCCAAAGGCACAGTGAAGGTGCTGGCTTGCGCCAAAACCGACCGCATTTTGGGCGTACACATGATTGGTCCAATGGTCAGCGAGTTGGTTGCCGAAGCGGTTGCCGCCATGGAATTTAAAGCCAGCAGCGAAGACATTGCGCGTATTGTTCACGCACACCCCACTTTGTCGGAAGTGTTGCACGAAGCGGCTTTGGCGGCAGACAAACGTGCTTTGCATGGCTAAAATGTGATTTTCAGGCAGCCTGCACAAAACGCGCTGCCTGAAAAGACGCAAACGTGGCGTATCGCCGCCACACCCACTCTGGATTTGCTGCACCCCACGCGGTGCGCCACAATCCCAAAGAGTGGGTGTGGCGGCGATACGCCACGTTTGCACCTCAAATATGCCCGCGCTTGGCGTTGCGCTTTGTCAAGATTTTGTCAAGATAACTTGCCCTTGTGTAAACTTTCTGTAATAATCGTCCGCGCATTGGCAGGAGAGTTGGCTTGCGGTCTGCTTGAATTTTCAGACTGCCTGAACCACACCGAAGGCGCAAAAACCCTAAAATCGCTCAGGTAAATGGACTGCCCGTGTTCACACAAATCTGGAGAGCAACGCAATGGCGCGTTCACCGAAGGGGCAAAGTTTTCAGGCTGCCTGAAAACGAAAATCTCAGGTAAAACGGACAGATGGGGTCGTGTAGGTGCGTTTTGCGCTTACGCTGCACTTTTTTCGTTTCTGCATTTTGGAGAATTTCATGTCTGCCCCCAAAACCACCCCCTTTCATCAAGCCCACAAAGACGCTGGCGGCAAATTGGTTGATTTCGCTGGCTGGGAATTGCCTGTTAATTACGGCTCTCAAATTCAAGAACACGAAGCCGTGCGTACCGATGCGGGCATGTTTGACGTGTCGCATATGCTCATTTCTGACATCACGGGCGAACAAGCCAAAGCGTGGTTGCAAAAATTATTGGCAAACGATGTGGCAAAATTGTCGTTTGTCGGCAAAGCCTTATACACCGCCATGCTCAACGACAACGGTGGGGTCATTGATGATTTAATCGTGTATCGCGCCAATGAGGCGGAAACGGCTTATCGCATTGTTTCTAATGCTGCCACGCGCGAAAAGGATATGGCGCAATTTACCAAAATTGGTGCAGCATTTGGCATTGAAATCAAGCCTCGCCATGATTTGTGCATGCTCGCGGTGCAAGGTCCCAAGGCGATTGATAAATTGTTGCAACTGAAACCCGAATGGGCGGAGCAAGTTCGTGCGTTGAAACCGTTTCAGGGCGTGGATTTGGGCGATAATTGGTTTGTGGCGCGTACGGGCTACACGGGCGAAGACGGTGTGGAAGTGATGTTGCCTGAAAATCACGCCAATGAATTTTTCAAACAATTACAATCGGTTGGTGTGCAACCTTGCGGCTTGGGTGCGCGTGATACTTTGCGTATGGAAGCAGGCATGAATTTGTATGGACACGACATGGACGATGACACCAGCCCCTTGCAAGCTGGCATGGGCTGGACGGTGGATTTGAAAGATGAAAGCCGCGATTTTGTGGGCAAAGCACCGCTTGTTGCGTTGAAAAATCAAGGTGTTGATGTGAAACAAGTGGGCTTGTTGCTGGAAACACGCGGTGTGTTGCGCGAAGGCATGGAAGTGGTTACGCCACATGGCACTGGTGTGATTACCAGTGGCACATTCTCGCCCAGCTTGAAACAGTCTATTGCGATTGCGCGTGTGCCTGTTGCCACCGAAAATTCGGCGCAGGTGGACATTCGCGGCACTTTAACCGATGTGCGCGTGTTGAAATTGCCTTTTGTTCGCAATGGGCAAAAGCAGTTTGATTGATTTGGTTTCAGGCTGCCTGAAAAATCTTGGGTAATCGCGTGTAGGGTGCATCTTGATGCACCGTTGTATTGATGAATTTGGTGCAACAAGTTGCACCCTACACATACCGTGTTTCAGGCTGCCTGAAAACCCCTTTTCCCTTTATTTTAAAACCTTTATGGAGAACACACCATGAGCAATATCCCAGCCGATTTGAAATACGTTGCCAGCCACGAATGGTTGCGCCCTGAATCTGACGGCACCGTTACCGTAGGCATTACCCACCACGCGCAAGAATTGTTGGGCGACATTGTGTTTGTAGAATTGCCCGAAATTGGCGCAAACTTGGCAGCAGACGACCAAGCGGGTGTGGTGGAATCGGTCAAAGCCGCTTCTGACGTGTACGCGCCCATTGCTGGCGAAGTGGTAGCCATTAACGAAGATTTGGTCAATGCCCCTGAAACCGCCAATTCCGACCCTTATGGCGCGGCATGGTTTTTCAAAATCAAACCTGCCAATCCTGCCGATTTGGACGGCTTGTTGAACGCAGAACAATACGCTGCTGAAATCGGTTAATTGGTTTTCAGGCTGCCTGAAACATCGTGCTTGAACACGGTTTCAGGCAGCCTATTTTTCAAAATCAACCACCATAATGTTAAACAGACGACAATTTTTATGCCACATCGGTGCATTGACCCTTTTAGCCGCCTGCGGTGGCAACAGCAAAAAATACGCCAAATTGGGTTCAGGCAGCACGGTTTTGGCTTTGGGCGATTCGCTCACAGCAGGCTATGGCGCAAGCAAAGGCGCGGACTATCCCAATCAACTGGCACAAATCACGGGCTGGAATGTGGTCAATGGCGGCATTTCGGGCGACACCTGCGAACAAGCCTTGTCGCGTTTGCCCAATTTGATGGCGCAACACAATCCCAAATTGGTGCTGGTGAGCATTGGCGGCAACGATTTTTTGCGTAAGCTGCCTGAAAGCACAACACGCAACAACATCACACAAATCATCAAGCACATTCAGGCAGCCAAAGTGCCTGTGGTGTTGGTGGCGATTCCTTATTTCACGGCAGGCGCGTTGATTGGCATGGTCAGCGAACATGAATTGTATGACGATTTGGCAAAACAGCACCAAATCCCCCTACTCAAAGGCGTGTGGGCTGATGTGTTGGGCGACAAATCCATGAAATCCGACCAAATTCACGGCAACGATGCAGGTTATCGTTATTTTGCCGAAAAAATGGCAGACTTTTTGAAAAAACAAGGTTTGAGATGAATCCACGCCTATCCCCTGCCCTGTTATTGACGATTGGTTTAATCAGCATTACGGCTTTTGTGCAAGTGTATTCGGTGCAAGCGATTTTGCCCGTGCTGATGGGCGATTTGCGCGCCAGCGAAGTTCAAGCAGGCTGGGCGGTGGGCGCGACCATTTTGAGCATTGCGCTGTTGTCGCCTTTTATCGGTTTGCTGTCGGACGCTTGGGGGCGCAAACGTTTAATTGCCAGTGCTTTGTTTTTATTGGCAATACCCACTTTGGCTTTGGCATGGGTCAATCAAATTGAAACGATGATTGCCTTGCGTTTTTTGCAAGGTTTGGCGGTGCCTGCCTGTACGGTGGTGTTGATTGCCTATATTGGCGAAGAATTTTCAGGCAGCCAAATGGCAAAATTGATGTCGTGGTATGTGTCAGGCACGGTGTTGGGGGGATTTTTGGGGCGATTTGTGGTGGGGCATGTGGACGCATGGTTGAGTTGGCGATGGGGATTTGCCCTATTGGCAGGATTGTGCGTATTGAGCGGCGCGTGTGTGTGGCGATATTTGCCCGAATCGCGCCATTTTGTTGCCAACACCCACATTCAGGCAGGCTTAAACACCCTACGCAGTCATTTGCACAACAAACGTTTATTGGCAGCGTGTGTGTTGGGGGCGTGTGTGTTGTTTTCGCTGGTGGGTTGTTTTACTTATGTGAATTTGCATTTGGCAGCCGAACCGTATCGGCTCAACAGTGGGCAACTTGCCAATATTTTTACCGTTTATTTAATCGGCATGGTGATTACGCCCTTGTCGGCGCGTTTGATTGCGCGTTTGGGCAACCGCCACACCATTGTTTTGGCGATGAGTCTTTCCGCATTGGGCGTGATAGGCAGCCTGCAATCGCCGCTTTGGGCGATTATGGTGGCGTTGATTTTGATGTCATCGGGGGTGTTTGTAACCCAATCTGCCACCATCAGCTACATTGCCAGCCGCATTCAAACAGGGCGTTCATTGGCAACGGGTTTGTATTATATGGCATATTATGGCGGTGGCACGGTGGGCGCGTGGTTGTGCGGCTGGGCGTATCAATACGGCTCGTGGCAGGCTGTGGTGGCAACCCTGTTGGGCATACAATTATTAGGCATGGCAACGGCATGGTGGGGCATGGCGGAATCAAGGTCTTAACAGGTATAATCGCACCACCGAATCATGCGGTTTCAGACAGCCTTTACCCCACAAAAATAAAATATTGCCCACAATCGTTGAAATACTGCCATCTGCTCCCTCTCCTTTGGGAGAGGGAACAGGTAAGTGGTAAGCAAAAATTTGTCGCGCAGTAACAAGCAGCCTGAAACCCAATCCCCATTCCATAAAATACAAAAACACCGTTTTGAAAATATGAACACACACAACAATTCCAGCAACATCAGCCCCAAAAATCGCCCCCACAAACGCACCGTTCGCAATGACGACCCCCAACTTGCCCACCAAGATTGGCTCAAACTGCTGCTCATCGGCTTAACCTTGGGCAGTTTTGGTGCCGCCATGGTGTTGCCCTTTCAAGACGGCGTATTGGGCTGGTATGCCATCATCACATGGTTGGGACACCCCAGCGTGGTGGGTTTTTGGTTTTTTCCAGTGGCAACCTTGTGGTTTATGCGCGTGTTCAGCACCCTACATCGCACCAAATTGCCCATACTCAAAGCCTTATTGGCATTTGTTTTGATGATAATTGCCTTGATTGCCCTACGCGGCAGCGATTTTCACAGCAACATTGGCGTGGGCGTGTTTTTTTGGTTGGTATCGGGCTATTTGCTGTTTGCCACCACAATCCGAATGCGCTACCCCGAAGGCGGCTTAAAATTTGCCAGCGCAGGCATTGTATTGAGTTTGGCTTGCGTGATTTGGGCGCAACACGCCAATTCACACCGCAAAATCCACGCCGTGTGGCACACCGCCGATGCCATTGTCGGCAGCAGCGATGACGATGGACAAAATTCCGAATGGGGCGCGGTGCAACCCCCAGCAAATGGCAGTGGCACCCCCACCAAAGGCAACCAACACGCCACCATTGCCCAGCCCTTGCTGAATATCCCCTTTACCCAAAGCAGCCAAATTGCCGTCAAACGCGATTTTGACTTGCACAACCCTTGGGCGCAACCCAATGCCAGCGTCAGTTGCGAAACCGCGCTCAAACGCAATTATCCCGTGCTGTTGCCGCCGCGTTTTTTGGAAGACAAATACGAGTGGCTCAATTTTCATCATGGCGACCACATTTGCAATAATTTGATGTATGTCGGCACACCCAATGGGCGCACGGCAGATTTTAACTACACCATCAAACAAGACCAACGCAGCAACATCTATTTGATTTTAAGCGATAAAAAAGAACAGGTTTTGTTCAACGAAACCTTCCCCATGAGCCGTGAAGACAATGGTTTGAGCAACAAAGACTACATTCAAAAATTAAACAGCGTGTTTGTGCGCTTGGTTGATGACAACACCATTCCCATGCTGGACAATGAATACACCCTAACCAAAGCCCCCACGCCCACCGAACCCGATATTTTAAACAAAGGCTGTGAAATGAAATCGCTCAATCGCCCCAATTTGTATCAATGGGGAACGGGGCGCGTGGATTTTCGCGGTCAATCGGTTGAAAAGATTAACACTTTCTGCTCCAAAACCCACGTTGCCATGACACACTTGTCGCATGACGACACCCAAGCTGGCGATGTGTTTGAAAATGTGCTGCACGTTAAACTGTTCCGCAGCAAAGATTTGCGCCCCGTAGAATGCGGCGCGGTGGGCATTGCGTTGAGCAAACAACAAGCCGTGCAAATTTTTACAGGCGAATTGAAAGTGGAACAACTGCATTTTACCCCCGAAAACGGTACAGGCTGCCTGAAAGCAGGCGTGAAATTGAGCGATGGCAGCAGTTTGTAACGCATTTTGATGTTGAATTTTGTTTCAGGCAGCCTGAAAGAAAGCACACGACAATCCCAGATGGTGCCACCCATCTACCCCCTCCCCCTATGCAAGGGGGAGGGCTGGGGTGGGGGTTAGAAACCCAACGTGCACCCCCACCCTAACCCTCCCCCGCAAGCAGGGGAGGGAACAGATTTCAGGTAGCCCAAAGATTTTTGTCGTGTACCTTTCAGGCAGCCTGAAACCCCCTACCCCGTCCCAACAAAGGAAAAATCATGAATTTCAACGATTTATTCAATCACAGCGAATTTGCTTCGCGCCACATCAGCTTTGGCGACCAAGCCGCATTATTGGCGGAATTGGGCGAAGAAAGCATGGACAGTTTCATCAACAACACCGTGCCACAAAGCGTGCGCATGCCCCAAACCGAATTGGGCTTGCCCGATGGCATGACCGAAGCCGATGCCTTGGCAAAACTGAAACACATCGCACAAAAAAACCAAATCTTCAAATCTTACATTGGCTTGGGCTACTACCCCACCCGTTTGCCCAATGTGATTTTGCGCAATGTGTTGGAAAACCCATCTTGGTACACCGCCTACACGCCCTATCAAGCCGAAATCGCGCAAGGTCGCTTGCAAGCCCTGCTCAATTTCCAACAAATGTGCATTGATTTGAGCGGACACGAATTGGCTGGCGCGTCATTGTTGGACGAAGCCACCGCCGCCGCCGAAGCCATGGCAATGGCAAAACGCGTGAGCAAATCCAAATCCAATCAATTTTTTGTGGACGAACGCATTTATCCACAAACTTTGGACGTGATTCAAACCCGTGCCGAATATTTTGGCTTTGAAATTGTGGTGGGCGATTTTCAGGCAGCCGCGCAAGGCGAATATTTTGGCGCGATTTTCCAATACGTTGGCAAAGATGGCGATGTTGTTGATTTAACAGACATTATCGCTGCCGTGAAAGCCAAAGGTGCGGTTGTGGCAGTGGCTGCCGATGTGATGAGCTTGGTGTTGTTGAAATCGCCAGCCAGCATGGGCGCAGACATGGCTTTGGGCAACACGCAACGTTTTGGCGTACCCATGGGCTTTGGGGGTCCCCACGCCGCCTATTTCACGTTTAAAGATGCCGACAAACGCTCTGCACCAGGTCGCATTATTGGCGTGTCGCAAGACGCATCGGGCAAACCCGCTTTGCGTATGGCTTTGCAAACGCGCGAACAACACATTCGCCGCGAAAAAGCCAATTCCAATATTTGTACATCGCAAGTTTTGTTGGCAAACTTGGCGGGCATGTATGCCGTGTATCATGGCGAAACAGGCGTCAAACGCATTGCCAACCGCATTCACGCCTTGGCGAGCGCGTTTGCCAATGCGCTGGAACAGCATTCAGGCAGCCTGAAAATCGTCCACAAGGTGTTTTTTGATACCGTTGCGGTGGATTGCGGCAATGCCGACACCGCCCAACACATCTACCAAAACGCCCTGCAAAATGGCTACAACATTCGCCGCGCCAGCGACACCGTTTTAACCGTTGCCTTCCACGAAGAAAGCAGTTTGGAAGATTTGGGCGTGTTGTACATGGCGTTTACAGGCGAAACCAGCGTCAGCGTTCCAGCCGAAGCCCCCAGCCGCCTGCCTGAAACCCTGTTGCGCCAAGACCGCATTTTGCAACACCCCGTGTTCCAAAAATACCATACCGAACACGAAATGTTGCGCTATTTGAAAAAACTGGAAGACCGCGATTTGGCAATGAACCGCAGCATGATTTCATTGGGTTCTTGCACCATGAAATTGAATGCGACCGCCGAAATGCTGCCTGTAACATGGGCAGAATTTGCCCACATTCACCCCTTTGCGCCCAGCGAACAAACGCAAGGCTATTTGGAAATGATTGGGCAATTACAAGACCAATTAAAAGCCATCACAGGTTTTGACGCGATTGCCATTCAACCCAATTCAGGCGCACAAGGCGAATACACAGGCTTGTTGGCGATTCGCCGTTTCCACAAAGCCAACGGTCAGCCCAACCGCGATGTGTGTTTGATTCCCAAATCCGCGCACGGCACCAATCCCGCCACCGCACAAATGTTGGGCATGAAAGTCGTGGCGGTGGACACAGACGAATTGGGCAACGTCAATATTGCCGATTTACGCGCCAAAGCCGAACAACATCGCGAAAACTTGGGCGCATTGATGATTACTTATCCGTCCACGCATGGTGTGTATGAAGAAGGCATTCGCGAAATTTGCCAAATCATTCACGACAATGGCGGTCAAGTGTACATGGACGGTGCCAACATGAACGCACAAGTGGGCATCATGCAGCCAGCCGAAGTGGGCGCAGACGTGTTGCACATGAATTTGCACAAAACTTTCTGTATCCCACACGGTGGCGGTGGGCCGGGCATGGGTCCTATCGGCTTGAAAGCGCATTTAGCCCCCTTTGCGCCCAACCATGTTGTGAATCCTGTTGTGGGTGCAAGCGCAGGCATGAGCGCGGTATCTGCCGCACCTTATGGTTCAGCCAGCATTTTGCCGATTACTTGGACATACATCACCATGATGGGCAAACGCGGTTTGCGTCAAGCCACCGAATTTGCCTTGCTCAACGCCAACTACATGGCAAAAAAATTGGCAGAAGACTACCCCATTTTGTACACAGGCAAAAACGGTCGCGTGGCACACGAGTGCATTGTGGACTTGCGCCCCTTAAAAGCCGAAAGCGGCATCACCGAAGTGGACATCGCCAAACGTTTGATGGACTATGGTTTCCACGCGCCCACCATGTCTTTCCCCGTGGCAGGCACTTTGATGATTGAGCCAACCGAGTCCGAAAGCAAAGCCGAACTTGACCGCTTTATCGCCGCCATGAAACAAATCAAACAAGAAGCCCTGAAAGTCCAAAATGGCGAATGGGCAAAAGACGATAACCCATTGGTCAATGCCCCCCACACCGCCGAAGAAATCGCTGGCGAATGGCAACACGCATACAGCCGCGAAACGGCCGTGTACCCATTGGCATACATTCGTGAACACAAATTCTTCCCCAGCGTGAAGCGCGTGGACGATGTGTTTGGCGACCGCAATTTGGTGTGTTCTTGCCCACCAATGAGCGAGTATGAAGACTAATCACGTGGTGTGATTTTCAGGCAGCCTTTCAGTACACGACAATTTTGGACGTTGCCATCCATCTAACCCCCTCCCCCTATGCAAGGGGGAGGGCTGGGGTGGGGGTTAGAAACGCAACGTGCCACCCCCACCCTAACCCTCCCCCGCCAGACGAGGGAGGGAACAGATTTCAGGCAACCCAAAAGTTTTTGTCGTGTACTGAAAGGCAGCCTGAAACCTTTACACAACGTTAAATGGTAGGTCGGATTCTTGAATGTGGCATCTTTTCAGATTGGATAAAAATTTGTTTTCATTTGAAAAATGTCGCATACAAGTATCCGACCTGATTTTCAGGCAGCCTGAAACAGAATGGGGGAATACACGGTGATTGTTTTATCAAACAAACGAAAAGCAGCCCATCAAAACAGCAATGGCATTTGTATTTTATGTAATAAACCCATTTTAAGTCATGAAAAATGGTCGGTGGAACATTTTATCCCTCGCGCCATCTACAAATGGATTCCCAAACCCGAAATTGAATGGCAAGTGGAAAGCGATGCCAATCTGTTTGCCGTACACATGGATTGCAATTTAAACAAAAATGCAGAAATTCCCACAGTACGCACAATCAATGCTTTAAGGGTTGCCCCAAGCGTTAAAGAGAAACTGCTTTTGGTGTATTGGGCAATCTATGATGACATTGAAGCCTATCGCAGCATGAAACAAAGTGTCTGGGCAAAACAAAACGGTGCGTGTGCCTTTTGCGAAAAAGCAATCAGATTGACAAAAGCCACATTGCGGAGAATAGACAATCGCTTTGAACGGAGTCGTGAAAATGCCATGTGCTTGTGTTTTCATTGCAGTCTTAGAGCGGCTCGTCCCGCGCACAAACAAAAAATGGTGAATCGCAAACGACTACTGTCAAAATAAAAACAAAAGAAAAGCTGCCTGAAAACCAAAACGATTTTCAGGCAGCTTTCAGAATATTGGCACGCCCACGGGGATTCGAACCCCGGTTGCCGCCGTGAAAGGGCAGTGTCCTAGGCCTCTAGACGATGGGCGCGTTGGGAAAGCTGGCATTATAGCAGCAAAAAACATTTTGTCAATGCCAATGCACCAAAATCGGACGGTGGTCGGAATATTGCCATGGCAAAGGTTGTATGTGTACCTCGTCCAAAGTGCTGCTGTGCGACAAAACGTGGTCAATGTTTAAAGCAAATGGCTGCCAAGTGGGCAAATAATTGCGCGTGTGCAATTCCGCCTCCGTTATTTGCAAAAATTGCCGAAACACGGGCGAAAACGGTGTGCTGTTCAAATCGCCCACAATCAACACATTGGGGTCGGTGGCAATGTGTTGTGCCACGGTGTACAAATATTCTTGCCGAATGTCTGCCAAATGCCCATTGAGTGGTGGCGGTGGGTGCAAGGCATAAATCGCGGTGGCATCTTGCGTTACCGCACGAATATAGGGTATGTCGCGTATGTAATGCACCGCACAATGGCGCAAGGGCGTTTTGGACAACACCGCCAAAGCAAATGGGCTGTGTTCACGTTGCACACAACCATGCGGATAATGCTCTTGCAACACCGCCCAGCGTTTGTCGTCCAAATTGATTTCTGCCAACGCCAACATTTCAGGCTGCTGACGCAAAATGAATGCCACTTCTTTTTCGGGTTGGGGGTTGTTCACATTCACGTTGTACCAAAGCAGCGACCATTTGCGTGGCAAATCGCTTTCATCTTGCCAATGCGGATTGATGAGCCACGCGCTGCACAACACCGCACACGTTGCCCACACCGAACGCGCCACCCCCGAGCCAAACAGCGTTGCCAAAATGAAAATCAAAGTGTAATAAGGCAAAAAATGGCTAAACAATTCGGCAAACCAAAACCAACTGCCCAAAACCCCCAACACAATGCCACACACCGAAACAATCGCCAAACTGTGCAAACGCCGCCCAACAAATCGGAAAAACAATTGAATAAGCATAATCTCTGAATAAAATGGTTTTGGGCGATATTTTAGTGCCAAATGCCCCAAAAAAGCTGCCTGAAAACGAAACTTTACGTTTTCAGGCAGCTTTGGGGTGCAACAGTGCGATTATTTGTCGCTGATGTGTTTTTCAATGGTCAAATTGGCAGGTGTGTGTTCGCCAACGTATTTCCATTTTAAAGTATCGTGATTGCGTGGCGTTTTAAAACCTTTAAACTGAACAGCTTGCAAGCTGGGAATCTTGCCATGTGCAATTTGCGGTTCAGCGCGAACATCATCGCGCACAGAATACGATGCCAAAGCGTTGGCAGACAAAACGGCAGCAAATAAAAATAAAGCAGATTTTTTCATGATTTTTTCCATTGTGTTTTTTGATGTATGTGTGTGTGTTTCGCCTTGTTTGACGAAGGGCGCATTATAAGCACAGACCCAGCCGCGATTAAGCCCCATTTCGTAAAAACAGTTTTTCCTAAAAAGAAATAATTATCACAAATATCAACCAATTTCAAAATAATAAGAAATATTCTTAAAAAGAAACACCGTGCATACACGCTTTTTTCAGGCAGCCTTTTGCTATAATTGCGCCCATTTTTAATGATTGTTTTGAAATAAAGACGATGAAACCCGATTTCACCCAAATTCTGTGCAAAGACCGCCATTTTCTGAAAAACGCATTCAGGCAGCCTGAAAAATTCGGCGGCTTGGAAAAAGTGCAACAAAAATACCAAAAATCCCACGAAATTTACCTGAAAAAACACGAAAATCGCCCAAAAGTTGAACTCAATGCCGATTTGCCCGTTTACGAAAAACGCGATGAAATCCGCACCGCCATTGCCGAAAATCAAGTTGTGATTATTTGTGGCGAAACGGGTTCGGGCAAAACCACCCAAATTCCGCAAATTTGTTTGGAAATGGGGCGTGGCATCGGTGGCTTAATCGGGCATACCCAACCCAGACGTTTGGCGGCACGCTCGGTGGCGGAGCGCATTGCCGAAGAATTGCACAGCGAAATCGGGCTAGCCGTTGGCTATAAAGTGCGTTTTAATGAGCAAACTTCGCCACATTCTTTCATTAAATTGATGACAGACGGCATTTTATTATCCGAAACCCAATCCGACCGTTTTCTCAATCAATACGACACGATTATCATTGACGAAGCCCACGAACGCAGCCTGAACATTGATTTTCTGCTGGGCTACCTGAAACAGCTTTTGCCCAAACGCCCTGATTTAAAAGTGATTATCACGTCTGCCACCATAGACGCAAACCGATTTTCACAACATTTCAACAACGCACCCGTGATTGAAGTGAGCGGGCGCACCTATCCAGTGGAAATTTTGTATCGTCCCATCAAGCAGTTAGATGAAGATGAAACCGAAATGGCAATCCCAGACGCGATTGTGGACGCGGCAGACGAATTGGCAAATCATGGCGAGGGCGACATCTTGGTGTTTTTGGCAGGCGAGCGCGAAATCCGCGAAGCTGCCGAAGCCTTGCGAAAATCGCCTTTACGCAAAAATGACGACATTTTGCCGCTTTTTGCACGCTTATCGGCGCAAGAACAGCACAAAATCTTCCACCCCACAGGCACGAAAAGGCGCATTATTTTGGCGACCAATGTGGCGGAAACTTCGCTGACCGTGCCGCGCATTCGTTTTGTGATAGACACGGGTTTGGCGCGAGTCAAACGCTATTCGGCACGGGCAAAAGTGGAACAGTTGCACGTTGAAAAAATTTCACAAGCCGCAGCCAAACAACGCGCTGGACGTTGTGGGCGCGTGTCGTCTGGCGTGTGTATCCGTTTGTTTTCCGAAGAAGATTTTTTGGCACGACCTGAATTTACCGACCCAGAGATTATCCGCAGCAATTTGGCGGCGGTGATTTTGCGTTCAGCCAGCCTGAAATTGGGCGATTTGGCAAAATTCCCATTTATTCAAGCACCTGAAAGCAAATTCATCAATGACGGTTATCAGATTTTGCAGGAATTGGGCGCGGTAGATGAAATCAAATTCACTCCCTCTCCCTCTGGGAGAGGGTTAGGGAGAGGACAGCACACGCCTGAAAATTCCCTCTCCCCAGCCCTCTCCCAAGGGGAGAGGGGGCAGTGGCAACTGACCGAGCTAGGCGAAAAAATGGCGCGTTTGCCCATAGACCCCAAAATCGCACGCATTTTGTTAGCCGCACAAGTGCATGATTGTATGGCGGAAATGTTGATTATTGTGTCGGCATTGTCGGTGCAAGACCCACGCGAACGTCCGCTTGAATTGCGCGAAACCGCCAACAAAGCCCACGAGCGTTTTGCCGACAAGCAATCGGATTTTTTGGCGTATTTGAATATTTGGGATTCGTATCAGCGCGAACGCGACAAAAAAGCCACGCGAAAACAATTATTTGATTGGTGTCATCAATATTTCTTGTCGTTTGTGCGCATGCGAGAATGGCGCGAATTGCATCATCAACTGCTTGATATTGTGGTGGAAATGGGTTTGACCACGCGCGAAAATGCGTTCAGGCAGCCTGAAAATCTGTCTTTGTATCAGGAAATGGAGTTGGACAAAAATGCCGACATTGCCGCGCAAGCCAAGCAAAAACAAATCCACAAAAAAAATCATCGCGCCCAAATTCATGCGAAAAAACAAGCCAGTTACGAGCAAATTCATCGTGCTTTGCTAACGGGTTTGGTAGCGAATGTGGGCATGAAAACGCCTGAAAATCATGATTATATGGGCGCGCGCGGTTCGCATTTTCATTTGTTCCCCGCGTCCGCGCTGTTTAAGGCGAAACCGAAATGGGTAATGGCGGCAGAACTCACTGAAACAACAAGGCTTTACGCGCGTGATGTGGCGCAAATTCAGCCCGAATGGATAGAGCAGGAAACGCCCCATTTGGTGCGTTATCACTATTTTGAGCCGCATTGGGAGCGCAAACGCGGCGAAGTGGTGGCGAGCGAGCGCGTTACCTTTTACGGTTTGACGGTGTTGCCGCGCAGACCGATGGCGTATGCGCGTGTTGCGCCCGATGAAGCGCGTGAGTTGTTCATTCGTGGCGCATTGGTGGCGCAAGATTGTGATTTGAAAGCGGATTTTTTTGTGCACAATCAGAAATTGATGCGCGAAATCAGCGACTTGGAACACAAGGCGCGTAAACAAGATGTGTTGGTAGATGATGAGATTGTGTATGAATTTTATCATAATATTATTCCAAAATATTATGTTTCAGGCAGCCTGAAAACGGTTGAGCCAACGAAATCTGTTCCCTCTCCATTTGGGAGAGGGCTAGGGAGAGGGAAAACCATTAATTTGGCAGAATCCCTCTCCCCAACCCCCTCCCAAAGGGATAGGGGGCAAGTATCTGAAAATTCAAAAGTTTCAGGCAGCCTGAACGTGCCGATTGCCGATATTCGCACTTTTGAAGCGTGGTTGAAACAAGCCGAGCGCGAAAATCCCAAGCTTTTGTTTTTAAACAAAGAAGATTTAATGCAACACGCTGCCGCCCACATCACGGAAGAGCAGTTCCCCAAATTTTGGAAAAACGCAGACGGCAAATTCAAATTGTCCTACCGATTTGAGCCGCATCACATCATGGATGGCGTAACACTGACCCTGCCCTTAACCGTGCTGAACCGCATCAATCCACATCAACTGGAATGGCTGGTCGCTGGCATGGAGCGTGAAAAATTACAATTACTTATCAAGGCTTTACCCAAACAAATCCGCCGAATTTGTGTGCCTGTGCCTGATTTCATTACCGAATTTTTGAGCCAAAACCCCGACAAATCCGCCCCCATTTTGCCGCAGCTCGCCCACGCCATCGCCAAAAAAGCAGGCGATATGCGCCTTTTGGAACAGATTGATTTGGACGAATGGGCGCGTTTCAGGCTGCCTGAACATTGTTATTTCAATTTGAAAATAGTGGACGATGGCGGTCAAGAATTGGCGATGGGGCGCGATTTAATCCAATTACAACAAGAACTTGGACAAGTTGCCAGTTTATCGTTCCGCGACAACACGCAAGAATTTGAGCGCGAAAATCTGAAAACTTGGGACATTGGCACTTTGCCCGAATCCATCAAATTTGCAAGGGGAAAACAACAGCTTACAGGCTATTTGGGTTTGCAAAAAGAGAAAAACGGCAACATTGCCTTGCGCCTGTTTGACACCGCATTGGCAGCGGAAATCGCCCACCGTCAAGGCGTGATTGAGTTGATGAAATTGCAATTAAAAGAACAAGTTAAAGATTTGAACAAGGGCATTCAGGGGTTCACGCAACTGGCGATGTTGCTGAAACATTTGTCGGCGGACGCGCTGAAAGAGGACATCGCGCAGGCGGTGTGCGACCGTGCGTTTATTGGCGATGACGAGTTGCCGCGCGATGAAAAAACCTTTAAAGAACAAATCAAAAGGGCGCGCAGCCGTTTGCCAGCCGTGCGCGAGGCTTTGACGCGCTATTTGCAAGACACGGCGGCGGCGTATGCCGAATTGAACGCGAAATTGGCAAACGGCAAACACCCACTTGCTCCCATTTTGCGTGCGCGTGTGCAGAAATTATTGGGGGAAAACTTTGCCAGTTCAACGCCTTGGGCGCAATGGGCGCGTTTGCCTGTGTATTTGCGCGCGATGAGTTTGCGCATGGACAAATATTCGGGCAACCCCAGCCGCGACATGGCGCGTGAGGCGGACATTCAGCAACTGGAAAACATGTGGTCTGAAAAGGTGGAAAATTTGCAAAAACAGAATATGCCCGTTTCAGGCAGCCTGAAAGATTTTGGGTGGCAAATTGAAGAATTGCGTGTATCATTATTTGCGCAGGAGTTGAAAACGCCTAAACCCATTTCTATTAAAAGATTGTTGAAAGAATGGGAGAATTTGGGGAAATAAATTTCAGGCTTGCCTGAAAAAATTGTGTTACACTTAACCAAACGTATCATATACCATGACGCAAGCAACGCTTTTTAAAAGCAATCAAACGCAAGCCGTACGTTTACCCAAAGCCGTTGCCTTTCCCGATGGCGTGAAAAAAGTGGAAGTGGTGGTTTTGGGCAAAACCCGTTTACTCACGCCCAGCGAAAATTTGTGGGACGACTGGTTTGCGCAATTACCGCAAGTTGATTTCCCCGACCGTGAACCGACTTTTCAAGCCGAACGCGAAAGTTTTTAATCATGTTGCGCTATATGTTAGACACCAATATTTGCATTTACACGATTAAAAATAATCCTGTAATTGTGCGTGAAAAATTCCAGTAACATCAACACCATTTATGTATGAGCAGCATTGTGTTAAGTGAATTGTTGTATGGTGCGGAAAAATCGGACACGCCCACAAAATCATTGGCATTGATTGAGAGCTTGGCAGCGCGTTTGGAAGTGTTGGATTTTGATGAGAATGCGGCGGCGCATTCGGCTGAAATTCGCGCGGAATTAGCCAAAAAGGCACACCCATTGGGCATTATGATGTGCTGATTGCGGGGCATGCACGCAGTCGTGGGCTGGTTTTGGTCAGCAATAATTTGCGTGAATTTGAGCGTGTGGGTGGGCTGAGTTTTCAGGCAGCCTGAAAATGAAACTTCGCTTATCAAAATATTAAAAAACAAACAAGTAAACGAATCAAATAATCAAATTAATTAAAACTTATTTAAGGATATTAAAAATGGCGCGTTCAACAAAAGTTATTCAAATTTCAGGTATTAATATTGTTACTCAACCACATACACCTGAAACATATATTCAATTATTGAGAGAAGTTAATCAAATTGCGATTCCTGTAAGTGGTAATGAACATTTGATGATTTCGGGCTTGCGACCGCATATTGAGAACGGAGACTGGTTATCTGGAATTGAAGGAGAAATTGTTAAATTTTCAAATATTGATGAACACTCCCAATGGATTAACCTTACTTCTGGACATTTATTAGAGAAAGGGGAGGAACCTGAAATACCAAAAAATATTCGTCCAAATGGTGCATTATTTCCATTTATTTTTTACCCAAAAAATATTGATGGGAACTCACATAAACTATTCTATATTAGTAAATCTAGAAATTCTCATACAAAAAAAGATGATACTTTGTCTCCTAATTTTGTAAAAAAATTATTTGATAAGCTATTTGATAATCCTGATATTAAATTAAAATTTGATTCCATTGAAGTAACTGTCATTCCCCGTACAGATGCTTTAGAACAAATTTTCAAATTACCAAAATTAAATAAATTATATTTACAAATTACCCCACCTAATCCTGATGATTTGGAAGAAATGGAATGTAAATTATTAGAACGCTATAACAGATTAAATGTAAAAAGAGTTGAAGAAACTTATATTGGAAATGGAGACCATATTGAGCCCGATGAAGAATTAAAATCAATGGCTCGCATTGCTGCTCATAATGGTTTTGTCCAAGGAACTGGTAAAGATAGTGAAGGAAAAACCGTTGAACTTTCTACAACACAGGTGCCTATGAAAGAAGCTATCACTGTAGATAATAATACAGGAGCAGAACGCGAAGCTTTAAGGAGTTTTAAATTATGAGGTTAAGAAATGTTTAAACAATGGCAAGGATTTATCCGCACAATACAAAGATATTGGAAAAATTATGGTGGAATAAAGGCTATTTTAACTTCACCTTATTTTCATATTTCCATAATTTTAACAATATTGACACTACCATTTTGGTGGATAGAGAAATGGTGGGATAATAGTTTATCCATTATTCCAAATATACTCGGATTTACATTAGGTGGCTTTGCAATTTTTTTAGGTTATGGTAATGATAAATTTAGAAGTCTTATGGCATGCGAAGATGAAAAAGGTTACTCCCCCTATATGGAAGTAGTAAGTTCATTTCTACATTTTGTCATTATACAAATATGCTCCATAATTATTTCTTTGATTGCTAAATCATTAGATATGATGCCTAATATGATTAAAACAATTAACAAAGATTGTACATGTTATATCATAATAACCAAATTAACTGCCGCGTTAGGCTACACCGTTTTCTTATACAGTATTCTACTGGCTTTTGCTACTAGTTTTGCATTATATAGACTGGCTTCTATATATTCTCAATTTGAAACAATGGAACATAAAAATCAAAGTAATAATACAAATAATACAAAGGAATAACCATGCCCGAACTCCCCGAAGTAGAAACCACTCTACGCGGCAAAAAAATCGCCCAAACCCTTGTTCGTCAAGCCAAATCGCGCTGGCAAATGCCACCTGATTTGGTGAGCAAAGCAAGTAGGTTAAATTACAAACCCAACACAATCTCCTTTATTTTCAATGGTTAATGTGTTGGGTTTTTAACCCAACCTACTTCTGCTTTGTCAATCCAAACCGCTCTTTCCCCCATCAATACATTGACTGCAAAAGCAATCCCATCATATCACAGCCGCAACGCAATGATGTGGGCATCCCTTTCCCCTATAATTTTATGGTCGTTTAAAATTAAAATAGAACAAGGCGACAACGCCCGCCGTGTACGGATGGTACATAAGGGCGTTGGCAACGCTGTACTATTTGTATTTTAAACGACTATATTTTGCGTTATGATTTCGGTTTTGTGGCTTGATGTGATTCAGGCTGCCTGAAACTTTCAATTTAAAGGAATCATCTTGAAAAACCAATGGCTTATCCCTACCCTTTTGGCATTCACTTTGGCGGCTTGTGGCAAAGACAGCGACAAAATCGGCGAAGCATCAACCGTATTCAATATGCTTGGCAAAAACGACCGCATTGAAATTGAAGCCTTTGACGACCCCGATGTGCAAGGCTTATCCTGCTTTTTGTCGTATGCCAAAAAAGGCGGCTTGAAAGAAACCGTTAATTTAGAAGAAGATGCCAGCGATGCGTCTGTATCGTGCGTGCAAACCGCGCCCCAAATTGCATTTAATGAAAACGCGCTGGCAAAACCACGCAAAGTGTTCAAACGCAATGCCAGCTTTGCCTTCAAAAGCCTGCAAATTGTGCGCTATTACGACCCCAAACGCAAAGCACTCGCCTATTTGGTTTACAGCGATAAAATCATTGAGGGTTCGCCCAAAAATTCTTTGAGCGCGTTTTCGTGTCATGGCACGGTGGCGGCTCAGGCTGCCTCGGCACTGACACCCAGCCAGCAGCAAGTGGGCGCGTGTTTGATTGAAACGGCAAGATAATGAAACAAAAGGAAAAACAATGAATGCTCTGATTGACGCGGTAAAATGGGACGCCAACGGCTTGGTGTGCGCCATTGCCCAAGATTGGCAAACGGGGCGCGTACTCATGGTTGCCTATATGAACGCGCAAGCCTTGCAACAAACCGCGCAAACGGGTTTGGCGCATTATTACAGCCGCAGCCGCCAACGCCAATGGCAAAAAGGCGAAGAATCGGGTCATGTGCAACGTGTGCGCGAATTGCGTTTGGATTGCGATGGCGATGCGATTATCATGCAAATTGAGCAAGTGGGCGGCATGGCTTGCCACACGGGGCGCGAAAGCTGTTTTTATCGCGTTTGGGAACACGGCAACTGGCAAATCCGCGATGCCGTGTTGAAAGACGAACGCGAAATTTATGGTCAAGTGCATGAATGAATGTTCAGGCAGCCTGAAAAGCATTTTTATTAAGGAAAACAATCATGTCTGAAATTTTATCGCAAATTCAAAATGTGCTGGAAGAACGCAAATCCGCCAATCCCGAAACGTCCTACACCGCCCAACTTTTGCACAAAGGCGAAGACAAAATCTTGAAAAAAGTCATCGAAGAAGCAGGCGAAGTGCTGATGGCAAGCAAAGACGGCGGCGGCGAACACCTGATTTACGAAACCGCCGATTTGTGGTTTCACAGCATGATTTTGCTGGCACACCACGGTTTGCGCGTGGAAGAGGTGTTGCAAGAATTGGCGCGGCGGCAGGGGCTATCGGGTTTGGTTGAAAAAGCCAATCGTGCCGAAAAATAGACAACACCATGGCAAAATCGCATTAAAATATCGTTTTTTTGACGCAAAAGCAGCTTTTCAGGCTGCCTGAAAGGAAAAAATCATGGAAAATTGCATTTTTTGCAAAATCATCAAACAGCAAATTCCTGCCAAAGTGGTTTATGAAGATGAAAATATGTTGTGTTTCAAAGACATCAACCCTGCCGCGCCCGTGCATTTGCTGTTGATTCCCAAAGTGCATTTTGATTCACTGGCACACGCGCAGCCTGAACACGAAACACTGTTGGGCAAAATGATGCTCAAAGTGCCACAAATCGCCGCTGATGCGGGATTGGGCAATGGCTTTAAAACGCAAATCAATACGGGCAAAGGCGGTGGGCAGGAAGTATTCCATTTGCACATTCACATTATGGGCAAAACCGTTTGATTTTAATCATGAATTAAGGAAAGAAAATTATGGGTTTCACATCAATTTGGCATTGGCTGATTGTGCTGGCAATCGTGGTGTTGGTGTTTGGCACCAAAAAATTGCGCAATATTGGCAAGGACTTGGGCGGTGCGGTTCACGATTTTAAGGCGGGGCTCAATCAGGGCAACCAGCCCGAATCCCCCCAAAAAGACGACAATGTGATTGAACACCGCAGCGACAACGACAAGCAAGCCTAACATCATGTTTGATTTCAGTTTTTCCGAAATGATGTTGGCGGGCGTGGTGGCACTCATCGTGCTGGGACCTGAACGTTTGCCCAAAGTTGCCCGATTTGCGGGCGAGTGGGTGGGCAAAATTCAGCGCATGTCTGCCAATGTGAAAAACGAGTTGGCTGCCCACGCCGATTACAGCGAATTGTCTCAAATTCAACAAGATATGACGCAAACAGCCCAAAGCATTCGCCAAGATTTGCATGAAGTGCAATCGCAAGTGAATGCTTGGGACAGGCTGCCTGAATTGAAAACGCCTGCCGATTTTGGCATTGATGAACAGGCGCAAACGCACTACCCCCTGCCCCATGTTTCGGCTTGGCAGGTTAAATCGCTGAAAAAACGTGCTTTGTCGCGCAAACGTGATTTGCGTCCGCGTTATCGCCCAACGGTTAAACTAAGGGTGCGAAAATGAATGAAATTCAACAAGATACGCAACCTTTGATGGAGCATTTGCTGGAATTGCGCCGCCGTTTGGTGTGGACGCTACTGGGCATTGTGTTGTGTTTTGTGGCAATCGTGCCATTTGCCCAACAACTTTATGCTTTTGTGGCGCAACCGTTGATGTCGGTGCTGCCTGAAAACACCAGCATGATTGCCACCGATGTGGTTGCGCCCTTTTTTGTGCCGATTAAAGTGGCGTTGATGGCGGCATTTTTGCTGGCATTGCCGCATACTTTGTACCAAATTTGGGCGTTTGTTGCGCCTGCTTTGTATCAAAATGAAAAACGCCTGATTGCGCCTTTGATTGTGTCCAGCGTGAGTTTGTTTGTGCTGGGCATGGCGTTTTGCTATTTTTTGGTGTTTCCTGTGATGTTTCAATTCTTTGCCAGTGCCACGCCTTTGGGGGTGAGCATGGCAACGGATATTGACAAATACTTGTCGTTTATTTTGACGCTGTTTTTGGCATTTGGCATGACGTTTGAAGTGCCTGTGGCGGTGGTGTTGCTCAATCGCATGGGGGTCATGCCCTTGGCGACTTTACAGGCTGCGCGACCTTATGTGATTGTGGCGGCATTTGTGATTGCGGCGATTTTTACGCCACCTGATGTGTTGTCTCAAGTGATGTTGGCGATTCCGATGATTTTGTTGTATGAAGTGGGCATTTTGGTGTGCCGCATGGGCAGCAAGGGATAAACTGGGCAGCCTGAAACCTTTGCAAAACCGACTTTTAAACTGATATAGGGTACAACTTGTTGCACCCTACATGGCGTAAAAATTGCTGCAAATCCAAACAGGGCAGATGTGAAATCTGCCCCTGCGAACCGAGTTTTGCAAAAGTTTCACACCATGAGTTGATGAACACAGGTTCTTATTCACACCACGCATCGTCTTCTGCGGCATGAGCCAGCGCGTTGGCTTTGAGCAACAATTCATCGCACAACACGTCTTCGGTTTTGCCGCAAGCCACTTTTTCTCGTGCAATCAAAAAGGTATGCGGAAAATAAGCGCGTACCTGCTCATAATCGTGCAACACCGCCACAATGCCTTTGCCATTGCGGTTTTCTTGGCGCAACACTTCCAACAGGGCGTAGGTGGTTTTGGCATCAACGGCGTTAAAGGGTTCATCTAAAAGCAGAAATTTGGCATCTTGCACCAGCATTCGCGCCAGCAAAACGCGCTGAAATTGCCCATTGGACAATTCGCTAATCGCACGATGGGCAAAATCGCCCATTTCCACACGGTTTAAGGCTGCCTGAACGCGCTGGCGTTGTGCCGCGTTCACGCCACCAAAAAAGCCAATTTCATACCACAAACCCATTGCGGTGAGTTCAAACACACTCATGGGCTGCGACCTGTCCACATCGGATTGTTGGGGCAAATAGGCGATGTCGCGGCGTTGCATATTTTGCCAACGCACCGCGCCTGTGCTGCACGGCAGCAGCCCCATAATCGCTTTGAGCATGGTGGATTTGCCCGCACCGTTGGGTCCAAAAATGGCGTACATACAAGCACTTGGGAAAGTCATGTCCACATGATGTACGGCTGGGCGCGATTGGTAGCTCACGGTTACATTTTCCAGCACAATGCTCATGGTGCCACCTGCTCTGCCACGGGTTCATCGTTTACGGTGCTGTCGGACACCGCCCAAAAATACACGCCCCACAGCATTGCCAGCAGGGTGAAAGCCAATGCCAGCCTTTGGGCTAAGCTGCTCAATAATAAAGAATGTTGTTTCATAAAATGGGTGTTGGGTTGGGATTTTCAGGCTGCCTGAAAACCCATTTTCACAAAAAAATCAAGAAAACAATGATACTGTATAACACCATCTCAAACAAGTTGCGCCAGTGCATTTCATTTGCGCCATCCCAATCCAAAAATTTTTTGTCGCACACTAAAAGACTGCCCGAAAATCATTTAAAATACGCGCTATTTGGATTTCAGGCAGCCTGAATCCCCACCCAATGATTAACGAGCAAAAATCCATGTCCCATTATCCCGAATCCCCCGAATCCAAACGCCCCCAACGCTTGCCACTAGACGAAAACTGGGAACGCCAAACCCTACGCGATGTGCTGATGGAAGCCTACCGCGAACAAAAACGCAACCGCATTTGGAAAGCCATTTGGCGCGGCGTGTATTTGTTGGTATTTTTGAGTTTCATGGCAGGCATCATGCACGGCGGCAGAAACAGCGACAGCAACAAAAACAGCCTTGCCCAAATGCGCGGCGAACACACCGCCGTAATTGAATTGAGCGGCGAAATTGGCGGCGACAAATACACCGACCACGTCCAAATTTTGCGCGATGGCATGGAAGCCGCCTACAACAACAAAAACGCCAAAGCCATCGTGATTTTGGCAAACAGCCCAGGGGGTTCGCCTGTGGTGTCCAACATTGCCTTTCAAGAAATTTTGCGCTTGAAAAAGCAACATACCAACATTCCCGTTTACCTTGTGGCACAAGATTTGTGCGCCTCGGGTTGCTACTACATTGCGGCGGCGGCAGACAAAATTTATGCCGACCCATCAAGCATTGTTGGCAGCATAGGCGTGATTGGCAGCAGCTTTGACGCAACCGCATTGATGGAAAAAATCGGCATCAAACGCCGCCAACGCACCGCAGGCAGCAACAAAGGCATGGGCGACCCATTCAGCAGCGAAACGCCTGAACAACAAGCCATTTGGCAAAATATGCTCAACCAAATCCACACCGAATTCATCAAAGCCGTGAAACAAGGACGTGGCGAACGACTCAAATTCAATCAACACCCCGATGTGTTTAGCGGTCGCGTTTACACAGGCGCAGAAGCGAAAGAAGTGGGCTTGATTGACGATTTGGGCAATGTGTACAGCGTGGCACGCGATGTGGTTAAAGCCCCCGATTTGGTGGATTACACACCGCGTGAAGATGATTTTTCGCGCCTGTTGAGCCGCAGCTTGGGCGCGGAAGTCAAATCACAAGTGGAAAGCTGGACGCAAAAAATTTGGTAAAACGTGTTTTTCAGGCAGCCAAACGATTTTCAGGCTGCCTTTCAGTACACGACAATTTTGGACGTTGCCACCCATCTAACCCCCTCCCCCTATGCAAGGGGGAGGGCTGGGGTGGGGGTTAGAAACGCAACGTGCCACCCCCACCCTAACCCTCCCCCGCCAGACGGGGGAGGGAACAGATTTCAGGCAACCCAAAAGTTTTTGTCGTGTACTGAAAGGCTGCCTGAAAATCCATTTCAAAGCATAAAAAAACATGAAACTCATCACCCGTTATTTGATTACGCGATTGAGCGTGATGTCGCTGTACGCATTGTTGTCCATTTTGGCGTTGTACAGCTTTATTGATTTTTTGAGCGAAGTGGGCAACATCGGCGAAGGCAACTACACCATTTGGACTGCCCTACAATACATGTTCATGCAAATGCCTGCACGCGCCTATCAGCTTATGCCTTTGGCAACCCTTATTGGTGGCTTGGTGGCGTTGAGCCAACTGTCTGCCAACAGCGAATTGGCGGTGATTAAAACCAGTGGTTTAAGCACCACACAAATCATTGGCATGATTGGCAAATTCAGCGCGATTTTTGCCGTGGCAACCATTTTGCTGGGCGAATGGCTGGCACCCCAATTCAGTCGCCAAGCAGACGCGCTCAAATCCACCGCCAAAACAGGGCAAATTGCCACCACCCAAACTGGCGTGTGGGTCAAACAAGCCAACAGCATGGTAAACGTATCGTCCATGCTGCCCGACAACACTTTGGTGGGCGTGAAAATCTGGCAATACAACGAACAATTCAAACTGACCGAAGCCCTCTTTGCCGAAAAAGCACAAGTATCTGATGGCAAATGGATTTTGCACAATGTGAAAAGCAGTGTGTTGGGCGAAAATCGCGTACAAACGGTGCATGAACCCCAACGCGAATGGGCAACCCCCGTGGGCAATCAACTGCTGGACGTGTTGCTGGTAAAACCCGAACAAATGTCGTTTACCGCCCTAACGCGCTACATTGGCTACCTGAAAGAAAATCGCCAACAAACACAGGCTTATGATGTGGCGTGGTGGAACAAGCTGGTGTATCCCATTGCCACCATGGTGATGGCGTTGGTGGCATTGGCGTTTACCCCCAATTCAGGGCGACACAGCAATATGGGCTTGAAATTGTTTGGCGGCATTTGTTTGGGACTGCTGTTTTTCTTTACAGGGCGATTGTTTGGTTTTACCAGCCAATTATATGGTGTGCCTGCATTTTTGTCGGCGGTGCTGCCCACGGCGGCGTTTGCGATTTGGGCGATTTATTTGATTCGCAAACACGAAATCCGATAAAACCCAAAAAAGCTGCCTGAAAACCTTTGCGAATGGGTTTTCAGGCAGCTTTTTCACATTTCTTGGCAATCCACATCAATGTGCCAGCGAATGTGGGCTTGGGCATGGGCAAACAGGCTTTGCTGCCACAGGCTTAATGCGCGATGCAATGCCACGCGGTCGGTGCTTTCTATGAAAATTTGGGCGCGTTCGCGTTCGGCAAGCCGTGCCATGAGCATGGGAATCGCACCCAGTTGAAACACGCTTTCAGGCATCAGGGGCGCAATCACATCACGAATTTCATTTAAAAAATCCACCGCATCTTGCATTTTGGCTGCATCGGCGCGCACGGCTGCCTGAAAACCAAAAGGCGGCAAGGCAAATTGTTGGCGTTGTGCCAATTCGGGCGTGGCAAATTGGGCAAAATCCTGTTGGCGTATCGCTTGAAACACGGCGTGTTCGGGCAACTGGGTTTGTATGACCACCTTGCCCGCTTTCTCGGCACGACCTGCCCTGCCCGACACTTGCATGAGTTCGGCAAACAGGCGTTCGGGCGCACGAAAATCGCTGCTGAACAATGAACCATCGGCATTCAACACCACCACCAAATTCAAATTGGCAAAATCATGCCCTTTTGCCAGCATTTGTGTGCCGATGAGTATGTCAATTTGGCGGTGTTCAATACGCGCATACAATTCTGCCCAATCGTTTTTGTGGCTGGTGCTGTCTCTGTCCACACGGGCGATTTGGGCGTGGGGCAGGTATTGTTGTAAGGTGGTTTCAATGCGCTGGGTGCCTTGTCCAATGGCGGTTAAATCTTGATTGCCGCATTCGGCGCACGATTGTGGAATGGGCTGCCTGAAATCGCAATGGTGGCAACGCAACTGTCCTGCCCTTTGGTGCAACACCATTTTGGCAGAACAATGGGGGCAACCAAAAGTGTGTCCACAATCGCCACAAAATAAGGCAGGGGCAAAACCGCGTCTGTTTAAATACACCAGCGACAAGCCGCCTTGTTGCACATTGTTTTGCAACAGTTGCAACACTTGTGGCGACAAACCATTGTCCAAACGCAAACGGCGCACGTCCAAAATCTGAATTTCAGGCAGCCGCGCGGCAACATTGGCACGGTGCGACAAAGTCAATAAGGTAAAAATGCCTGCGTGGGCTTTGTGCCACGTTTCCAAGCTGGGCGTTGCGCTGCCCAACACAATCGGGCAGCCTGCCTGACGCGCCCGCCACACCGCCAAATCACGCGCATGATAACGCAAGTCATTGTCTTGTTTAAAAGAAGAATCGTGTTCCTCGTCCACCACAATCAAGCCCAAATCCGCAATCGGCGTGAACACCGACAAGCGCGTCCCAATAATCAACTTCGCCTGCCCCAACATGGCGCGTAGGTAGTCGCGTCCCCGTTGGCTGCTGGCGGTTTGGCTGTGCAACACGGCGGTGGGCATATCGGGAAAACGCGCGGCAATGCGCTGCAATAATTGTGGGGTCAGATTGATTTCAGGCAGCAAAAACAGCACCTGTTTGCCCTGCGCCAACACGCTTGCCATGATGTCAAAATACACTTCCGTTTTGCCGCCCCCCGTGATACCGTGCAACAAAAACGCTTGATATTCAAATAGATGAGCTTGAACCGCTTGCGATGCCGCCTGTTGCTCATCGTTCAAAATGTGCTGCGAAGGCGGAATGCTGGGCAGGGCGTGTGTGTTGGCGTCCAGCCAGCCATTTTGTTGATATTCATGGATAAAATCGGCAGCTTTGGGGTGGATTTTTTTCAATTCCGCCAAAGTGTGGCTGCCTGAAAGCAAACTTTGCCACAAAGCAAACTTTTTCGCATGGTGTTTGGCTGGGGGATTTTGCTGCTTGCCCACATCGTTGAGCGCGTAAAAAACAGGTGGCGTGGGCAAATCCACAGCCTTGATTTCTTTGAGTAAACTGGGCAGCGCGGTAAACGCCGTTTGCCCAATGGGGTAGTGATAATATCGCGCGGCAAAAGCAATCAAATCGCGCCATGTTTCAGGCAGCCTCACTTCATTTTCAAAAACCTGTTGAATGGGCAAGATTTTTTCAGGTGCAATATCGGGCAAAATGCCACTTGCCCACACAATGCCAATTTGCGCCTTGCCACGCAATTTCACCACCACACGACAACCAAGCGGCAAAGCGTGATGATAAGAATACGTCAATGGCGGCAAAATCGTATTTAAAACAATGTGATGATAAATCATGGCGCAAAAGCAAAAAAGCACAAAGGGTAAGCATTATAAACAAAAAATTCAGGCAGCCTGAAAAACCCGTTTCAGGCTGCCTGAATGTTTCAAAGCCAAAAATTAAGCAATGATAAAGTGGCTTTGGTCAATATCCAAATCTTTGCTTAATTGTGCAAATTGGGTGGCTGCGCCATCGCCTTTGCCGTCAGCGTCATAGCTCAACGCGCCAGTGGCGGCATTGTATTGAACGTAATCGGCAAAATCGCTCATGGTGTTGCTCAATGCGCTGAACACTTCGCTGCTCAGTTGCAGTTTGTCTTCGTGGGCGTTGAAATGGGCGATTTGGGCAATGCTGCCGTCCAACACTTTGCTGAACACAAACGTGTCTTTCACACCATCGCTGCCTGAAACGCTGCCATTGTGGGCAGAAACATCAATGCTGCTGCTGATTAAGCCAAGGTTGTGGCTGCCATCATCGTCCACCAAATTGCTGATGATAAAGGGCGAAGTTTTGGGCGCGACAACATCGGATTGGTAGCCAAAACTGGTGAATTTATCGCCAGTTTGCGTGCCTTCGGTAAACACCACTTTGGCACCCACCGCCAATGTTTTACTGTCGCCCACTTCAAATGCCAAATCGCTGTTTTTAACGGTAATTGTCCAAGTGTTGTCGTCATTCAAAATCACAGGATTATCCGCATCTTGGCTGCTGAACGATTTCAGCACCGTTTCCATGCCCGAACCCGTTGTGCCTTTACCAATTTGCACCAACACCTCTTTTTTGTCTGCGCCATTCACATCATAAGTACCCGTTAAAGTGGTGGTGCCATTTAAATTGCTTTGGGTAATGTGAATTGGGTTGTTGTTAATGGTAATGTCGGGGTCAATCACATAAAACGCTGCCGTATCGGTATCGCTTGCGCCATTAACCGTCAATTTTGCCACCACTTCATGCTTGCTGCGCTCGGTTAAAGTGGATTTGGGGACTTCAACGCGCCAAGTATCGCCAGTAACCGTTGCTTTATAAGACTTGCCACCCACCGTTACTTCAACAACAGGTGCGGCACCAGCAGGCACATTGACCAATTTACCCGTAATTTCCTTGTTTTGGCTTGCACCGAAAAATTGATTCAACAGGGCAATTTCATCTTCCGTAATCGCATCAATCTTGATTTCAGGCAGCACAGGTTTGGCAGCCGTTACATTGTAGTTGGCTTGGGCAGGTGTGGCGGTGGCGATGTTGTTGGCGTGGTCTTTCACGCTCACATGGGCAGACACGCTTTGTTGGTCGCCCACATTGGCAGCCAAATTGCTGCCTTTCACATTTGCGCTCCACGAAGTTTTGTCGGCAGACACGGTTACAGGCACATCAACGTCTTTGCCATTGATTTGCAAGGTAACGGTAACGTCTTTCACGTCCACATCGCTGTCAATTTTTTTCAGGCTGCCTGAAACGGTGTATTGGTCTTGCTCTTTGCCTTTTTCAATATTGGGCAAAGGCTTAATGTCAATTTCAGGCGTGCTGATTTGGGTGTCCACCACAAATTCTTTCACATTGTTTGCCGAAATGGGGCTTTCGGTGTTGTCGGCAGACACGGTTTGCCCATTTTTGTTAATGGTTACAATGGCTTTAATTGGCACATTACCTTCCTGTTTCGTCAAGGTAGCAATATCCATCAATGCAGTCCAACTGCCATTGGCGATATTGATGGAATCCTTGTCCACGGCAAATGCCTTTTGACCATTCACTTCAAGCGTAATTTGCACTTCATCGGGCAGCACATTTTCATTGTTCACATTGAATTTACCCACAATCTGCGTAAGGATACTCTTTTTGCTTTCGGCATTGAATGGGGGAATGGCTTCAATGGTAATGCTGGGTTTATTCAAAGCAGCAGGCGCACTGGGGTCAGCCAGCACCTTAAATGTGTCAGTGGCTTTGGCATCGGGCTGCTGATTAACGGCGGTATTGCCTGCTTGGTCGGTAACTTGAATGCTGGCAGTTAAGGTTTTTTCGCCCAACACATTGGTTTTTAACCAATCTTTATCCACTTTGAATGACCAAGTTTTCTTTGCCAAATCAATGCTTAAAGGGCTATTGGGTGTCGTGGTAACAACATTTGCCGTACCACTGTTAATATCATCAGTACCTTTCAATTGCAAAGAAATGGCAATGTTTTCCAGTTTCACATCGGCATCAATATTGCCCAATGTGCCTGTGATGGTGTAGCTGTCTTGCTCTTTGCCTTGTGTGATGTCTTTCACATCATCAATGGTAATGGTGGGTTTGCTGATTTGGGTGTCCACCACAAATTCTGCCGTATTTTCTGCGGGGTCGGTGATTTTGCTCAAAATATTGTTGTTTTCCGCCTTGGCTGTGCCTTTTTGGATTTCTACTGTTGCCACAATGGTGTGGGGCGCGTTTGAATCACCAATCAAATCTTTATTGGGTACATTGGGCAAAATCCACGATTTTTTGTCATCGCTTAATTGGGCAACAATGGGTTCGCCTTGGTTGATGGACACTTTCACAACCACATTGTCCACCTTGTCATTGTTCACATCAACTTTGCCTGTTAAGGTGGTGGTGCCGTTTTGATTGGCTTGGTTGATGGGCGCAATCGGACGAACGGTTACATCGGGTTCGTTCAACACAATGTATTGCGCTGGCGCGGCATCGCTGGCATTGCTGTTTTGCACTTGGTCTTGCACACTCACGCCTGCGATGATTTCGTTGTTGCCGTCTTTGCTGGTCAATTCGGCAACAGGCAGGCTAACCCACCAAGCATCTTTGCTGGGGCTAATCTGAATTGGCTCGCTAACTGGTTTGCCATTGATTTGCAAGGTAACGGCAATGTCGTTCACGTCCACATCGCTGTCAATGTTTTTCAGGCTGCCTGAAACGGTGTATGTTTCTTCTTCCTGCCCTTTCACAATGGCGGAAGGTGCTTTATCAATGGTAATGGTGGGTTTGCTGATGCGCGTATCCACAAAATAAGTGTCCACATTGCTGTCGGGGTTTGGGGTGGTGGTGTCGTTCCAAGCCGTGATTTTGCCTTTGGTGTTATCGGATTGTGCGGTTTGGTCGCCTTTGGCAATTTCAACGTGCGCCACGATTTTGTTTTCGCCCTGATTTTGAACCAGCGTGCCATTTTCCACTTCGGCAAACCAGATGGTCTTATCGGGCGATACCGTGGCAGGCACTTTGGTATTGCCAATCATCAGATACACTTCAACCTTATCCAAATCGGCATTATTGGGATTGACTTTACCTGTAATCAACGATTTTTCGTTGCGATTTTCTTGGTTAATCGGGTCAATTTTGATAATGGTTACGCTTGGGTCATTCAATTTTGTGGTGGGTTGGGTATCTGCTGGTTTTGTGTCTGCTGGTTTGGTATCTGCTGGTTTTGTGTCCGCAGGCTTGGTATCCGCTGGTTTTGTATCCGCTGGTTTTGTATCCGCAGGTTTGGTATCTGCTGGTTTTGTGTCCGCAGGTTTGGTATCTGCTGGTTTCGTGTCCGCAGGTTTGGTATCTGCTGGTTTTGTGTCCGCAGGTTTGGTATCTGCTGGTTTTGTGTCCGCAGGTTTGGTATCTGCTGGTTTTGTGTCCGCAGGTTTGGTATCTGCTGGTTTTGTGTCCGCAGGTTTGGTATCTGCTGGCTTGGTTTCCGCAGGTTTGGTTTCCGTGGGTTGGGTATCAACAGGCTGGCTGTTATCCAACACATTATAGCGATTAACGGCAGCTTCCTTGCCATGCGTGGTTGCGCCTGTTTCGGGATTGATTGCCAACACGCTGGCTGCCACATTGAATGTACCTTTTTCATTTGCCAAATCGGTGCCGTTTACTGCCAACGTCCAAGTGTTGCCCACCACGGTGGCTTTTTGTGGCGTTTTATTGTTTACCGATACCCAAACATCGGCTTTATCGCCTTGCTGCAAACCCGCAATACTGCCTGAAAGCGTGTAGGTTTGCTTAACGTCAGATAATTGAATATCATCAATTTTATCAATGCTCACGCTCAAAGTGGCGGTACTGGATTCTGCCGTTTTTTCGGGTGTGTTGGATTCGGTGTTTTTGCTGGGGCTGCTGCCGTCTTTATCGCGATTCCACAAAGCCACGGCGGTTACGCCTGCCACCAATGCGCTGCCCACCGCCGCCGCCACTTCCGAGGCAAACAAGGGTACTGCCGCAATGGCTTTATCGCTGGTCATCAAGGTGTTGCCTGCATCGGCAACGTAATCCATGTTTTGTACGGGATTTTTGTCGTAGTAATCAATCAAAATCAATTCGGGTTCGCCGTCTTTTTCTTTGTTGGCGTAAACCAGCAAGTTGTCGCCCGAACGTTCCACAACGGGGTGGGTGATTAACTGACCTTGTTCATCGTAAATTTGGTATTCGGTATTGCGTTCGGCTTGTAATTGAGCGCGACCGTTGTCGGTTAATTGTCCTGATTTGCTTTGACCATTTTGGGTAATGCGTAAGGTGTAGTTTGCCATTTTGAGAAGTCCTATTTAAAAAAATAATCATTTTGTGTCAGATTGATTGGATAAAGCAATTTGAATGCCACCACGCCCCAAACCAGCCTGTCCAACCCACGCGCACAATGGCACAAAATCGGTCTTTTTAAATTGAATACTTTGATAAATAAGAGAAAAAACCCAATCCGCTCTTGTCAAAATTAAAGAAATTTAAGTCAGTTTTACAAAGCATAAACATTGGGTAAAACGCTTTTTCAGGCTGCCTTTCGCTACCCCACAAACAATGAATTTTGCCTTCGGCGACTTACTTTTTAAAAAAGTAAGCCAAATCAATGAATGCTCAACGATTTTGTGCTGATAAAAAACATTTCAGGCAGCCTGAAACCTTTGCAAAACCTACTTTTAAACTGACGTAGGGGCGGATTTCATATCCGCCCTTTTTTCAATTTATTGATAAGAATGAAAATTTCTGCGAACCTAAACGGGGCAGATATGAAATCTGCCCCTACAAACCGAGTTTTGCAAAGGTTTCAGCCTGAAAAACAAAATCGCACCTCTTCTATTTAACGCGATGTGGCGTAAACCGCGCTTTGGCAGGCATGCGCTCGGCAATCCGCGCACGATTGGCTGCCAATGCCGTTTCGGTGGGCTGATAATCGCGCCACAAATCGGGATTTTGCGGCAAATTGTCTGCCCAACGGTTTTGCACATTAAAGCCACGCGCCAAACATTCTTGGTGCAACGCGGCATACCTTTTTTGTAAAAACAACAGTTTATCAAAGAAAAAACGCACATGACCTTCACCCAATTTGTAATCGGCAGGCTGCCCACGCAAATGGTAACGTCCTTGGGCAACCGCATTGGGAATGCGTGTGAGTTCACAGTGTTCGGCGAGCAAATGTTGGTCGCACAATTCGCTGGGGGGAACAAGGTTGATGCGTGTCATATTGTGGGTGCTGTGGGCGAAAAAAACGCGATTGTATCATGTTAAAATGCCCCATTTTTGAAAATTCAGGCAGCCTGAAATGTCGCAAACAGCCCAACACATCTTGCAAGAAACTTTCGGTTATCCCCATTTTCGCGGCAGACAAGCCGAAATTGTGGCAACCCTTTTGCGTGGCGACAACGCATTGGTACTCATGCCCACAGGTGGCGGAAAATCACTTTGTTATCAAATACCTGCCCTAATACGCAATGGGGTCGCCATAGTCGTGTCGCCACTCATTGCGCTGATGGACGACCAAGTGGCAAACCTACGCGCAGCAGGCGTACACGCGGCGGCGGTACACAGTGGCACGCCCCCCGAAACCGTGCGCCAATTGGCAGACGACATTCATTCAGGCAGCCTAAAATTGCTTTACGTTGCCCCCGAACGCCTTGTTTCCGAACGCTTTTTAAAATTTTTGGACAACACCCAAATCAGCCTGTTTGCCATAGATGAAGCCCATTGCGTCAGCCAATGGGGTCATGATTTTCGTCCAGAATATCAACAACTTGGCATACTTGCCGAGCGTTATCCGCACATTCCGCGCATTGCCCTCACCGCCACCGCCGATGCCGAAACCCGTGCCGACATGAAACATTATCTCAAACTGGAAAACGCGCCCGAATTTGTGTCCAGCTTTGACCGCCCCAATATTTATTACCAAGTCATAGAAAAAAACAATGGCAAAAAGCAATTACTGGATTTCATCAAAAAACAAATGAACGGACAAAGCGGCATTGTTTATTGTTTGAGCCGCAAAAGTGTGGAAGACGTTGCCGCCTTTTTGTGTGAACACGGCTTGAATGCCCTGCCCTATCACGCGGGCTTGCCTTTGGCAATTCGCCAAGAAAATCAACATCGTTTTACCCACGAAGACAACATCATTGTGGTCGCCACCGTTGCCTTTGGCATGGGCATAGACAAACCCGATGTGCGCTTTGTTGCCCATTTGGATATGCCGCAAAGCATTGAACATTTCTATCAAGAAAGCGGACGCGCTGGGCGAGATGGGCTGCCTGCGGTCAGTTGGCTGTGCTATGGCATGAATGTGCTGGTGTTGCTCAAAGAGCGCATTATGGAAAGCCAAGCATCTGATTTACAAAAACAAATTGAATTACAAAAACTCAATGCCATGTTTGATGTGTGCGAAACGGCTGCCTGTCGCCGCCAACTTTTGTTGCGGCATTTTGGCGAAGAATCGGCACCTTGCGGAAATTGCGATAATTGTTTGCACCCCCCTGAAAAATTTGACGGCACACAAATTGTCCAAAAATTATTGAGTTGCGTCTATCGCGTGGGGCAGCAATTTGCGGCAGGCTATGTGATTGATGTTTTGCGTGGCAAATCAAACGATTGGATTGAACGAATGGGGCATCACACCTTGTCCACCTTTGGCATAGGTGCCAATTTGAGCGACAAAGATTGGCGCAATGTGGTGCGACAATGTATCGGATTGGGATTATTAAACAATGACATACACAATCATCAAGCCCTGATTTTAACCCCAGCCGCCAAACCCATTTTACGCGGCGAAGAAAAAGTGCTGCTGCGCCCACTCAAACGCGAAAAAGCCGCCACCAAAGTCGCCAAAACCGACACTTGGCTGCGTACCGAACGCGAAGAGCGTTTGTATCAGGCTTTGAAACAATGGCGTTTGCAAAGGGCAAAAGCAGACGATGTGCCCGCTTATGTGATTTTTGGCGACAAAACCCTGCGCGACATCGTGCAAACGCTGCCTGAAAACCATGCCGATTTAAGCCAAATTTATGGCTTGGGTGCCGCCAAAATCGATAAATTGGGCGATGAGATTTTACAAATCGTGGCAGATTGGGGTTCAGGCAGCCTGAAATCAGACTAAATGAGAACCATTTCCATTTTATCCAGCATAATCAAGCACTAAATGTTTACTCGGCAAAAATTTTGCTATAATTGCCCATCATCACAATAAACACAAAACCACCATGCGACTGACCACCATTGGTTTAAACCACCAAACCGCGCCCGTTGCCATACGCGAGCAACTGGCTTTTTCTGCCGAAAATTTGCCCCACGCTGTCCGCAATTTGGCGGACACCGCCGCCGCCGAAGCCCTGATTTTGTCCACTTGCAATCGCACCGAATTGTATTGCGTGGGCGATGCCGAACAAATCATTGATTGGTGGGCAAATTACCACGGTTTTCAGGCAGCCGAAATTCGCCCCTATTTGTATGTACACGGTTGCAGCGAAACCATTCGCCATGCCTTTCGCGTGGCTTGTGGCTTGGACAGCATGGTGCTGGGCGAACCACAAATTTTGGGTCAAATGAAAGACGCTTTGCGCGTTGCCGAACAAGAAGACTGCTTGGGCACATGGCTCAACGGTTTGTTTCAAAAAACATTTGCCACCGCCAAAGAAGTACGCAGCCACACCAGCGTGGGCGACAGCACCGTGTCTATGGCATCGGCTGCCGTGAAAATGGCAGAGCAACAATTTGGCGATTTGAGCGCGAAAAACGTGCTGTTTGTGGGCGCAGGCGAAATGATTGAATTGGTGGCAACTTATTTTGCCGCCAAAAATCCACAACGCATTACCATCGCCAATCGCAGTTTGCCACGCGCCGAAAATCTGTGCCAACGCTTGCAACTTGCCCAAGATGTGCGTTTGCTCCAAGATTTGCCTGATATTTTGGCAGATTATGATATTGTGATTGCCTCTACCGCATCAAATCTGCCCATTATTGATGCGCAAATGGTGCAAAATGCCATGAACCAACGCCAAAATCAAGCCATGTTTATGCTGGATTTGGCGGTTCCACGCGACATCGCCCCCCAAGTGGCACAAATTTCAGGCGTGCATTTGCACACGGTGGACGACATCGCCGCCATCGTGCAAAACGGCAAAGCCTCACGCCGCGAAGCCGCCGCCGCCGCCGAACACATGGTGGGGCAAAAAGTGGCAGAATTCATTGGCTGGCAACAAAGTCGCCAACGTGTGCCTTTGATTTGCGCTTTGCGTAACGAAGGCGAACGCGCTCGCCAACAAGTGCTTGAAAATGCAATGAAACAACTCGCTCGCGGTGCCAGCCCCGAAGAGGTGTTGGAACGCCTGTCGGTGCAATTAACCAACAAGCTGCTCCACGCCCCCACTCGTTTGCTCAACAAAGGCGAAGATTCGGGTTTGGTGGACGCGGTGTCGGCAATTTACCGTTTGCATCACGCCAAGCCTTCAAGCAATCGTTTGATTTAATGAGATAAATGGCGGGTGGTGCAATTCATCTTATTCCCCAATTCAGGCTGCCTGAAAGACCCATGTGGTTGTTTTCAGGCAGCCTGAATTTTTCAGCAACACCATTTTGAGCATACACCCAAAAACAAAATCGCCCTTCTAAAATAAGAAAACTAATAACTGTTAAATAAAAAAATAATTGAACAAACATTTAGACTTCCCAATTTATCACAATTAGGATAAATCATCATGGGTACAAGTTTTGCAGAAAGGGTAAAAGAACGCAGAACAGAATTGGCATTAAGCCAATCGGCATTAGCCAAACGCGCCAAAGTCAGCCAAGGCACCATTGCACAAATTGAACTGGGATTGAGCCAAGGCTCTGGAAAAATTGTGGATTTGGCTTTGGCTCTTGGCGTGAGTCCCGAATGGCTGTTGTACGGCAAAAATCCACCGCACACATTAACCCAATCTCCCCACCCAAGCCATTCAGACTTCATCACCCACACAAACAGCGACATGGGCTTAAAGAAAACCTTTTGTTTATCAAAATATTGGGATTGTGATTATTTGGATTTCATCAAAGCAAACGATGAGAGCATGTCGCCAACCATTACCATTTTTGATGATGTCATTTTTAATCGCTTGGAAACCAACAAAACAGAAAACGGCATTTTTGTCATCAAACGCACAAGTGGCACCATCATCATCAGACGATTGATTTTGGATTCACAACGCTGGCTTTATCGGAGCGATAATTTAGATAAAACACGTTATTCTGATGTCTTTGAAAATGTGGGCGATGAAATTTTAGGCAAAGTGATTTGGCGCGGTGGCGGCAATTCATTCAATTAATGTGAAAATATTGCTTTCAGGCTGCGTTGAGCCATGCTCCGCGATGAAATCATGTGAATTTAAACAAAAAAGTCTTGTATTTTGCACCGCCCACTTTTGGGGTGGGCGGTCGCAAATCCCCAATCTCAAAAAGTGCAAATCAAAAATTGTTCATTGGCACAATACGCGGATATTTTGGACACATGGAACAACCCTGAACACGATTCCAAATGGGCAAAAGAAAACCGCCTAAACGATTGTTTAGGCGGTTTAAATTTGGCTCCCCGAGCTGGGCTCGAACCAGCGACCTGCGGATTAACAGTCCGTCGCTCTACCGACTGAGCTATCAGGGAATTGATTTAGCGAATTATACGCGAAATAAAAAATCTGTCAAATACCCAATCTGGTTATTTTTTTAAGATTTTGTTTTGATAAGAAATTTAATTTTACACACCGCGCAATAATTCGTTTACGCTGGTTTTGGCGCGGGTTTGCGCGTCCACTTTTTTCACAATCACGGCACAATACAGGCTGTGGCTACCGTCTTGGCTAGGCAGGCTGCCTGAAACCACCACCGAACCTGCTGGCACGCGACCATAATGGATTTCGCCTGTTTCGCGGTCGTAGATTTTGGTGGATTGTCCGATGTACACGCCCATGGAAATCACGCTGCCTTCTTCCACAATCACCCCTTCTACAATTTCGGAACGCGCACCGATGAAACAGTTGTCTTCAATGATGGTGGGGCTGGCTTGCAAGGGTTCCAACACGCCACCAATGCCCACGCCACCGCTCAAATGCACGTTTTTGCCGATTTGGGCGCAAGAACCAACTGTTGCCCAAGTGTCCACCATTGCGCCTTCGTCCACATACGCGCCGATGTTCACATACGATGGCATCAGCACCACGTTTTTGCCCACGAAACTGCCACGGCGTGCCACCGCACCTGGTACGGCACGGAAACCTGCTGCCTGAAAATCGGCTTGTGTCCAAGTGGCGAATTTGGTTGGTACTTTGTCAAAAAATTGGTTCACGCCATCGCCCAAAATCACGTTGTCTTGAATGCGGAATGAGAGCAACACGGCTTTTTTTGCCCACTCGTTCACTTTCCATTTGCCCACGCTTTCGCGCTCGGCAACGCGCAGGCTGCCTGAATCCAGTTGGCGCAGGGTTTCCAACACGGCTTCTTTCACTTCGGGCGTTACGGTTGCGGGGGTGATGTTGGCGCGGTCTTCAAACGCGGTTTCAATGATTTGTTGTAAAGACATGGTTTTTCCTTTAAAAAATGGATTCACAAAAAATGGAATTGTAACGCAAAATCACATCAATCAGATTGAAACACGCTAAAATAACGTTTTGTTTTTTCAAATCAGAAAGAAAAATTGATGAAAAACATTTTATTTGTGTGCTTGGGCAACATTTGCCGTTCGCCCATGGCAGAATATGTGTTCCGCGATATGGCGGCGCAACGCGGCATTCAGGCAGCCTGCAAAAGTGCAGGCACATCGGGTTGGCACAATGGCGAAACCATGCACTGCGGCACAGCCGATATTTTGGACGGCATGAACATTGATTCACGCGATTTTGTCAGCAGCCAAGTGCCAGACGATTGTATGCAAGTGTATGATTATGTGTTGGTTATGGACGACAACAATTTGCGCGATATGCAAAAACGTTTTGGCAAAAATCCGCACAAATTGTTCAAAATCACCGATTTGCTGCCTGAAAACAGCCCACACGACCACGTTCCCGACCCATGGTACACAGGCAATTTTGTGCAAACGCGCGAAATTGTGTCGCAATGCTGCGCCATTTTGTGCGACAAATTGCAAAAAGGCGAAATGTGAATAACGTGTTAAAATGGCACGTTTTTTGCATTTCAGACCGCTTTTTTGGGATTTTTTTGCCTTCGGCGACTTACTTTTTAAAAAAGTAAGCCAAATAATCAACCCACATTCTGTTGCTGTTTCAAATTTAAAATGCAGACAGCCTGAAAATTTTTACAAATGACTTTGTTGTATGAAAAAAATCACTTTCAGGCTGCCTGAAAATGTTTTTTCAAAACAAACTCGTTGGGCTTTTATTTATTTGGCTTACTTTTTTAAAAAGTAAGTCGCCGAAGGCAAAAAACCCAAAAAGGCAGCCTGAAAATCATTTTTTTAAGGAATCAACCATGTTAGACAATTTAACCAAACGTTTCTCAAAAGTATTCAAAGACATACGCGGACAATCCAAATTAAGCGAAGACAACATCAAAGAAGCCCTGCGCGAAGTGCGTTTGGCATTGCTGGAAGCAGACGTGGCTTTGCCGATTGTGAAAGACTTTGTCAATCAAGTGAAAGAACGCGCTTTGGGCAAGGAATTTGCCGACACGCTCACGCCCGACCAAGCCTTTTTCGGCATCGTGAACGAAGCCCTGATTGAACTGATGGGCAAAGAAAACAGCCAATTAAATTTGGCAGCCACGCCGCCTGCCACCATTTTGATGGCAGGTTTGCAAGGTGCAGGTAAAACCACCACCGTGGGCAAATTGTCCAAATTCATCAAAGACCAAGACAAGAAAAAGAAAATCCTGCTCGTATCGGCAGACGTGTACCGCCCTGCCGCGATTGAACAGTTGAAATTGCTGGCAGAACAAGTGCAAGTGGATTTTTTCCCGTCCGATGTATCGCAAAAACCCGTTGAAATTGCGTTGGCGGCGCAAGATTATGCCAAAAAACATTTTTACGATATTTTGATGGTGGACACGGCAGGTCGCTTGGCGATTGATGAAGAAATGATGAATGAAATCAAAGCCATTCATGCCGCCATCAAGCCGATTGAAACCCTGTTTGTGGTAGACGCGATGTTGGGTCAAGACGCGGTAAACACCGCCCAAGCCTTTAACGAAGCCCTGCCTTTAACGGGCGTGATTTTGACCAAAATGGACGGCGATGCGCGTGGTGGTGCGGCATTGTCGGTGCGCCAAATCACGGGCAAACCGATTAAATTCATTGGCGTGGGCGAAAAAATCAATGGTTTGGAGCCGTTTCACCCCGAACGCATTGCCAGCCGCATTTTGGGCATGGGCGATGTGATGACTTTGATTGAAGATGTGCAAAAAGGCATTGACGAAGAAATTGCCAAAGAAATGGCGCAAAAATTGCATCGCGGCAAAGACTTTGATTTGAATGACTTTAAAGCGCAAATTCAACAAATGCGCAACATGGGCGGTTTTGAGAATTTGCTCTCCAAAATGCCAGGGGAATTGGGGCAGATTTCCAAACAAATCCCCGAAGGCACAGCAGAAAAAGCGATGGCACACGTTGAAGCCATCATCAATTCCATGACCCCAAAAGAACGTGCCAACCCCGACATCATCAAAGCCAGTCGCAAAAAACGCATTGCGGCAGGTGCTGGCACCACGGTTCAGGAAGTGAACAAAATGCTGAAACAATTTGAACAATCGCAACAAATGATGAAAATGTTTAGCGGCAAAAACATGCAAAAATTGATGCGTATGGCAAAAGGCATGAAGGGCTTGTTCCCCAATATGCGCTAAAATGCCAAATGACAGCAGGTCGGATTTTTAAAATCCGACCTGTTGGTTTTCAGACTGCCTTGAATTTGCGGTGTTTTTTGCGCCAAATTTTGATGAAAATGCCACTGTTTGCCCCAAAAACCACGGAAAACAGATACCAAATCCCACAAAATAAAATAATCGTTGGTCCTGACGGAATATTGGCTGGGTGATGATACGACAACAACAAGCCCGCATAACCACACACCAATGCCCCCAAACTCGCTACCGCCATCAATGCCCCCATGCCGCGTACCCACAATCGCGCGGCAATCGCTGGCAACATCATCAAGCCCACCGACATCAATGTACCCAATGCTTGAAATCCTGCCACCAAATTCATCACCACCAAAACCAAAAACGCAACGTGCCACACGCCACCTTTGCCTTTAACGGCGCGTAAAAACAGGGGGTCTATGCTTTCCATCATCAGGGGGCGAAACATGATTGCCAATGCCAAAATCGTCAAACTCGCCACCACCCCCATCAAACGCAACGACACCAAATCCACCGCCAGCACCGACCCAAACAGCAAATGCAACAATTCCACATTGTTGCCGCCCAAACTGACCAAAATCACGCCAATCGCCAAGCTGCTCAAATAAAAGGCGGCAAAATTGGCGTCTTCTTTCAATTCGGTAAAGCGGCTGATTAAGCCTGCCAAAAATGCCATCAACATGCCTGCCACAAAGCCGCCTACACTCATGGCTGGTAAACTCAATCCTGCCACCATGTAGCCAATCGCTGCCCCTGGTAACACGGCGTGGCTCAACGCATCGCCAATCAAACTCATGCGGCGCATCACGAGAAATGTGCCAACGGGCGCAGCCGATAATGCCAAAAAGACCACCGAGGTTAAAGCGTAGCGCATGAAAGAAAATTCGGTAAAGGGTGCAATGAAATATTCGTGAAACATGATGATTTTTATCAAAATAAAAGGGAAAATGGGGTTTCAGGCTGCCTTTCAGTACACGACAAAAATCTTTCAGGCTGTCTGCAACCTGTCCCCTCCCCTGCTGGCGGGGGAGGGTTAGGGTGGGGGTGGCTCGTTGCGTTTCTAACCCCCACCCCAGCCCTCCCCCTTACATAGGGGGAGGGGGCAGGTTTGTGGCAATATCAAAAAATGTCGTGTACTGAAAGGCTGCCTGAAAAACCGCCATTATACCGTTTCAGGCAGCCTTGTTACAGCATAACATTCAATCGGCTTGCGCCACACTTTGCGTTTGAAAAAGTAAAAAATTGGCAAAGCCCCCAGTTTTAGAATAGAATGCCCAATTTTCCATATCAACACACAGGAATCGCATTGATGAAACGCATTTTATTCGCCACATTGTTGGCAAGCATCAGCAGCATGGTCGCTGCCGCCAGCATTGAAGGCAAATGGCAAACCTTTGACGAAAAAGACGGTAAACCCAAAGCCCACATTCAAATCAGCAAAGCAGGCAACGGCTTTCAAGGCACGGTGGTGGGCGTGGAACCCACTTGCGCGATTTGCAAACAAAAAAACTTGGTCGGTCAAACCATTTTAACGGGCTTGAAACAAGACAGCGACAATGAATATTCGGGCGGTCAAATCAGAGACCCTCAATCGGGCAAAACCTATAAAGCCAAAGCCACGGTAAAAGGCAATCGCTTGGAAGTGCGTGGTTTTGTGGGCATTTCGCTGCTGGGTCGCACGCAAACTTGGAAACGCATGTAAACCCACATCATCAAACCATTCAGGCTGCTTGAAACGCACCAAAAAGCGTTTCAGGCAGCCTGAATTTTCACATTTCAACCATGCGATGATTGAAAACCTGTATTCATCATCTTACTGGGCAAATTTTTCCAAAGCAACCACGGCTGGCAATGCCTTGCCCTCCAAAAATTCCAAGAACGCGCCGCCGCCTGTGGAAATGTAGCCAATTTGCTCGGTAATGCCAAATTTCGCAATCGCTGCCAAAGTGTCGCCACCGCCAGCGATAGAAAAACCTGCACTTTCCGCCACCGCGCGTGAAACGGTTTCTGTACCGCTGGCGAATTGGGCAAACTCAAACACGCCCACAGGTCCATTCCACACGATTGTGCCTGCGTTTTTGATGATTTCGGCAAGCTGTTGTGCGGATTGTGCGCCAATGTCCAAAATCATGTCGTCTGCGGCAACGTCTTCAATGGCTTTGTGTTCGGCTGGGGCGGTTTCGGCAAATTCTTTTGCCGTTACCACATCAACGGGCAAAGGCACAACACCGCCTTTTGCCGCCATTTTGGCGATGATTTTTTTCGCTTCGTCCACCAAATCGGGTTCAGCCAGCGATTTGCCAATCGGTTTGCCTTGCGCCAACAAGAACGTATTGGCAATGCCACCACCCACGATGAGTTGGTCAACTTTATCCGCCAAACTTTCCAAAATCGTCAATTTGGTGGACACTTTGCTGCCTGCCACAATCGCCACCATGGGGCGAGCGGGATTTTTCAAGGCTTTGCCCAGCGCGTCCAATTCAGCCGCCATCAAAATCCCTGCCACCGACACAGGCGCAAATTGCGCCACCGCTTCGGTAGAGGCTTGGGCGCGATGAGCCGTGCCAAACGCATCGTTCACAAACACATCGCACAAGCTGGCGTAGGCTTTGCCCAATTCGGGGTCATTTTTGCCTTCGCCTTTGTTGATGCGGACGTTTTGCAACAAAGCCACTTCGCCCGTTTTCAGACTGGGTGGATTGTCGCGCCAATCGTTCAACACTTTGATTTTTTTGCCCAACAATCCGCCCAAATGCGCGGCAACGGGTGCAACATCGTCTTCGGGGTGAAATTCGCCTTCGGTGGGGCGACCCAAATGCGTCATCACAATCACGGCTGCGCCCTTGTCCAGCGCGTATTGAATGGAGGGCAAAGACGCACGAATGCGCGTGTCATCGCTGATTTTGCCGTCTTTAAAAGGCACGTTCAAATCGGCACGGATTAACACGGTTTTGCCTTGCAAATCTTGGTCGGTCAATTTCAAAAAGCTCATGGGTTTTGTCCTTGTTTTGGTTTGGTTTGGGAAAATGCGGTTTCAGGCAGCCTTGCAGCATGCGACAATTTTTGATGTTGCCAACCATTTACCCCCTCCCCCGCAAGCAGGGGAGGGAATAAGTTGCTGTGGGTTGTGTATAGCGCGGCAGCCTGAAAATCCCAAATTATAACGCGATTTGCCTGCCTGAAAAAAACCTTGTCGCATAAAAGATTTATCGCTATAATGCGCGGTCTTTTTCGCAATGGAAAAGGCACTTTGACGCACAGCACATTTCGCGTTAAGGGTGTTTTCAGGCAGCCTGAAAAGGCGTTTTTGAAAATTCTGGCAGAAATGTGTATGCTTTTTAACCCTTAATTTAATTAGGAAATTTGAATTATGTCTTCTCAAATCACCATGCGCCAAATGATTGAAGCTGGCGTACATTTCGGTCACCAAACCCGCTACTGGAACCCAAAAATGGCACAATACATTTTTGGCGCGCGCAACAAAATCCACATCATCAACTTGGAAAAAACCGTTCCCATGTTCCAAGAAGCACAAGAAGTGGTGCGCCGTTTGGTTGCCAACAAAGGCACGATTTTGTTTGTTGGCACAAAACGCCAAGCGCGTGAAATCATCAAAGAAGAAGCACAACGCGCAGGTATGCCCTATGTAGACCATCGCTGGTTGGGCGGCATGCTGACCAACTACAAAACCGTAAAACAATCCATCAAACGCTTGGAAGAAAAAGCCGCTTTGTTGGCAAACGCCGAATCAAGCGGTTACAACAAAAAAGAATTGTTGGACATGACCCGCGAAGTGGAAAAATTGGAACGCTCTTTGGGCGGCATCAAAGACATGAAAGGCTTGCCAGACGCGATTTTCGTGATTGACACTGGCTACCAACACGGTACTTTGGTGGAAGCCGAAAAATTGGGCATTCCCGTGATTGCCGTTGTGGACACCAACAACAGCCCAGACGGTGTGAAACACGTTATCCCTGGTAACGATGACTCCGCCAAAGCCATTCGTTTGTACTGCCGTGGCATCGCTGATGCTGTGCTGGAAGGCAAAAACCAAGCGGTTGCGGAAACCGTAGCGGCTGCACAACAAGCTGCTGAATAAGACTTTTGTCTTTTCAGGCTGCCTGAAAACGGTTTCAGGCAGCCTGTTTTGAATTTCATTTGAATTGATATTTTTGGAGAACAATATGGCAGAAATTACTGCAAAAATGGTTGCCGATTTGCGCGCCGCAACTGGCTTGGGCATGATGGAATGCAAAAAAGCCTTGGTAGAAGCCGAAGGCAATTTTGAAAAAGCCGAAGAAATCTTGCGCATTAAATCAGGTGCAAAAGCAGGTAAATTGGCAGGTCGCACGGCTGCCGAAGGCGTGTTGGCTTACGCGATTGAAGGCAAAGTGGGCGCATTGGTTGAAGTAAACTGCGAAACCGACTTTGTGGCAAAAGACGCTGGTTTTGTTGAATTTGCCAATTTTGTTGCCAAAACTGCGGTGGCAAAAAAACCCGCTACCGTTGAAGAATTGGCGGCTTTGGTGGAAGACGAGCGCAAAGCCGTGATTGCCAAATTAGGCGAAAACATGTCTGTACGCCGTTTCCAAGTAATTGAAACTTCTGGCGAATTGGTGGCTTACATTCACGGTGCTTTGGCAACCGAAGGCGTGTTGGTGGAATACACAGGCAGCGAAGACGTGGCGCGTAAAATCGGCATGCACATCGTTGCGGCTAAACCACAATGCGTGCGCGAAGACCAAGTGGACGCGGAAACCGTTGAAAAAGAACGCCACATCTACACCCAACAAGCGATTGAATCTGGCAAACCTGCTGAAATCGCTGCGAAAATGGTTGAAGGTCGCATCAAAAAATTCTTGGCAGAAGTGTCTTTGAACGGTCAAGCATTTGTGATGAACCCAGACCAAACCGTTGCCCAATACGCCAAAGAAAATGGCACAGAAATCTTGTCATTCGCACGCTACAAAGTGGGCGATGGCATTGAAAAAGCGGTTGTGGACTACGCGGCAGAAGTGGCTGCGGCTGCAAAAGTTTAATCATTCATTTGATTTAAAATCAAAAATGCTGCCTGAAATGGTATTTTCAGGCAGCATTTTTGTTTTTTCTTATTTTTTCATTGCGCCGCTCATGGCACGCACGTTGTAGCGGAACATATCCACATAGGTGCGGGCGTTGGCTTCTTGGGACAATGCGTCTGAATACAGTTTGCCGCCCACTTTCACGCCTGTTTCTTGGGCAATGCGTTCCACCATGCGTCCATCTTTGATGTTTTCGGTAAACACGGCTTGAATGCCTTGTTGCTTGATTTGACGAATGATGGCGGCTACGGTTTTGGCGGAGGGTTGCGCTTCGGTGCTCACCCCTTGTGGCGCAAGGAAGGTTACGCCATAGCGTTTGCCCAAATAGCCAAATGAATGGTGTCCTGTCAAAACTTTGCGGTGTTCGCGTGGCACGGCGTTGAACTGGCTGCGGGCATACGCATCCAGCTTAACCAATTCCCCCGAATAGGCTTTGAAACGCGCCTGATAGTGGCTCGCGCCAGCAGGGTCGGCTTTGATTAAGGCGGCGGTTACATTGGCGGCATATTTTTGCATCAACACGGGGTCGTGCCAAACGTGGGGGTCAAATTCGCCATGGTCGTGGTGGTGTCCGTCTTCGCCATGATGGTGGTGGTGTGCGCCCTCTTCGTTTTTAATGGGCGAAATGCCTGCGGTGGCTTCGGCATAGGCAACTTTGCTTTGTTTCACGGCGCGCATCACATCGCCATTTTCCAAACCCAAACCGTTGAGCAACACCAATTTGGCTGACGCGATTTTTTTGGCATCGGCACTGCTTAATTGATAGGCGTGGGCATCGCCATCGGCTGGCACCAAATTGGTGATGCTGACGCGCTCGCCACCGATTTGTTTTGCCACGTCGCCCAGCACGCTAAAACTGCTGACCACCGATAAAGTTTCGGCATTCAGGCTGCCTGAAAACAACACGGCTACGGTAACAACAAGGGTTTTCAATTTCATGTTTATCCTTTCATTTCATTGATGGTGGGCAAATTAAAGACAAACATTGTAGCGCAAAACAAATGTTATAGTGTAACAAAATTTGCTGTGGCAACAACCGTTCTTGGCAAAAAGTGTGGCACAAAAATGATTTCAGGCAGCCTTTTAACCCAAAGCTGCCTGAAATGTTTTAAATGAAATCAATCATCTAATTCTTTTTTGCTGTGTGTGATTTTGCCCGATTGTGCGTCAATCCACACTTCATAATCGTAGCGACCGTCTTTCAAATCCACCTGATAGTGGCTGCGACCGCGTTTGCGTTCCAAATCCACATCGGTAACGCGCGCGCCGTGGTAGCGACTTTTGGCGATGGCAATGGCGCGTTCGCGGCTGATTTTGGGTGCACCATTGCTGTGTTTGTGCACATAGGCGGCGCGTGGACGGCGGCGGTCATCGTCATCATCGTCCCAATCGTCATCAGCCCAAGCTGGGGCGGAAACAAAAGTGAAGGCAGTTAAAGCCAAAAGGCTGATTTTTTTGATGTGATTCATGATAATTAAACAAAATGATGTTGTGTGTCAAACGGCTATTTTGAGCGAAAATACCCAATCCGCAAAGTGGATTGACACATTTTTACGCTTGTAAAACAATGATAAAGGCAGCCTGAATGCCTTTTCAGGCTGCCTGAAAACGCATTAACCCAAAATAAAATGCGTTTCGTCAATGCGTAAAGCGGCTTTGTTTTCCAAAGTGGCAAAGTGAATCGCGTCCGCATTGCCATTGCCGTCTGGGTCGTAAGACAAATGACCGTTGCTGGCATCGTATTTCACACGCTCGGCAAGATTTTGGGCATTTAAGCCACTGAATGCGCTCAAAGCCAGTTCAATTTTGTCTTGCGACACGTCAAAATCACCAATGATGTCCACCGAACCGTCCAACAGGCTGCTGAACACAAACGTATCCGCACCATCGCCGCCTGTGAGTGTATCGCTGCCGCGTCCACCGTCCAAACGGTCGTTGCCGCCCAAGCCTTGCAACACGTTGTTGCCATCGTTGCCGATGATGGTGTTTGCCAAATCGTTGCCTGTGCCGTGTAACGCATTGCCAAACAGAGTCAGATTTTCCACAAAATCAGACAAACGGTAGTGGTCAATGTGGGCATAAACGGTATCGGTGCCTTGATTGTCCAATTCGGTTACGGTATCGGCAAGGTTGTCCACCACATAAATGTCGTTGCCCAAACCGCCGTACATTTGGTCTGCGCCCGCGCCACCGTCTAGGAAATCGTTGCCCTCATCGCCCCAAATTTGGTCGTTGCCATCGCCACCGTAGATGTTGTTGTCGGCTTTATTGCCTTTTAACACATCGTCATGGGCTGAACCAATCAGGTTTTCAATTTGCGTGCCATAACCGATGAAGGCTTGTCCATCAACGTAGGTGTTTTTGGTAATGGCAAAGCCCCATTTTGTGTACATATCATTGTTAATTTTCCACTCCTCACCATTTATTTCACTTTCAATATACTCATTGCCAAACTCAGTAAAATATTCTGTTAAAGGTTTACCCAATTCTCCACCATATTCAGTATGAGTTTTATTTTTAATTAGAAAAGTATCTGAAATTTGACCACGATAAATCCAAGACCCAGGAGTTAAATTCACATTAACCCCTTCATTTTCTTTGGAAGCGTCAAAAGTATCTACACCAGCAGCGTCCCAAATGTAAATATTGCCATCAGGCATCATCGGATTATATTGATTAAAGCGATAAACATCATTACCTGTATTGCGATTTTTATTCACCCCAAAACGCCAATGTAAGTATGCCAAATCATATAAACCCAAATTATTGCGCCCAGATTGTGTTGCAAAGTGGTCGCCATACGACATAACACTGACCTCAGTTGTTCGTTCAGCCTTTGCGTAAGACCACTGATTGAATTTATCATAGCTACTCACATCAATGTGTGTTGCACCAAGGGTATGAAAAATTTCGTGGAAATTGATGTATTTTTTAAATTCATCTACTTCATTATACAGTGTATTTAAAATCAGTTTCTCACCGTCCCAGCCTGTACCACTGTGTCCACCATTTAATCTCGCAGACATTAATATCGTATCTGCTTCTTCACGATGCTCCGTATGTTGAAATTTTAAATTACTTACTGATTCATAAAATGCGTACGCATCATGAATAGCGGCTTTCAATTCAGCAGAATAATCTTCCTGAGTACCTGGTATTACCCGCTTGCCAGCTGATACTGGATTATCGCTAACATAATCTTCTTTTTTCGCAAAATAATATTTAATAACCGCAGGTTCAGCAGTATTTCCTCCAAATGGTGTTTTATTCCAATTGAGAAAGCCATATTGACTTCTCATATCAATTGCATCAATAAAATAGGCAAAGTTATGATTTACATCAGAGTGTTGAACAACCCTATCAGTAGTGTATTCATGAGGATTCACAAACAAATCGCCAACATCACGATTTTGTAATACAGATACGGTATCCATTAGACTGATGTTCTCGCCCTTGGCATTTTGAATTTTTAAGGCTGCCTGAATATTTGACACAGCTTTTAAATCATCATTTTTCACTTGAATGGCAAAACTTAAATCTTCATTAACGCGTGTGGTGTAATGTGCATTACCAATCGTGATACTGATTTCATCTCCTGATTGGGCAGCACCACTAACCCTGCCTGAAACTGTTGTTTCATGCTGAGTGCCTATTTGAAGTTGTTGAGTAAGTTGAATTTGCGTTTCATCAAATACAACCTGAACTTTTTTCAATTCATTTTGTGCAAATTCATCACTCATCTTATTTAAAACCAATTGTTTTTGACCATTGACATCCATAACATGGGGTAAGTAATTGCGACCACGATTATAAATCGCATCATAATTTTTGTACTTGGCACTCTCATACTCATGTCCTTGTAAATATCCATGACCTGAATGATAAGCAATCAATTCATAAGAAATAGGCTGCCCTTTCAACGCCTGATATTGTTCATGCGTCAAATCCAAAAAGAATGTATGCTCATCTTGTTTAATGCCCACATTAAAGGTTTGGTCGCCAATTTTCAGTTTTATGGCGCGAACAAAATTCTCATTTTGCCCTTGTGCAAACAAACTGTTACTGAAATCCAACTTACCCGACAACCGCACCGACCCCAGCTCTTGTGCCAAATCCAGTTTCACATCGTCCAAATGAATTTTGGCAATCGCTTCGGGCGCAACGGTGTAGCTCAAATTGTTGCTTTGATGAATTTTGCCGTGGTCGTTCAAGCTGGCGGTAAGCGCGTAGCCTCGGTGGGCAATTAAATCCGCACCGCGCACTTCAAACGCAAACGACAAATCTTCGCCCACCGTGGCTTTGTATTCGGTGCCGTGAATGCGCATGGCGATTTCTTTGCCCTTTTGCGTGTGGGCAAATTCCCCATTCAGGCTGCCTGAAACGCGCACGTTGTCCGATTGCGCTTCACTCACATTGATGTGTTCATCGCCCGTGATGTGTTGCAACACAATATTGATGTCGCCATCTTGCGGTACGCTGTATGTGGCTTGCCCTTCTGCGCTAATTGGGTTGTTTGCGCTGTCGGTTGTGCTGATTGTGGCATGAATGGTGTTGTTGCCCAACAAATGGTCTTTATCAATAATGGCTGTAAATTGCCCCGTGCTGGCATCAATCTCAACATTTTTACGAAAGCCATTACTGCCAACCTGAATGGTAACTTGGTCATTGGGCTTAAATTCGCCTGTTACTTTGCCTATAACGGTCAAATCTTCATTGGGGTTGATTCTGCCAATATCTTCCAGTTCAATATCCAATGCCGCGCTCAATTTCACATCAAACTGACCGCTCACACTTTCGCCTGTGGCGGTGTTGCCCGCCAAATCGCTTACGCTGATTTCGGCGCGTACGTTCACGGTTTGTTTGTCCCACGCATTCAGTTGCTGTTGGTTGATGGGCAATTCCCAGCGCAAGCTGCCGTTTTCGCTAAGCAAAGTGGGCTTGTGGTCAATTTCATTGATTTTAATGACAATATTCAATTTCGCATCGGGTACATCATCATCGCGGGTAATGCTGCCTGATAATTTAAAATTGTTTTGATTCAAAACATTGCGATTCACAAGCGGTATGGCATCTAGGGTAATCACGGGTTTGTTCAAAATCACATCTTGACGGTATTTTTGTGTTACCACATCGCCTTTGTTTTGTGCCTTGTCTTTGGCGAACACGGCTACGGTATCGTATTTCAACAGCTCTTCGGTACTCACGTCCACCGCAAAGCTGTTGTCGTCCCGAATTGCCACCACAAACTCACGCGAACGCGGCGATGAACACGAACTGCACGAACACACCATCATCACCACATCATTGGCTTTGTCCAACTGGCTCACGCTGCCTGTAATGGTGGTAACGGCTTGTTCGCTTTCGCTTTTGTTGATGATGTTGTCGTTGGCAATCTGGTTCAAAATGATTTGTGCGGCAGGCGGCGTAACATCTACCTCATAGTCTGCCACTTGGCTGACTTGGGCAACATTGCCTGCGCTGTCGGTGGTTTTCAGGCTGGCTTTAATGCTGGCGTGATTGAGCAAAGTGTTGCCCGCCACATTGAATGTGAACGTGCCATTGTCGGCAATGTCCACTTCAAGCGGAACGGCTTCGCCAATTTCCACGCTCAATTTGTCGCCCAAATGAAAATGCTGCACCGTGCCCGACACCGCAATGGCAGGCAATTCACTTTCCACTTGGTTGATGACATTGTCTTCGGTAATCGGATTGAAAGTGATAATGGGGTCGCGGATTTCGGTTTGCACCTCATATTCGGGCGCAGTTTTGCTGACAATCATTTCGCCATGGCGTTGAATTTCGGCAACAATAACAGGTTTTTCCTTCAACAGGCTGCCTGAAACCTCGGTGCGGAACACACCATTTTCTATTGCCACAGGGCGCGTTTCATCGCCAATTTTCAGGTTCAACACATCTTTACCACGCGCATTTTCCACGCTGCCTGAAAGCGTTTGCATGGATTCACTTTCAGCTTTGTTCAAAATATTGTCGCCCGCAATGGGGTTGAATTGGATTTTAGGCGGATTGGCACGCGCCTCGGCAAGCCATTCCGCTTTCAATTCATCATACAATTTTTGCGTGGCATTTTTTTCATCAATGGCTTTATCACGCGCGGCTTCGGCGGCTTTTTGCGCTTCAACCGCCTGATTTTTCACCATTTCAGCCTCATTCGCCAAGGCTTGCGCCTTATCTTGTGCCGCTTTGGCTTTGGATTCGGCATCTTGGGCGATTTGTTTGGCGGTTTCGGCTGCCTGTTTTTCCAATTCAGCGTTTTGTTGCGCCTCAATCGCTTTATCTCGGGCTTTTTCAGCCTGTTCTTGTGCTGCCAACGCTGCCTTTTTGGCATTTTCCGCCAACACTTTTTCGGCTTGCGTTTCCGCTTTCAGGTTTTCCGCCACGTTTTGTGCTTGCTGGGCTTGCACTTGGGCAGTTTGTGCGTCTTTCAAGGCTTGCTCGGCGGCTTTTTGTGCATTGAGCGCGTTGGATTGGGCGACTTCTGCCGCGTTTTTCGCATTTTCAGCCAGCGTTTTTTCGGCTTGCGCGTCTGCTTTCGCTTGCTCGGCGGCTTTTTGTGCATTGAGCGCGTTGGATTGGGCGACTTCTGCCGCATTTTTCGCATTTTCAGCCAGCGTTTTTTCGGCTTGCGCGTCTGCTTTTGCTTGTTCTGCGGCTTTTTGCGCATTTAGCGCGTTGGATTGCGCGACTTCTGCCGCATTTTTCGCGTTTTCAGCCAACGTTTTTTCGGCTTGCGCGTCTGCTTTTGCTTGTTCGGCTGCTTTTTGCGCATTTACCGCGTTAGATTGGGCGACTTCTGCCGCGTTTTTCGCATTTTCAGCCAGCGTTTTTTCGGCTTGCGCGTCTGCTTTCGCTTGTTCTGCGGCTTTTTGTGCATTTAACGCATTGGATTGCGCGACTTCTGCCGCGTTTTTCGCGTTTTCAGCCAGCGTTTTTTCGGCTTGCGCGTCTGCTTTTGCTTGCTCGGCTGCTTTTTGTGCATTGAGCGCGTTGGATTGGGCGACTTCTGCCGCGTTTTTCGCGTTTTCAGCCAGCGTTTTTTCGGCTTGCGCGTCTGCTTTTGCTTGCTCGGCGGCTTTTTGTGCATTGAGCGCATTGGATTGGGCGACTTCTGCCGCATTTTTCGCGTTTTCAGCCAACGTTTTTTCGGTTTGTGCGTCTGCTTTTGCTTGTTCGGCTGCTTTTTGTGCGTTTAGCGCGTTGGATTGGGCGACTTCTGCCGCGTTTTTCGCGTTTTCAGCCAGCGTTTTTTCGGCCTGCGCGTCTGCTTTCGCTTGTTCTGCTGCTTTTTGCGCGTTTGCCGCGTTGGATTGGGCGATTTCTGCCGCTTTCTGTGCGGTTTCCGCTTTGGCTTGCGCCAATTCTGCGGCTTGTTTGGCTTGCTCTGCCAACGCTTTTTCCGCTTGCGTTTCTGACTTCATGTCTTCTGCTGTTTTTTGCGCTTGCTGGGCTTGCGCTTGGGCGATTTGCGCGGCTTGTTGGGCTTTTTCGGCAATTTGCTCTGCCGATTGGGCATGAGCTTGGGCAATTTCAGCCGCTTTTTGTGCCGACTCTGCCTTATTTTTGGCATTTTCAGCCAATGCTTTTTCATTTTCAGCCCGTTTTTGTGCGGCAATAGCCTGCTCTTGCGCGATTTGCGCCTTGGCTTGGGCGGATTCTGCGGCTTTTTGCGCTTGCTCGGCGGCAATTTGTTGCGCTTGCGCGGCTTGTTGAGCGGCTTGTGCTTGATTTTGTGCGTTCAGCGCGTCATTTTTGGCATTTTCAGCCAGCGTTTTTTCGGTTTGTGCGTCATTTTTGGCTTGTTCGGCTTGATTTTGTGCGGCTATGGCTTGGGCTTTGGCGCGTTCGGTTTCTGCTTTCAGCGTTTCGCTGGCTTTAATGGCATTTTCGGCGCGTTGTGCTTGAATTTGGGCAATTTCCGCATTGGATTGGGCGCGATTGGCTTGATGTTTGGCGGTGTCCAACTCGCTTTGCATTTGCTTTAAGGCTGCCTGTAATTGGCTTTCTGATGTGCTGGTGGCATGATTTTGTGCCGATGTTGGGTTGGATTCGCTGGCTTTGTCATGATTTTGGGGATTTTTGTCCTTACCCGAACGGCTGCTTGCCAATGCCACGCCACCGCCCAGCAAAGCCAATCCGCCCACAAAACCGACAAACTGCCAATTATGACTGGCTGCCACTTGGCTGGCTTTGAGCGCGGTTTGGGGCAAATGCGATGCCGCCACAAAGCCGTTTCCTTCATGCAAAATCAAAATGGGGGGTTCTTGTGGCGTTTGTTCAGGCAGCCAAAACCACACTTCATCGCCTTGTTGTTCAAAGCGGACATTGGGCAAACTTTGATTGTCTTCGCTGAAAAAGCGGTATTGGGCGGTTTCTTCAAAGTTCAAATGTTCGGTGGTTTGAATGGGCAAATCCACGCTTTGAACAAGCTGACCATTTTTGCTGATATTCAATTTGATTTTCATGACAAAGCCTTTGATTTAATGTGAATAAATGATTTTTAATTTTACATATTTTTTCCTTGATTTTCAAAACATTTCAGGCAGCCTGAACGGTTTAAGCCATTCATGCTGCCTGAAAAACAACACTTCAAATCACAGCCCATGGGCAAATGGCACATTCAGGCTGCCTGAAAACGCATTAGCCCAAAATAAAATGCGTTTCGTCCAGCGTCAAAGCCGCTTTATTTTCCAGCGTGGCAAACTGCACCCCATCATACGACAACGCCCCAGTTGCTTGATTGTACGACACTTTTTGCGCCAAATTGTCTTGATTTAAGCCTGAAATTGCCAATTCAATTTTGTCCACGCCAATTTCAAAATCGGTAATCGTATCCACAAAACCATCAACAAAATCAGAGAGTTTGTAGGCAAACACATCTTTGCCATCGCCACCTGTCAAAACATCGTTGCCTTTGCCGCCCACCAAATAATCATCGCCCTCATCGCCCCAAATTTTGTCGTTGCCTGCACCGCCATAAATGTCGTTGTCGGCAACATTGCCTTTTAAAACATCATCATAATTTGAGCCAATCAAGCGTTCCAGTTGCGTGCCATAGCCGATAAAGGCTTGCCCTTCGGTAAAGGTGTATTTGCCAAAGGTTTTGGAAAACAAGGCATAAGGGTCTGCCAAGGAAACACCGTGTTCATCAAAATACGTGTTTTCGCCAATTTGCTCCATTTTTTCCACAACTAAGCGTTCGCTTTTTTCGCCACGATGTATCCACGAACCAGGGGTCAAATCCACCGTAACACCTTGTTTTTCCAAAGATGCGTCAAAAGTATCCACGCCACCGCCGTCCCAAATGTAAATGTCGCCATCGGAAACCTGCGGATTGAATGTTTTAAAGGTGTAGGTGTCGTTGCCTATGCGTTTGTTTGGATTGACACCATAGCGGTATTGCAAATAGGCAATGTCAAAAATCCGCAAATCCCAAAAATTCGGGTCCATTTTGGTGGTGTTGTACGACATCACGGTTAAGCCCGTTTGGTCTTCCAGTGGACGAGTCAAAGTTACCTCACCTTCATGGGGGTGCTTGGTTCCCAAAGAATGGCTGATTTCGTGCAACAACAAAAATTGACCGTTGCGAATGTTCAAATTTTTGCGGGTGCTGTTAATCATGACTTCACCACCTGCCCACGCCTGCCCTGCATTGCTGATGGGCGTGTGGTGCATTTGAATGTCTGCCCCAACCGTTGCACCGTGGTCAAAACCTGAATTGTCTTCAATTTGTTCAAATTGAACATTGATGTACGACCCCAAAATGTCAAACGCTTTTTTCACGGCATTGCGGTTGTTTTCTGTCCATTCGGACGCGCCATAATATTCTTTGTGAAAGGCGTAAGTGAGTTTGCCACCGCCTTCTCCAATCACGGGGTGTTTTTTCAAATGCCCATTAACTCCTTGATAAACAATGGATTTGATAAAATAAGGGGCATCTTCATAACGGTGTCCTGCGCGCACCACCAAATCGCCCGACAAGGCACGATGGGGCGTTTGATAAGTGTATTCGCTTTGGGCGTTATCGGCGGTGGCGATGATTTTATCGGCTTGTTTTAAAATGCTGTTTTCCACCGCTACGGCAAATTTTTGATTATCCAGCACTTTTGTTTCAATGCTTTGATTGCCAATTTGCAAAGTAATCTTGTCGCCTGTTTTCAGGCTGCCTGAAACTTCGCCCTCCACCAAAGTGGTTTTGCCCACAAAGTCATTTTTGACCACGCTGTCTGTTGCCAAATAGGGGTTGTCGTCCCAAACATAGGCGGTTTTGTCTAATTGCGGCAAATTTTGGAACATAATGCGATTGTTTTCCAAATAATAAACGCTCAAACCGCCTTTAACCAAAAACGCCATTTCCTGACCTTTGGCTGCCTGCAAATCCGCCACACTGATGTCCAAATAAAAGCGTTGTTCGCTGTTATTGTTGTTGATGCCAACGGCGTATTCCTTGCCGTTTAAAGTCGCCACAAACGATTGAAATTGCAAAGGATTGTAATATTGGGCATTGATGCCGTCCAATTTGAGTTTGCCCCTTAAACGCACCATATCGCTGGGGTCAATTTCGCCCATTTGCGTGATTTTAATGCTGTTTTCGCTTGCAGGCGGTGTGGGCAAATTGGGGGTATCTGCCAGCACGGTAAAATGCCCAATTTCTTGATTTGTTGCAACATTTCCTGCTTTATCGGCAAGGCTCACTTGCACGCTAAAATCATTGTTGCCCACATTTTGCTTAATCACATCTTGGGGTAGGCTTGCCGACCAAGTTTTGCGATTGACATCAACTTGGGCAGTATAATATTGATTTTGATAAATGATTTTGACTTTCACGCTTGCCAAATCCACATCATCATCAAATTGCAGGCTGCCTGAAAGGGACAAATCCTTGCTCAACAAATTGATTTTTTGATGATTATTGGCAATGTCAATCGTGGGCTGATTCAAAGTTACATCGTAAGTATAACTTTGATTTTGTTCAATAATTGTTTCGTTGCCTGCTTTATCTTTGGCGGTCAAATGCCATTTGACGGGTAAGCCATTTGCCAATTCCGAACTTGCAATGGATACTTGATAATATTCGCCATTTTTGCTGGCAACATAATCCCTACCATTGACCGACACGTTCACGGCAACGGTTTCATTTTCGCCCAAATTAATCACTTTGCCTTTTAAAACAATGTCATTTTTAGCTAACTGGGCATTTATCACGCCATTGTTGCCCACTTTTTCATAAACAAAGCTGGGTTTGGGCGGTTCAATATCCACTTCGTATTGGTGCTGGGCGGTGCCTGTGGCGGTGTTTTTGGCGTTGTCGGCAGTGCTGACGCTGGCTTTGATGATGTTTTTGCCATTGTTTGCGACCAAATCTGCGCCATTGAAATCCACGCTGAATGTGCCACCCACAATTTTTGTTTTAATATCAACCCATTGTGTGCCTGTACAAATGGGGCAACCGCAAGATACGACAATTTCATCGCCTTCGTTGGCATTTTCTACCGTGCCGCCGACCGTGATTTTGCCTTTGGATTCGTTCAAATTGACGATGTTGTCATCGGTAATCGGGCGGAAGATGATTTGTGGGGTGTCAATTTGTGTATCCACTTGATAGGCGTGGGTTTTTTCGGCAATTTTTTCGCCGTTTCGGGTCAATTCCGCCCCAATTTCACGGTGAATGGCAAGCGTTTTGCCATCAATATTGACACTGAATTTGCCAGCAACAATGGGAACGATGTGGCTGGTTTCGCCAATTTTGACGGTTAAAACATCGCCTTGCTGGGCATTTTTCAGGCTGCCTGAAAACGCAATGGCAGGGGCTTTGGCTTCTTCAATATTGATGATGTTGTCGTCTGTGATTGGGTCAAAAGCAATCTCTACAAGGGCTGGCTGGCTTGGCGGTGCAACAGGCACACTCACGCCTGACGACAACACAAAATGATTGCCGTCAATCGTCAAATTCGGCTTATTTGCCAAAGTCGCAAAGTGAATGACATCGGCTTTGCCAGAGCCATCTGGGTCATAAGTCAAATGACCTGTTTGGCTATCGTAGGCAATACGCTCCGCCAAATTCTGTGCCGTTAAACCCGCAAAAACCAATGGATTGAGCTCAATCTTGTCCTCGCCCACGCTAAAATCGGTAATTGTATCCACATTGCCGTCTAATACATCATTAAAGACAAAAGTATCACGACCACCACCGCCTGTTAAGGTATTGACTTGACCGTTGCCGACAATCCGATTGTCCATCCCATTGCCCACACCCTTACTGGCTGTGCCAAAAAGCGTGAGATTCTCAACATTTTCAGGCAGCGTGTAATCAATATGGGCATAAACCGTATCTGTGCCTTCATCTTGATTTTCAATGACTTTATCGCCAACATTGTCCACCACAAAAATATCATCACCGACACCGCCTACCAACTCGTCCGCACCTTTACCGCCGTCCAAATAATCATTGCCAGCATCGCCAGAAATTTTGTCGTTGCCTGCACCGCCATAAATGTCGTTGTCGGCAACATTGCCTTTTAAAACATCATCATAATTTGAACCAATCAAGCGTTCAATCTGTGTGCCGTAGCCGATAAAGGCTTGCCCTTCGGCATAGTCCAATTTACTGATTTTAGAGAAAAACAATCGCCAATCATCTTTCACTTCCCCATCGTGTCCTGTGAAATATTGCTCGGCACCCAATTCTTCTGAATGATTAACCACAAAATGCTCGGTTTTTTCGCCACGATGTATCCACGAACCTGGGGTTAAATCTACGGTAACACCTTGTTTTTCCAAAGATGCGTCAAAAGTATCCACACCACCGCCGTCCCAAATATACACATTACCATCAGAAACTTGCGGATTAAAGGATTTGAAGGTGTAGGTGTCGTTGCCTATGCGTTGGGTCGGATTTACCCCATGGCGATATTGCATAAACGCAACATCGTACAGACTCAAATTCCAACGGTTGTTGTCCATTTTGGTGCCTGTGTAAGACATCACGCTTAAACCGCGATGGTCTTCTGTTGTTGAAGGCAAAACCGCGCCACCTTCAAATGTGTGTTTCGCCCCCAAAGAATGCCCCACTTCGTGCAACACCGTGAAAAAACTGCTGCGTATATTGAAATCCTTCACTTTGGTATTGAGGGAAACTTTGCCACCATATTCTGCCACCCCACTTGCCACAGGCAGGGGACGATGATGGAATTGTATGTCCGCACCCATCGTTGCACCTTGATTAAACCCTGAATTATCGGCAATTTGCACAAATTTCAGATTGGTATAATGCTCATAAATATCCAAAACCTTGCGTACTGCTTTGCGGTTTTCTTCTGTCCAATCTAGGGCGTTGAAGTATTCGTTGTGAAAAGCGTAGCTGATTTCGCCACCTGCACCATAGGGCAATTTTTTCAGATAGCCCATTTGTTGCAGCGGATACTCTAATGCTTTGATAAAATAAGGGATTTCCTTATTGGCAGTGGCGAAGTTTGCCACAAAATCGCCTTTTAAAACACGGTCAGGCTGGCTTTGGTAAGTATATTGGCTTTGGGCATTGCCTGCGGTGGCGATGACAGTATCAGCTTGTTTTAAAATACTGTTTTCTACTGCCACTTCAAATTTTTGATTATCCAGCACTTTGGTTTGGATTTGCTGATTGCCAATTTGCAAAGTAACGCTGTCGCCCGTTTTTAAGCTGCCTGAAACTTCGCCTTGTACCAAAGTGGTTTTGCCCACAAAGTCATTTTTAACCAAGCTGTCTGTTGTCAAATAAGGATTGTCGTCCCACACAAAGGCGGTTTTATCCAATTTGGGCAAATCTTGATTGCGAACATAATTGTTTTCCAAATGATAAATGCTTAAACCGCCCTTGATTTGAAACGCCATTTCCTGACTTTTGGCAGCCTGCAAATCGGCAAGGCTGATGTCCAAATAAAAACTTTGGTCTTGATTATTCATGCCAACCGCATATTCTTTGCCGTTCAAAGTCGCCACAAACGATTGAAATTGCAAAGGATTATGATATTGAGCAGCCAAACCTTCCAATTTGAGTTTGCCCCTTAAACGCACCATATCGCTGGGGTCAATTTCGCCCATTTGCGTGATTTTAATGCTGTTTTCGCTTGCTGGCGGTGTCGGCAAATTGGGGGTATCTGCCAGCACGGTAAAATACCCAATTTCTTGATTTGTTGCAATATTTCCTGCTTTATCAGCAAGGCTCACTTGCACGCTAAAATCATTGTTGCCCACATTTTGCTTAATCACATCTTGGGGCAGGCTTGCCGACCAAGTTTTGCGATTGACATCAACTTGGGCGGCATAGTCTTGATTTTGATAAACAATTTTGACTTTTACGCTGGCCAAATCCACATCATCATCAAATTGCAGGCTGCCTGAAAGGGACAAATCCTTGCTCAACAAATTGATTTTTTGATGATTATTGGCAATGTCAATCGTGGGTTGATTCAAAGTTACATCGTAAGTATAACTTTGATTTTGTTCAATAATCGTTTCATTGCCTGCTTTATCTTTAGCGGTCAAATGCCATTTGACGGGTAAGCCATTTGCCAATTCCGAACTTGCGATAGATATTTGATAATATTCGCCATTTTTGCTGGCAACATAATCCCTACCATTGACCGACACTTTCACGGCAACGGTTTCATTTTCGCCCAAATCAATCACTTTGCCTTTTAAAACAATGTCATTTTTAGCTAACTGGGCATTTATCACGCCATTGTTGCCCACTTTTTCATAAACAAAGCTGGGTTTGGGCGGTTCAATATCCACTTCGTATTGGTGCTGGGCGGTGCCTGTGGCGGTGTTTTTGGCGTTGTCGGCAGTGCTGACGCTGGCTTTGATGATGTTTTTGCCATTGTTTGCGACCAAATCTGCGCCATTGAAATCCACGCTGAATGTGCCACCCACAATTTTTGTTTTAATATCAACCCATTGTGTGCCTGTGCAAGTAGGGCAACCGCAAGATACGACAATTTCATCGCCTTCATTGGCGTTTTGCACCGTGCCACCGACCGTGATTTTGCCTTTGGACTCGTTCAAATTGACGATGTTGTCATCGGTAATCGGGCGGAAGATGATTTGTGGCGTGTCAATTTGTGTATCCACTTGATAGGTGTGGGTTTTTTCGGCAATTTTTTCGCCGTTTCGGGTCAATTCCGCCCCAATTTCACGGTGAATGGCAAGCGTTTTGCCGTCAATATTGACGCTGAATTTGCCAGCAACAATGGGAACGATGTGGCTGGTTTCGCCAATTTTGACGGTTAAAACATCGCCTTGCTGGGCGTTTTTCAGGCTGCCTGAAAAGGCAATGGCAGGGGCTTTGGCTTCTTCAATATTGATGATGTTGTCGTCTGTGATGTTGTCAAATTGGATTTCTGGGGGATTTTTTTTCAGTTCTTCGGCTGCTTGTTGTTTACGCGTTTCTTCGGCTGCTTGTTGTTTACGCGTTTCTTCGGCTTTGTGTGCTTCTTCGGCTTTGCGCGACTCTTCGGCTTTGCGCGACTCTTCGGCTTTGCGCGACTCTTCGGCTTTGCGCGACTCTTCGGCTTTGCGCGACTCTTCGGCTTTGCGCGACTCTTCGGCTTTGCGCGACTCTTCGGCTTTGCGCGACTCTTCGGCTTTGCGCGACTCTTCGGCTTTGCGCGACTCTTCGGCTTTGCGCGACTCTTCGGCTTTGCGCGACTCTTCGGCTTTGCGCGACTCTTCGGCTTTGCGCGACTCTTCGGCTTTGCGCGACTCTTCGGCTTTGCGCGACTCTTCGGCTTTGCGCGACTCTTCGGCTTTGCGCGACTCTTCGGCTTTGCGCGACTCTTCGGCTTTGCGCGACTCTTCGGCTTTGCGCGACTCTTCGGCTTTGCGCGACTCTTCGGCTTTGCGCGACTCTTCGGCTTTGCGCGACTCTTCGGCTTTGCGCGACTCTTCGGCTTTGCGCGACTCTTCGGCTTTGCGCGACTCTTCGGCTTTGCGCGACTCTTCGGCTTTGCGCGACTCTTCGGCTTTGCGCGACTCTTCGGCTTCGTTTGCTGACACCTTGTCATCAAACGAAGTGGTGTTTTTCTCGTCTGATTTTTTGCCTGATTTGGCGGCGATTGCGCTGGCAGCCGCCCCCACACCCACCAAAGTCGCCAAAGACAAACCTGCTGTTTTTAAAGACAATATGCCCACTTCGGTAGCTTTGACTGCGCTTGTTTGTGCCACCGCTTGTGGCAAATGCACGGCTGCCTGAAAACCTTGGCTTTCATTCAAAATCACGATGGGTTGTGTGTTTTCAGGCAGGCTGAATGCAATGCTTTGTCCTTGATTTTCCACAATCATGTTTTCAATTTGGCGATTTTGCTCGTCCAAAAATTGGTATTGCGCTTGTGGGTTAAAATGCAGGTGACGAATCTCATCTGAATTCAATGTGATGAGCTGGCTGTTGCCGTTTTGGGTGATTTTCAGTTTGATTTTCATGTTTTTTCTCCTTGATTTTGGCAAAATACAGGTGTGTTAATTGTAACATTTTTCACATCAATTAGTTACATGAAACTACATATCTTGATGTTTCATTTCAAGAAAATCCATTTTGGTGCCATACCAAAGCGGTATTTTGCGCTAAAATCACGCCCTTATCCTTTTCAGGCAGCCTCCCTCATTTCACAGGAAAAACAACAATATGGCAAAAGCCCCCAAAACCCTCTACCAATGCACCGAATGCGGCGGCACATCGCCCAAATGGGTGGGCAAATGCCCCCATTGTGGCGAATGGAACACGCTCCAAGAAAACATTGCAGCGCCCGAACCCAAAAACGCCCGTTTCCAATCGTGGGCAGCCGAAACCACCCAAGTGCAAAAATTAGCCGAAGTAACCGCTACAGAAGTCCCACGCGAAGCCACAGGCATGGGCGAGCTTGACCGTGTTTTGGGTGGCGGTTTGGTAGATGGCGCAGTGATTTTATTGGGTGGCGACCCGGGTATCGGCAAATCCACCCTGCTTTTGCAAACCATTGCTTTAATGGCAAAAACACGCCAAGTTTTGTACGTTTCAGGCGAAGAATCCGCCCAACAAGTCGCCCTACGCGCCCAACGTTTGGGTTTGAATGCCGATGGCGTGAATTTGCTTGCCGAAATCCGTTTGGAAGCGATTCAGGCAGCCTTAAAACAGCACGCCCCCCACGTTGTCGTGATTGACTCCATTCAAACCATGTATTCCGACCAAATCACATCAGCCCCAGGTTCGGTGTCGCAAGTGCGCGAATGTGCCGCCCAGCTCACGCGCATCGCCAAACAAATGGGCATCGCCATGATTTTTGTCGGACACGTTACCAAAGATGGCGCAATCGCAGGTCCGCGCGTTTTGGAGCATATGGTGGACACCGTTTTGTATTTTGAAGGCGACACCCATTCCAACCACCGCATGATACGCGCCATCAAAAACCGCTTTGGCGCAGCAAACGAACTGGGCGTGTTCGCCATGACCGAAACGGGTTTGAAAGGCGTATCCAATCCGTCCGCGATTTTTTTAGCGAGTTATCGGGACGATGTGGCAGGCTCATGCGTATTGGTAACGCAAGAAGGAACAAGACCATTATTGGTTGAAATACAATCACTTGTAGATGACGCGCACGGTTTCACCCCCAAAAGATTAACCGTAGGTTTGGAACAAAACCGCTTGGCGATGTTGCTGGCGGTGCTGAACCGACACGCAGGCATCGCCTGTTTTGACCAAGACGTGTTTTTGAACGCGGTGGGTGGCGTGAAAATTGGCGAACCTGCCGCAGATTTGGCGGCGGTGTTGGCGATGGTTTCCAGTTTCCGCAACAAGCCATTGCCCGAAAAAATGGTGGCGTTTGGCGAGATTGGTTTGAGTGGCGAAATCCGCCCCGTACCGCGCGGACAAGAACGCCTGAAAGAAGCCGAGAAATTGGGTTTCAAACGCGCCATCGTGCCAAAAGCCAATTTGCCGCGCAATGAAAAAGAGTTTCCAAAATTAAAGATTTACGGTGTGGAAAATTTGCACGAGGCGGTGAGCTTGTGTCGGGATTTGGTTGATGAATGATATTCAGGCTGCCTGAAAAATGCAGGGTGCGCCACGCGCACCCAATTTGCCACAAAATTTTTATTTAAAATATAAGGATATAATTATGAATGCCACTTTTGCTGACCAAGATGATTTCAATCGCCGCCCCCTTGCGGAGAAAATCAGTCGTTTGCTTCAATCAGACCTTGATGTTTCGCCCATGATTATTGACGGAGCTTGGGGAACGGGTAAATCCATTTTTTGCCAAAAGCTGATTAACTTGATGAACGAAACATCGCCCGATACACATCATTTGGTTTATATTGATGCATTCCGTACCGACCACACAGGCGAACCTTTACTGGTATTGTTGGCGGAAATCATCAAGGTTTGTTGCCCTGTTAATAATGATGATGTCGCAGCCCAAGAACAACGTAAAACTTTGATAAATAAGTTTGCCGCAGGTGCAAAATTTTCATTTAAAACATTGCTTAAAGCAGGTCTTGGTCATTTATTGAAACAAGATATTGAGCTACTATCAGACGAATGGGAAGCTATTCTTGATGATACGGGAAAAGAATTGGGCGAAAAAGCCATTGATGCAGGTGTAGATAAAAGCATTGAATTGGTAACTGCCACCTTATTGCAAGAACAAATTGAAAGCGAAAAAAATTTACAGGCTTTGCAACAAACTTTAAAAGAAGTGGCAAGCACCAAACCGATTATTCTGTTCATTGATGAATTGGACAGATGTCGCCCCGATTATGCGATTGATATGCTGGAAATTATTAAGCATGTATTTGATATTCCAGAAGTTAAAATTGTTTTAATTACAAATCTAGCCCAGTTAAGAGCTGCCGTCAATCATCGTTATGGCGATATTGTGGACAGCCATAAATACTTGGATAAGTTTATCCGTTTGGTTTATACATTGCCTAAAAAAAGCTCACCCAATGACCCTAGTGTTTCAATTCAATATTTTTGGGATAAAGTGGAACAGAGTAATAATCTAAAACAAGCTTTTTCAAATTCTTCATATTCTAATTATTATCTCACATTAATTGATACTATTTTAGATAGTAATTCAGTTAGTCTGCGAGAAATAGAAACAATAATCCGCAATTTGGAAATTTATTTTTATTTACAAGGTGGTACAAATTATGATTTTACCCATAAAATTCTTGTAATTACAACCATTTTACTACATTGTCTCAAACCAAGCTTACTACAAGATTTATTAAATTGGCGTGCCGATGCCAATGAATTGGCTAGGTTTATTAAAGGTGGTGCAGATATTAAAAAATTTCTACCTATTGATGATGGCTTTGTACCAAAATACGATAATGTGGATTTAATGATGTTTTACATTTTATTATCATTATGTCGTGTGAATATTGAAAATTATGATAGACACCCTATTGATACGACGTCGGAACCGACACTTAGCCAGTTATGTGTTAACAATTTTTTTAGAAAAGCAAATCCAGCACTAATTTTGAGTCATACTAATACTTTAATTACTTCTCTTGAAAATGAAATAGAAGAAATTTTAACGGTAATTTAATCATTCATTTTCAGGCAGCCTGAAACCCCAAATTACGCGTAGGCTGGCGATAAATGCAGCGTAGCGAAATGCACCCCAGCCCCCACGCCCAAAGCAAGCGTAGGGTGGGTGCTCGCACCCACGCATTCTATTACTTATTGTTTTTCATTACAATTTGCTTTCAGGCAGCCTGAAATGTTTTTTGAAACGCAAACCGCTCAGCGTTCATGTATTTGGCTTACTTTTTTAAAAAGTAAGTCGCCGAAGGCAAAAACGTTCATTTTGTCGTGTACGTTTAGGCAGCCTGAAAAACACGGAAACTGCTATAATCCGCCATTATTTTTTATTTATTTGAAATGTGAAACAAAATCATGCAAGAACAATACCAACCTTCCCAAATTGAACCCCAAATCCAAGCCAAATGGGAACAAGAACGCGCTTTCAATGTCGTTGAAAACAAAGACAAACCCAAATTTTACTGCCTGTCCATGTTCCCCTACCCAAGCGGCAAATTGCACATGGGGCACGTCCGCAATTACACCATTGGCGATGTGCGCTCGCGTTTCAAAAAAATGCAAGGATACAATGTGTTGCAACCTATGGGTTGGGACGCTTTCGGTATGCCTGCCGAAAATGCCGCCATTGACCGCCAAGTTGCCCCTGCCGAATGGACGTATTCCAATATTGATTACATGAAAAACCAATTAAAATCATTGGGTTTTGCGCTGGATTGGGAGCGCGAATTGGCAACCTGTCGCCCCGAATATTATCGTTGGGAACAGCTTTTGTTTACCAAATTGTTTAAAAAAGGCATTGTTTACCGCAAGTTAGGCACGGTAAACTGGGACCCGATTGACCAAACCGTGTTGGCAAACGAGCAAGTGATTGACGGTCGCGGTTGGCGCAGTGGCGCGTTGGTGGAAAAACGCGAAATCCCCATGTACTATTTCCGCATTACCGATTATGCCGAAGATTTGTTGAACGATTTGAACGACTTGGATTGGGGCGAGCAAGTCAAAACCATGCAACGCAACTGGATTGGCAAATCCAAAGGCATGACGGTGCGTTTCAGGCTGCCTGAAAACAGCCAAGCGGGTTTGCCCGATGATTTTTCTCAATACATTCAAGTTTATACCACACGCCCCGACACGCTTTTTGGCGCGTGCGCGGTGGTGGTGGCGGCGGAACACCCACTTGCCACAGCCGCAGCCGAAAACAATCCTGAATTGCAAGCCTTTATCGCGGAATGCAAAGCAGGTTCGGTGGCAGAAGCGGATATGGCAACCATGGAGAAAAAAGGTTTGCCAACAGGACGTTACGTCATCAATCCGCTCAATGGCGAAACGCTGCCTGTGTGGGTGGCAAACTATGTGATTTGGGGCTATGGCGATGGTGCGGTGATGGTTGTGCCAGCGCATGACGAGCGCGATTTTGCGTTTGCGCGTAAATACGGTTTCCCAATCAAACAAGTGGTTAATGTGAACAATTTGCCTTATGACGACCAAAATTGGCAAGATTGGTATGGCGACAAAGAAAATGGCGTGTTAATCCATTCGGGCGAATTTGACGGTTTGAATTATGTTCAAGCCTTTGAAAAAATGGGCGAAAAATTGCAATCTTTGGGATTGGGCGAGCCTAAAACGCAATACCGTTTGCGCGATTGGGGCATTTCGCGCCAACGTTATTGGGGTTGCCCGATTCCGATTGTGCATTGCGATGATTGTGGCGATGTGCCTGTGCCTGAACAAGATTTGCCTGTGGTGCTGCCTGAAAATGTCGTTCCCGATGGTGCGGGTTCGCCTTTGGCAAAAATGCCCGAGTTTTACGAAACCACCTGCCCCAACTGCGGCAAACCCGCCAAACGCGAAACCGATACCATGGATACCTTTATGGAATCAAGCTGGTATCAATTCCGTTATATGTCGCCCCAATTTGAAGGCGGCATGGTTGAGCCGAACGCGGCAGCCTATTGGGGGCAAGCCGACCAGTATATTGGCGGCATTGAACACGCGATTTTGCATTTGCTTTACGCGCGTTTCTTTACCAAATTGATGAACGATGAGGGCATTGTGCCTGTGCGCGAGCCGTTTAAGCAATTATTGACGCAAGGCATGGTGTTGCAAGCCACTTATTTCCGCGAAAAAGAAGACGGCAAAAAACAATGGTTTAACCCAGCCGATGTTACCGTGCAAACCGATGAAAAAGGTCGCCCCATCGCCGCGATTTTGAATGCAGACGGCTTGCCCGTGCAAATGGGTGGCGTGGAAAAAATGTCCAAATCCAAAAACAATGGCGTGGACCCCCAACAAATCATTGACGCTTATGGCGCGGACACGGCACGCTTGTTCATGATGTTTGCGTCTCCGCCCGAGCAAACTTTGGAATGGTCAGACGCGGGCGTGGCAGGCGCATATCGTTTCTTGAACCGTTTGTGGCGCACGGTGTATGAGTTTGTGAAACAAGGCGGCAATTCGGTAAACGCATTTGCAGGCGAGCATAATTCACTTTCAGGCAGCCTGAAAGATTTGCGTTTCAAATTGCACAGCACCATCGCCAAAGTTACCGATGATTACGACCGCCGTCAGCAATTCAACACGGCAATCGCCGCAGTGATGGAATTGCTCAATCAATACGACAAAACCGATTGCACTGGCGAAAACGGTCAAGCGGTGGCGCGTGAAGTGTTGGAAGCGGTGTTGATTTTGTTGTCGCCCATTGTGCCGCACATTTGTGAAACTTTGTGGGCAGAACTGAATCAAAACAAACCTTTATACGAACAAAGCTGGCTGAAAGCCGATGAAACCGCACTCGTGCAAAGCGAAATCAAAGTGGTGGTTCAAGTGAACGGCAAATTGCGCGATGAATTGATGATTGCCGCCGATGCCAGCGATGACGACATCATCGCAGCCGCACTCGCCACCGCAGGCGCACAAAAATTCATGGAAGGCAAAACGGCGAAGAAAATCATCTTGCCGCCCAATCGCAAATTGGTAAACATTGTGGTTTAATGGATTGATTTAAAAAACTTTCAGGCAGCCTGAAACGCGAAGGCTGTCTGAATCACAGGAAAAAAACATGAACGCATTATTACAAGACTTACAAGCGCGCGGCTTAATCGCCCAAACCACTGATATTCAAGAATTATCCAAATTATTGGACGAAAACAAAATCGCGCTGTATTGCGGTTTTGACCCCACTGCCGACAGCTTGCACATTGGGCATTTGCTGCCTGTGTTGGTGTTGCGCCGTTTTCAAAACGCGGGGCATACGCCTGTGGCATTGGTGGGCGGCGCAACGGGCATGATTGGCGACCCCAGTTTCAAAGCCCAAGAACGCAGCCTGAACACCCCCGAAACCGTAGCAAGTTGGGTAGAAAGCATACGCAATCAGTTGAAACCATTCTTAAAATTTGATGGCGACAACGCGGCAATCATGGCAAACAATGCCGACTGGTTTGGCAAAATGAATTGCTTGGATTTTTTGCGCGACATCGGCAAACATTTTTCGGTAAACGCGATGTTGGCAAAAGAATCGGTCAAACAACGCATTGAACGCGAAGACCAAGGCATTTCGTTTACCGAATTTGCTTACGCATTGTTGCAAGGATATGATTTTGCTGAATTAAATCAACGCCACAACGTGCAACTGCAAATTGGCGGCAGCGACCAATGGGGCAACATCACTTGGGGTACGGAAACCACACGCCGCTTGCACCAAAAATCGGTACACGGCTTGACTTTGCCGCTTGTTACCAAATCGGACGGCACCAAATTCGGCAAAACCGAAGGCGGCGCAGTGTGGCTGGACGCAAACAAAACTTCGCCCTACCAATTTTACCAATTCTGGCTGAAAGTGGCTGACGCTGATGTGTACAAATTTTTGAAATATTTCACATTTTTAAGCATTGAGCAAATTGATGAAATTGAAAAACAAGACCAAGCCAGCAAAACCAAACCACAAGCCCAACGCATTTTAGCCGAAGAAATGACGCGCTTGATTCACGGCGAAGCGGCTTTACAGGCAGCCCAACGCATCACCGAAAGCCTGTTTTCGGGCGATGAAAGCGGCTTGACCGAACAAGATTATGCACAGTTGGCTTTGGACGGTTTGCCCGTTACCGAAGTTTCAGGCAGCCTGAATGTGGTGGCGGCATTGGTGCAATCGGGTTTGGCGCAATCCAACAAAGAGGCGCGTGGTTTTGTGCAAAGCGGCGCGGTGCTGATTAACGGCGAACCCGTTACGGCAAACAACCCCGACTTTTCGCCCGAAAAACCCGATGACCAATTCATGATAGGCGAGGCACAAAAGCGTTTTGGCAAATATGCGATTGTGAAACGCGGTAAACGCAATCATGCTTTGTTGGTGTGGCAAGCGTAAATCATCAAAATGCGTTTTCAGGCAGCCCCAATGTTGTTCAGGCTGCCTGAAACGTTTTTCAACCCCAAAGGCAGCCTGAAACATGATAAATGAAATCATCAGCTTTATTTTGCATATAGACCAACACCTTATCACACTGTCCACCCAATACGGTGTGTGGCTCTATGCCATTTTGTTTTTGATTGTGTTTTGCGAAACGGGATTGGTGGTAACGCCCTTTTTACCGGGAGATTCCCTATTGTTTGCCGCAGGTGCGGTGGCGGCGGCATCGGCAGGCGCATTGAATGTGCACATCATGGTGGCGATATTGTTGGCAGCCGCCATTTTAGGCGATGCCGTCAATTTCACAATCGGCAAATATTTTGGCGAAAAGCTGTTTGCCAATCCCCACTCACGCATTTTCAAACAAGAATATCTGCACAAAACCCACGATTTTTACGCCAAATACGGTGGCAAAACCATCATTTTGGCGCGATTTGTGCCGATTGTGCGAACCTTTGCCCCCTTTGTGGCGGGCATGGGCAAAATGGATTACGCGCAATTCATTCGCTACAACATCATAGGCGCAATCGCATGGGTAGGGCTGCTGACTTATGTGGGTTACGCCTTTGGTAACTTACCGATTGTGAAAGACAATTTTGGTAAAGTGGTGCTGGGGATTATTGTCGTGTCCATCATGCCGATGACTTTTGAATTTGTGAAACACAAAATGGCGCAACGCAAATGATTTCAGGCAGCCTGAAATACCATTTATGAAAATAGGATAAGTATAGGGTGCAACTTGTTGCACCATTTTCCTGATAAAACATGGATTTGGTGCAAAAGTTGCACCCTACATGATGCCCCATTTTTCATTTGGTTCACCATATTCAGTCGCTGAACCACAAAGAAAGTTACCGTTTTAATTTAACTTTTTCAAAAAGTAAGTCAAACAAAAACGTGGATTTTACTGAATAAGGGCAGCCTGAAAAACTCAATGCGTCCACCACCACCGAAACGCCCAACACGCCACGCCCACACACAGCACCGTTGCCGCATATTTTATCCCCAAAATCAAACGGGCTTTTTTCCGTTTTTTTAATTGAATGAGATTTTGTTCTTGCTGAAAAATCAAACCATTATGTGCATACATTTCCGCCAAACGCGGTGTGCCACTCGCCCATTGCGCCAACATAATCGCATCAGCAAGCCCGCATTCAAACCAATCATCGTGTTTGTCATCGGGCAAGCATTTGCACAAATGCAAATGTTGGTGTATCAACAATTTGGCACGATGTGGATTTTGCCCCTTAACCGCATATTCCAACTGCATTGATTCATTTTGTGGCGTTTGCCATTGTGTGGGGTCTTGCTCCACATAACTTATGCAAACTTGGTTTTCCCTTTGCGAATCGCTTATCACATAAATCCAAGCACTCATCATTTTTACCATACAAAATTGCAACAGAAAAGCTGCCTGAAAACAGTAAATTTTTGTTTTCAGACAGCTTTTCACAAAACGTGAACTCAATCAAACAAAGTTTGCTGCGCCAACAGCATTTTCACAGGCGCAAAACCCACCCGATGTTCAGGCAGCACCCCAAATTGCCGCAATGCCGCCAAATGCGCCGCCGTGCCATAACCCTTGTGTTGTGCAAAACCGTATTGCGGGTGCCGCTCGTGCAAGGCATACATTTCCCCATCACGCGCCGTTTTCGCCAAAATGGACGCGGCAGAAATGGCAGCCAGTTTGCTGTCGCCCTGCACCACCGCTTCGGCAGGCACATTTAAATTGGGGGGAATGCGATTGCCATCTATCCACACCTTTTCAGGCAGCACCGCCAAGCCCTCAATCGCCCTTTGCATTGCCAACATGGTGGCGTGCAGAATATTCAGTTGTGCGATTTCATCGGGGCTGGCACTGGCAATGCACCATGCCACAGCTTGCTGTTTGATTTGCACCGCCAGCACATCGCGTTTTTTTTCAGACAGCTTTTTGGAATCGGTCAAATGCGGCAAATCATAATTGTGCGGCAAAATCACCGCCGCCGCAAACACACTGCCCACCAAGCAGCCACGACCCGCCTCATCAACACCAGCATGGTGGGGCAACACCGCCATCATTTTTTGGCGGCAACGCGGTATTCAGGCGTGCCATAAGCCGCTTGCCATGCGCGATTCAATCTTTCGCCAGCCACTTTCAATTCACTGGCTTGGCGGCGTTGAATGTCGCGCGTAAACATCAATTCGGCGCGCAATTTGTTCACATTAAATTGGGCTTTTTCCAATTTGCGTTCGGCGCGTTCCAAGCGGCGGGTTAGGCGTTTGATGTGGGTTTCTTCACGCGCGTGTTCATCAAGCAGATTTTGGTAAACCTGTTGTGCCGCTTTCAAATCATCTAATCGCGAATTGTTGATGGACGAACCGCCCAACAGAGCGGCAGGATTGACCGCCATTGCTGCTGATGAAATCAACATCATGGTTAAAGCCACCACCACCGATTTTGCATTCATATTCATTTTGTTTCCTATTCAAATTCAAAATTACCGGCAAACCAAGGCATATTGTTTTTGTGAAATAGAGCCATTTGAAATGGGCATGGGGCGAATTTCCACAGGGGTAAAGCGTTGTGCCAATAAGATTTTGCCATTTTCATCTAAAAATTGTGTTGCCGCCAAACGATAGCTTTGGTTGCGGCAATGAAATTCCCAATCGTTTACCGCCACTTTGTAACGTGGGGTGTTGTCATCGTATCTTTCCAAAGCAGGATTGATGACAATTTTGCGGTCGCGCAACAGCATGAAATCGCCATTTTTGCGTATGCTTGCGGTGTCGTAAGAAACCAGTATATTGCCGTTGTTGGTTGCGCCCAAATGTTGCCATGAACCTGCCATGGGCGGTACGCCTGCTGCCATTTGCTTGGGTGCGCCACCGCTCACACATGCCGCCAAAATCCATGTCGTACAAAACAATAAAATACTGTTTTTTAACATACAATCCTTTCGCTTGGTGTTCAGGCTGCCTGAAAACACCGATAAAATTTATCCATGATAATATGATTGTGGATTAAATGCGCCAATTTTATGGTAAATTTACAACATTTAATCATTTCAACCCACCCATTTAGGCAAAAAAACAACGCTTTTGCCTTCAAATCACTTCCACGCCATGCGCCATTAAGCACGACACCAACCAAAAAATCGGCAAACCAATCAAGGCATTGGGGTCGGTACTGTCTATTTTTTGCAACAATGCTGCGCCCAAGCCTTCGCTTTTTGCCGCGCCTGCACAGTAAATGGCATCGGATTCACGCGCCAAATAACGTGCAATTTGGGCATCGCTCAATTCGCGCATTTGCACGATGGTGGTGTCCACATGGCTGTTCAGGCTGCCTGAAACCGTGTCCAACACACAAATTGCGCTGTAAAATTCAATGTGTTGCCCCGACAATTCGCGCAACATCGCCGCCGCCTTTTCCACCGACATCGGTTTGCCAAGCTGACGGTTGTGGCACCAAGCCACTTGGTCTGCGCCAATAATCAAATGCTGCGGATAAATCGCCGCCAACGATTGCGCCTTGCCCACCGCCAAACGCAAAGCCGTGTCGTGTGCGGTTTCGCCTGCCAAAGGGGTTTCGTCAAACATCGGCTTGGCGGCAATGAAATCCACGCCCAAAGTGCGCAACTGCTGCTGCCTGAACACCGATGTGGAAGCCAAAATCACATTTTTTTGCATGGTTTAATCCCATTGAAACGCTGAAAAATCTTGACGATAAAGTCATAAAATTATATCATGCTCCGTTTATGTTAAACCGAATTTTGATTGACCCCCAAGCGTTTGCCGCCCAAGCAGAAACCATCAACGGCACGGTAAGCCTGCAACATTTGGACAAACGCATTTGGTCGCCCGATATTGCCGACTTGTCATCTGAATTGCACTACACCCTGCGCGGTGGCACCGACAGATGGCAACGCCCGTTTTTGGATTTGGCTGTTTCAGGCAGCCTGAAATTGCATTGCCAACGCTGTATGCAGCCAAGCGATTTTCCACTTGATGAACAAGTTCGCATTGTCTTGTTTGCCAACGAAGAAAAATTGGACGAAGCCATGCTCGCCGATGAAGAATTGGAAGGCATGCTGCTCTGCCCCGAATTGGACGCGCTCTCTTTGGTGGAAGACCAAATTCTGATGGCATTGCCCATTTCGCCCAAACACGATGATTGTGGCAATCGCAAATTGGACGCGGTCAATCAAGACAAACCCAACCCCTTTTCGGTGTTGGCAGGTTTGAAAAAAGGTTGATATTTCTATTTTTATTTTAATTTCAGGAGCTTGAAATGGCAGTTCAACAAAACAAAAAATCCCCCTCTCGTCGCGGTATGCACCGCTCGCATGACGCGCTGACTGCGCCTGCCTTGTCGGTAGACAGTCAAACTGGCGAAGTTCATCGCCCACACCACATTTCGCCCAACGGTATGTACCGTGGTCGCAAAGTTGTGAAAACCAAAGAGGATTAATTTTGTCATCAAAAAAGCCAGCGATTGCGCGTTTTGCAATATCGGCTGGCTTTTTTCGTTCATGTTTTCTTTTCAGGCTGCCTGAAAAATATCTTGGAGTTATTGCCCATGTCTGTTAAAAAAATTTGGTACACCTACGATGACATTCATCGCACCATCAAAAACATCGCCGAACAAATCCAAAACGCCGATGTTCAATTTCACGCCATGATTGCCATTGGCGGTGGCGGTTTCATTCCTGCGCGTATGTTGCGCTCTTTTTTGGAAATTCCGATTTACACGGTCAGCACCGCCTATTATTTAGATGAATCGGGAAGCGGCGAAACCGCCAATGAAATCAAAAAAGTACAATGGCTAGACCCCATTCCCGACACCATTTTGGGCAAAAACATTTTGGTGGTGGACGAAGTGGACGACAGCCGCGTTACCGCTGAATTTGTGTTGAACGAATTGCAAAAAACCCAACAATTCAATGAAATGGGCTTTGCCGTGATTCACAATAAATTGAAGGAAAAACGCGGCATTATCCCCCAAAATGTCCATTATTTTGCGGGCATTGAAGTGGAAGATTGGTGGATTAACTACCCTTGGGACGCGATTGACATTGACGCACACAATGCGCGCGCATCGCACAAATCATAAAATAAAATCAACAGGCTGCCTGAAATTCATGCGTTTTCAGGCAGCCTATTGTGCGAATTATGCTGCCCAAATCGCAAAATAATGGCACAATAGGCAGATTACTTCAAAACATTTTCAGGAAAACACATGAACATCACTTTACCCATTGAAGCCAAAGACATTCAAAAACTGATTCCCCATCGCTACCCTTTTATGCTGCTTGACCGAATCACGGCATTTGAAAGCGGCAAATCTTTAACCGCCATCAAAAACGTGAGCATGAACGAACCGCAATTTCAAGGGCATTTCCCCGATTTTCCCGTTATGCCAGGTGTGCTGATTATTGAAGCGATGGCACAAGCCTGTGGTGCGCTCGCCATTTTGACCGAAGGCGGTCGCCATCCCGATGAAATCTACTTTTTTGCGGGCATAGACAATGCGCGTTTCAAACGCCAAGTGATTCCTGCCGACCAGTTGGTGTTTGAAATTGAATTGCTGCAAAGCAAACGCGGCATTGGCAAATTCAAAGCCACCGCCTTTGTTGATGGCGAATTGGCGGTAGAAGCCGAAATCATGTGCGCCAAACGGAAAGTTTAAGCAAATTTTCAGGCTGCCTGAAACCTCATTAAAAATAGGGGCTAATGACAATTTGGGCGCAAAGTTGGTTTTTCAGGCAAAATTGTCAAATTCAAGGAAAAAATGCGAGTCAATGCCACCCATTGGCGAGTATTTTTGACGCAGAAGTTGGCGATTTTGATGAAAAAACAATCGCGAAACGAATTGTCATTAGCCCCTAGGGCAAGTTGCCCCCTATATGATGTTCCAGTTTGTATTTGGTTCACCATAAATACCCTCCCTTTTTTCAACAACCCTGCAAAGGACACCACAATCATGTTCTCAAAAAGCGTTACCATTGAAAAATACGACCCCGAATTAGCCGCCGCGATTGCTGCCGAAGTACAACGCCAGCAAGACCACATTGAGCTGATTGCGTCTGAAAACTATGTGAGCTGTGCCGTGATGGAAGCACAAGGCAGCCAACTGACCAACAAATACGCCGAAGGCTACCCCAGCAAACGCTATTATGGCGGCTGTGAACACGTTGATGTGGCAGAACAACTGGCGATTGACCGCGTGAAAAAACTGTTTGGCGCAGAATACGCCAACGTGCAACCGCATTCAGGCAGCCAAGCCAACCAAGCCGTGTACGCAGCCGTGTTGAAACCCGGCGATACGATTTTGGGCATGAGCTTGGCGCATGGCGGACACTTGACACACGGTGCCAGCGTGAACATTTCAGGCAAATTGTACAACGCCATCACTTACGGTTTGGACGAAAACGAAGTGCTGAACTATGCCGAAGTGGAACGTTTGGCTTTGGAACACAAGCCGAAAATGATTGTGGCAGGCGCGTCTGCCTATGCCTTGCAAATTGATTGGGAGAAATTCCGCGAAATTGCCGACAAAGTGGGCGCGTATTTGTTTGTGGACATGGCGCATTATGCGGGTTTGGTGGCAGGTGGCGAATACCCCAATCCTGTGCCATTTGCCGATTTTGTCACCACCACCACACACAAAACGTTGCGTGGTCCTCGCGGTGGCGTGATTTTGTGCCGCGACAATACGCATGAAAAGATTTTGAATTCAACCATTTTCCCAAGTTTGCAAGGTGGTCCACTCATGCACGTTATTGCGGCAAAAGCGGTGGCATTCAAAGAAGCCCTTGAACCTGAATTCAAACAATACGCCAAACAAGTGAAAATCAACGCGGCGGCAATGGCAGAAGAATTGGTAAAACGCGGTTTACGCATTGTGTCGGGTCGCACCGAAAGCCATTTGTTTTTGGTGGATTTGCGCCCGAAAAACATCACGGGCAAAGCGGCAGAAGAGGCTTTGGGCAAAGCACACATCACCATCAACAAAAACGCCATTCCCAACGACCCTGAAAAACCGTTTGTAACCAGTGGCATTCGCGTGGGTGCGTCTGCGATTACTTCGCGCGGTTTTGATGAAGCCGATGCGCGTGAATTGGCAAATTTGGTGGCAGATGTGTTGGAAAACCCCAACGATGAAACCGTGTTGGCGCAAGTGGCAGAAAAAGCCAAAGCCTTGTGCGACAAACGTCCTGTTTATGGTGCGTAATGATTGATTTTTTTAATTGAAAAATCGCATTCAGGCAGCCTGAAAAGTGGCAATTTCGCTTTTCAGGCTGCCTTTCAGTACACGACAAAATCTTTCAGGCTGTCTGCAACCTGTCCCCTCCCCTGCTGGCGGGGGAGGGTTAGGGTGGGGGTGGCTCTTTGCGTTTCTAACCCCCACCCCAGCCCTCCCCCTTACATAGGGGGAGGGGGCAGGTTTGTGGCAATATCAAAAAATGTCGTGTACTGTAAGGCTGCCTGAAACACAACCACAATGGAGAAAAACAACATGAACAAATATTTGGATAAACTCTACGAACAATTTTCGGGCGTACGCCACACACGCAACGAAGCCGAACGCCACAAATTAAACGAAAAATTGGCAAAGCAAGCGGTGGCATTGAAATTGTTTATCATCATCATGTTTTTTTATTATTTGCTGGTGGACAAATCACGGGGCGACCTATTTTTGATTTTGATGGTGATTTATTTTTTATCATTTGAAAACAATAATTTAAATAATACCCCAACCCATTTAACTTGGGCTCAACGCTGGCAAAATTGGAAAAACAGCATACGCATTGCCAATGGGATTTTGTTGCTGGCGGTGCTGGTGATTAATGTGATTTTGTTTGCGCTGTTGCCGTTTGACGAACACAGTTGGCGTATGTTGGTGGCGATGATACTGGGTATGTGGTTGTGTGGTGCGGTATTGCTGAATTTTATTTTTCTCATTCAAATGTTTGTGATTCGCAAACATTTATCCCAAACCCGTGCGGCGTGATTTCAGGCAGCCTGAAATGTGTTTTAAAATGTGTTAAGATTATGGGTCGTTTCAGGCAGCCATTTCCTGCAAATGGGCTGCCTGAAAACCCATTCAACCGATTATTTTTGATGAATTTTTTATGCCGCTTCTTTCCATAGAATTTGCTTTGTGCTTTTTGATTTTTTTGCCGATTTATTGGTCGCTGCACCGTTCGCCACGTTGGCAAAATCGGGCTTTGTTGGCTGCCAGTTTGCTGTATTTATGCACCGTGCATTGGGCTGTGGCTTTGGCGGTGGTGTGGTTTGCGCTGGCAATTTGGCAAATTGCGTTTAAAATACAATCATCTGAACACGCCAAATCGCGCAAAATGTGGTTGAGCGGTGGCATTGTTTTGGCTTTGGCGAATTTGGGTTTGTTTAAATATTTTGATTTTTTCCGCCCTGCTTTTCAGGCTGCTTTTGGCGACAATGTGGCGGATTGGGTGATGCCTTTGGGCATTTCTTATTATACTTTTCAAGCGATTGCCTATTTGCTCGCCATTTATCGCCGCGAAAATGTGGGCATGATACGCGGCGATTTGTTGCTGCATTTTTCGTTTTTTCCCACCATCACATCGGGCCCGATTATTCGCGCAGGCAGCCTGAAAAGCATTTATGGCACGCAAATGGGCTTTACCGAACAGGTGCAAACCACGCAACCGCGTCAAATGGTGCGCCCTGCTCTGGCTTTGGCGTTGATTGCGCTGGGCTTGGCAAAAAAGTGGTGGTTGAGCGGTATGTTGGCGGAAAACTGGGTCAATCCTGTGTTTGAAAACCCTTTGCAATATGATGCGTTGAGCGCGTGGGCGGCGGTGTTGGGTTACACGTTTCAGTTGTTTTTGGATTTTTCGGGTTATACTGATTTGGTGTTGGGCATGGCAATGCTGCTGGGTTTCAGGCTGCCTGAAAACTTCAATATGCCCCTGCGCGCGGTAAACATTCGTGATTTTTGGGAACGTTGGCACATCACATTGTCCACTTGGATACGCGATTACATCTACATTCCCTTGGGCGGCAGCCGCCAAGGTTTTGTGCGAACGCAAGTCAATGTGATGTTGGCGATGTTGCTCTCGGGCATTTGGCACGGTTATGGCTGGAATTTTTTGCTGTGGGGGGCTTTGCATGGGGTGGCGTTTGTGGTGGTCAATTCGTGTGAACGCACATTGGGCAAACATTATTTTCAAAATCGCTTTGGCACTTGGGCGGCGGTGGGGCTGACGTTTTTGTTTGTGAGCGTGAGTTTCATCATTTTCCGCACCCACAATTTGGGCGAAACGGGGCAGATGTTTACCGCGCTGTTGGGCGGTGGGCAGCAGGCACACATGGCGTGGTCGGCTTTGGGCATGATTGCGTTGATGGTGGCGGTGGTGGCGGCGTATCCGAAAATGAATGCGCTGTTTCAGGCAGCCGTGTTGCGTTTGGAACGCTTGCCTTATTGGACTTGGTCGTTTATTTTAGCGGCAATCATGATGATTTTAATGGCGGTTGCGCCATCAGGAATACCGGGGTTTATTTATGCTAACTTCTGATAAAAATGCTGAACCTACCATCGTCAAATTTCCGATTCAAAATGGCGAAACCGAACGCGAATGGCGTTTGGACGATACAGACGCGCCCCCTGCCACCGAAAAAGAGTGGAAATTGGACGACACCGACCCCCTTCCCCCCGAAACGTTGAATGTGGAAGTGGATTTGTCGTCTGAACCTGCGCCCAACCCACCGCCCGAAAAGGCAACGCTGCCTGAAACGCCACCCAGCGATGTTCAGGCAGCCACGCCGCCTGTTGCGCCACCGCCCAAGTCGCCATCATCATCGCATTGGCGGGTGTATGGGGCTTTGTTGGGGGCAGTGGTGTTGTCGGTGTGGTTCAGCCATCAGTCCATCAATGCGTATTGGCAGCAAACGTATCACAAAGCCAGTCCGCTTGAACCTTTGAACCATTTTGCGCTGTGGCAAATGGGGGCAAAGGCGCAAGATGTGGTCAATGGCTGGTTGGCAAGCGATTCATCGCCCAATGCGGAAAATGATGTGGCAGCAGAAAACGATTCGCCCCCTACAACACAACCACCCCAATCCCCCAGTACCGAAACCACCCCAAACAGGCAGCCTGAAACCGCATCTGCCCCCAATCCTCCCACACAAAATGGCGAACAGATTGTGTTGTTGCATTCGGGCGAGAAGGTATTGTTTGTGGGCGATTCCATCATGCAGGGCATTGCGCCACACCTTCAACGCAGGCTCAAAAGCGAACATCAAATTGATTCGCTCAATTTGAGCAAACAAAGCACAGGTTTGGCATACCCCAAATTTTTTGACTGGCCCACCACCATTGAGCAAACCTTGCAAAAAGAACCCAATATCAAACTGATTGTCGTGCTATTGGGCGCGAACGACCCTTGGGATTTTCCCAATCCACAAGGCGGAGCGTATTTGAAATTTCAATCGCCAGAATGGAACGCGGAATATTTGAATCGCGTAAATCGGATTGTTCAGGCAGCCGAGCAAAATCAGGCGCGAATCATTTGGTTGGGCGTGCCGTATATGCGCCGCGTTGATTTGAATAAAGGTGTGCGCCATCTGAATCACATTTTGGGCAACGAATTGGTGGGCAAATTGCCAACCGTCATTTGGTTGCCCACCGATATGCTGTTGAGCGACACCGAAAACTATCAAGACAGCATGACCATAGATGGCGAAACCGTCCGCATTCGCACCAAAGACGGCATTCATCTCAACACCGCAGGGCAAATTTTCATGTCCAATTATTTAAAAAGTTACATTCAAGTTCAATGATTTTTCAGGCAGCCACCATGTTTCAGGCTGCCTGAAAAGCAATATAAGCAGAAAGCCACCATGTTCTCATTTCCCCTAAAATACATTGCCGCGTTGATGACCACCTTGGGCATACTCAACGCCCAAGCACAACCCACCCCACAAACCCCAAATCCAAGCACACGCCCCAACCCACAAATCAGCAACAAACCCAGCTCAAACATCATCAATTACAGCCCCCAAAGCCAAGCATGGCAAGACAAATTACGCGACTTGGCACAAGGCAAAGCCACCCAATTTCGCATCGTACAATTAGGCGATTCCCACACCGCAGGCGGCTATTTCACCGACACCCTACGGCAACATTTGCAACAAAAATGGGGCAACGCAGGCATAGGTTGGGTGTATCCCGCCGCCGTATCAGGGCAACGCAGCACCGTGGTGGACTATTCAGGCAGCAATTGGCAATTACTCAACGCACGCCGCGACACCGCCGCCTTTCCACTTGGCGGCATATTGGCACGTTCCAAAACACAACAAAGTTTGGTGCTGAACCCCAAAGACACAGGCACACAACAAATCAGCTTAGCCATGCGCCCCATTTTCAGCGACAGCCCACTCAAAATCACCGATGCCACACAAAAAGCCACATTCGCATACAGTTTACACGGCAACAACTGGCAATATTTCACCCTCAATGCCCAACCGCCCATTCGCATTCAGGCAGCCGACAACGCATTGTGGGAAATCGGAGCCATTCAATTTGAAAACCAAAAAAGTGGCGTAACCGTTTCCGCCTTCGGACTAAACGGCACACAATTAAGCCACTGGCAAAAATGGCGAGCCGATTGGGAAAACGATTTAGTAGAAACCCAAGCCGATTTAATTATTCTCGCCTATGGCACCAACGAAGCCTTTAACGACCAAATCAACGTGGCACAAACCCAAAAAATTTGGCAAGAAAACATTGACCGAATCCAACAAACCCTACCCCATGCCGCCATTTTGATGATTGGCGCACCCGAATCACTCAAAAACCGCGATGGCGTATGCGGTACACGCCCCAAACGTTTGAGCGAAATACAAAAAATGCAGCACCAAATCGCAAAAGAAAAACACCTGCTCTACTGGTCATGGCAAGACGCAATGGGCGGAGAATGCAGCATGAATCGCTGGATAAATGACAAATTGGCACAAAACGATGGCGTACACTTTACCCCACAAGGCTACCAATTTCTCGCCAAAGAATTGAGTCGCGCATTGTTCAATTTGAGCATCAAAAAATATAGTCAGTTAAAATAAGAATAGGACACTAACGTATCAGTAAAATGCCTTCCACTAGGTAAAATGGCTCGCATATATCTCTTGATGTTTGCCCATGTCCGTTCTATGGGATTAAGCTCTGGTGAATAAGGTGCAAGCGGCAAGATTTTATGCCCCCATTTGTGCGCCATTTCACGCAAAATACCCATACGATGAAATCGTGCATTATCCAAAATAATGACAGATTTTTTATTTAAAATAGGCAATAAACATTGCTCAAACCATGTTTCAAAAAAAGCACTGGTCATTGTGTTTTGATAAATCATAGGGGCAATCAGTTTGTTGCCGACTTGTGCGGCAACAAGCGATAAGCGTTGGTACTTTTTACCACTGATTTGGGCTTTGATGACCTGCCCCTTTGGGCTACGCGCATAAGGACGAAATAAGTAAGTATCAAATCCCGTTTCATCCAAATAAACACGCTGATAGTCAAAAAATTCAGCCAGTTGATTTAAATAATCTTTTACTTTATTTGGGTCTTGTTCTTTGTATGTGGTGGTCTTTTTTTACGCGTGATACCCATTCTTTTGAGTGCATAAAAAATGGCTGATTTTGAACAATTAAAATGTTCAGCTATTTCATGCAAATAAGCATCAGGGTGTTGTTGTATATGTTCAGCCAATTTTTGGCTGTTCAATTTATTGGCATTTTGCCCCTTTACTTGATGATTTAAGCTGCCTGTTTGCGCTTTCAAGCGTATCCATAGGTAAAGCGTATTTCTGGATATTTGGTAAGCTTGGGCGACTTTACTGATATTTTTGCATTGTTCATAATAGCTTAATGCTTTATTTCGCAGTTCTGTTGAATGTGCCATTTTTTAATCCTAAAAATTAGGGTATTGTACTATTTTATTTTGAATTGACTATAATTCAAAAAACAAAATGCCGTCAAAAACGGCATTTTGTTTTTTGTTCATGTGGTTTGATGGTTTGAATTGATGGATAAATTGCATGGATAAGCAAAAAAGCAAAACCCCAGCACCTAATAAAATAAAAGGAGCTGGGGTAGAGAATAAGGAGTTTGGCGATGACCTACTTTCGCATACGGAGTATACTATCATCGGCGCAGGGATGTTTCACTGTCCTGTTCGGGAAGGGAAGGAGTGGGTCCAAACCGCTGTGGTCGCCAAACGTAAAGGGGGTAAATTGGGAAGCCAATAAAACAAAGGTTTTGTGTTTGTATTGATTTTGTATTTTTGGTGATGACTGAGTCATCAGTAAGCTTTGTCATTTGTAGTAGAACTGTTTAAAGTTATTCAAATGATAGAGTCAAGCCTTACGGGCAATTAGTATCGGTTAGCTGCAAGTGTTACCACTCTTCCACACCCGACCTATCAACGTTGTGGTCTACAACGACCCTTGAATGTGGTTAAACCACAGGGGAAGTCTCATCTTTGGGCGAGTTTCGCGCTTAGATGCTTTCAGCGCTTATCTCTTCCGAACTTAGCTACCCGGCTATGCTTCTGGCGAAACAACCGGTACACCAGAGGTTCGTCCACTCCGGTCCTCTCGTACTAGGAGCAGCCCCCGTCAAACTTCCAACGCCCACTGCAGATAGGGACCAAACTGTCTCACGACGTTTTAAACCCAGCTCACGTACCACTTTAAATGGCGAACAGCCATACCCTTGGGACCGACTACAGCCCCAGGATGTGATGAGCCGACATCGAGGTGCCAAACTCCGCCGTCGATATGGACTCTTGGGCGGAATCAGCCTGTTATCCCCGGAGTACCTTTTATCCGTTGAGCGATGGCCCTTCCATACAGAACCACCGGATCACTATGTCCTGCTTTCGCACCTGCTCGACTTGTCGGTCTCGCAGTTAAGCTACCTTTTGCCATTGCACTATCAGTCCGATTTCCGACCGGACCTAGGTAACCTTCGAACTCCTCCGTTACGCTTTGGGAGGAGACCGCCCCAGTCAAACTGCCTACCATGCACGGTCCCCGACCCGGATAACGGGTCTGGGTTAGAACCTCAAAGCCACCAGGGTGGTATTTCAAGGACGGCTCCACAGAAACTGGCGTTTCTGCTTCAAAGCCTCCCACCTATCCTACACAAGTGACTTCAAAGTCCAATGCAAAGCTACAGTAAAGGTTCACGGGGTCTTTCCGTCTAGCAGCGGGGAGATTGCATCTTCACAACCATTTCAACTTCGCTGAGTCTCGGGAGGAGACAGTGTGGCCATCGTTACGCCATTCGTGCGGGTCGGAACTTACCCGACAAGGAATTTCGCTACCTTAGGACCGTTATAGTTACGGCCGCCGTTTACTGGGGCTTCGATCCGATGCTTGCACATCTTCAATTAACCTTCCAGCACCGGGCAGGCGTCACACCCTATACGTCCACTTTCGTGTTAGCAGAGTGCTGTGTTTTTAATAAACAGTCGCAGCCACCGATTCTCTGCGACCCTGATAGGCTTACGGAGCAAGTCCTTAACCTTACAGGGCATACCTTCTCCCGAAGTTACGGTATCAATTTGCCGAGTTCCTTCTCCCGAGTTCTCTCAAGCGCCTTAGAATTCTCATCCTGCCCACCTGTGTCGGTTTGCGGTACGGTTTTGATTCAACTGGAGCTTAGTGGCTTTTCCTGGAAGCGTGGTATTTGCTGCTTCGTGTCCGTGGACACTCGTCATCACGTCTCGGTGTTAAGAAGGAGCGGATTTGCCTACTCCTTCCACCTACAGGCTTAAACAATCTATTCCAACAGATTGCCAGCATAACCTTCTCCGTCCCCACATCGCATTGAATCAAAGTACGGGAATATTAACCCGTTTCCCATCGACTACGCATTTCTGCCTCGCCTTAGGGGCCGACTCACCCTACGCCGATGAACGTTGCGTAGGAAACCTTGGGCTTTCGGCGAGCGGGCTTTTCACCCGCTTTATCGCTACTCATGTCAACATTCGCACTTCTGATACCTCCAGCAGCCTTTACAAGCTGCCTTCACAGGCTTACAGAACGCTCCCCTACCATGCTAGTAAACTAGCATCCGCAGCTTCGGTTACAGATTTGAGCCCCGTTACATCTTCCGCGCAGGAAGACTCGACCAGTGAGCTATTACGCTTTCTTTAAATGATGGCTGCTTCTAAGCCAACATCCTGGCTGTCTGTGCCTTCCCACTTCGTTTACCACTTAATCTGTCATTTGGGACCTTAGCTGGCGGTCTGGGTTGTTTCCCTCTTGACACCGGACGTTAGCACCCGATGTCTGTCTCCCATGATTGCACTTTCTGGTATTCTGAGTTTGCAATGGGTTGGTAAGTCGCAATGACCCCCTAGCCATAACAGTGCTTTACCCCCAGAAGTGATACATGAGGCACTACCTAAATAGTTTTCGGGGAGAACCAGCTATCTCCGAGTTTGTTTAGCCTTTCACCCCTATCCACAGTTCATCCCCGCATTTTGCAACATGCGTGGGTTCGGACCTCCAGTACCTGTTACGGCACCTTCATCCTGACCATGGATAGATCACTCGGTTTCGGGTCTACACCCAGCAACTGATCGCCCTATTAAGACTCGGTTTCCCTACGCCTCCCCTACTCGGTTAAGCTCGCTACTGAATGTAAGTCGTTGACCCATTATACAAAAGGTACGCAGTCACACCATTAAAGGTGCTCCCACTGTTTGTATGCATCAGGTTTCAGGTTCTATTTCACTCCCCTCCCGGGGTTCTTTTCGCCTTTCCCTCACGGTACTGGTTCACTATCGGTCGATGATGAGTATTTAGCCTTGGAGGATGGTCCCCCCGTATTCAGACAGGATTTCACGTGTCCCGCCCTACTTGTCGTGCGCTTAGTACCATGATACTGTTTTCGGATACGGGGCTATCACCCACTGTGGCGGACTTTTCCAAGTCCTTCTCCTAACAGTGCCATTATCACGCACAGGCTTTTCCGCGTTCGCTCGCCACTACTTGCGGAATCTCGGTTGATTTCTTTTCCTCGGGGTACTTAGATGGTTCAGTTCTCCCGGTTCGCTTCGCCAGTCCTATGTATTCAGACTGGGATACACATTGCTGTGTGGGTTTCCCCATTCGGACATCGCGGTATCATTGCTTTTTTGCCAGCTTCTCCGCGCTTTTCGCAGGCTTACACGTCCTTCTTCGCCTATCATCGCCAAGGCATCCACCTGATGCACTTATTCACTTGACTCTATCATTTGAAGAACCTTTGACTTTGCAGAATACAGCGTTGACAACCATATTCTACTTAGATTCTCAAACAATAAAGCTTACTGCTTTGTTGTGATACCCATCTTGCCTTTTGTGTTTCAAGACGGGTATTGATACAATCATCACCCAAATACTGTTGTTCAATTCTTTTTAACCTGAGTTTTGTTTCAGGCTGCCTGAAATCAGTTTGCAAACTGATTTCAAACCAAATCAAACCAAAATTGTCTTTGTTTGTTGATTTCGGCTTTCCAATTTGTTAAAGAGCGATGCAATCAATTAACTGATAAAATCATCAGCAAATTGCAAATTAAAACAAGCAAGCTAGCCATTCTACACAAACTCGCTTTAATTTGCAATTTAAAAAAGAAAAATAATCAAAAATAAAAAATTAAACTTTTTAAGCTTAACTCTTTTTAAAAGTTTTTTATTTTATTTTTATTCCACTTTCAGGCTGCCTGAATCTTGGTGGAGGCAAACGGGATCGAACCGATGACCCCCTGCTTGCAAAGCAGGTGCTCTACCAACTGAGCTATGCCCCCAGTATTCCTTTGTTTTGCAACTGGTGGGTCTGGTAGGACTTGAACCTACGACCCCACGCTTATCAAGCGTGTGCTCTAACCACCTGAGCTACAAACCCATGAACTTATTTAAAACAAATCAAAGAAACATCAAAATTTAAAATTTAAAAATAAACAATCTTAAACCTTATCATTTCTTCTTTAATCTGCTTTTTAATTCTTGCATCTATAATACGATTACCGATAAGTGTGAGTGCATTCAACCTCTTCTTTTCTCTAGAAAGGAGGTGATCCAGCCGCAGGTTCCCCTACGGCTACCTTGTTACGACTTCACCCCAGTCATGAAGCATACCGTGGTAAGCGGGCTCCTTGCGGTTACCCTACCTACTTCTGGTATCCCCCACTCCCATGGTGTGACGGGCGGTGTGTACAAGACCCGGGAACGTATTCACCGCAGTATGCTGACCTGCGATTACTAGCGATTCCGACTTCATGCACTCGAGTTGCAGAGTGCAATCCGGACTACGATCGGTTTTCTGGGATTGGCTCCACCTCGCGGTTTGGCTACCCTCTGTACCGACCATTGTATGACGTGTGAAGCCCTGGTCATAAGGGCCATGAGGACTTGACGTCATCCCCACCTTCCTCCGGTTTGTCACCGGCAGTCTCATTAGAGTGCCCAACTTAATGATGGCAACTAATGACAAGGGTTGCGCTCGTTGCGGGACTTAACCCAACATCTCACGACACGAGCTGACGACAGCCATGCAGCACCTGTGTTGCGGTTCCCGAAGGCACAGCTCTATCTCTAAAGCCTTCCGCACATGTCAAGACCAGGTAAGGTTCTTCGCGTTGCATCGAATTAATCCACATCATCCACCGCTTGTGCGGGTCCCCGTCAATTCCTTTGAGTTTTAATCTTGCGACCGTACTCCCCAGGCGGTCAATTTCACGCGTTAGCTACGCTACTAAGGCATCAAGTGCCCCAACAGCTAATTGACATCGTTTAGGGCGTGGACTACCAGGGTATCTAATCCTGTTTGCTACCCACGCTTTCGAGCATGAACGTCAGTATTATCCCAGGGGGCTGCCTTCGCCATCGGTATTCCTCCACATCTCTACGCATTTCACTGCTACACGTGGAATTCTACCCCCCTCTGACATACTCTAGCTTGCCAGTTTCAAACGCCGTTCCCAAGTTGAGCTCGGGGATTTCACATCTGACTTAACAAACCGTCTGCGCTCGCTTTACGCCCAGTAATTCCGATTAACGCTCGCACCCTACGTATTACCGCGGCTGCTGGCACGTAGTTAGCCGGTGCTTATTCTTCGGGTACCGTCATCACGAACTGGTATTATCAATCCGCTTTTCTTCCCCGACAAAAGTCCTTTACAACCCGAAGGCCTTCTTCAGACACGCGGCATGGCTGGATCAGGGTTCCCCCCATTGTCCAAAATTCCCCACTGCTGCCTCCCGTAGGAGTCTGGGCCGTGTCTCAGTCCCAGTGTGGCGGATCATCCTCTCAGACCCGCTACTGATCGTCGGCTTGGTAGGCCTTTACCCCACCAACTACCTAATCAGACATTGGCCGCTCAAATAGCGCGAGGCTCCTAAAAGTCCCCCGCTTTCACCCTCAGGTCGTATGCGGTATTAGCTATCCTTTCGGACAGTTATCCCCCACTACTCGGTACGTTCCAATGCATTACTCACCCGTTCGCCACTCGCCACCAAGTACAAGTACTCGTGCTGCCGTTCGACTTGCATGTGTAAAGCATGCCGCCAGCGTTCAATCTGAGCCAGGATCAAACTCTTATGTTCAATCTCTAACTTACTTAACTTCTGGTCTGCTTCAAAGAAATTAACAAGAAAATAAATATGAAAAACACATTCAATCTTATAAACTCTCAAAACAGTGTGAGGCTCAATACACTCACACTTATCGGTAATCATTTTTTAAAGAACTAAAAAATCCAACTAAACATTTCTTTGCCGCCGTAGCAGCGAAAAACCGAATTATGCCCAATATGCCCAAACTGGTCAAGCATTGCCAAACTTTTTTTTGATAAAAACTGCAAAATATTTTGATTTATCACGAAATTTATTTTGACCATCAACTTTCAGTCTGCCTGAAATGGTGCAACAAGTTGCACCCTACCCACACACACAATCAAAACGGCAACCGCTTCGCGCCACACACAAAGCGTGGGTATGGCGGCAAGACGCCATGTACACTCCCAAATACTCCGCTCTTTTTGGGAGGGCTGCCTGAAACACTGCTACCCACGCTTTTGTTTGGTAAAAGTGGTATGATTGCTGTTTATCTTTATCTTTGCTTTGAAACTGAAACCCATGAACACCACCAAAAACAAAATTCTTGCCGAATGCCAACAACGTGGCGCACAAGTTACGCCTTTGCGTGAACAGGTTTTGGACATTGTGTTGCAACTGGACGGCGTGATTAAAGCCTATACTGTATTGGCGCAAATGCAGCGTGTGAGCGACAGTGTGGTTGCACCACCTACGGCTTATCGGGCTTTGGATTTTTGGGCGGATTTGGGGGTGTTGCACAAAATTCCTGCGGTTAATGGCTATATTTTGTGCAGCCACACGCAACATGAATGTGGCGGTCATTGCCACAATGAATTGAACCACAACAGCAGCTTTATTTTGGTATGCGAAAAATGTGGCGCGGTTGATGAGCAAAGTTTGAACCATGAATGGCAAGCCTTGCGTGAAGGTGTGAAACGCTCGGGTTTTGCGCTGAAAGAGGAACATGTTGTTTTAACGGGCGTTTGCGCGGAATGCCAAAATCTGTAATGCTTTAAAACTTTTTCAGGCAGCCTGAATTGGTGTTTCAGGCTGCCTGAAATTATTGCAAACGCGCTTTTTCGGTGCGAACGGCTGCCACAATATCCATACCAAACAGGGCGTTCACGTCTTGTTCGTCAAAGGTGTAGTGTTCATTACAAAAATCGCAATCTACGGTAATGCTGCCTTCTTCGGCAACGGCATTGCCCACTTCTTCGCCACCCAAAAGCAACAGCATATCGCTCACTTTACCGCGCGAACAGGTACAGGCAAATTCCAATGATTCGGGTGCAAACACGCGCGGTGGGGTTTCGTGAAACAGGCGGTACAGCACGTTTTGCGCGTCCAAATTGAGCAATTCGGTGGCAGTGAGGGTTTCAGCCAGCGTGGTGATGTGTTGCCATGCTTCATCGTTCAATTCGGCTTCGGGCAAACGTTGCAACAGCAAGCCGCCAATGTTGTTTTCGTCTGCTGCCAAGGCGATGTGCGTTTGCAATTGCTCGGAACGCGCCATGTAATTCATCAACATATTGGCAATGCCTTCGCCTTCCAAAGGCACCACGCCTTGCCATTGTTCGCCGTCTTTGGGCTGCAAGGTCAGCACAAACATGCCATTTTGTCCCAATAAATCGTTTAAACTGGCTTGTGGGTCAATTTGGGCGGTTTCGTCCCAACGGGCGGTGGCGCGGAGGGTTTGGTCGGAAGTGGCTTCTACCACCAAAAGTTTTAAAATCCCCTGCCCTTGCACTTGCACAATCAGCGTGCCGTCCAATTTTAAATTGCTGGACAACAATGCGCCTGCCGCCAACAATTCGCCCAAAGCGCGTTGAATGGCAGCAGGATAATGTTTGCGTTGCACAATGTGTTGCCACACTTCGTGGGCGTGAACGTGCAAACCGCGAATGGGCATATCATCAAAAATGAATCGGGTGCGTTGGTTGCTTTGCATCATCAAAAATCTTTCTGTGAAATAATGCAACAATATGGTTTCAGGCTGCCTGAAAATCAAGGGGCAATAAGCCAACTGTGTTTGCAACAATATTTTTTCGTTTTGGGCGCGATACGGTATAATTGGATTATTTTCATAACTTAAATTCCGAGTTCCGCCATGCTAACCTGCGAAATGGACGAAATCATCATTCACGGCACAACCAGTAAAGGTAAAGTTTTCCGTCCCAGTGATTGGGCGGAACGCTTATGTGGCATTTTGTCATCTTTCAATAAAGAAAACCGCCTGTCCTACCACGAATGGGTGCAACCCATTGTGTTGGACAAAGTGCGCTGCGTTGCCATCGACCCCAAATTAGCCGACATCAATCCCAATATGTTCCGCTTTTTGATGGATTTTGCGGCAGACAACGATTTGCGCGTATTGGAATACGGCGCGTTGTTGCAAGAAATGGGCATAGAACCCAGCCAACACACCCCACCCCCATCAACCCAACACGACACCCCCACCACACAGCAGCCTGAACCACATGAAATGGCGGTTTCAGGCAGCCAAACGGTTGCAGCGCAAGCCGATGCGCCCGTTTTGCGTGAAATCATGCCACACGAAACCGCATCGGCTTTTGCCGCATTAAGCGTGTTGCGCCCCAAATTGCAAGACATCAACAGCTTTGTGGAGCAAGTAAATGAAATTCAACGCAAACAAGGCTATCGTTTACTGGGCATTTTTGAAGGCGGCATGAGCAACGCGGTGGCGGTATGCGGTTTTCGTGAAGAGATGAATTTGGTAAGCGGTCGCCACATTCACATTGATGATTTGATTACCTTGCCACAATATCGCCGCAACGGTTATGGCACACGCCTGTTGTCGGAAGTGCAAAACATCGCGCGTTTGGCAGGCATTGCCGAAATCCACATTGACAGCAATGTGGGCGGCGAACGCACCACCGCACACCGCATTTATTTCCAACATGGCTTTGAAATTGGTGCATATCATTTTGTTTGCCAAGTGGATTTGTTGCGGTAAACAGGTTCAAATGGCAACAAGGGTGGATTTCACGTCCACCCTTTTTTAACGTGTACTCGGGATAAGTAACCGTCAATTTGCCAACAAACCAGCTCTCTCCCTATGAGAAAGCGTTGGAGAGAGCTTGTTGAGCAGCATACCCTCTCCCCAACCCTCTCCCACAGGGAGAGGGCGCAAAGTGACTTAAATTTATCAATGATTTTTATCCCAAACTCAACGTCTTTTATTGTGCTGGTGCAACCATGTTCAGCCAACCGTTTTTTTGCCTTGTACATCAATAATCCACACTTCCGCTTGCGAACCCAAACGAAACGGTATCCCCCAAAAACCATAGCCCGATGTAACCACAAAATGCGTGTTGCCGCGTTTTGCATAGCCATAGTGGATTTCATTCAAAAACCGCACCACCCAATTACCAGGGAAAATCTGCCCATTGTGAACGTGTCCCGATACTTGCAAATCAATGGGCAATTTGGCGTGTGCCAACACCCCATCTGGACGATGGTCCAACAGAAAAATCGGTTGTTGGACGTTGGCTTTTTGCAATAATTGGGCGGTGGGCAAACGTTCGGCATCCAAATTGTCGGGGCGACCCACTACCCAAAAACGGTTGTCCACCCACACCGCTTCATCGCGCAATACGCGAATCCCTGCACTTTCAATGGCTTGTGTGATGTGTTTGCCTTCGCGCACATCGTGGTTGCCCAAGGTGGCAAACACCCCCAATGGCGCACGAATTTTTTGTAAATGCGGTTTCATGTTTTCGGCGGTGTAGGCGGCAATGTCATCGTCCATGATGTCGCCTGGCATGAGCACCAAATCCACTTTTTCTTCATTCAAAATGTTTGCCAATTTGTCTAATTGGCGTTTGCCCACCAGCACGCCCAAATGTGTGTCGGCAACCATGGCGATGCGTACAGGCTGCGCCATGGGTTTGTCTATTTCAATGACCACGCGCCTTACGGCAGGCACATAGGCATTGAACCAGCCCAAACCAAACATCGCCACCACCAGCACGGGGGCAATTTTGCGTAAATCGGCTTGCAACAAATCGGCATTTTGGTAACGTGCCACGCGGCTGCGGCGCAAAATGTTCGCCACAATCCACGCCAGCACGGTTGCCAAAAACACAAACCACAACACCGTCAGCCAAATGGCATTGATGCGAAAAATGTGGTGGTGCAAACGCAAAAATGCCAACAACATCAATCCATTGCTGATTGCCAACACCATCAGCAATAAGCCTCTTCGCGCCCAAACATGGCGCATTTTGCCCTGCCACGCCAAGCCTCGCGCCAAGTTGAAACTCAAAAATTGCACTGCCGCCCACACGGTAAAAAAGATAATCGGAAATTGAGACATAAAATAAAATTTCATCAAAAATAATAACCTGTGTTCGTAAGATTACAGGTTTTCAACCATCAATGTGTTTTCAGGCAGCCTGAAAACACCAAACTGCCGATTGTATGATTTTCAGGCTGCCTGAAACGCAATTTTCTTTTAAAAAATGTTAAATTTTGGTATAAATACGCCTGTTTCTTTCCCACAATATCATTTAAAAAGGAAAAATGTTATGGATAACCCAACCCCACAAACGGTTGAACCGCAAAACAGCAATCGTTTGATTATACAAATCATCATCGGCTTGGTGCTGGGTATGCTGGTTGGCACCATTGTGCCGTCAGCCACTGCCGTTACCAGCATTTTGGGCGATTTATTTGTGGGCGCATTGAAAGCCGTTGCGCCCTATTTGGTGTTTGTGTTGGTAACGCTTGCCGTAGCCCAACACCGCGAGGGCAACAAAACCAATATGGGTAGCATTTTGGTGATGTATTTGCTTGGCACATTTGGTGCGGCGGTGGTGGCGGTGGTGGGCAGCATGATGTTTCCCAGCACACTCACTTTGGTGAGCAGCGAAAATGTGAGCATTCAAGCCCCCACAGGCATTGCCGCCGTGTTGAAAAACCTGCTGATGAATTTGGTTGCCAACCCATTTGGCGCATTGGTGGGCGCAAACTACATTGGCATTTTGGCATGGGCGATTTTATTGGGTTTTGCCCTGCGCCGCGCTTCGCAAGCCACACATCAGGTTTTAAGTGATGTTTCTCATGCCGTGTCAGCCATTGTGCGTTGGATTATTCGCCTTGCTCCCATTGGCATTTTCGGTTTGATGAGCGTAACCGTTGCCGAAACAGGCTTTGTGAAAATGATTGCCGAATACGGTAAAGTGATTTTGGTATTGCTGGGCTGTATGGCTTTTGTGGCATTTGTGCTGAATCCGATTATCGTGTTTGCCAAAACCAAGCAAAACCCCTATCCCTTGGTCATGACTTGCCTGCGTGAAAGTGGCATACCCGCATTTTTCACACGTTCATCGGCAGCCAATATTCCCGTAAACATGGCTTTGGCAAAAAAATTGAATTTGAACGAAGACACCTATTCCGTATCCATTCCCTTGGGCGCGACCATCAATATGGCAGGTGCGGCAATCACCATTACCGTGCTGACTTTGGCGGCGGTACACACACAAGGCATTGCCGTGGATTTCATGACGGCAGTATTGTTGAGCGTGATTGCGGCAGTGAGTGCCTGTGGCGCATCGGGTGTGGCAGGCGGTTCATTGTTGTTGATTCCCTTGGCGTGCAGCTTGTTCAACATTCCCAATGACGTGGCAATGCAAGTGGTGGCTGTGGGTTTCATCATCGGCGTGATTCAAGATTCGGCAGAAACGGCACTCAATTCATCTACCGATGTGTTGTTTACCGCCGCCGCCGACATTGCCGAAAAAGCCAAAACAGCCAAATGATGCTTTTCAGGCTGCCTGAAACAAAAAACATTTGACACGGCAAAAAAACATCTGTATAGTTCAAGTTTCTGACGCGGGATGGAGCAGCATGGTAGCTCGTCGGGCTCATAACCCGAAGGTCGTAGGTTCGAATCCTGCTCCCGCAACCAAATTTCAACCGCCTTGTTTTTACAAGGCGGTTTTATTTTTTGGCTGGTAGCGTGTTTTTTAACGCGAACTCGGGATAAAAGTAATTGATAAATTTAAGTAACTTGACTCCCTATCCCTATGGGAGAGGGTATGCCGCCCAATAAGCCCTCTCTCCAACGCTTTCCCACAGGGGGAGAGAACTGGCTTGTTGGCAAATTGACCACGTTTTTTAAGGGGATAGATGACCCATCTATCCCCTTTGTTTATTGTTTTGCGCCAAATGCGCCATATTTGCCTGTGCTGTGTTCGTAAAACACGCCGCCCAATTCTTTGGCACGTTCGCCAAAAAATGCGCCTTGTGTTTCCACCGCCGCATTGCTGGGGCTTTGGAACGATGTGCCGCGAATGTTGGCTTTGATGTCCACCGCCTTTTGTCCGCGTTCAGACAGCGTGCCGTTGAGTTTTTTGTTGCCAAAATCTGCGGTAAATTGTGCGTCCACGTTTTTGTTGGTGTTTTGTTTGTCCACAATCACGCCTTTGCCCGTGTAGTGGGCTGAACCTGTTTGTGGCATATTGTCGTATTCGGTGTGTTTGCCAAAATAGAAGACTTTTTGATTTTCATTGCCTTTTTTGACCACGCCAAAACGGGTATCTTGATAACCATTCACTTCGGCATGATAGCCATTTTTGTTAAATTCTTTCCACGCGCCATTGCTGGGAAAATCGTTGAGGTAGATTTGTGTGTTGTCCACCCACAAATATTGGCTGGCTTCGCTGGGGCGAGCGGTGGTGATGTGTGCGCTCACGTCTGATAGGCGATTTTGTTTGGCGGCTGCGCTGTTGTCAAAGGCGTAATCGGCAATTTCAATGTTGTCGGAACCGAAAATTTGTACCCAATGATAACCGTATTGGCTGCCTGAAACATACACCAAACCCATGCCAATTTTGCTGAATTCGGGTCTGACGATATTGGCATAATGCCCTGAACTGTTTTTCCATTGTTCCATCACGGTTTGCTGGGCGGAGTTGGCACCTGCTGCCAAATTTTCGCCCATGCGACCTTGTTTGAGAACTTTATCGTGAAAGGATTCGTTGCCATCGGGACGTGTGTGGGCGAATCGTCCCACCACTTCTTCCGCGCGTTGCTGGGCATAGGCGGCGAGTTTGGCATCGTATTTTAAGGCAGGCAAACCTTTTTCGGCACGCAATTGGTTGGTGTATTGAATGGCTTTTTGCAATTCTGCCTGCAACGCGGCGGCGGCAGGTTTCACGGTAAAGCCCTGAATGGGCAGGGTTTGTGCGACAACGCGCTGGCTGTCTGAAACGGGCTGTGAAACGCGCTTGGGCTGGGTGGGTTGCGTGGGTTGTTTTTGCGATGTGGGGGTGGATTGAACCGTGGGCGATGATGAGTTGCCACCACCACCGCAAGCGGCAAGCGTCCCCAACATAATAAGAGAGAAAATGGCATTAAAGTGCATGATGAATTTCCTTTGTGAGATTAAGGGGTTGAATGATGTTATTAACGTGAATCGGGATAAGTATCTGTAAATGTGCCAATCAACCCGCCCTCTCTCCCTGTGGGAAAGCGTTGGAGAGAGGGTTTATTGAGCAGCATACCCTCTCCCCAGCCCTCTCCCACAGAGAGAGGGAGTCAAGTTACTTAAATTTATCAATCACTTTTATCCCAAACTCACGTTATTATAGCGCGAATTGGCATTTCAGGCTGCCTTGGGCTTTCCCACAACAAACCATGCACAGGATAAAACCCATCAGCAGCCCCAAACACATTGTGCTTTACGCGCTCTCATCGTCTTCCGCAACAGGCGCGGCATTCGGCACCACAGCCAAATATTTCAACGCCACAAATTGCGTTTCCGTATCCACTTCTTGCACCGCCAATTTCAGCATGGATTTGGGCGCAATTTCCATGGGAATGCCCGTTGCCCTTGCCACCAAAGGCACGCCTTCCAGCCGCACCAAATCGTCTTTCAACAATACCGCATTGATTTCACGCACATTTTCTTGCTGCAACCACACCATTGCCCAATAGCTTTCCATCATGTCTTGAAACGCGCGATATGCCGTGTATGCCGTTTCAAAATTATTGAGCGCAACAAACAAATCGCTGTCGTTTTTGGCAAAACGCGGTGCGCTGCCGTTTAAGGCTGCCTGTAATTGTTTTTGGTTGATGTAGTCGCAAGCGCGGCGCAGGGGCGATGTGAACCAGCCATAATGCGCCACATTCATGCCAATGTGCGGCTCGGAATGCGTGGACATGCGCACACGTCCGCTCGGCTGCACGCGAAACAGACCGCCCAACTCCTTGTCGTGCAACAATTTTGCCCAACTGGTGTTTGCCAAAATCATCATTTCGCTGACCAAAGTGTCTATTGGCGAACCGCGTTCGCGGCGCGTGATGATGACTTTATCATTTTCATCAAAATCAATGCCATAATCGTATTTTTTGGGCAAACTGGGGTCGGGGAAACGGTCGCGTTGTTTTTGTAATTGCTGTGCCAATTCAAGCAGATACAAACATTCGGCATGAAAGGGAAATTGCGGATTATCGGCATTGCCCACGCCCGTTTCGCTGTTGAAAAACGGCTCAATGTTTTGAATGCGCAAATTGGCGACTATCGGCACAAGTTCAATGCGGCTTTCGGGTTCGGAAAGCTGGTAATCCGCGTCCACATCAAAATAAATGCTGAACGCTGGCACATTTTTGCCTTCGTCCAAGCTGAATGCGCCAACCCAATTTTCAGGCAGCATGGTGATTTTGTTGGCAGGAAAATAAACCGTACTTAACCTTTGCAAAACAATGTCTTCCATTTCGCTGGCTGCCTGAATGCCCAAAGCAGGCGCGGCAATGTGTATGCCAACCCGTTTCACGCCATTGCCCAAATCTTGCACCGAAAGCGCATCGTCCACTTCGGTGGTGGACAAATCGTCTATGGAAAAGGCTTGCACATCAGCCACTTGCAAATTTTCAGGCAGCGTTGGCACGTCAATTTGCGGAAAACTCGTGCCACGCGGAAAATATTTGATTTCAAAGCGTTGCAACAAATATTGCGGCACAGAAGTGATGCCGCCCGTGTGTTTCGCCAATTCATAGGCAGACATTTTCAGCGCGTCTGCCGCCTTGTGAAAGGCTTTGTATGCCAGCGATTGCTTGTCGGGCGCGTGCAAAATTTGCGGCAATTCGGTGGCAATTTCATCGGGCAGGCTGCCTGAAACCAGCGCGTCTGCCCAAGATTGCATTTGTGCGTCTTGTTGGGCTTTGCGCTCAATGGCGGCAAGGGCTTGTTTTAACACATCTTCGGGCGCGGCTTTGAAAATGCCTTTGTTTTTTTTGTGAAAATACATGGGCGCGGCATACAAAGCCATCAGCGTGGCAGCCTGTTGAATGGTATTGGGTTTTGCGCCAAAATATTCTTGCGCGGCAGATTCAAACGAAAATTCGTCTGCGCCCACGCTTTCCCAAAGCAATTCGGTGTCCATATCGTTGGCTTCGGCTTGGGCGGACTGCATGAAATCGTCCATATTGCCGTTAAATTCAAAAAACACGTTGCTGGTTTTGATTTTGACGCGCTTGCCGTGTTGCGTATCGGCTTGGTAGCTTGCATCGTTTTTTTGGACGATTTGGGCGGCTTTGAATTGTCCGCTTTCTTCATAAAAAATGTTTGCCATGATGATTTTGCTTGGTTAATGGGAAGGTGCATTGTAGCGGAAAAAGCGATTTTCAGGCTGAAACCTGTGCAAAACCGACTTTATAAACTGACGTAGGGGCGGTTTTCTATCCAGCCCTTTCTCAATTTATTGATGAAAATAAAAATGAGGGCAGATGTGAAATCTGCCCCGTTTAGGGTCGCAGAAATTTTCATTCTTATCAATAAATTGAAAAAAGGGCGGATATGAAATCCGCCCCTACGTCAGTTTAAAAGTAGGTTTTACAAAGGTTTCAGGCTGCCTGAAACTTGTTATTCCAAAGCCGCATTCAATCGGCGTTCAATTTCATCGGCATCAAATTCACGCGCAATCAATTCAAAGCGACTGTCGCGCCGCCACGAAACCTGATTCGCGCCCCAACCGCCATCTACCCAGTTGAGCCACACCCAAGTATCCAGCACCTGAAACACCCCTTTGGCGCGCACCAAACCTTGCGCCAACTGCGGCAAATCGTCAAAAAATTGGGTAAGCCGTTCGCCATCAAAATTGCGTCCTGCGGCAAATGTGAAACCTTGCGATTGAAAGCCCATGCTGTTTTCAGGCAGCGTTTTGAGCCGATAACGCGGTTTTTCGCTCACGGGCAAATTGAGCCATTCGGGGTTCATTTGCGCGTTTTTCACTTCGGCAATCAGGGTTTTTGGGGGGAAGAGTTTGGCGGCTTGCTCGTGAAATTGAGCCAGTTGTTCGGGGCTGCACAAATCGGTTTTGCTTGCCAGCAGCACATCGCACACGCCAATTTGGTCTTGATAAAGCGCGTGTCGGGCATAATCGGGATTGATAAACTGGCGCACGTCCACCAGCGTGAACACGGCGGCAATTTCCAACACATTGGCAAATTCGGGGGCTTTGAGTTCATCAATCACGCCTGCTGCGTGTGCCAAGCCGCTTGCCTCAATGATGATGCGATGGGCTGGATTGTTGTGCAACATTTTGCGTATGGTTTCGCCAATTTGGTCGCCGCCCGATGTGCAACACAGGCAGCCACCTGAAATTTCTGCCACAGGAATGCCATTGTTGGACAACACCGCACCATCAATGCCAATTTCGCCAAATTCATTGACGATGATGAGCCATTGTTCCGACTCGGGTTTTTGTGCAATCAAACTGCGAATGGCGGTGGTTTTGCCCGTGCCTAAAAAACCTGAAAACAGGTGTACTTGGGTTTTCATGTTGGTGTTCCATGCAATAAAAGGTGGAATTTTAGTGGATTTTGCGGCATTCAGGCAGCCTGAAACCTTTGCAAAACCTACTTTTAAACTGACGTAGGGGCGGATTTCATATCCGCCCTTTTTTCAATTTATTGATAAGAATGAAAATTTCTGCGAACCTAAACGGGTCAGATATGAAATCTGCCCCTACAAACCGAGTTTTGCAAAGATTTCAGCCTTTCGGTACACGACAAAAAATCATTTCCGTAGGTCGGGCATTTATGCCCGACAATGTGCTACAAAATGTCGTGTACTGAAAGGCTGCCTGAAAAGATGAACCCATTGAATCAAATCGCCCCCTATTTTGTCATGGCAAAAAACAAACCAAGCTGCCTGAATGCGTGTTTCAGGCAGCTTGGTCTGCTTTTCTTGTGGTTATGGTGTTTGTTTGTGAAGCAAGAAAATCATTTTATTGGGCTTTGTTTGGTTTGGATAAACAAACTCAAAATGCCAGCAATGCCCAACATCACACCCGCCATCATGATGGCATTGGCAGGATTGCTGCCCAACAGATTGTCGTAAATGGTGCCAAAAGTTAAAGTTTGGATAAACATCGGTATCACAATCATCATGTTGATGATGCCCATGTACACGCCATAACGCGCTTTTGGCACTTCGGCAACCGCAATCAAAAACGGTACGCCCATAATGGAAGCCCACGCCACGCCCATGCCCAACATCGGCACAAACAACATGAACTTGTTTTCAATAAACGGCAACGCCATCAAACCCACCGCCGCGCAAAACAATGCCACCGCGTGAACGTATTTGGCGGCATATTTTTTGGTTAAAGCCATCAAGCCAAATGCCGACAGGAATGTGATGAAATTGTAAAACGCGCCCATGTAACCATTCCACGCCACGGCTGCCTGAAAGGCTTCGGATTTGACATCGGTAGAACCAAATGCCGATTGTGCCACCGACAACGCCACAAATTGCCAATAAATGAACAAAGCGTACCATTGAAACAAATAAATCAAAGCCAAAAAACGCAAAGGCTTGGGCATTTCTTTGATTGCCACAGCAATGTCTGTTAAAGCATTGACAAAACCAGAGGGTTTGGCACGAATGGCGGCAATTTCTTGTTCCGACAAACGCGGCTCTGGCGTGGAAAGCACCGACACCAGCACCGAACCAATCGACAACACCGCCCCCAAATAAAATGAACCGTAAACCCAATACGGAATGCCCGCGTCAGACTGCCCCGAAATCACTTTTTGGAAAAGCGGCAGCGACAAATACGCCAACACCGCCCCCAATCCCGTAAACATCGATTGCATTAAAAAGCCTTTGTTTTGCTGTTCGGTGGGCATGGCATCGGCAACAAAGGCGCGATAGGGTTCCATAGCCGTGTTGTTGGCAATGTCCAAAATCCACAACATCAGCACCGCCATCCACAGCGCGGTAACGTGCGGAAACAGCAACAGCGCAATGCTGCAACCAATCGCCCCCCACATAAAATAAGGACGGCGGCGACCTGTAAACACGCCTTTGCCTTCAACCCAAGTGCGGTCGCTCATCGCGCCAATAATGGGCTGCACAATCAAGCCTGTAATGGGGCCTGCCAAATTCAAAATCGGTAATTGCCCCGCATCGGCATTCAAAAACAAATAAATGGGCCCGACTGCACTCTGTTGCAAACCAAAGCTGTATTGAATGCCAAAAAAACCGAAATTCATCAGCATGATTTGTCGCAAAGTCATGTGGACTTGTTGAGCGTTCATGATGTTATCTCCATGATATTGAGGATTTTTTTAATGGTTGGGAAAAAGGGCGGTTCGGTGCAACATCAAAAATTGTCGTGTACTGTAAATCTCATTGTCCCCAATGGCGCGGCAACACCGAATTGCGCCAAATGGTTTCGCCTTGCACACAATGTGGTGTGGTTTGATGTTGTTGTTTTTCCAATAATAATTTAACGGCTTTTCTGCCCATTTCCACATAGGGCAATTCGGCGGTGGTCAGTTCGGGATACAGGGCTTCGGCAATTTGACTGTGGTTGTCGTAGCCTGCCACCGACATGGCTTGCGGCACCCGAATCCCCTGCGTACGCAACATACCGTAAACGCGCATAGCCATTTCATCGTTGCCGCAACACAAAGCCGTGGGCGGATTGGGCTGGTTGAGTACACGGTCTAGGGCTTGCCACAAATCTTGAATGTTGTTGCTGCGGTCGGTGTAGCCTGTGGCGACCAGTTTTTCATCAAAAGCGATATTGGCTTCGGCAAGTGCAGCGCGGTAGCCTTGTAAACGCAGTTGTGTGGCAATGATGTTTTCAGGCAGCGTGATATAAGCAATGCGCCGATGACCTTGCGCCAAAATTTGGCAAACCAATTCGTATTGTCCAAATGCGTCATCGGGCAACACGGCTGGGGTGTGTTTTTGGTCAAAGCAATTCAACAGCACGATGGGGCAGCATTCAGGCAGCGTGGGCAGCTCAATTTCTTGATGAAATTCAGAAACATAAATTATGCCTTCGGCGCGATATTGCTGAAACAAGCGCACCAACTGCACAAAGCCATCGGCGGTGCCACCTGTGTCGGCAACCATCAGTGTTTTGCCTGCATCGTTGGCGGCTTTTTGTGTGCCTTGCACCAAAAAAGTGTCGGGCAAGCCGCGCAAATTGACTTCCTGCGGCATGGGGGCGATGTTGCCCGTTATCACGCCAATCAAGCCCGAACGCTGCGAGCGCAACGCCCGTGCCGCCAACGATGGCACATAGCCCAATTCCGCCATGGCTTGCTGTACGGCTTGGCGCGTGGCATCTTTAACGGGTGCATCATTGTTCAAAACACGGCTAACGGTTTTGGGCGAAACGCCAGCCAGCCGTGCCACATCGTAAATGGTTGTCATATTTGGCTACCGAGAAAAATGACATCGGTGTCATAAATAATGACGCGATTTTAGGGTAACTTTTTGTTAAGCACAACCTTTTCTTGCGATTTTGGCGCAATTTTGGCAGAAACAGTTGATGTGTAACCAAAAAGGCACAATTTATTCACACCACAATGGGAATATTTGAATGATTAAGTTAATTTAAGATAAGATGATTTTTTTCAGGCAGCCTGAAACCCCATTTCCCCATACAACAAAATAGAGGCTCAACACCATGGCAGTGAAATTATTGATTAAACAAGGTGGTTCAATCCGCGAATTGTCCGCCCAATCGCACCACAGCGTGCAATACAACACCCAAGCCAACACACGCTATCAACTGATTGATGAACAAGGCAATTTGGTACACGACTACACCACGCGCGTTGAAAATGGCAAATTGCTGATTGATGTGGCAGGCACATCTGCCAACCCCGATTTCATCTTAAATGATTACACCACCTACTTTACCGCCCCCACAAGCGGCAGCATGGGCAGTGGCTATTTTGGCGAAGCGGCAAACAGCCATGTGGCAAGCAGCAGCGCGGTTAAAGCGTCCACAGTCAGCCACTCATCGGGCGTGGGTGGGGTGCTGGCTGGTTTGGCTGTTTTGGGCGGCGTGGGAGCGGCTGCGGTGGCATTACGCAATGATTCTGATGACAAAAACAAAAAGGGCAATTCAAACCATTCGGGTGCGGACAATCATGCCCATTTGGGTAGCAACAACAGTTCCGCCAGCAACAATACGCCCGATAAAAACGACACCCCTGCCAGCAACAACAGCTCCGCCAGCAACAACAGCTCCGCCAGCAACAACAGCTCCGCCAGCAACAACAGTCCTGCCAACAACAGTCCTGCCAACAACAGTCCTGCCAACAACAGTCCTGCCAGCAACAACACGCCCGATAAAAACGACACCCCTGCAAGCACCCCCACCACACCCGCCACAAAAGACATTTTGCATGGCAACAGCATTAAATTGCCCACCGCCTACACCCACAAAGTGCTTTCAGGCAGCGATTTGAACGCCATTACCCAAGCCGCCAAAGGTGGCATGGAAATGAACCAATATCAATCCAACGAAGCCAACAAAAAAATCATCATCAGCGATTTGAACAATTTGTCGCGCGAAGTGCAGACTGAATTGTCGCTGTTTGTGGCTGGCTTGCTCAATCCACATCGTAAAGCGGCTGGCGTGGGTTTATTGAAAGTAACCGATGGCGCAATGGATTTTGCGCGTGATGTGGGCGATGAATATACCGCCCATGGCAAAACCATTCATATGCTCAAAGGACACTTTGTTGCAGGCATTACACGAGCAGCCGCAAAATATGGCTTAAACACCAACAATAATTTCTACGAAAATGCAGGCTGGTTTGGCTCAAATATCAAAACCTTAACACTAGATGAACTTAAAAAACATTTTTATGATATCGTGATTAGCATGTTATTTAACGATGCGGATTCAAATCATGGTCATGCCAAATCTTTGCTGAACGCCATGAATTCTCATGAACAAAATGCAGCAACCGATTATTTCGGCGTAGATACCAGTAATATTGGTAAAGAAGGCTGGAATTTGCACTTTATCCAAGCCACCGACCATCGTGCATACATTGATGACAAAGCCAAATTCACTACCACCATTGCCACCCCCGAAATCACGTCCATGCCAGCCAGCAAAACATCATCGCGCATGATTCATCTGGTGGACGATGACAACAGCCACCTTGCCACCACACAATTTGGCGACAGCAATGACCACACCCCCAAAATCACGCAAAAATTCACGTTCAGCCAGCTTTTGGAAGGCGATGTGCGGCAATTATCCGATGAATTTCAAGCCAACGACACTTTAGCATTGTCGCACAAAGCATTTGGTGCATTGAATGCCGATTTGTCCAACTTGAACCAACACATCGCCTACGACAGCAACACGGGTTTGGTCAGCTATGACGCAGATGGCGTTTCAGGCAGCCTTGCGCCCGTGGCATTTGCTCAACTGGCAAAAGGCTTGCAAGCCGAAAACATTCATTTTGAAATTGTGTAAGCACCTGTATTCGTAGGGCAGATAATCATCTATCTGCCCTTATCCACATTTGGATGAGGTCGTTTAACATGACCCCAAACGCGCACAATAATCCGCCGTGCGCGTGTAGCCATATTGCCATTGCGCCAACATCATCTGCACAAATTGCGCGTGGCTGCCCCAATCCACTTTCAGGCAGCCTGAACGCCAATCCCACGTTTTTGTTGCCACATCGCCACGCAAAACCACCGCATTATCGGCAAACGGCAAACGATGAATGCGCGTATTGGGCGACTCAAAACACGCCATTTCCGCATGACGGCAATGGGCATTCGTCCCAAACACGCGCCCAATCGCCGCGTGTGCCACCGCCGAATAAGGCATTTTGTGTTCCGTCCACACCGTGTGCGCCAAATCACAAGCCCGCTCCACAGGCTGCAAATCCAGCACAGCCCCCATGCACCAACCCAAATCATCAACATAAACAGGTGCTTGATAATACATATCACAAATTGACACCGCCACCGCCAACATCGGCACATGCCGTTCACACACATGAGCCAAACGCGCAATCCGCCAAGGCGCATGGCGTGCCACCGCACAAAGAGGCGGATGATTACGCCAAAAATCGCACACCTTTGGCGGCGCAAACCAAAGCTGTTGCCACAACACCGCCCCACAAGGCGATTCAAGCATTCGGCTGCCTGAAATCAACACATCAGGCGCAACACAAGCATGGCGTTTGGGCAAACTTTGAGCCAAATCAGCCACATCGTCCAGCCAACGTTCAAGCAGCCCAATCGGTTCAAACAGCGCGTAAGTTTGCAAATGCGCCAACAAAGTTGCCACATCATCGCCCTCATGAACGCGCCGCAAACGCGCCCGATTGCCCGTTTGCCACCACCGCCAAGCAGCCTGAAACCAAGCCGCCGCCCCCACCCTACGCGGCAGCCACACCGACCGCGCCACCCGATAAAACGCCACCGAAGTGAGCAAATCACAAAGCCGTTCAGGTTCAGGCGCTTGCGACACCAGCCAAGCCGCAAGGCTGCCACCACAACTGCCCACAATCACATCAGGCGCACGCTGGTGGTCAAACAAAGCCGCATAGCAGCCCAAAAAATACGCCAAACGCGAGCCGCCCCCCGAAAACATCAACAAATTATTGTACGGTTTCATCAAACAGCCCCACCTTACCCAACAAAATTCAAAAACACATTATGGCAAACGTGGCGTTGCGCCGCCACACCCACGCCAAAGGAAGCGGCACGTCCCAGCACTCGCATCAAACAAAATTTCATTACAAAACAATCACAAAACAAAAAACACACCACCAGCCCATTTACAAAAAAACAAAAGTCAGTATAATACCAATCTTCAACACCAGCCCAGGTGGCGAAATTGGTAGACGCAGGGGACTCAAAATCCCCCGCCGCAAGGTGTGTCGGTTCGAGTCCGACCCTGGGCACCAAATGCCACAAACCCTGTTCCACACGAACAGGGTTTTTTCTTTGTCCTGTTTCAGGCTGAAAACACCGCGCACAAATCTGTTAAAATAACGCGAGCTTGGGATAAGTAACCAAACCAGCGCGCTCTCCCCATTGGAGAGAGTTGGAGAGAGGGTTTGTTGAACAGCAACCCTCTCCCCAGCCCTCTCCCACAGGGAGAGGGAGTCAAGTTACTTAAATTTATCAATGATTTTTATCCCCAACCCACGTTAAGAACCTGTATTCATAAGATTGATGGCTTGATTTTATGGATAATTCTTGCGAATACAAGGCGGCTTTTTATGCCAATATTGAACATATTGGCGTGAAAAGCCAACGCAGTAGGCGAAAGCAAGCCATTAAGATTGTGAATACAGGTTCTAAATAAACCCCACAACTATCCACAGGTTCTCATTTCAGGCAGCCTTTCAGTACACGACATTTTTTGATATTGCCACAAGCCTGCCCCCTCCCCCTATGTAAGGGGGAGGGCTGGGGTGGGGGTTAGAAACGCAAAGAGCCACCCCCACCCTAACCCTCCCCCGCCAGCAGGGGAGGGGACAGGTTGCAGACAGCCTGAAAGATTTTTGTCGTGTACTGTAAGACAGCCTGAAAACGCACGCTGCCCGATTCCCAAAATACAGAAAGCACAAAAAAATGAGCCAATTATTTTCCGAACTCGGTTTGAGCAATGAAATCATTGCCGCCTTAACCGAACAAGGCTACCACACCCCCACCCCCATTCAAGCAGCCGCCATTCCCAAAGCATTGGCAGGACACGATTTGCTCGCCGCCGCCCAAACTGGCACAGGCAAAACCGCCGCCTTCATGTTGCCCAGCTTGGAACGCTTAAAACGCTACGCCAACAGCAGCACTTCGCCCGCCATGCACCCCGTGCGCATGCTGGTGCTGACCCCCACACGCGAACTCGCCCTACAAATTGAACAAAACGCCCGCCAATACAAAAAAAACTTGCCCCTGCGCCATGTGGTTTTGTTTGGCGGCGTAAACATGGACAAGCAAACCCAAGATTTGCGTGCAGGCTGCGAAATCGTGATTGCAACTGTGGGGCGTTTGCTTGACCATGTCAAACAAAAACACATCAATCTGAACAAAGTGGAAATTGTCGTTTTGGACGAAGCCGACCGCATGCTGGACATGGGTTTCATTGACGACATTCGCAACATCATGCAAATGCTGCCGCGCCAACGGCAAACTTTGCTGTTTTCGGCAACGTTTGCGCCTGCCATTCGCAAATTGGCGCAAGATTTCATGCACGCCCCCGAAGTGGTGGAAGTTGCCGCGCAAAACACCACCAATGCCAATGTGGAACAACACGTTATTGCGGTGGACGCTTACCGCAAACGCGATTTGCTCGAACGTTTGATTGTGGATTTGCACATGACGCAAGTGATTGTGTTTTGCAAAACCAAACAATCTGCCGACCAAGTGGCGCGTGATTTGGTACGGCGCGGCTTGTCGGCAAACGCCATTCACGGCGACAAATCGCAACAAACGCGCTTGGACGTGTTGAACCAATTCAAATCAGGCAGCCTGCGCGTGTTGGTGGCAACCGATGTGGCGGCGCGTGGTTTGGACATTGCCGAATTGCCTTTTGTGGTCAATTATGAATTGCCCGTTCAGGCGGAAGATTACGTCCACCGCATTGGGCGTACAGGCAGGGCTGGCGCAGACGGCATCGCCATTTCCATGATGGACGAAAATGAACAAAAAATGTATCAATCCATACAGGAATTGATTCAAACCGAATTGCCCATTTCTCGCATTGAGGGCTTTGAACCGCGCTGGCAACAGGGCGAAAATGCCGTTTCAGGCAGCCTGAACGAATCCGCGCCGCCCGCCAAACACAGCAAAACGCCCCATCAACATCAACCCAAACCACACAAAAGCACGCCCCCTGCCCTGTCTGTGAAAACGCCTCCGCCCCCCATCAGCTCGCGCAGACGCGGACGTGAACGGCGCACTTGTGCCTTATTGCAACGCCATTTTGGGGCTGAATAAGGTTTCAGGCTGCCTTCGGCACACACCAAAACTTTTTTTGTTTGCCTGAAATCTGTTCCCTCCCCTGCTGGCGGGGGAGGGTTAGGGCGGGGGAAACACCCCAAAAGCTGCCTGAAACCGCATTTTCATCTTCCCCTGCCCCACATTATTTCCCATTTTTTCATTTTCAATCAAAATCATGTCGCTATCCCAAGTTCAAATTCTCGCCACCCACACCCTGCTTGCCGTTGAGAGCGGCAAAAATCTGTCTGATGAATTGGCACACATCATCGCGCAACACCCCGAATTGTCGGCGCAAGACAAAGGCATGCTGCAAGACATTGCCTACGGTTGCCAACGTTTTTCAGGCAGCCTGAAATTCATGCTCGGCAAGCTGCTCAATAAGCCGATTGACAACAAACAGTTGGAACATTATCTGCTGGTGGCAATGTATCAGCTCAACCATACCCAAAACGCGCCACACGCGGTGGTCAATGAAACCGTGAACCACATCGCCAAAATCGGACGCGGACAATACCGCTCGTTTGCCAACGCCATTTTGCGCCGATTTCAGCGCGAAAAAGCGCATTTAAACAAATTGTGCAAAACCCATGATGTCGCACGACACAATCTGCCCATTTGGTTGCAAACTTATCTTAAAAATCAATATCCCAAATATTGGCACAATGTGGCGATGGCGTTTCAATCGCGTCCACCGCTTACCTTGCGCGTGAATCGCCGCAAAATGAATGCGGAAGATTATCTTCAAATTTTACAAACACATGGCATTGAGGCAAAACCCTTGGGCGATTATGCCCTGCGTCTCAACGAAGCCCTGCCTGTCAGCCAGTTGCCGCAATTTTACGAAGGGGCGGTGTCGGTGCAAGATTGGGGGGCGCAACAGGCAATCGCCTTGCTCAATCCACAAAATGGCGAACGCATTTTGGACGCTTGCGCCGCCCCTGGTGGCAAAACAGGGCATATTTTGGAATGTGCCGATTGCGATGTTACCGCGCTGGACATTGACCGCAAACGCTTAAATCGCGTACAAGAAAATTTGGACAGACTGGGTTTTCAAGCCACCTTGCATTGCGCGCCTGCCGAAAACGTGTCGGATTGGTGGGACGGCAAACCGTTTGACGCGATTTTGGCAGACGTGCCTTGCACCGCATCAGGCACAATAAAGCGCAATCCCGACATCAAATGGTCGCGCCGCGCCACAGACGCGCTCAAAACCGCACGTCAGCAAGAAGCCATGCTGGACGAATTGTGGCACACGCTCAAATCGGGCGGACGAATGTTGCTGGCAACCTGCTCCATTTTTGAAGAAGAAAACGGCTTGCAATGCGCCAAATTCCTGCAACGCCACGCCAATGCGGTTTTACAAACCGAACAAACCCTCTTGCCCAGCGAAAAACAAGATGGTTTTTATTACGCATTGATTTTGAAGCAATAATCATGTCACGCCACATTTTGATTTTGGGCGGAACCAGTGGCATGGGCTTGGCTTTGGCACAGGCACACGCCCATTTGGGTTGGCGAATCAGCGTGGTGGGCAGTTCGGCAGACAAGGTGGCGCATTTGCAAGCCCAGCAGCCTGAATGGGGCGTGTACCGCGCCGATTTGGGCGATGAAGGGCAACGTCAAGCCCTGTTTGCCAAATTGGACGCGCTCGCACCGTTTGAGCGTGTGGTTTACGCGGCAGGGGTGTATGCCAACGAACGCCGTTTTGATTTGTCGGCAGAAGAAAGTACCACCATGCTGGCAATCAATGTGCAAGCGTTTCAGGCAGCCTTTGCGTGGGCGGCGCAGCGTGTGGCGGGCAAAGAAGCGGCTTTGGTGTGTTTCAGCTCCATTGCCGCATTGGTGGACTACCCCTACACCAGCTTATACGCGCAATGCAAACGCGCCATGTGGCACACGGCAGCAGCCTATCGCACGGCACTTGCGCCGCGCCAAGTGGCGGTGCTGGCGGTGGCAAGCGGCTATGTGGACACCGCCAAATTGCGCCAACTCAACGGTGGCAACGCCACGCACAAGCCCTTTATCGTGAGCGAACAACGCGCGGTAAACGAAATCATGGCAGCCTTAAACGCGCGGCGTGATGTGGCGATTTTCCCCAAACGAATGCGTGTGGCATGTGCGCTGCTGAATATGCTGCCGCAATGGGCGGTGGGCAAAATCATGCGACACAAATTGGACGCAAAAGTTTTGGCAAACAAATGAAAAACAGGCGCATTGCAATCACACAATGCGCCCATGATTTCAATCACAAAACCCATTTTATCAACACACTTTTATCAACGAAATTCAACATTCAGGTAGCTTAATTATGAATGAACAACTTTTTGAACGCGCCAAACAAATCATTCCTGCTGGCGTAAACTCGCCTGTTCGCGCTTTTGGCAGCGTGGGCGGCATTCCACGCTTTATCGCCAAAGCGCAAGGCGCACACGTTTGGGACGCAAACGGCACACAATACATTGATTATGTTGGCTCTTGGGGAACGGCAATTGTCGGACACGCCCACCCCGAAGTGGTGGAGGCGGTTCAGGCTGCCGCGCTGGGCGGTTTGTCGTTTGGCGCACCCACCGAGGGCGAAATTGCCATTGCCGAAGAAATCGCCAAAATCGTGCCAAGCGTACAACGTTTGCGTTTGGTCAGCTCTGGCACGGAAGCGACCATGACCGCCATTCGCTTGGCGCGTGGCTACACGGGGCGCGACAAAATTGTGAAATTTGAAGGCTGCTATCATGGGCATTCCGACAGTTTGCTCGTGAAAGCAGGTTCGGGTTTGCTCACATTCGGCAACCCCAGTTCGGCTGGCGTGCCAAGCGATTTGACCCAACACACCATTGTGTTGCCCTACAACGATGTGGCAGCCTTAAAACAGGCGTTTGACGAATTGGGCGAGCAAATTGCAGGCGTGATTTTGGAGCCGATTGCGGGCAACATGAATTTGGTTCGCGCCACGCCCGAGTTTGTCCAAACCCTGCGCCAAGTTACCGAACAAAACGGTGCGGTGCTGATTTACGATGAAGTGATGACGGGTTTTCGCGTGGCATTGGGCGGCGCACAATCCTTGCACGGCATCACGCCCGATTTGACCACCATGGGCAAAGTGATTGGTGGCGGTATGCCTTTGGCGGCATTTGGCGGCAAAAAAGAGATTATGGATTGCATTTCGCCTTTGGGTGGGGTGTATCAGGCAGGCACTTTGTCGGGCAACCCTGTGGCGGTGGCGGCTGGTTTGAAAACTTTGGAGATTATTCAACGCCCTGATTTTTATGAAAACCTGTCTGCCCGAACCCAACAACTGGCGCAAGGTTTAACATCGGCAGCACAAGCATCTGGCGTGGATTTTTGTGCCGATAGCGTGGGCGGTATGTTTGGTTTGTATTTCGCCCAACAATTCCCCCAAACTTATGCCGATATGATGGCGAGCAATGTTGATGGTTTCAAACAATTTTTCCATGCGATGTTGAACAAAAATGTGGCATTTGGACCTTCGGCTTATGAAGCGGGTTTTGTGTCTGCTGCACACACGCCTGAATTGATTGAGGAAACGATTGAGATTGCCAAACACGTGTTTGCACAAATGAAATAAAGTTTTTTCAGGCAGCCAAATGAATTTTTTGGCTGCCTGAAAACACCATCACGCCCAAAAATACCGCACAATATGAAAAAACACAGGCGCGGCAAAACAAATGCTGTCCACACGGTCAAGCATACCGCCGTGTCCGTGTATCATTTTGCCCCAATCTTTCACACCGTAGCTGCGCTTAATCCCCGACATGACCAATCCGCCCAAAAACCCCATCACACACATCACAAAACCAATTAAGGCTGCCTGAAATGGCGTAAATGGCGTAATCTGATACAAACATGCCGCCAAAATCGTTGCGCTCGCCATGCCGCCCACCGTGCCAACCACCGTTTTGTTGGGCGAAAGTGCGGGGGCTATAGGCGTTTTGCCCCACAATTTGCCAAAAATGTATTGCAACACATCGCTGCTTTGCACCACCACTATCATGAAAATCAACAGCAAAATATTGCGCCCCGCAAATTCGGGAATATTCAAAGTCATAATCGCAGGAACGTGCGACAGGCAAAAAATGCTCATCATCGCGCCCCATTGAATTTTGGCACTGCGCTCAAACAACGCCACCGTGTCGCCCGACAAACCCGAAATAATCGGCAAAATCAAAAACGCATACACGGGAATCAACACCGCAAACATGCCATACCAATTTGTCAGCACAAAATAATATTGCAAAGGCAGCAAAACATAAAAACAGGCAGCAATCGCGTTGTGGTCGCCACGCCTTTGGTAAATGAGCGTCATAAACTCGCGCAATGCCGCCAATGAAATAAAGAAAAACAACAGTGTCGCCCCAATGTGGTCAAACCAAAAGGCAAACAGCAGCACCATCATCATGACCCACCACGATGAAATGCGCGCATTCATATTGTTAATCACGGGGTTGGGATTGAGTATGTGCTTGTTTTTCAAATGGTTGCCGATTAAGGTTGCCAACAACAACACCGCAAACACACCCGCAAACACAAAGCCTGCCTGAATGGGTAAAGCATTGTTCATGATTGATTTTCCTGTGTTTTTTGTTTTGACAAAGGCTGTGGCAAAGCCAAATCACGCTTGTGCTTGGGGGCAAGCGCAAGCATGGCATCACGCGCCCTTTGTAAAAATTCATCTTTGCTTTCGTTGGGGTGCAAGCGCAATTCATCGCCAATTTGCACATCACAAATAATCGGCACGGGAATCAACTTGCCTTTGGGCAACACGCGGTTGATGTTGTCTATCCAAATCGGCACAAATTGCACATCGGGGTTTTCACGCGCCAAGTGGTAAATGCCGCTTTTAAAGGGCAACAACACCACATCATCATCGGTGTTGCGCGTGCCTTCGGGAAAAATGATGAGCGAATCGCCATTTTGTAAGGCTTCGGTCATTTGTGCGGTAATGGCTTTGGGGTCGTTGCCATTGCGCATAATCAACAGCGCGTTGAACACTTGTTGAATGATAAAACGGCGTATTTTGCCACCCAACCAATAATCGGCACCTGCCACAGGTCGCACCACTTCGCGCCATTTTTGCGGCAGCGAAATCCACACCAGCACAAAATCGCCATGGCTGGCATGATTGGCATAATACACCTTCTTTTCAGGCGAAAAATTCAGGCTGCCTGAAAACTTGGGGCGCACCCCCGTTAGCAACGACACAAATAAAGACAAGCTGCGGTCAATCAAACGCGCCAGCCAATGCAATGAATTTGACATTTTTGCTGCCCCATGCGAAAAAACAGGCGCATTTTATCGCGTTTTTGCGGTTCAGGCAGCCTGAAAGCGAAAAAACGCGCTAAAATACACACTTAATTCAACCCCTCGTGATTTGCCCGATTATGTTAGACGTTGTTGCTTTTTTGATTGAAAACTTTGCCGATTTGCACGCCTGCCCCCTGCCCGAAGATTTGGGCATGATGCTGGAAGACGAAGGTTTTGCCGAAGAAGACATAGGCAAAACCTTGATGTTTATGCACCTTTTGGGCGAAATGCCCGAATCAGCCAGTCCCATCAATCCCCACACCCTCATGCGCGTGTACACCCCCGATGAGCTGGACGCGCTCACACCCGAAATTCGCGGCTTTTTGCACCATTTGAGCCACGAAAAAGCCATTGATTTGGCACAACGCGAATACATCATTCACGCGCTCATGCACCTGCCCCATGACGAAATCACGCTAGACGTTGCCAAAACCTTGGTGGTGCTGGTGCTGTGGGCATACAATTGCGAAATTTCCGTGTTGATTGGCGATGATTTAATGGGCATATTTTATGGCGACAACGTGATGCACTGAATGCGTTTTCAGGCTGCCTGAAAATCGAGCCATCATTCCAAACAGTCGTTATGCTGACGACTGTTTTTTCACTTGAAAAAGAAAGGGCTTGCACCATTCAAGCAACCCAAACGTGCAGATACCGCTTGCCAAAACCCAAAAAATTTGCCCACAATATAAAAAGAACACAGAAGCCATTTTTATTATGATAAAAGCACCTTTAATCAGTTTGATTTTATTGAGCCTTGTCGCGTGTGGCGAGACAAACCAGCCAAGCCAAACCACCGCCTCTGCCCCACAAAAGCCCAAACCGCTATGTGAAATAGACGAAAACAGCATAGCAGGCATCCCCCTAGGCACCACCTTGCAGCAAGTGAAACAGCAGTTTCCCCAAGCCCAATTTTCGCGCGAACCCGATGCCGATGGCACCGAATTAACCGCCATCAAGCTCAATCCAGCCGTGGAAGTTTTCGCCTACACCGAAGACAACCAACAAGCCGACAACAGCCCCATCAGCTATTTGGAAACCCAGTCCAAAGCCTGCCAAACCGCCGAAGGTGTTCACCCCGAAATGCGCGTAAACGATGTGGTCAAACACTATGGCAATGTAGAACAAATCATGTTGAGCGAAATTGAAGCCCGCCAAACCGTTGAATTTGCAGCACAACCGCCTGAATTGTCGTTCCGCATAGACGACACAGGCATTTTTGATGAAAAAGACAAAACCTACCCACAAATTTCCACCGCCTACCAAGACCACGCCAAAATCGTCAGCATTGCCATTATGGATTTGCCCGAAGAAGACAGCGCAAGCGGTGCAAAATAAGGTTTCAGGCAGCCTGAAAGCGCAGAAATCATGACCCATACAAAATTATTGGCTTTATTTGGCATGGCAAGTTTATGGTGTGCCAGTCCTGCTGCATTGGCGGCTGAACCAAGCACATCGCCCTACCAAAATTGCCAAAACCTGAAAAAAATTAAAGACATTGACGATTTGCTGTATCAAATGCACAGCAATTTAGATGGCGATTGCCTGTTTAAAATACCGAGCAAAAAATTGGCAAAAATTTGGGGCATTCCCATTTTTGATGAAACAGATTACCCTGATGGACAAAAACATCGTCAGGCAATAGACAAATACCAGCTTCATGCCAAAAAACCATCGTTATATGTTAAAAAATGGGGGACTGGCATCGCCAGAAGTATGAGCATTGACAGCAATAAAGCATTGATTAGGAAAACCATCAACTCCCAAAATGTACTTAAAGGATTTGATGGCAATTTGGGACAAGGTAAATTACCCAAATATTTGCCATCGCCCAATGTTGCTGTGCCACTTATCAAAGAAAACTTTGAAGACCATTTTTATCAGCAAGGCTATGTGATACCCCATACCGAATATCAAAGCCATTTTATTTATTGTTGGTTTAATCAAGATGATTATTTCAGAGATAAACCTTATTACTATATCAGTGTTTTAACAGCCCGCTCTGGCATTGACTACATCACACTATCTAATGCCAGACATTTGTTCCAAACACAATGTAAACAAAACCCATTGTATTATTTACCACAGCAAGGAAAATAAAATGCCCAAAATTACCAATTTAAAAAACAGCCCAAGGTAGGGTATGTACCACACACCAAAATATTGAAAACAAAAGAAAATGGTGCGTAATACGCACCCTACAAGCCAACCTATTTATTTAAATTGAAACAAGAACAAAAAACCATGTCCAAAAACCTATTAATTGTAGAATCCCCCAACAAAATCAAGTCTGTAAAAAAATACTTGGGCGGCGATTTTGAAGTGCTTGCCTCATTCGGACATGTCCGCGACCTGATTCCCAAAGACGGCGCGGTCAATCCCGATGACAATTTTGCCATGAAATACCAAATCATCAGCAAAAACAGCAAGCACGTTGATGCCATTGTAGCCGCCGCCAAAGAAGCCGACACCATTTATCTCGCCACCGACCCCGACCGCGAAGGCGAAGCGATTTCATGGCACATTTATGAAATTTTGAAATCCAAACGCGGCATGAAAAACGTGGGCGACAAAATCCAACGTGTTGTTTTTCATGAAGTTACGCCCAAAGGCGTTCAGGCAGCCTTACAAAATCCGCGCGGCTTGGACGTGAATTTGATTGACGCGCAACAAGCCCGCCGTGCTTTGGATTATTTGGTGGGTTTCAATTTGTCGCCGCTTTTGTGGAAAAAAATCCGCTACGGCTTGTCGGCTGGGCGCGTGCAAAGCCCTGCTCTTCGCCTGATTTGCGAACGCGAAAACGAAATCCGCGCCTTTGAAACGCAAGAATATTGGACAGTCCACATGGACAGCCACAAAGGGCGCACCAAGTTTTCCGCCAAATTAATTCAATGGCAAAACAATAAGTTGGAACAATTTTCCTTGCCCAACGAACAAGCGCAAGCAGACGTGTTAGCCCAATTGCAAGGCAAAACCGCACAAGTGGCTGATGTGGTTAAGAAAAAAGCCACACGCAAACCTGCCGCGCCCTACACCACCTCCACCATGCAGCAAGACGCGGTACGCAAACTCGGCTTTACCACCGACCGCACCATGCGTACCGCCCAGCAGCTTTTTGAAGGCATAGACGTGGGACAAGGCGCAGTCGGCTTGATTACCTATATGCGTACCGACAGCGTAACCCTGTCGCAAGACGCGCTGACCGAAATCCGCCATTATATTGACAACAAAATTGGCGCGGATTTTCTGCCATCTTCGCCCAAAATCTACAAAACCAAGTCCAAAAACGCGCAAGAGGCTCACGAGGCGGTGCGCCCCACTTCGGTGTACCGTTCGCCCGAAAGTGTGAAACCGTTTTTGTCGCCCGACCAATTCAAGTTGTACCAAATGATTTGGCAGCGCACGGTGGCGTGTCAAATGGTGGACGCGAAATTTGACGCAACAACGGTGGACATTAACGTGGGCGATGGCGTGTTCCGCGCGACTGGACAAGTGTTGGTTTTTGCTGGCTTTTTGAGCGTGTATCAAGAAGGCGCAGACGAAGACGATGAAGCCGAAGAAAGCAAAAAGCTGCCTGAAATGGCGGTGGGCGACACGCTGCCTGTGGACAAATTGTATGGCGAACAGCATTTTACCCAGCCACCACCGCGTTTTAACGAGGCGACTTTGGTTAAGGCTTTGGAAGAATTTGGCATTGGTCGTCCATCTACTTATGCCAGTATCATTAAGACTTTAAAAGACCGTGAATACGTTACGGTGGAACAACGCCGTTTCCAGCCCACCGACACGGGCGACATTGTGAACAAGTTTTTGACCGAACATTTTGAGCAGTATGTGGACTACGATTTCACGGCAAAATTGGAAGACCAGCTTGATGAAATCGCCAACGGCAGCCGCGCTTGGATTCCTGTAATGGAAAAATTCTGGAAAGGTTTCCACAAGCAAGTTGTTGAAAAAGAAGGCATTGAACGCGCCAAATTCACCACGCAAGAATTGGACGAAACCTGCCCACAATGCGGCAAACACAAATTGCAAATCAAATTCGGACGCGCAGGGCGTTTTGTGGCGTGCGCGGGCTACCCCGAATGCGGCTACACGCGCAATGTGAACGAAACCGCCGAACAAGCCGCCGAGCGCGTTGCCCAAGAAGCCGCACAACAAGCTGAATTGGAAGGCAGAAGTTGCCCCAAATGTGGCGGTCAGTTGGTGTACAAAACGGCGCGTTCAGGCAGCAAATTCATCGGTTGCGCGAATTATCCGAAATGCAAACACGTTGAGCCTTTGGAAAAACCGAAAACCACAGGCGTCCCCTGCCCACAATGCGGCAAAGGGCATTTGGTGGAACGCAAATCGCGTTTTGGCACAACGTTTTACAGTTGCGACAGCTACCCCGATTGCAAATATGCGGTCAATCATTTGCCGCTCAACGAGCCGTGTCCACAATGCGGCTGGGCAATTACCATGCGGAAAGTAACCAAGCGTTGGGGCGTGGAGCGTGTGTGTCCGCAGAAAGAATGCGGCTGGAAAGAACAGCTTGAACCGCCTGCTGGCAAAAATCAATCGGAAGAGTAAAACAGTTCAGGCAGCCTGAAAGTCCTAGCGGACGGCATTCAGGCTGCCTGAAAACATCAATGCAAATCACGTTGTCCAAATGTGGCTATCAGATTTTGCGCTGCGTCCATCGCCACAAACGCGCCCTGATATTTGCCCATTACCCCAAACACATACAATTTGCCGTGTTGTTTTTCCAAATCGGCTAGGGTTTGCTTGTCATCTTCATAATTCAAAGTTCGGCGTGTTGCTTCATCGGCTTTTTGCAAGCTGCTCAAATCCAATTTCGCGTAATGGGTTACCCCATTCTCAGGATGAATCGCAGCAATAGGCACACCTGCCAATTTATCAAATTCCGCCAAATTTTCAGGCAGCTCGGACGATTCGCCAAATTCACGCTGTGTTACCGTAACCGCCGTGCCATAATCATTGAATGCAATCATGCGTGGATGTTCCTGATACATGGTGTGCAAGCCATAACTCAAAGCGATGATTTGCACCACGCCTGCAATGGCAAAATCGCCCACTTTTTCGCGCATGGGCTTGGCAGAATGGTAAACCAGCAGCGTAATCAAAGGACCTAAAACCAAATCCACCCCCGCAATCAAACGCAAACCATACCACACACCATTCAAATCAAAGTGAAAATCGGGATACAAAACCCAACGTATCCACGCCAATGCCGCCAAAAACACCAGCAGCGAAAACACAAAATGAATGACAGTTGCCTTAATTTTGACAATAATAACCGCTTTGTCAATGGGATAGGCTTTTTTCATTGCCTCAAACTCCTAAAAAATAATATTAAAACAATAACTTAAAATACAAATATACAAATATACCAAATTGGCATTGAATTTGCTATTAGCCTATGCTGCTACTTTTTTCAGGCAGCCATACCTGAATTTTACCGTATTTTCAAAATTTTAAATTCCCAATTGAAAGCATAAAAAAATGATGATAAGCAAACCCCATCAACAAAATGGCTTTACCCTGATTGAATTGATGATAGTCATTGCCATTATTGGCGTGTTGGCAGCGATTGCGCTACCGATGTATCAAGACTATGTTACCAAAGCACAAATCACCCGTGTATATTATGAAGTCAGCAGCATTCGCAGTATTGTTGAAGACATTGTTGGCAATGGCAACACGCCTTCCATCAATCCGCAAGACCATGCTGGCACACGCAGCGATGGCAAAGGCGGCAAATTCATCTACATCGGCATTCATGGCGATAATCCCCAATCCAATTTGATGGAAATCGCCACTGTAGACATCAAAACCGATAACAACAGCCATTTGGATATAGTAGCCGTATTTGGCAAAGAATCATACAAAGGCTTGACGGGATTGAAACTGATCATGCGCCGCACACCTGATAATTGGCAATGCATGATTGATAAGCGTGCGGTGGCTGCTTGGAAAGACAAATTTCTACCCGCTAACTGTACAACATTACCTTAAAACAAACTCGGGATACATCTTTTTGACTTCATTGGTCATAAAGACTTTTTTTTCAAACAGAGCATTGGCTTATTAGGTTTTGAAATCGCTCATGCGACATTTGTGAAAAGCCAACCATAACTAAACGCCCAGTAAAATAATCCACGTTAAAGGACTTTCGTGATGTTCGCTTATGTGCAAACAAGAGATTATCACAAAAGTCCTTTAATTTTTATGAAATTTCTTATCCAAAGTTCGCATTATCCTAAGATATCACGCCTTAATTTTAAAATGCAGCCAACTTACTGCTTGCCAACGCACAAAAGGATAAATGTCCTCACCATCAGATAAAGGAGGCATATGATCACCAACCACGATCACTTCTACCCCTTTCATTTCAGGTTGCTGAATCAACATAGCAAAATCATCAAAAAACTGTGTTTGCAATTTAAAATTGCCACAGACTTCACCATTAGGTTTCATTCCCCATAGCTCACAATTAAAACGATGATTATGCACATCATCTAAATCGTATGGATGATGTGAAGTCAATGTCAGCCAATAGAAAAACAATTTATCATCAGGTTTAGTATATTGTGCAAAAATTTTGCCTACTACCTGTCGCAACTCACTATCACATACACCATTAAATGCTGAACATCGTTTTAAGTCATGAAAATTTTCACCAAATAAATTTTGCTGTAAACCTGCCTTTTGATACCAACCAGTACGGTCATACAATAACCCACTTGTTCCATGCATAGAAATGGTTTTATAACCTTGTTTTTTCAATTGATTAGGCAAACATTTCTCAAAAGGTTGGGCAGCTAAACGACTTAAAGCATAACCATTTTCCACAGCCAAACCACATAGTTCACGCAATTCGCCTTGTACCGTTGAACCTGAAAAATCAAATATTCCTGTTTGAATAAAGTCAAAACGCGATTTCTGCTCATAGACCTTTTGTAAAATCATCTGTGTCATTTCTGATTTGCGGCTTGCGCCCCATGATTCAGCAATAACAAACAAAATTTTATCAGATTGTGGTTGCAAAAAACGACTACTCGCCTTCTCTTTATCAGCAGACATGGGCGATAAAATCGGGTCACGTTTAGCAGCCAAAATAAAATCACTTTTACTGGCATCATAATATAAATAACTTTGACTCTGGGATAAGAAATAATTACTTCTACCCATAATGGCTGAAAAATCAATATATTTTACATCTCTCAAATGATAGCCTAACCCCAATAAACTTAGAAATAAAATAACACCATAACCACGATGATGTTGCCTACCCCATCTCAACATGACATAAGGCATGAGTAACACATATAAAAATAATATACCCAATCCCAATAAATAAGATTTGGGTGCAACAGTCAAAAAAGGTAAGAAATATTGTATGGCAGAAATATCTAAAAATGGAAAAATCTGAATCAACAGCATCAGAAAATCAAACAAAATAGCCAAAACAAAAATCAGGCTGGCAAAAATACGCAAAATGCGATACGGCATCAACCACAATATACCAATCCAAAGGTAATCCCAATTCAAAATAGGACGAGCTGTATTGGTGTACCACGCCAAAGCCAAAAATAAAACATTGGGTGCAAAAATAAACAGCCATAAATTCAACCATTCTTTGCCAGATAGTTTGGGCAATTTATGGTCTTTGTGGAAAAAGGATTGAATGCTTTGCATATTCTTACCAAATGATTAAGAGATTAATTAATAAAAAAACCGAACAATTTAGCAAGTAAATTGTTCGGTTGATAAACCATAACCCTAATGGGTTTTAATTTAATTAACTAGTAGTTTTTTTAGTGCAACCAGTAGGAATGAATTTGTCTTTCCAACCAGTACCTTTACCTTCTACGAGGCAAGACCATACACCATCACCGTTACGGCTTTGAGTAATCACAGCAGTATGAATGTCTTTGTTGGCATTTTTACCCAAAGTTGCACTTACGCTACCAGCACCATTAGCAGTAAAACCAGTCAAAGTAATAGCAGATACCAAGTTAGAACGTGGTTGGTTGCTAGAACTATATAAACCAACTGAATGCTCAGAAGCTGCGGTAGGTTTGTAAGTCAGAACAGGTACTTTACCGTCAAACAAAGCTGCATCAATACCCGTTTTGGCAGCAGCCAACTCGCCTACTACACGAGTGGTTTGAGATTTAGAGATGTAGTCTTGGTACATAGGCAATGCGATTGCAGCCAAAATACCGATAATTGCGATTACGATCATCAATTCGATCAAAGTGAAACCTTTTTGCATAGTTTTCATGATTTTTAGTCCTATAAAAAATTAAGAGTGAAATTTTTGTATCGTTGCCGATATATGCAGCTTGCATTTGGCTTACTGCATGGTTTTCTTTAAGCACAGTTTGTACCAATCTTTTGCGATACTCTAAAAAATTATCAACCTATTGTTTTATAAAAATATAACAAAATATGACATTTTTTGTCAGTATCGCATTTTTTCACTTTTTTACTCAAAATATGACGTTTTTTGTCAGTTTTGGCGTTTCAGGCTGCCTGAAACAAATCTGTGGGTATGTGGCACACGGGTATGGGCTGGATTTTGTGTTGCGCCATGCGATTCAGTCTCACATAGATGTCAAACACTTCTTGCTGTCTGCCTGTGAATTGTTCGCGTGATTTGCCTTGGGCAACTTGTGCCATTGCCCATTCTAATTCGGGGTAGCTTGCGCCCATTTGTTGTTCATCGGTGCGTTCGGTGTCCCACAAGCCATCGGTGGGGGTGGCGGTGATGATGTCGGCATGGATACCCAATTCTTTTGCCAATTCATATACTTGGGTTTTGAGCAAATCGGCTATGGGGCTAACGTCCACGCCGCCATCGCCGTATTTGGTGAAAAAGCCTACACCGAAATCTTCTACTTTATTGCCTGTGCCTGCTACGAGTAAGCCGTTGATTTGTCCGAAATAATACAGGGCGGTCATGCGTAAACGTGAACGGGTGTTTGCCATTGCCAATGCGTCATCTTGGGGGCGGCTGCCTGAAACGCTGCGCTCAAATTGTTCAAAGGTGGGGGTTAAATCTTGGTTGTGGGCGCGAACGTTGGGGTGCTGGGCGCAAAGTTGGGCGATGTGGGCGTTGGCGCGTTGGAGCTGGTCGGGGGCTTGGCGGATTGGCAGCGTGATGCACAGGGTATCCAGCCCTGTTTTGGCACACAATGCGGAAACCACGGCTGAATCTATGCCGCCTGAAATGCCCACCACATAGCCTTTGACTTTGGCTTGGGTGGCGTAATTTTTTAACCATAAAACGATGTGGTTGATGATGGCTTGGGTTTGCATTTTAATCCTTTGTTTTTTAAAATAAAAAATGGGTCAATGACGGCACAATTCTGTTTCAGGCAGCTTTTCAAAATTTTGCAGCGTAGAGAAAGGCTGAAATGTGTTTTTGAAACGGAAACCGTTCAGCTTTAATGTAACGTGAACTCGGAATCAACCCCTTTTAATGTGCCAGCAAACCAGCCCTCTCTCCCCTTGGGAGAGAGTTGGAGAGAGGGTTTATTGGGCGAAGAACCCGCTCCCTAACCCTTTTCCACAGGAGAGGGGACTAGGTTGCTTAAATTTATCAATAACTTTTACCCCGAACGCGCATTAATGTATTTGGCTTACTTTTTCAAAAAGTAAGTCGCCCGCGCGGCGACAGAGCGCAACGCTTTTCAATTTTTATAGGGCAATGAAAAAGGCTGCCTGAAAACTCAAAAATCCAATTCCAGCATAATCGGCAAATGGTCGGACGAGGTAAATTGCCCTACTCTGCTGCGTCCGTTCAGGCTGCCTTTGACGAAAATGTGGTCTAGGGTTTGGCTGGGTTTCCAGCTTGGATAGGTGGGGCTGTTTTCGCCCAATCGGGTGTAGCCAAAATCGGTTAAAACGTGTAATTGTTCTGCTTCGGGTGGGCAGTTGAAATCGCCCATCAAACACACATGGTCGTGGGTTTTGAGCCGTTCGCGTATGTGGCGGATTTGTTTGAGTTGGTCGCTCAAGCCCAAACTCAAATGCACGTTTGCCACCACCATTTCGCCAATGGGCGTGTCCACCGCCGCCGCCAGCATACCGCGCCCTTTGATTTTGGACGGCAAGGGTTCATTTGCCACTTCGCGCAAGGGGGTTTTGCTCAAAATCAGGTTGCCGTGCCGTGAAATTTTGCCCACCACGCGGTTGGTTTGGCAAATGTAGTGGCAAAATGGGGTTTGCGCCAAAAATTGTTCTACCTGATTTTGAAAGCCGTTGCGGTAGCCGCCCAAATCAATTTCTTGCAAACACACCATGTCAAACGCGCTGATGTAGTCGGCGATGTGGCGTAGGGTTTGCGCTTTGCTGGGGCAGGGATAAAATTGTCGGTGCAAACGGGTGATGTAGCTCAAATAGCTGTCGGCGGCAATGGCTGCCTGAATGTTGTAACTCAATATTTTCATGATGATTTTTTTGTAGAATGATGTTTCAGGCTGCCTTTCACGACCCCACAAAAAATAAAAAGGGGTGTATTGGGGTTTGCGCTCTGTCGCTGCACTGGCGACTGTTGCCCACCGCTAGGCGTACTTTTTAAAAAAGTAAGCCAAACAATTTAAAATACAATAGCCATTTTTATTTTATTTCAGCAACTTACATTTTCAGGCAGCCTGAAATATTGTTTTGAAAAGAAACCGTTCAACTTCAATGTATTTGGCTTACTTTTTTAAAAAGTCAGTCGCCGAAGGCAAAACCCATTTTTTGTAGGGTAATGAAAGGCTGCCTGAAAACACCAAAAAACGGTTTTCAGGCAGCCTATTTAGGGCAATTAACCCAATTTACCGTGGCATTGTTTGTATTTCAAGCCACTGCCACATGGACAAGGGTCGTTGCGATGCACCACCTTGCCTGCGGCAGCAAGCGCGGCAGGCGAAAATTCCGAATCCTCGTCCAAAATGGGGGCAGGCTTGAAAGCGTCCACTGCCAATTCATTGCGCGAACCCGACAACACCTCTTCCATACTGGGCGCGTCTGCCTGAACTTCGTGCATGGACACCTGTTGCGGCGCAAATTCTTCTGCCACATTTTCATGCGCCTGCACTTGGGCAGACACCAAAATCATGGCAACGGTACGCTGCACGGTTTCCCACAAATTTTTAAACATTTCAAAGGCTTCGCGTTTGTATTCTTGCTTGGGATTTTTCTGTGCATAGCCACGCAAATGAATGCCTTGACGCAAATAATCCATTGCCGCCAAATGCTCGCGCCAATTCGTGTCAATCACATGCAAAATCACTTCGCGTTCAAATTTATTGAAACCTTCTTTGCCTGCCAATTCCACTTTGGCTTGGTAATCGTCTTCCACCATTTTCAACACGCGCTCTTTCACGTCTTCGTTTTCCAGCGTGTTGTCGGCTTTCAGCCAGCCTGCAATGTCGGCAGAAATGCGGTATTCGCCTTCCAATTTCAACATCAGGGCAGGAATATCCCATTGTTCTTCCATGCTGTCTGGCGGCATGTGTGCGTCAATCAAGCTGCCAATCACGTATTCGCGCATTTCGCGGCTGATTTCGGAAATATCGGGCGTGGTCAAAATTTCGTGGCGTTGTTGGTAGATGACTTTACGCTGGTCGTTGGCAACATCATCGTATTCCAAAACCTGCTTACGCATATCAAAGTTGCGACCTTCCACTTTGCGTTGCGCGTTTTCAATTTGGCGCGTGAGTATGCCCGCCTCAATCGGCACACCGCGTTCAGGCGCAAGACGGTCTAAAATCGCGGCGGCTCTGTCCAAAGCAAACAGGCGCAACAAAGGGTCTTCAAACGACAAGTAAAAACGGCTTGAACCCGCATCGCCCTGACGACCTGCACGACCGCGCAACTGATTGTCAATGCGGCGACTTTCGTGGCGTTCTGTACCAATGATGTGCAAACCGCCAGCCGCCATCACACGGTCGTGTTCGGCTTGCCAGTTTTGTTCCAACTCGGTAATCAGGCGTTCTTTTTCGCTTTCAGGCAGCGTTTCATCGGCACGGATGGCGTTGGCTTGATGTTTCACATTGCCGCCCAACACAATGTCTGTACCGCGACCTGCCATATTGGTGGCAACGGTAATCATGCCTGGTTTGCCAGCCTGCGCGACAATCAAAGCCTCGCGGTGGTGTTCTTTGGCATTCAACACATTGTGCGGCAAACCTGCTCTGTCCAATAATTGCGACACCAGCTCCGAATTTTCAATCGTGGTTGTGCCGACCAATACAGGCTGCCCGCGTTCGTAACATTCTTTGATGTCTTTGACCACCGCTTCGTATTTTTCTTCAGCGGTGCGGAAAATTTGGTCGTTAAAATCTTTGCGTTGAATGGGCTTATTGGTGGGGATGATGACCGTTTCCAAATTGTAAATGCTTTGAAATTCATAGGCTTCCGTGTCTGCCGTACCCGTCATGCCCGACAATTTGTTGTACAAACGGAAATAATTTTGGAAAGTAATGCTCGCCAAAGTTTGGTTTTCTTTTTTGATTTCAACGCCTTCTTTCGCCTCAACCGCTTGGTGCAAACCTTCCGACCAACGGCGACCGTCCATCAAACGCCCTGTGTGTTCGTCCACAATCACGATTTCGCCATCTTTAATCACATAATGTTGGTCTAAATGAAACAGGCTGTGGGCGCGTAAAGCTGCCATCAAATGGTGCATCAGCATAATGTTGCCCGCCGAATACAGCGAATCGCCCTGTTGCAACAAGCCAATGCGCGTTAAAACTTCTTCGGCGTGTTCGTGTCCGCGCTCCGACAAAATCACTTGATGGTTTTTTTCGTCCACCCAATAATCGCCCTCGCCATCTTCTTTTTCTTGGCGATGGAGCATAGATGGCACTTGATTCATGATTTGATAAAGCTGAACATTATCATCGGCTTGACCTGAAATAATCAGGGGTGTACGCGCTTCATCAATCAAAATGGAATCCACTTCGTCCACCACAGCAAAATTCAGCTCACGCTGTACGCGATTGTATGGGTCGTCCACCATGTTGTCGCGCAAATAGTCAAAACCAAATTCGTTGTTGGTGCCATAGGTAATGTCGGCATTGTAGGCGGTTTGGCGGAAAAATGGCTCTTGATTGCTCAAAATCACGCCCACTTCCAAACCCAAAAAATTGTAGAGCGGTGCCATAATGCCCGCGTCGCGTTCCGCCAAATAATCGTTCACGGTAACAACGTGTACGCCCTTGCCCGACAGCGCGTTCAAATACACAGGCAGCGTGCCAACCAGCGTTTTGCCCTCGCCCGTACGCATTTCGGCGATTTTGCCATAATGCAACACCATGCCGCCAATGAGTTGCACATCAAAATGGCGCATGCCCAACACGCGGCGAGACGCTTCACGGCACACGGCAAAGGCTTCGGGCAAAATGTCGTCCAGCGATGTGCCTTGGGCAATGCGTTGTTTGAATTCGGTGGTTTTGGCTTGCAGTTGCGCGTCCGACAGGGCTTGCATATCGGCTTCCAGCGCGTTGATTTTGGCAACGGTGCGGCGATATTGTTTGAGCAGTCGGTCGTTGCGGCTGCCGAATATTTTTTTGGCGATATTGGCTAACATTTGAAGTCCTTGAATTTAAAATTTGGTGTGAATTTTAACACAGCATTCGCCCTATTTATGGGCAAATGTGCTTTTTTCAATGGACACGCTGGCAAGCGCGTTTCAGGCTGCCTGAAACAGGTTATAATCGCTGTTTTTCAATTCACAAACAAAATAAAATGAAAAAACCATTGATTCTAATCAGCTTATTTTTCATCACGCTGGCACAACACAGCCACGCCTGCTCACAAATATCGCCCGAAACCGCATTCATCATCAGCAACGACCCCAATCAAGACGGCAAATTAAGCCCAAAAGAATGGCAAAATGCCCAAATTGACCGCTACTTTGTGGCATTTCGTTTGGGCAATTTGCGCGATTTCAAACGTTTGGATAAAAACAAAAATGGCTTTTTAAGCCATCGCGAATTGGCAAACAAAGTGCGTTATGAACGCGACCCCTGCGCCGACTGGGAAGAAACCATGCAAAAAATGTCCGAACAATCGCAAAATCAACAGTAATTTTGTCAGCAACGCCGTTTGAACTTGATTTCAAACGGTGTTTTTGTTTTAAAATTAGTGAAATAAACTTTCAGGCAGCCTGAAAAAAAATCACACCTGCCAGCTTTTCCCACCGTCCCATTTTTCCACCAAAAAATCAATGACCGCTTGCACGCTCACAGGGCGATAAGCACTTTGTGGCGTCAAAATGGCAAGCACAATCTCCTCATTGCCACTGGCAATCGGAATGTGGGGCAAAATCGGCACAAGTTTGCCTGTTTTGACTTCATCAGCCACCGCCCAATCAGGCATCATCACAATGCCCGCACCATCCATTGCCATTTGAATCAAACTGTCCGCATTGTTGCTGACCATTTTCTCTCCAATTTCAAGTATTTGATTTGTATTTAAATTTTTAAAACGCAACACGCCCAATTCCCCACGATAAAAAAGCCCCTGATGTATCGCAAGCTCATCAGGCGTTTGGGGCGTACCGTTTTTTGCCAAATAAGCAGGCGAGGCAAGCAAAAAATGGCGTTGGCGAGCAATGATTTTTTGCTTTAAATTGCTGTCCATCGGCACGGCGACTCTGACAATAATGTCCGCCTTTTCCCCATAAGGGTCAATAAAATCATCGGTTTGGGTAAGGTGGATTTGCAATTTGGGATAACGCTTAGCAAGCTCGCCCAAATGCGGTGTGATGTGCTTTTGCCCAAAAAATACAGGGGCATTGATGGCGATGATGCCGTTTGGTTCTGCGTTTTTTTGATGTAGGGTTTGATTGAGTGTGTCAAATTGGCTCAATATCGCTTGGGCGTGTTCACGAAAAATCTCGCCAGCCTGCGTCAAACTCATCGCACGGGTGTTTCGGTAAAACAGCGTTTGCCCAAAATCATCTTCAAGCTGTTTGATTTGCCGAGAAATGACCGAACTTGCCACATCGTACTGACGAGCCACTTCGGAAAAATTCTTTTCTTTGGCAACGGCTAAAAAGAGTTCTAGGGCGTAAAAGGTGGTGTTTTTGGGGTTCATTTGTGCTGATTTGGTAAAGGTATTTTGTGATTGGTGTTATTTTAACATAGCTAATACTTTTGCTTGCTAATATTTTTTATGGTTTTATTTGTTCAAAAATAGTGGCAAATCGTTGTGGATTTTCATTAAACCAAGCCCCCAAAGTATGTGGAGCATTTTTTAAAATAATTTCTTGAAATAAATCAGGATTGCTATATTCTTTATAGATTTGACTGACTTCATTTGGGATAACTGGGTCATACTTTGGGCGAATTAAAGTTAATTTTCCTTGAAATCTTGGTAATAAATCTTTGGCATTTGTTCTATGCCAGTTACCCTGTTCTCTCAATGCGAGTTTAAAATTTTCACCAAATTCAATATCCATAATATCTTTGGCATATAAAGCAGGGGAAAATAAAGTAAGCGATTGAATATTTGGAAAATATTTCAATAAATTTACTGCAATTTGCCCACTCATACTCCAAGCAAATAAATGGATATTTAAACACTTAAAATAATTAATAACTGTTAATGCTTGCTCTGTTTTAATAGCAACAGATGATGAATTATGACGACTGCTTTCTCCGTGTCCTGAATAATCAAAGCTAATCACATTGTAATTGTGGTTTTGTAATATTTTTGCCACAGGCTCTAATACGGATTGATTGGTTTCCCCTGCACCGTGCAATAATATGATTGTATCGCCAACACCCACATAATGTCTGGCAGACAAAATCTCATTTTGATACGAAATCAAGTATTTTTTAAACATTTGTATGTTCACCATCAATATTTATATTATTCTATTAACTTTTTAGGGTTATAACCATAAAAAGGTTATTTTGTTTGATTTTATTTGGGTTGTAAACCAATTTTGGGGTTCATTTGTGCTAGTTTGGTAAAAGTGCTTTGTGATTGGTGTTATTTTAGCAAATTCAGAATGCGATTAAAATACACCATCTTTTCATCACACGAGCATTTTTATGAACAATCGCATTTGCCAAATTTTAAATATGGTTGAAGGTGTTGTGGGTTTTAAAATGTTTTTAAATAATCATTTAAAATCAATATCTTAAAATTTATTTTCATACTTACTTTTTTGTAAGTACTTCCAAATATAAATTAAGGGCGTATGATACACCACATTAAATCAATCTTTTAACCTTTTGAAATTTTTTATGAAAAAATTATTACTTACCGCACTTTTGCTGAGTGCCAATTTTGCCCACGCCCTAGAAATCAAAACCTATTCTGCCGATGAAAACAGCTTTTCGGTGCAGTCCAATTTGGTGCTTGGCGAAAAAGAAGCGGTCTTAATTGACGCTGGCTTTACCCGTGCTGATGCCTTGCGTATTGCGGGCAATATTTTGGACAGCCAAAAAGAATTGACCACGATTTTGGTAAGCAATGCCGACCCTGATTATTATTTTGGCGTGGCAACCTTAAAAGAAATTTTCCCCAATGCCAAAGTGGTAACAACCCCTGCCGTATTGGAAAAAATCAACGCCAAAGTAGAAGGCAAAGTCAATTATTGGTCGCCAAAAATGGGGAATAATGCCCCAAAAGCGGTGGTATTGCCTGAAAAATTAGACAGCAATACCTTAACTTTGGACGGGCAAAACATTGAAATTCGTGGTACGACAGGCATTTTGGCACATCGCCCTTATGTGTGGATTCCATCTTTAAAAACCATTACAGGCAATGTGTCGGTGTTTGGCAATATGCACCTTTGGACGGCGGACGCACAAACAAAAGCCGAACACCAAGCGTGGATTGCCCAACTTGACGAAATGGCAAGCCTACAACCCAAAGTTGTGATTGCAGGACACGCCACACCCAATACCAAAATGACCGTTGATTTATTAAAAGCCAATAAAGCCTATTTGAAAAAATATGAACAAGTTTTGGCAAGCAGTCAAAATAGCGGACAAGTCATCGCCAAAATGAAAGTCGCTTATCCAAAATATCAAGCGTTGGGTAATTTGGAATTGGGAGCAAAAGTGAATAAAGGCGAAATGAAGTGGTAAAAAGTTGAAATTAAATTTTTAAAATTGATTTATCCAAAATGATTACCAAAGTTTTGGCTTGGGTAATTTTTTTAAACGAGATTTTATTAAAAGAGACCATATGAAATTTATCTATTTATTTGACCCTTTATGTGGGTTTTGTTATGCATCATCAAAAGGCATTGCCAATCTTGCCAAAACGCACGAAGTTGATGGTTATGCCACAGGATTATTTGCCAATACAGGCAAAATCATTGATGAGCAGTTTGCCAATTATGCGTGGGCAAATGATATGAAAATCAGTCAGATGACAGGTTTGCCATTTAGCGAAAATTACCGTCAATTATTATTAAAAGGCGGAAAATTTGATTCCTTTGCTTTAACCATTGCTTGTGCTTTATTAAAACAAAATGAACCAAAAGCATTATTGCCGACTTTATCACAATTTCAAAAACGGCGTTATGTGGACGGTTTGGATACCAGCGATATTACTGTGGTAAAAAATGGCTTAATTGCATTTGGACAAACTGACATCGCCAATCAATTAACCGATGATAACAGTATCAATTTGGCAAATGACTTGATTAGGCAAGGGCAATTATTGGCAAGTCAATTTGGCGTGCGTGGCGTACCCAGTTTAATCGCCGATATTGACGGACAATTTGTGAATGTACCAAGCCAATTTTTATATCAAGATACAGATAATGTGGCGGATAATATTGAGCAGTTTTTAAAAGGTGTTTAATCATTAAAATGCCGTTTGAGCAATTCAAGCGGTGTTTTTCTTTTCAAAATGGGCAAAATAAACTTTCAGGCAGCCTGAAAATCCATTTTCTTAATTTTTATCTTTCCATTTTTAAAAATCAACTTTCCATTTTTAACCATTCAATTATCAATAATAAAATTCTATAATATCCCCATACTTTTGAATGGGAGAACCCAAAATGACCAATTATCTTGACAATTCAAACAAAAAAATCAAACTCGCCTTGCAATTCGTCTCTGGCTATGGGTTGAAAGGTTAAGGGAAACACCGCTTGGGAAAGACAAGCGGTGTTTTTGGCTGGCTGAAAATGGATTTTTAATTGTAAAAATGCTAAAATAACCGCCCAATTTTTGTCTTTATTTTATAAAAATATGAACATTATCAACGCCATTATTCACATTGTTCAAAACCCTGTTAATGAACTTGTGGCTCATTATCAAAATCGCAATCGTGCCAATTTGGCAGGCGACGCCTTGGAAAATTACATTAAAGATGTGTTTTCTGGGACTTTTCATTTGTCCGAAAATGAACGGATACAACGCCACAGCGAAGTGTTTTCCTATTTGGGCAATCACAGCAATCCGCCCGATATGATGTTAAAAAATGGTGATGCGATTGAAGTCAAAAAGATTGAAAGTCCCAATTCGGCTTTGGCATTAAACAGCAGTTATCCCAAAGCCAAATTATTGGTAAATAGCAATATGATTTCAACCGCTTGTCGTAATGCCGAAAATTGGGAAGTAAAAGATTTGATTTATGCGGTTGGCGTGGTTAATAAACAAAATGAATTAAAACATTTGTGTATGGTTTATGGCGAAGATTATTGTGCTGATGAAGAATGTTATTTAAAAATCAAATCTACCATAAAAACAGGCGTTGAAAGCATTGTTGGGGTTGAATTTGCCGAAACCAATGAATTGGGGCGAGTAAATAAAATTGACCCGCTTGGCGTTACTTATTTGCGAGTGCGTGGAATGTGGGGCATTGAAAATCCTTGGGCGGTTTTTAATTATGTTTATCAAAGAGATTTAACTAAAAATTTTAATTTTATGTGTATTATCAATGATGAAAAATGGCAACAATTTCATAATACCGATGAATTATTAAAATTGCAAAATGACAACTTAATCATTACAGACATAAAAATCAAAAATCCCAATAACCCTGCACAATTAAAAAACGCCAAATTGATTTGTTATGGTAGATAAAAAATGAAAATAATTAGTTTATTTAGCGGTTGTGGCGGTTTGGATTTGGGCTTTGAAAAAGCAGGATTTGACATTGTGGTTGCCAATGAATACGACAAAAGCATTTGGGCAACTTTTAAAGCCAATCACCCCAAAACCAAACTGATAGAAGGCGACATTCGCCAAATTAAAGAAAGCGATTTTCCCGATGATATTGACGGCATTATTGGCGGGCCGCCATGTCAATCGTGGTCAGAAGCAGGGGCATTACGGGGCATTGATGACGCTCGTGGGCAATTGTTTTTTGATTATATTCGTATTTTAAAAAATAAACAGCCCAAATTCTTTTTGGCGGAAAATGTCAGTGGAATGCTTGCCAATCGCCATAATACTGCTGTGCAAAATATTTTAAAACACTTTGATGAATGCGGTTATGATGTTACTTTAACAATGGTTAATGCCAAAGATTATGGCGTGGCACAAGAACGCAAGCGGGTTTTTTATATTGGATTTAGAAAAGATTTAAATATCCATTTTGAATTTCCGATTGGTTCAACCATTGATGATAAAGATAAAATTACTTTAAAAGACATTATTTGGGATTTGCAAGAAACCGCCATTCCTGCATTGGAAAATAATAAAAAAATCCACAAGCTGTTAATCATAATGAATATTTTATTGGTGGGTTTTCGCCCATTTTTATGAGCCGAAATCGTGTCAAAGCATGGAATGAACAAGGTTTTACTGTGCAAGCGTCTGGCAGACAATGCCAATTACACCCACAAGCCCCCAAAATGCAAAAAGTAGAAGCCGATAAATTTGAATTTGTGGCAGGCAAAGAGCATTTGTATCGGCGAATGACAGTGCGAGAAGTGGCAAGGGTGCAAGGCTTTCCTGATGATTTTGTATTTATTTATCAAAATTTAAATGATGCTTATAAAATGATTGGTAATGCTGTGCCTGTCAATTTGGCTTATGAAATTGCACAGAAAATTAAGCAGGTTTTATAATAAAAACACCGTTTATCGTGATGATAAGCGGTGTTTTTTTTGTCAAAATTTTGCAAAATAAACTTTTCAGGCTGCCTGAAAATGAAATTAAGCACTTAATTTGTTATAATACTTCAACTTTTTAATGTTAAAGATAAAAAATGAAAGTCCATTTATTTGCTATTTTAATGGCGGTCAATGCCACATTCATCACCGCCTGCAATGCCGAGCCAAAAAACCACACCGCCCCCAAACAGGAAATTTTGATGAACCAGTCCGCCATTGTTTTACAAATCAACAACCAAACCTTTGATTTACAATTAGAAAATAACGAAACCGCCACCGCTTTTGCCAATCTGTTACCGCTTGATTTGGCAATGGACGACCATTTAAACAATGAAAAATTTGCCACTTTGCCCAAATCTTTGCCAACGAACGACCAAAAAATCGGGCGTATCCAGATTGGCGATGTCCTGCTTTGGCAAGGCGATACGGTTGTGATTTTTTATGAAAGTTTTGACAGCAATTATCGCTACACCAAAATCGGCAAAATCCGCCAAACGGACGACTTAAAAAACGTTTTGGGGCGTGGTACGGCACAAGTCAAATGGGGCAATCCATAAACACAACACCGCTTGGGGGAAATTCAAGTGGTGTTTTTTGGGCAAAATAAACTTTCAGGCTGCCTGAAAAAATATCCAATTAGGCAAATTTTTAATCCAATTAGGCAAGAAACACACCACCAAAAATACTAAAATAAGCGGTCAATTTTTGAGAGAATTTAATGAAAAAAATGTTTATCGTTTTTTTAATCATCATCACCGTTTTGGTGCTTGTTGTCGTGGCGTATTTGCAATTACCCTTATTTGGGGCAAACCCAACAGGCGAACGCCTTGCCAAAATCCAAACTTCACCGCATTATAAAAACGGTCAATTTCATAATTTATCCGACACGCCCACTTGGACAGGCGATACTTCTATTATCAAAGGTTTATACCGTTTTTTATTTGAAAAAGATAAAAATGTCGCCCCAAAATCGCCCATACCGTCCATTAAAACCGATTTAAATACTTTACCCAAAAATAAAGATTATTTTGTTTGGCTTGGACATTCGTCTTATTTGCTACATTTAAATCAAAAAACTTATTTGATTGACCCTGTGTTGGTATCGGCAACGCCCCTGCCATTTGGCGGAAAGCCTTTTAAGGGAGCGGATATTTATATGCCCAACGATATGCCAAAAGTGGATTATTTAATCATTACCCACGACCATTATGACCATTTGGATTATGACACAATTAAAGCAATGAAAGATAGGATTGGGCAAGTGATAATAGGGCTTGGTAACGGTGCTCATTTTGAACGCTGGGGCTTTTCGCCCACGCAACTCATTGAGCTGGATTGGTATCAGGACATCACTTTGGGCGACTTGCACATTACTGCCTTGCCTGCACGCCATTCATCAGGGCGTGCTTTAAAACAAAATCAAACGCTGTGGGCTTCGTTTATGTTGCAAGCGGGCAATAAAACCATTTATATCGGTGGCGATAGCGGTTATGATGTGTTTTTTAAAGACATTGCCAAGCAATTTCCTAATATTGATGTGGCGATTATGGAAAATGGGCAATATGATAAAGACTGGGCGAATATTCATTTTTTGCCTAATGATTTCATTCAAGCGGTCAAAGATTTAAATCCCAAAAAATTATTGGCGGTACATAACAGCAAATTTATCCTTGCCAAACACGCTTGGGACGAGCCGATGAAGCTGTTAAGCCAATCTGCTGAACAAGAAAATTTACCGCTTTTTACTCCCAAAATAGGCGAAGTATTCTACCTTGATGATAATCCTGATTTTGAAAAATGGTGGGAAAGGGTGGAATAATGAACAATAAAAACACCGTTTGAATTTGATATTCATATCAAGCAAGCGGTGTTTTTTATTTGGGAATTTTGCAAAATATTTTCAGGCAGCCTGAAAAATATTCCCCTATTCTTTTTCTTTAATGCCTTGAATAATTTGGCACTTATCAACTGTTTTATTTTCACAACCCACGAATTGCATTAAAAAATTTTTCACTTCTTGTAATTGTGTAATTTGCTCGTCCAAATACACCAAATGTTGCTTGGCAAGTTCATCAACTTCATTGCATTGGTTGGTGGGATTTTGCTGCAAGTGCAACAGTGTTTTGATGTTATTTAAAGAAAAACCGATATTGCGACAGGCTTTGATAAAGCGTAATTGAGCAAGTGTTTGTTCGTCAAATACACGATAGCCATTTTGTTGGTGAGAGGGGCTGATTAAACCTTGTTTTTCATAATAACGAATGGTTTCCAAATGTACGCCTGTCTGTTCGCTGGCTTGTTTTATTTTAAAAAATTTTGACATTTTGGCTTGACCCTGTAATGGCTACGGAGTTTATAGTATAGCAAATTTCATCTTAAAACAGGAGTAAAAAATGCCGTGCCAAAATTGTTGCGGTTCAAATCAGCCTACTCATCAATCGCCCAAATACAAAAAAGCTTTGTGGATTGTCTTGATATTGAATTTAACAATGTTTTTTGTAGAAATTGTAATGGGGATAAAATCAGGTTCAACTTCGCTGTTATCGGACAGTTTAGACTTCTTGGGTGATAGTGCCAATTATTTGATAAGTTTGATTGTTTTACCAATGGCGTTAAGTTACCGTGCCAAAGCGTCTATGGTCAAGGGGCTAACGATGGGCAGTTTTGGTTTATTTATTTTAATTACTACCGTTTATCGTATGTTTTATGGGGAAATTCCCAGTTATTCTGAAATGAGCATTGTGGGATTTTTGGCATTATTGGTAAATGTGTCAGCATTGCTGATATTGTTAAAATTTCGTGATGGCGACAGCAATGTCCGAAGTGTGTGGGTGTGTTCCAGAAATGATGCCATTGGTAATGTAGCGGTGATTTTGGCTGGTATAGCGGTTTATTTTTTTGGGTCAAAATATCCTGATTTAATTGTGGCTTTTGTTTTGGCATTTTTGGCATTACAAGCCAGTCAAGAAATCATCAAAAGGGCTTGGGCGGAATTAAAAGTCAGTTAATTTAAAACACCATTTGGATTGATGTTCAAGCGGTGTTTTTCTTTTTAAATTTTGCAAAATATTTTCAGGCAGCCTGAAAATCCGCACTCGGACTTATCCCAAACATTCTTTTATATTCACGGCTAAACTGACTGGAGCTTTCATAACCGACATCGTGAGCGATTTGGGCAAGTGTGCCTTGTTTTTGTTTGATGCGTTGTCTGGCTTCGGTCAATCGCAACGATTTTTGATATTGCAGGGGGCTAATGGCGGTAACTTGGCGAAAATGGCGATAAAAATTCGGCACACTCATATTGACTTGATTTGCCAGCATTTCTATGGTCAAGGTTTGCCGAAAATTTGCCTTTAAAAAAGCAATCGATTGGGCGATTTTGGCGACATTACCACCCACTGCAACCATTTGATAAAGCCTGTCCGCCATTTCACTTTTTAGCAAATGATAATGTAATTCTCGCTGAATGAGTGGGGCTAATATCGCCACATCAGAAGGTGAACACGCCAAATTTGCCAAGCGGTGCAAAGCGTTTATCATCGGCTCGTTAATCGTGCCAATTTGAGCAGGGCTGTCCGATGAGAAATGGGCAGACGACTTGCCCAAATCTATCATCAGTTGCAATAAAATGGGGGCATTTAATTTCATCTGAATGCCCACATAAGGATAATTTTCACTCGCTCCAAGCACTTCGCCTGTAATCGGCAATTCCACCGAATAACACATATATTGCCCATCGCCATAGCTTAAACAATTTTCGCCCCAATACACCGTTTTTTGTCCACGCAAAATAAAACACACCGCAGGTTCTTGCAGATAGCTAATCTGCGGAATGGGCGTATCACAGCGATACAAGGTCAAGCCCACTTCTGGCAATGCTTTGATTTCATCTTTTTGTAAAAAGCCTAACATTTCTTGGATTAAAGCGTGCATGGTATTGCCTATTTTTATCAAAACAGAGCGTATTGTAGCAGAAAATGATGGTTTTTGGCATTTTTGATAGGATTAGGCAAATCTTTGATAAAATCAACCTACCGTCATTTGCCAGTCATTCTTTAAAATAGCAACTTCTTTTTCAAACCCATTTTGGAGTATCTTATGCAAAACCAAAACAAATACATTGTGATTACAGGGGCAAGCGGTGGTATTGGCGAAGCGAGTGCCAAATTGTTTGCTTCAAAAGGCAAAAACTTGATTTTGGTGGCACGCCGTGAAAATCAGTTGAACGACATCAAAGCCAGCATTTTGGCACAATTTCCCAATATTGATGTGGTAGTCAAACCTTTTGATTTGAGCCAAATTGATGAATTGCCAAAATTGTACCAAGACTTGACCCAATATCCGATTGAAACTTGGATTAACAATGCAGGGTTTGGCATTTTGGAAACCGTCAAAGAGCACGACATTAGCCGTGTTTTGAGTATGATTAGGCTCAATGTGGAAGCCTTGACGGTGTTGTCCATTTTATTTGTCAAAGATTTTTCCGATGAGGATGGGGCAAAGCTCATCAATATTTCATCAGGGGCTGGCTATAACATTGCTCCGCTTGCAACTGCTTATTGTGGAACAAAATATTTTGTCAGTGCGTTTAGTGAAGGTTTGGCACACGAAATGGCAATGACAGGGGCAAAATTGCAAGTCAAAGTGCTTGCCCCAGCCAGTACCAAAACCGATTTTGCCAAAACTGCGATGCAAGACGAGACCGTTACCTATGGCGATGACAGCATTTATTTCAATAAATTCAATACCGCCGAAGAAATGGCAGACTTTTTGTACCAGCTTTATGCCAGCGATAAGGTGGTGGGCTTAGTCAATCACGAGCAATTTACATTGAGTTTGCTTGACCCACAATTTAATCATTTGTATCACTTGGTATAAGGTTTAAAGGGTATGGTAAAAACACCGTTTTTTAAATAAAAGCGGTGTTTTTCTTTTTAAAATGGGCAAAATAAACTTTCAGGCAGCCTGAAAATCACAAAAATCAAAATCCACCATCATGCCTTGCGCTTGGCATTGGGCGCGTTGCGCGGCGGTCATGGCTTGCACGGGCGTAAGGTGCTTTTCGCCTGCCACGGGGTTGGCGTTCAATCGCGCGTAGCTTTGCCACACTTCATGTTCTGCCACGCCGTGCGCGTTGGGAAAAAAATTGTGCAGGCGATACACCACCGTTTCAAAACCGTGCTGTTGTGCCTGTTGCAGCCATTTCAGGCAGGTTTGTGCTTTTTGATTGGGGTTGGCGTTGATGAGCAAAATATCGCGGTGTGGTTCAGCCAGCCCCATTGCCCAAGTGTTTTGTTGGCGTTGCATATTGGCTTGGTGGGCTGCCTGAAATGCGGGAAAATCAAAATGATATTGCCCATTTTCATCATACAAAGCCTCATCGTTGTCCAAACACAGCACATAAGCATGCGGATAAACGCGCTTGAACCACGCCATATATTGTGCCGCAAATGTGGATTTGCCCGAACCTTCGTGTCCGCGTAACAAGATGTATTGTTTCATGATATTGAGATGGCTATTTGGTTCGGCGATAAAAACGGCTGTCCAAATACGCCGTTTTGCCCTCGCGCAGCAGCACCAAGCAAATCGCCGCCAAAGGCAACGCCACCAGCATGCCCACAAATCCCAACAAATTGCCAAACGCCATCAAAGCAAAAATCACCCAAAATGGCGACAAACCAATGCGGTCGCCCACAATTTTGGGGGTAATGAAAAAACTTTCCAAAAACTGCCCCACCGCAAACACGCCCCATACGGCAAACAAGCCCGCCCACGAACCAAATTGCAGCACCGCCGCCAAAGTCGCCAACAGCAAACCCGTAAACGCCCCCAAATACGGCACAAACACCAAAATCCCCGCCACCATGCCTATCGCAAAACCCGAATCCAGCCCCACCATCATCAAGCCCAAACCGTAAATCAAGCCCATAATCAACATCACGGTTAATTGCCCACGCAAAAATTCGCCCAAAACCGTGTCCATGCTGCCTGAAATGCGCGAATAGGTGTCAATGTAGCGGCGTGGCACAATCAAGCGCAAACCTGCCGCCCAGCGTTCCCAATCCAACAAAAAATAATACAAAATCAAAGGCAACAACGCCAAATTGCCAATGCTGCCCGCCAACGAACCGCCCTGTTGCATGACCACCGAAAGCGTGTTTTGAATGGCGTTTTGAATGTTGCTGGCATTGTCTTGCAACCACGCAATGAGCGTATCATTGTTGAGCGTGATGTGTCCTTCCAATTTGCTGTTGAGCCAAGGTAGGGCGATATTTTGTATCCATTTCAACAACATGGGCATTTTCGCCACAATGCTCTGCACCTGCTTAACCAGCATAGGCACAATCACCAACAGCAGCCCCAGCAGCAGCCCAAACGACAAAGCCATTACCCACATAGAAGCACGGGTGCGTTTCACGCCCTTGCTTTCCAATTTGCCCACCAAAGGGTTGAGAATGTACGCCAACACCGCCGCCGTGATAAACGGTGCCAACACATCGCGCAACAAATGAAACGCAATAACCAAAAAAGCCAACACCAAAAAGCCTGCCAACCACGGCAGCCAACGTCTTTTATTGGGAAGATACATAAGCGTTTTCGCCCTTGTCTGTTTAAAAACAAAGGGGCATTTTAACCGAAATTGTGGCGTAAAATGCGTTTTCAGGCAGCCTGAAATGTTTTTTGAAACCCAAACCGTTCAGCTTGAACGCATTTGGCTTACTTTGTGAAAAAGCCAATCGCCCAAAGCAAAACCCATTTTTGTAAGGCAATGAAGGCAGCCTGAAAAGGCATTTTCCCAATCAAACACAAAAAAATTCATTTTAAAAACAAAACTCAAATTATTTTTTAACCCAAACCCATTTACAGATTTTCAAAATACCGTATAATGCACCACTTCAACCCACCGCCCAGGTGGCGAAATTGGTAGACGCAGGGGACTCAAAATCCCCCGCCGCAAGGTGTGTCGGTTCGAGTCCGACCCTGGGCACCAAATACCCCAAACCCTGTTCACACGAACAGGGTTTTTGATTTTGTGGGATTGGGGGTGTGGCACAAACCGTTTTCAGGCAGCCTGAAAACCCGTGTTCGCAAGATTGATGGCTTGATTTTATTGTTAAGGCGGCTTTCTACGCCAATATTGAACATATTGCATAGAAAGCCAACGCAGTAGGCGCATGAAATGGCGATAAAGCAAGCTATTGAGATGATGAATACAGGTTCTGAAACACCGTCCACAACTGCCAGCACGCCCACGCTGCCACCCACAATCCCGCCACCAAACGCACCGCTTTGGCTTGCAAAAAACCGCGCAGTTGCACCGCAAAAATGCCCATCGCCAACAAATTCGGCAACGTCCCCACCCCAAACGCCAGCAAATACAACGCCCCCTGCCCCGCAGACGCGCTGCTCAACGCATACAAAGCCGCGTTGTACACCAAACCACAAGGCAACCAGCCCCACAACGCCCCCACCACCACGCTGCCTGTGAGCGATTGAATCGGCAAAAATCGGTTTAAATGCGGATTGAGTTTGCGCCAAATCGGTTTGCCAATGCGCTCAATGTGTGCCGCGCCAGCAAAAATCCCCGCCAAATACAAACCCATCAACAGCAACAACACATTTGCCGCCACAAATAAAATCATTTGAAACAAGCGCGTTTCATTCAACAACAAAGTGCTTTGCGACAACGCCCCCATCAGCGCACCAATCAGGGCATAGCTGCCCAATCTGCCCAAATTCAACAATAAAATCAACTTAATGCGCGAAATATGCGGCGGCAACTGCAACACAAACGCACTGCTCAAACCGCCACACATGCCCACGCAATGCGTGCCGCCCAAAAATCCCAATAAAAACAAAGTCAGCAAAGTGGTTTCTTGCAACATGGTGGTTTCAATCAATCAAAAAATGGCTATTGTAATTCAAATTACAGGCAGCTTTTTTCAAAGCAGCCAGAAAAAAACTTGCCCAATCGTGTAAAGAAGTGTAATATCCGCACGTCAATTATTCCGACCGAAGTGTTGGATTCCGATTGGATTTTTGTGTTAAGAATTTGTTAAAAAGTATATTCATTTGTGAAGATTTTTGGCTTGCAATGTATTGATTTTACAAAAGAAAAACACAAGGGTGCAGTCGGAATAATTGCCCCATTCATCGGGGATTAAGACTTTTTTAATTCCTTGTGTGAGAGTTAAACAGCAAGTCGGAATAATTGCCCCATTCATCGGGGATTAAGACACACCAGCGAAGTTGTAAGCAGTTACAGTTTGAGTCGGAATAATCGCCCCATTCATCGGGGATAAAATCAAAAGCAGCCTGAATCCAGTCCACTTGGACTTTTCAGGCTGCTTTTGCATTGCCAGCGCGTTTTGCACCCAAAAATGCTAAAATCGCGCCAATTTCATTTTTCAGGCAGCTTTTTTGATGAACGCACATTCCCCCACCATTGCCGCCATCGCCACCGCCAACGGACGCGGCGGCGTGGGCATCATCCGCATATCGGGCAAAGACTTAATCCCATTCGCCCAAGCCATTTCAGGCGGCAAAACGCCCCAACCGCGCACCGCACTCTACACCGATTTTCTTGCCGCAGACGGCAGCGCAATAGACAACGGCTTGCTGCTGTATTTTGCCGCGCCAGCCAGTTTCACAGGCGAAGATGTGCTTGAATTACAAGGACATGGCGGACAAATCGTCTTGCAAATGCTGTTGGCACGTTGCGTGGAATTGGGCGCACGCTTGGCAGAGGCTGGCGAATTTTCCAAACGCGCTTTTCTCAACAATAAGATGGACTTGGCGCAAGCCGAAAGCGTGGCGGATTTGATTGACGCGTCCAGCCAAGCCGCAGCGCGTATGGCAATGCGTTCGCTCAAAGGTGTGTTTTCGCAACAAATTCATGCGCTTGTGGACGATTTGATTACCTTGCGTATGCTGGTGGAAGCCACGCTGGATTTTCCCGAAGAAGACATTGATTTTCTGCAAGCGGCTGACGCAAAAGGCAAATTAGCCAGCCTGCAAACCCAGTTGGCAAACATTTTCGCCCATGCCCAACAAGGCGCGATTTTGCGCGAAGGCATGAATGTGGTGCTGGTGGGCGCACCCAATGTCGGAAAATCCAGTTTGCTCAATGCGTTGGCGGGCGATGACGTGGCGATTGTTACCGACATCGCAGGCACCACGCGCGACACGGTGCGCGAACACATCACGCTAGATGGCGTACCCATGCACATCACCGACACGGCTGGATTGCGCCAAACCGATGATATTGTGGAACAAATCGGCATACAGCGCAGCGAAAAGGCGGTGCAAAATGCCGATGTCGCCCTGATTTTGATAGACCCAAACGAGGGCTTGAACGACACCACGCGTGAAATCCTGTTCAGGCTGCCTGAAAACCTGAAACGCATTGAAATTCATAATAAAATTGATTTGAAAAATGACAATCCGAGCGTGGAAAATCGTTCAGGCAGCCTGAAAAACGAAACGGGCGCAAGCACCATCATCAAGCTGTCTGCCAAAACAGGCGCAGGTTTGGATTTGCTGAAAACCGCGCTGCTGCAACAAATTGGTTGGCAAGGCGAAAGCGAAGGCTTGTTTTTGGCGCGCACGCGGCACATTCACGCCCTGCAACTGGCGCAAACCGAGCTGGACAACGCGGCAGCTTGCGGCAACCATCAAATTGAATTGTTGGCAGAACATTTGCGTTTGGCGCAGGTGGCGTGCAATGAAATCACGGGCGAGTTTACGGCTGATGATTTGTTGGGCGTGATTTTTTCGCGGTTTTGCATTGGAAAATAATCTGCCAAAATAATCATTTAAGCAAAAAAGCAAAAATGGGGCTTGACGCATGGGCGTGTTGTTTCTATAATGCGTTCTTTCATTTGGGTCGTTAGCTCAGTCGGTAGAGCAGCGGACTTTTAATCCGTTGGTCGAGCGTTCGAATCGCTCACGACCCACCAAATTTTTAAAAGCCTGAACTTTTGTTCGGGCTTTTTTCATATCTCAAATTTTAAATAAGGTGTTGAATATGAAAGTGATTTTTGCTGGCACGCCCGATTTTGCGGCGGCTGCCTTAAATGCGATTGTGGACGCTGGCTTTGATGTGCCTTTGGTTTTGACCCAACCCGACCGCCCCAAAGGTCGCGGTATGCAGTTGCAAGCCAGCCCTGTGAAATTGGCGGCTTTGGCGCACGGTTTGCGCGTTGAGCAGCCTGAAAAATTGCGTGGCAACGATGAGGCTTTGCAAATCTTGCGCGATGTGCAAGCCGATGTGATGGTGGTGGCGGCTTATGGTTTGATTTTGCCGCAAGATGTGCTGGATGCGCCCCAACATGGCTGCCTGAACATTCATGCGTCTTTGCTGCCGCGTTGGCGCGGTGCTGCGCCCATTCAACGCGCGATTGAAGCGGGCGATACGGAAACGGGCGTGTGCATCATGCAAATGGACGCGGGTTTGGACACGGGCGCAATCGTCAGCGAACACCGCTACATCATCAAAAACACCGACACCGCCAACGAAGTTCACGATGAATTGATGAAATTGGGCGCGGCAGCGATTGTGGCGGATTTGCAGCGTTTGCAGGTTTCAGGCAGCCTGAAAAGTGTGCCGCAGCCTGAAAATGGCATCACTTACGCACAAAAATTGTCCAAAGACGAGGCGCAAATCAACTGGCAAGAATCTGCCGAAATCGTGGCGCGAAAAATCCGCGCGTTCAACCCCGTGCCTTGCGCGTGGACGCTGTGGCAGGGCAAGCCGATGAAAATTTGGGCGGCACACGCGGTGGCGCAAAATGGCGCGGCTGGCACGGTGCTGGCGGCAAACGCCAACGGCATCATCGTGGCGTGTGGCGATGGCGCAATTTGCATAAGCGAATTGCAAGCGGCTGGCGGAAAACGTTTGAATAGCAAAGATTTTTTGGCTGGGCGCGATGTGGCGGTGGGCGAATTTTTTGCGTGAATGCGTTTCAGGCAGCCTTTCGGTACACGACAGAAATTTTTAATGTAGCACAAACCTCGTTCCCTCTCCCCATGGGAGAGGGTAGGGAAAACCGTTCAAGTTTATGGCATTTCGCCCTCTCCCCGCCCCTCTCCCATGGGGAGAGGGCGTAAAATGCGGGCACGATAACGGTTTCTGTCCATATTTTTATCGTGTACAGGAAAGCAGCCTGAAAACCCACACTCAATTTTAAGTCATTGGATTGAATATGATAAATCTCTATCAAATTTTGCACATTTCGCCCCACGCCAGCCGTGTGGAAATTCAAGCGGCATTGCAACACTATCGCACACAGCCCCAAGCCCATGCCAAAATCATTCGCGCCACCGAAGAATGGCTGCTGGTTGCCGATGTGCGTGCGCGTTACGATGCGCGTTTGCGCGCCGAACAGCCCGAGGTTTTTCAGGCAGCCACGCCCCATCACGATGACGTATTGATTGTGGACGAAACACCAGCACAAGCCATTGAAAACGATGAATATTATGTGCCAATATTGTGGCAACCCAAAGCCATCATGTTGGCATCGCTGATTTTAACGCCAGCCTTGGGCGCGTGGCTGACCGCGCTGAATTGGCAGGAGTTGGGCGATGAAAAAGCGAAACAAATCAATATGCAAGTGGCATATGCCGTGTTGGGCAGCAGCTTGGTGCTGGCGATGATTGCGATTTTAACGGGTGTGGATTGGGGTTGGTGGCTGCACCTTGTGGTTTGGCTGGCGTGGTTTTTCACATTGGGCAAAAAACACATGGATTTTGTGGACAATGCCATAGGCAATGATTACAACCGCCAATCGTGGCAAAAAACCCTGATTTGGGTGGCGGTGGCTTTGGTGGCGTATGTGTTGTTGATTATGTTGTTGATGTATTTGGCGATTCAATTAGATTGGGCGCACCCAAGTTGGTTTGCATAAAGGCGATTCAGGCAGCCAGATTGGGCAAATGAGCGCAAGGCTGCCTGCAAAAACTTGCCAAATGATGTAAAGAAGTGTAATATCCGCACTTCAATTATTCCGACTGAAAAGTTGGATTCCGATTGCATTTGGTGTTAAGAATTTGTTAAAAAGTATATTCGTTTGTGAAGATTTTTGGCTTAAAAATTTTGGCTTGCAATGTATTGATTTTACGAAAGAAAAACACAAGGGTGCGGTCGGAATAATTGCCCCATTCATCGGGGATTAAGACGAAACCAATGCCATCAGCAGTCAAGTTGAAGTAAGTATTGCCCCATTCATCGGGGATTAAGACGCCATAGCAGGGGTGAATGTGCGGAACGTAGAACGTCGGAATAATTGCCCCATTCATCGGGGATTAAGACTGTGTGAATTTGGTACGTAATTCTTTTGTGGATTGTCGGAATAATTGCCCCATTCATCGGGGATTAAGACCGTCATCTTTTGTAATCATACTTAACATTTTTGTGTCGGAATAATTGCCCCATTCATCGGGGATAAAATCAAAAAAAGCAGCCTGAAAACATCAACAATGCGTTTTCAGGCTGCTTTTGCCATGTTTACAATGGCAGCAAAAAACCAAATACCAACCCAGTAACCGCGCCACACAATCCATTTGCTGAATATTCAATGCGTTTTGGTGTGTGGCTGTCTGAAACCTTTGCAAAACGCGGTTTGTAGGGGCAGATTTCATATCTGTCCCGTTTAGGTTCGCAGAAATTTTCATTCTTATCAATAAATTGAAAAAAGGGCGGATATGAAATCCGCCCCTACGTCAGTTTAAAAGTAGGTTTTGCAAAGGTTTCTGTCTATGTTGTGGGGTGCTGCAAAGCCACTTGAAATGCGCTTTACCGTGAAATCAAGCAAAAGCGTGTAAATCCCCCTGCCAGCACCCTTGAAAAATGGCTATGATGTGCGCCGTTTTGCCATTTTTGTGTGGCGAGCAATCTTTTTTCAATCTATTTTTGAAAGTTTGAAACATCATGAAAAAGTATTTTGCCGAATTTTTTGGCACATTTTGGTTGGTATTTGGTGGTTGCGGCAGCGCGGTGTTGGCGGCAGGCATTCCCGAATTGGGCATTGGTTACGCAGGCGTATCGCTGGCATTTGGCTTAACGGTTTTGACCATGGCTTATGCGGTGGGACACATTTCAGGCGGACACTTCAATCCAGCCGTATCGGTGGGTTTGATGGTGGGCGGTCGTTTTGATAAAAAAGATTTGTTGCCCTACATTGCCGCGCAAGTGGTGGGGGCGATTGCAGCAGGTGCGGTGTTGTACACCATTGCATCGGGTGTAGAAGGTTTCAATGCGGCAGCAGGATTTGCCAGCAATGGCTATGGCGAACATTCGCCACACGGTTACAGCCTAATTTCGGCATTTTTGATTGAAGTGGTGCTGACGGCATTTTTCTTGATGATTATCATGGGTGCAACCGACAAACGCGCACCAGCAGGCTTTGCCCCCATTGCGATTGGTTTGGCATTGACTTTGATTCACTTGATTAGCATTCCTGTTACCAACACTTCGGTGAATCCTGCGCGTTCTACGGGCGTGGCGTTGTTTCAAGGTTCTTGGGCGATTGGGCAACTGTGGTTGTTTTGGGTTGCACCGATTGTGGGCGGCGTGATTGGCGCATTGTGCTACAAATTCATCGCCAGCGAAGAGAAAAAAGCCTAATCTTTTGATTTTGAAATCAAATAGGGGACGAATCAATGATTCGTCCCTTTTTTGTGGTGTAGGGTGCAGCTTGTTGCACCATTTTTCAGATAAAACATGAACTTGGTGCAACAAGTTGCAACCTACATCATGATGCCTTATTGTGTATTTGGTTCACAATAACAATGAAAATGCCAGCAAGCACAAACGGGGCAGATTCTATATCCACCCTGTTTAGAATTGCAGAAATTTTTATTTTTATCAATAACGTGAAATCGGGATAAGTAACTGTCAATTTGCCAACAAACCCGCCCTCTCTCCCTATGGGAAAACGTGAGAGAGAGGGCTTGTTGAGCAGCATACCCTCTCCCCAGCCCTCTCCCACAGGGAGAGGGAGCAAAGTGACTTAAATTTATCAATCACTTTTATTCCGAACTCGCGTTATCAATAAATTACAAAAGGCGGATATAAAATCCCCCCCTACGTCAGCTTAAAAGTGGGTTTTGCTGTTTCAGGCAGCCTGAAAATCATTTTTCTGCCCAAAAATGGCGAATGTGCTTACCCCAATCGCCCCAAAGCAAACGTTGTCGCCACCCTTCCCCCACCATGTCGTATTGGCTGTAAAGATGGGGCTGGTTCAAATCGTCTTGCGGCGCGGATTCGGGCAGCCGATTGCCCTGTTGGTCAATGTAAAACCATTGGTCGGACAAATAAACAGGTATCCAATCGGTGTTGGAATGCGATTTGACCACCCCCGAATAACTGACTTTGGCGCGACCGTTTTCAAATGGGTTCACGGCAAAATATTGCGGATAAATGCGAAGTTGCCCTGTTTTTACATCGGCAAAACCGAATTTGTTGCCATTTCTGATGGGTAAAAAGCCATCATCGCTTTCGTCTATCAAATAGCCATCGCCTGTGGTCATGGGTTCGTATCCCAAATAATTGCCTTTGGCATCAAATGCTTCTATCTTATTGGTACGGTTATTGCGTAACCAAGTGCGGTGTGAAAAACACGCCTTTTCAGGGTGTGAATTGAAAAACCAAAAACTTTCGGTGTAATTTGCACTCAATGGCAACAGGATTTTGCCTGTTTGCACGTCTTTCATTTGAACATGATATTCGTTGGGTGCTGCACGGTCTGCGGTAAAACGTGATTCGTATTCAATTCGGTCGGTTCGCCTGCTGTGTTCATCGTAAAGACAAACGGTGTGCGCCCATGTTGGCATTGCCAACAAAAGCAGTAAAAATAAGGGAATTTGACTCATTTTTTCATCAATCATGGCGTTTCAGGCTGCCTGAAAGGGCTTTTTATTTGCCTTTGCGCGGTTTATCGGCGGCTGCCAAACGGTTGGCGATGTGCTGTTGCAACAATTCGCGTTTTTCCCAAAAAAAGCTTTGAAATTTGGGCAGCGAATAGATTTTTTTGACCATGGTCGGAAAACCATCGTGCAAAATGGCGGCAACATCGGCATTCATGGTTTCATCGTTCATGGCGGTTGCCAAGTCGCATTCTTTGTTGCTCAAATAGGTTTGAATTTGCTTTTTGACGTAATTACTGATTTCAAATTGGTTAATCATAATCCATTTGCCTTTTGGGTTTGGGGATTCAGGCAGCCTGTTGCGCTGGCACAACACCAGCCTGAATCGGGTTTATTGGGATTGGGCTTGTTCTGCTTCATCTAATGCTTTGATTTTTTGGCGTTCTTTTTCAGAAAAGCCGTCAAATCGTTTCACATATTTGATTTCTGCGCCCGATGATTCGGTGCCTGCGCGGGCAATGGCGCGGAATGAGCGGCTTAATTGATACACCAGCTTAACCGATTGGCTGGCATTGCCCAAACCTGCTTCATAGCCCAAATACAAATCGCGCGACAGTTGTTTGCCAAAGGTAATCATTTGTTGGGCGGGGTTCATTTCGCCTGTGCTGGCGTTGCGGGTTTGTCCGCTTGTTAAGCCAAAATCATCTACCAATCCCATTTTATCATTTAAACCGCCTACAAGCCATGCACTTGCTGCGGTGGCAATGGCGGCTTCATCGGCACTGCTGCCACTGCTGGCGCGATTTAAAATCAGCCATGAAAGTTTGTCTTTTTCGCTCATGGGTTCGTTTGCCACCAAGCTGATGCGTGGCACGTCCAAATTGCCCAATACTTCTACGCCTGCGCCCACTGGCGAATTGCGGCGTTCGGCGCGAATGTTGAGATTGGGTTTATTAAGTGGCCCGATGAAGGAGATGATGCCTTTTTTTATCAACAAATCTTGTCCATAGGCTTGGTAGCGTCCGCGTACCACATGAACGCTGCCTACGGCTTGCATTTCTTGCTGCGGCTTGGCGGTGAGCGTGAGTTTGCCGCCCAAATTGACGTTTAAGCCTTCGCCGCTAAAATAAAATTGGTTGTTTAAATCAAACACCAAATTGATGTTGAGCGGAACGGTGTTACTGGGGGCTGCTTGGGTTTCGCCCAATACCACCACGTCATCGTCTAGTGTGGGTGCGCTGCTTTCTTGAAAGCCAAATCGCCCTTCATCGGTTTTCAGGCTGCCTGAAAGGGCAATGCCCGATTGGGTGTATTGCAAATCGGTGCTGCCTGAAACGGTAAGGCGGCGATTGGGTTGGTCCAGCAATTGGTATTGATGAAACACCACTTTTGCGTCCACATCGGGCGCATTGTTTTGATAGCTGGCGGTGCCTGTGAGTGTGATGTTGCCTTTGCCGCGTTTGAATTGGAGTGCGTCCACAATCCATTTTTGTCCTTCAAAATGCGATTTCAGGCTGCCATCTGCCAGCACAATGCCCACATCGCGGTTGCGGTAGTTTAAGCCTTCGCCATTGAGTGTGCCGTTGATTTGGGGGTCGGCAAGTTTGCCGTTGATGTCCACATTGCCCGTGAGTTTGCCGCGCACGGTTTGACCCACAGGCAACAGGCTGCGGAGCGTGTCCAAATCTGCCGAATGAAACACGAATTTGCCGTGTATGGGGGCTTGGCTCAAAGGTGCATTGCCAAAGGCTTGCAAAATGTCAAGGCTGCCTGAAATTTGCCCATAGCGCGTGTCGCCACTCAATTTATTGTTGATGCCATTGGCGTTAAATTGGGTGTTGAGCCGCCAATTTTGCAGATTCAGGTTTTGTTTACGCGCGGTGGGCAACACCACATCGCCCCCCTGCTGACGCAAATTCAAATAACCGCGCGGACTTTGACTGTATGCCAAATCCCAATCGCCCGCCAACACCAAATTATGCTCAATGGGCGGTTTGTACCAATTATGCAGTTCGCTGAAATGAATGTTGTCGGCGCGACCTTTGGTGGTTAAGCCAGCCTGTTTGTCCCACACAAAATTGTCCAACACCAAGCTGCCGCCCAAGGCTTGCCAACGCGCCGCATTCATGGCAACGCGCTGTTGGCTCGCTTCCAGCCGCATGGGATTGTGCAAATGCAAATTCAAGCCGCCCGACAAATCCAATTTGTCCACCACACCAGCCCATTGTTGGCTTTCGCTCAAACCGCCACGCGCTGCCACATTGATGTTGAGCGGCTTATTGTCCACTTTCAGGCTGCCTGAACCGCTTAATTGGTGTTGGCGCAAAGTGCCATTGAGGGCAATTTGCGTGCGGTCTATGGCGGTATTGCCCGCGACAATGCCGTTGCCATTGAGCGCAATCTCCAAAGGACGCAAGGGGTCGGGCGAGCCGTGCAGTTTAAAATCAAGGTGTTGCACCTTCACGGCATTCGGAATGTGTAATTGGCGAATTTGTCCGTCCAGCTTGGCTTCCACTTGCGTGAAACCATCGGCGGTGGACGTGATGTGTCCCTTGGCTTGCAACAAGCCGCTCATGCCAAAGCCAAATTGTGCCACATTGGGCGCGTTCAAATCCACCGCCAAAGTATCGCCTTTTTTGCCAAACGCACCTTGGGTTTTCAACACATTGCTGCCCAGCACCACCGACACATCGGCTTGACTCAAATGGTTGTTTTCATAAGACACTTTGCCGCCGCCCGACAAATTCGTTCCCGATAATTGCGATGGCGCAAACGCCATGGTGCTGCGAAACGCCAATTTTGCCAGCTCGCCCGACACATCAGCCGTGCCATTGATGCTGCCTTCGGGCAAACTGGGGTGCAATTTGCGCGGATTGAATTGCTCGCTGGCGATTTTGGCTTGCAATTTTTGGTCGCGGAACAATTCAAGGCTGCCTGAAAGATTCAATTTGCCGCCATGGTGTGGTTGAATCATTGCCTGTTCTATCCGCACGGTTTGTTGCCCATTTTTCGCATCGGTGTGTAATTGAACCTTGCCCGTTGCCTTGGCTTGTTCGCTTGCCAAATCAAATTGGGCAACAGGCTGGCTGAACGTGCCAGTGGCGTGAATGTTGCCATTGAGCGTTGCCGCAAATGGGTTGTTGAGCAAATCGGCAGCCACCACATTTTTCAGGCTGGCTTGCACATTCAAAGTTTGCTTTTGGGCATAAATGCCGCCGTGTAGCGACACTTCGCCCTTTTTCATCAAAGCCAAATGCACATGGTCAATTTCCACCGCACCGCTTTGGTTGATGGCAAATTTGCCCTGCAACTGGCGCACGGGAATGCCATTTTGGTCGGCAGGCAAAGCGTGTTTGTTGTGCAAAACCACATCGCCATTCAAGCCCATATTGTCCGCATTCAAATTGGGCAACACATTGGCAGAAAACGACAAATTCGCCTTGGGCAAATTCGGCAAAAACGCGCGTGGATTAACCCCTTCGCCATTTAAACGAATGTGCCCAATTTTTTCGCCCAAAGTGGGGGCAAAAGGTTGAACTTGCGTATCGGCATGAATGTGTATGCCCAAACCTGTGAGTTTGCTTGCCAACGCCACATCGTTCAGGCTGCCTGAAAGCCGCAAATCGCCGTTTACCGCAATGCCGTCCAACACACCAGCCAGCGTCATGTCGCCACGCAAAGCATAAGGCGATGCGCTTGCCAGCGATAATTGACCCGTGCTGTTTGACCACGGCGTTTGCAGCGCAGCAATGTTCACATCATGCTTTAAATGATTGTATTGATAAGATAATTGTGCGCGAGAAAGCAAAATGGTTTTGTCATCGCCCTGCGTGATTTGCCCCACTTCCAGTTTGTCCACCGCCACCGTTAGGGGCAGCGTCAGGCTTTCAGGCAGCTTTGGCGGTTCAGATTGCGGTTGAGGCGGCACATTTTTGGGCGAAATGTGCACATCGCCCACCGCCAAACGACTGATGTGCAAATGGCGATTTTTCAACTCATCGGCTTGCCAATCCCACACCAAAGCCGACAATTCAATATCGGCACTTTCGGTGCGAATGCGAATTTGGCTGCCTGAAAAACCACGCCACAAGCTGCCCGACAAACTTTGCGCCTCAACAGCCACAGGCAAAGCCGCCAACTGCGGCAAACGCAACAGCACAAAACGCAAACCATTTTCGCTGCCCAGCAACCAAATCACACCGCCCACCGTTGCCAACACCAACAGCGTCAGCGTCAAGCTCAACAGCGATGCCACAAAACGCAAAGGCGTGCGTTTCCGTTTTTTGGGTGCGGGGGGGTATTCACAATCGTATCAGTCATCACGCAAAACACATTTTCAGGCTGCCTGAAAGCCAGTCCAGCCAATCACATCATTTAAAAAGATAAAAGTCATTAATCAATTTAAGCAACTTCACTCCCTCTCCCTGTGGGAGAAGGCTGGGGAGAGGGTATGCCTGTTTAAAAAAACCGACTCCCCAATGCGCTCCCACAGCGAGAGAAGGCTGGTTTATTGGCACATTGACAGTTATTTATCCCAAGTTCAATTATGCCAAACCCAACAACACCGCAAACAGCAACATAAAAAATGCCGCCAACAAATACACAAACCACCCCACCACCGCACCAATCAAAGCCGTGCGCCACGATTGCGGCACAAAATCGGCAAAATGCGCGTTCACAAAGCGGTATTGCGCCCGACCGCCACCATGCCACCACCACCACACCGCCAGCACCGAACCCAAAAACAGCACCCACACCCAACTGGTTAAAATTGCCAGTATCGCCAAAACAAAATGAGCATAAACAAAACGTTTTGCCCATAATTGCTGGGGTGTAGCCCAATCATCGCGCCCCAATTCGCGCCAGTTGATTGCCGTCAGCACCGCCCCCAACACAGGCGAAATTACCACCGCCGCCACCGCCACCTTGTTGGGCGACCACAATTTGGGCGTGTAGGTGTCAAAAAAATCGTATTCGCATTCGCTTTCGGTGTCGTATTCTTCGGCAATTTCTTCTATTTCATATTCATCATTTTGAAAAAATTCGGGAAATTCAGCGCGTAAACGGGCGTTGTAGCGTTTGCGGGTTGCGCCCACCAGCAGCCATTCGTCCACAGCGCGAACGATTTTGGGATTGGCGTGGGGCAACTGTTGGTATTTTCGCAATGCCACATTGATTTCAACCGTGGTCGCGTCAATCGGCAATTCGAGAATTTGATAAAGATTAACCATACAAAACGAAACACAAACGCATTTTTGCAAAAAACCAAATTATAGCGTTAAGCCACGTTTTGTTTGTGGGAATTTTTCAGGCAGCCTGACGGGATATGCGACAAAATGACATTTTTGCCTTCGGCGACTTACTTTTTAAAAAAGTAAGCCAAATAAATCAATGCCCAACGGTTTATCCCTAAAAAACATTTTCAGGCAGCCTGAGACCTTTGCAAAACTCAATTCGTAGGGGCAGATTTCATATCTGCCCTTTTTAATTTATTGATAACGCGATTTTGGGATAAAAGTGATTGATAAATTTAAGTCACTTTGCTCCCTCTCCCTGTGGGAGAGGGCTGGGGAGAGGGTATGCTGCTCAACAAGCCCTCTCTCCAACTCTCTCCCATAGGGAGAGAGGGCAGGTTTGTTGGCAAATTGACAGTGACTTATTCCGAGTTCACATTATTGATAAAAATAAAAATTTCTGCAAGTCTAAACAGGACAGATGTGAAATTTGCCCCTATGAACTGAGTTTTGCAAAGGTTTCAGACTGAGACCTTTGCAAACCCACTTTTAAACTGACGCAGTGGCGGATTTCACATCCGCCCATTTTTCAATTTAGGGTTCATTCATTTAAATGTAGGGTGCAACTTTTTGCACCATTTTCCTGATAAAACATGGATTTGGCTTACTTTTGCAAGCCAATCAAAGCTGTTTCAAAACCGCGTTCCCAAGCTGATGTGCCAACGCACCCGTTTGTCTTGATGCCCATACGCCAAATCAAACGAAAACGGCGCAACAGGACTGAACCAACGCACGCCCAAGCCCGAGCCATGTTTCCATTTCACACTCTGAAACGTGCGCGACACACCGCCCACATCGTGAAACACCGCCAAAGCAAAATCATCTTTAATGGGATATTGGTATTCGCCACTTGCCACCGCCATGGCGCGGTCGGGCAACACCGCGTTGGAATCGGGGGCGCGTAAACCAATGCTGTCCAATTCATAGCCGCGCACGGTTGCCGCACCGCCTGTGCGGAACATCAAGCTGGTTGGCACTTTGCCTGCCGCTTCTTGTTGGTTGGTGTAAACATAGCCAATGTTGCCACGCGCCACCCATGTGCCCCATTTTTTGTTTTCAGGGGTAAAATAATACCCTGCCCCACCATAAGCACGCGCCATCATTGCCGATGACAACACCTTGCCCAGCGTGCTGCCCACTTTCGCATCAAGATAATAGCCATTGGCAGGACGCATTTGTGTTTCCATATTGTGCATTTTCCACGCGGCGGTGAGCATGGTGGCGTGGCTTTTACCCAAATGGACTTTGCTGTCGGGAATGCGACTGTCTTCCATCACAAATTCTGTGCCAAAACGCCATTCGTGATTGGGGCGTTCATGCACCTGCCAAACGCCTGTGCTGATGGAACGCTTTTCCAATTTTTGCGTGGTGCTGCGGTTGTAGGTCAAATTGGAGGTTAAATAACGCCCTTTTTGGTTGCGTGGCTGGCTGATGCCTGCGCCCAAGGTGGTTTGGTATTTGTCCATATCCCACACCACCGAACCCACATAGCCGCGATTGAACAAATTGTAGTGGTCATAACCCACATTGCCGCCCACGCCATATTCCGAATCAAAGCGCAAACCTGCTTCCAATTTCTGCCTTTGCAATTCCGACACCGACACTTTCACAGGCACCCTGTCGCCCTCAATGCGGTCAAAATCGGCTTGCACAGACGCGCCTGAATAGTGGCTGTTGTTTTCTAAAGCCTGTTGATAATCCAGCAATTTGTCCAAATCGTAAGCATCGCCAGCACGGAAATTGGCGGCACCGCGTATGATGCTTTCGGGATAGCGGCGGCTGCCTGTAATGTGAAAATCGCCAAAATAAATGGGGCGATTGCTGTCCACCACCACGTTTAAATCGGCTTGTTGGGTATTGGGGTTGATGGTGGCTTGGGTTTGGGCGAATTTTGCCAATGGGTATTTTTTGCGCGTTACCGCCGACAACACGGCGGCTTTGCTGCTTGCCCAATCTTCTTGACGAAAATGTGCGCCCACAGGCTGTTTCCAGTTGGAAAATGCGGTTTTGTAGTATTTGCCCAAATCCGTATCCTGCATGATGTCACCCACGATTGCCACGTTCACGTTGTCAATTTGGGTGCGTTTGCCCAAATCCACTTCCAAAATAAAGCCTTGATTTTTCGGCTTGATTTGAATATTGGCATTGAAATAGCCTTCGGTACGCAACAATTTTTTCGCATCACTTGGCGCATCTTCGGCAAGATAGCCGATTTGTTCTGCGTCCAATTTTTCTTTGCGCTGATAACTCAACAGGGGCAAATGTTCGTTGAGCAATTTTTTCATGTCTTCGTTGTCCACGCGAATTTCAACGGGGTGCGTGGGTTCAAACACGGTGGGTTCTTCGTTTTCAGGCTGCGTGTCGTCATCGGGCTGTTTTTTTTGCCAAAATTTCCAGTTGAATTTGTTTTTTTTGCTGGGTTTGGCATTTTCATTGGGTGCAGCCACTTCGCTGGCTGCCTGAATGTGGGTCGCAATTTGCTCTGCCGTTTCCAAAGCCGCTTCGGCAGCCACCGTTTTCACAAGCTGTTTGGTGGGACGAACGCTCTCGGCACGCGCAAAGGGAAACGCCAACATCAGGGCAAGGGCAAGCAAATTCAGGCGAAATTTCATGGCAACAACACAAAATCAAAGATAAAAAACAGGGAATATTTTATCATTAAAAGCATTCAGGCTGCCTGCCGCACGACAAAAATCAACGTTTCGCGCCAAATGCGCCATACCAACCCGTGCGGTGGTCATAAAACACGCCGCCCAACTCATCGCCACGTTTACCAAAAAACGCGCCCTGAATTTCCACCGCCGAATGTGCAGGGCTGTGAAACGAAGTACCGCGCACATTCAAATCCAAATCCATGATTTTCTGTTTGCCTGCAAACAATGTGCCCACCAATTTTTTCTGACCCAAATAACTTTGAAATTGTACTGATAAATCATCGGTTTGCACCGCTTGTTGATTGACCAACACCGCTTTGCCTTTGTAGCTGCCTGAACCCGATTGCGGCATATTTTCATAATCCGTGTTTTTGCCAAAATAATACACCTTCTGTCGTCCATTCCCCGTTTTGATGACGCCAAAACGCGTATTGGCATAGCCATTTATCCGCACCAAATCCTGTTCATGCAAAAAAGTCAGCCAAGAATCATTCGCAGACTTATTCACAGGAATTTGCTTGCTGCCAACCCACAGCCAATTAACAGCCTCACTGGGTTTCGCAGTGGTAATGTTCGCACTGACCGCCAACAAACGGTGCTGTTGCGCGGCTGGCGATAAGTCAAACGAATACTGGCTTTTCGTTTTATCATCACCAAAAATTTGTACCCAATGGTAGCCATATTTGCTCCCCGCCACATACACCAAACCCACGCCAATTTGGGTGTAAATTGGATTGATGATATTGGCATAATGACTGGGGCTGTTGCGCCATTGTTGTAATACCGTTTTTTGTGCGCTTTCATCGCCACCTGCCAAATTTTCGCCCGCATTGCCCACAATACCCTGATTCCATGTGATATTTCCATCAGGACGGTAGTGGTTTAAATCAAATCGCCCCACCACTTCCTCCGCACGGCGTTGTGCATGAGCCGCCAAATTGGCATTGTATTTGAGTGCAGGCAGCCCTTTTTCAGCGCGTAATTGATTGGTATATTGAATGATTTGTCTGATTTTCGCATGGTATTGCGAAGGTGGCGGTTGAACCCCAAAACCATCAGCAGGCAGCCACAAAACAGAAGAAGTGGAAGATAAAGCAGGTTTCGCTTGGGCATTTTGCGGCTGTAAACCACCGCAAGCAGCCACAAAACCAAGCATCATTAGCCAAATAATGTGTTTAAATTGCATGATTTTTCCTTTCAGGCAGCACATTATAGAGATTTATTTTTAAAATCATGTGAGCTTGCGCTAAAAAGGTCAAAATCTTTTTAAAATCATGTGGTTTAAATTGATGGATAAATTGAATGGATAAACAAAAAAGCAAAACCCCAGCACCTAATAAAATAAAAGGAGCTGGGGTAGAGAATAAGGAGTTTGGCGATGACCTACTTTCGCATACGGAGTATACTATCATCGGCGCAGGGATGTTTCACTGTCCTGTTCGGGAAGGGAAGGAGTGGGTCCAAACCGCTGTGGTCGCCAAACGTAAAGGGGGTAAATTGGGAAGCCAATAAAACAAAGGTTTTGTGTTTGTATTGATTTTGTATTTTTGGTGATGACTGAGTCATCAGTAAGCTTTGTCATTTGTAGTAGAACTGTTTAAAGTTATTCAAATGATAGAGTCAAGCCTTACGGGCAATTAGTATCGGTTAGCTGCAAGTGTTACCACTCTTCCACACCCGACCTATCAACGTTGTGGTCTACAACGACCCTTGAATGTGGTTAAACCACAGGGGAAGTCTCATCTTTGGGCGAGTTTCGCGCTTAGATGCTTTCAGCGCTTATCTCTTCCGAACTTAGCTACCCGGCTATGCTTCTGGCGAAACAACCGGTACACCAGAGGTTCGTCCACTCCGGTCCTCTCGTACTAGGAGCAGCCCCCGTCAAACTTCCAACGCCCACTGCAGATAGGGACCAAACTGTCTCACGACGTTTTAAACCCAGCTCACGTACCACTTTAAATGGCGAACAGCCATACCCTTGGGACCGACTACAGCCCCAGGATGTGATGAGCCGACATCGAGGTGCCAAACTCCGCCGTCGATATGGACTCTTGGGCGGAATCAGCCTGTTATCCCCGGAGTACCTTTTATCCGTTGAGCGATGGCCCTTCCATACAGAACCACCGGATCACTATGTCCTGCTTTCGCACCTGCTCGACTTGTCGGTCTCGCAGTTAAGCTACCTTTTGCCATTGCACTATCAGTCCGATTTCCGACCGGACCTAGGTAACCTTCGAACTCCTCCGTTACGCTTTGGGAGGAGACCGCCCCAGTCAAACTGCCTACCATGCACGGTCCCCGACCCGGATAACGGGTCTGGGTTAGAACCTCAAAGCCACCAGGGTGGTATTTCAAGGACGGCTCCACAGAAACTGGCGTTTCTGCTTCAAAGCCTCCCACCTATCCTACACAAGTGACTTCAAAGTCCAATGCAAAGCTACAGTAAAGGTTCACGGGGTCTTTCCGTCTAGCAGCGGGGAGATTGCATCTTCACAACCATTTCAACTTCGCTGAGTCTCGGGAGGAGACAGTGTGGCCATCGTTACGCCATTCGTGCGGGTCGGAACTTACCCGACAAGGAATTTCGCTACCTTAGGACCGTTATAGTTACGGCCGCCGTTTACTGGGGCTTCGATCCGATGCTTGCACATCTTCAATTAACCTTCCAGCACCGGGCAGGCGTCACACCCTATACGTCCACTTTCGTGTTAGCAGAGTGCTGTGTTTTTAATAAACAGTCGCAGCCACCGATTCTCTGCGACCCTGATAGGCTTACGGAGCAAGTCCTTAACCTTACAGGGCATACCTTCTCCCGAAGTTACGGTATCAATTTGCCGAGTTCCTTCTCCCGAGTTCTCTCAAGCGCCTTAGAATTCTCATCCTGCCCACCTGTGTCGGTTTGCGGTACGGTTTTGATTCAACTGGAGCTTAGTGGCTTTTCCTGGAAGCGTGGTATTTGCTGCTTCGTGTCCGTGGACACTCGTCATCACGTCTCGGTGTTAAGAAGGAGCGGATTTGCCTACTCCTTCCACCTACAGGCTTAAACAATCTATTCCAACAGATTGCCAGCATAACCTTCTCCGTCCCCACATCGCATTGAATCAAAGTACGGGAATATTAACCCGTTTCCCATCGACTACGCATTTCTGCCTCGCCTTAGGGGCCGACTCACCCTACGCCGATGAACGTTGCGTAGGAAACCTTGGGCTTTCGGCGAGCGGGCTTTTCACCCGCTTTATCGCTACTCATGTCAACATTCGCACTTCTGATACCTCCAGCAGCCTTTACAAGCTGCCTTCACAGGCTTACAGAACGCTCCCCTACCATGCTAGTAAACTAGCATCCGCAGCTTCGGTTACAGATTTGAGCCCCGTTACATCTTCCGCGCAGGAAGACTCGACCAGTGAGCTATTACGCTTTCTTTAAATGATGGCTGCTTCTAAGCCAACATCCTGGCTGTCTGTGCCTTCCCACTTCGTTTACCACTTAATCTGTCATTTGGGACCTTAGCTGGCGGTCTGGGTTGTTTCCCTCTTGACACCGGACGTTAGCACCCGATGTCTGTCTCCCATGATTGCACTTTCTGGTATTCTGAGTTTGCAATGGGTTGGTAAGTCGCAATGACCCCCTAGCCATAACAGTGCTTTACCCCCAGAAGTGATACATGAGGCACTACCTAAATAGTTTTCGGGGAGAACCAGCTATCTCCGAGTTTGTTTAGCCTTTCACCCCTATCCACAGTTCATCCCCGCATTTTGCAACATGCGTGGGTTCGGACCTCCAGTACCTGTTACGGCACCTTCATCCTGACCATGGATAGATCACTCGGTTTCGGGTCTACACCCAGCAACTGATCGCCCTATTAAGACTCGGTTTCCCTACGCCTCCCCTACTCGGTTAAGCTCGCTACTGAATGTAAGTCGTTGACCCATTATACAAAAGGTACGCAGTCACACCATTAAAGGTGCTCCCACTGTTTGTATGCATCAGGTTTCAGGTTCTATTTCACTCCCCTCCCGGGGTTCTTTTCGCCTTTCCCTCACGGTACTGGTTCACTATCGGTCGATGATGAGTATTTAGCCTTGGAGGATGGTCCCCCCGTATTCAGACAGGATTTCACGTGTCCCGCCCTACTTGTCGTGCGCTTAGTACCATGATACTGTTTTCGGATACGGGGCTATCACCCACTGTGGCGGACTTTTCCAAGTCCTTCTCCTAACAGTGCCATTATCACGCACAGGCTTTTCCGCGTTCGCTCGCCACTACTTGCGGAATCTCGGTTGATTTCTTTTCCTCGGGGTACTTAGATGGTTCAGTTCTCCCGGTTCGCTTCGCCAGTCCTATGTATTCAGACTGGGATACACATTGCTGTGTGGGTTTCCCCATTCGGACATCGCGGTATCATTGCTTTTTTGCCAGCTTCTCCGCGCTTTTCGCAGGCTTACACGTCCTTCTTCGCCTATCATCGCCAAGGCATCCACCTGATGCACTTATTCACTTGACTCTATCATTTGAAGAACCTTTGACTTTGCAGAATACAGCGTTGACAACCATATTCTACTTAGATTCTCAAACAATAAAGCTTACTGCTTTGTTGTGATACCCATCTTGCCTTTTGTGTTTCAAGACGGGTATTGATACAATCATCACCCAAATACTGTTGTTCAATTCTTTTTAACCTGAGTTTTGTTTCAGGCTGCCTGAAATCAGTTTGCAAACTGATTTCAAACCAAATCAAACCAAAATTGTCTTTGTTTGTTGATTTCGGCTTTCCAATTTGTTAAAGAGCGATGCAATCAATTAACTGATAAAATCATCAGCAAATTGCAAATTAAAACAAGCAAGCTAGCCATTCTACACAAACTCGCTTTAATTTGCAATTTAAAAAAGAAAAATAATCAAAAATAAAAAATTAAACTTTTTAAGCTTAACTCTTTTTAAAAGTTTTTTATTTTATTTTTATTCCACTTTCAGGCTGCCTGAATCTTGGTGGAGGCAAACGGGATCGAACCGATGACCCCCTGCTTGCAAAGCAGGTGCTCTACCAACTGAGCTATGCCCCCAGTATTCCTTTGTTTTGCAACTGGTGGGTCTGGTAGGACTTGAACCTACGACCCCACGCTTATCAAGCGTGTGCTCTAACCACCTGAGCTACAAACCCATGAACTTATTTAAAACAAATCAAAGAAACATCAAAATTTAAAATTTAAAAATAAACAATCTTAAACCTTATCATTTCTTCTTTAATCTGCTTTTTAATTCTTGCATCTATAATACGATTACCGATAAGTGTGAGTGCATTCAACCTCTTCTTTTCTCTAGAAAGGAGGTGATCCAGCCGCAGGTTCCCCTACGGCTACCTTGTTACGACTTCACCCCAGTCATGAAGCATACCGTGGTAAGCGGGCTCCTTGCGGTTACCCTACCTACTTCTGGTATCCCCCACTCCCATGGTGTGACGGGCGGTGTGTACAAGACCCGGGAACGTATTCACCGCAGTATGCTGACCTGCGATTACTAGCGATTCCGACTTCATGCACTCGAGTTGCAGAGTGCAATCCGGACTACGATCGGTTTTCTGGGATTGGCTCCACCTCGCGGTTTGGCTACCCTCTGTACCGACCATTGTATGACGTGTGAAGCCCTGGTCATAAGGGCCATGAGGACTTGACGTCATCCCCACCTTCCTCCGGTTTGTCACCGGCAGTCTCATTAGAGTGCCCAACTTAATGATGGCAACTAATGACAAGGGTTGCGCTCGTTGCGGGACTTAACCCAACATCTCACGACACGAGCTGACGACAGCCATGCAGCACCTGTGTTGCGGTTCCCGAAGGCACAGCTCTATCTCTAAAGCCTTCCGCACATGTCAAGACCAGGTAAGGTTCTTCGCGTTGCATCGAATTAATCCACATCATCCACCGCTTGTGCGGGTCCCCGTCAATTCCTTTGAGTTTTAATCTTGCGACCGTACTCCCCAGGCGGTCAATTTCACGCGTTAGCTACGCTACTAAGGCATCAAGTGCCCCAACAGCTAATTGACATCGTTTAGGGCGTGGACTACCAGGGTATCTAATCCTGTTTGCTACCCACGCTTTCGAGCATGAACGTCAGTATTATCCCAGGGGGCTGCCTTCGCCATCGGTATTCCTCCACATCTCTACGCATTTCACTGCTACACGTGGAATTCTACCCCCCTCTGACATACTCTAGCTTGCCAGTTTCAAACGCCGTTCCCAAGTTGAGCTCGGGGATTTCACATCTGACTTAACAAACCGTCTGCGCTCGCTTTACGCCCAGTAATTCCGATTAACGCTCGCACCCTACGTATTACCGCGGCTGCTGGCACGTAGTTAGCCGGTGCTTATTCTTCGGGTACCGTCATCACGAACTGGTATTATCAATCCGCTTTTCTTCCCCGACAAAAGTCCTTTACAACCCGAAGGCCTTCTTCAGACACGCGGCATGGCTGGATCAGGGTTCCCCCCATTGTCCAAAATTCCCCACTGCTGCCTCCCGTAGGAGTCTGGGCCGTGTCTCAGTCCCAGTGTGGCGGATCATCCTCTCAGACCCGCTACTGATCGTCGGCTTGGTAGGCCTTTACCCCACCAACTACCTAATCAGACATTGGCCGCTCAAATAGCGCGAGGCTCCTAAAAGTCCCCCGCTTTCACCCTCAGGTCGTATGCGGTATTAGCTATCCTTTCGGACAGTTATCCCCCACTACTCGGTACGTTCCAATGCATTACTCACCCGTTCGCCACTCGCCACCAAGTACAAGTACTCGTGCTGCCGTTCGACTTGCATGTGTAAAGCATGCCGCCAGCGTTCAATCTGAGCCAGGATCAAACTCTTATGTTCAATCTCTAACTTACAACTTCTGGTCTGCTTCAAAGAAATTAACAAGAAATAAATATGAAAAACACATTCAATCTTGTAAACTCTCAAAACAGTGTGAGGCTCAATACACTCACACTTATCGGTAATCATTTTTTAAAGAACTAAAAAATCCAACTAAACATTTCTTTGCCGCCGTAGCAGCGAAAAACCGAATTATGCCCAATATGCCCAAACTGGTCAAGCATTGCCAAACTTTTTTTTGATAAAAACTGCAAAATATTTTGATTTATCACGAAATTTATTTTGACCATCAACTTTCAGTCTGCCTGAAATGGTGCAACAAGTTGCACCCTACCCACACACACAATCAAAACGGCAACCGCTTCGCGCCACACACAAAGCGTGGGTATGGCGGCAAGACGCCATGTACACTCCCTAATACTCTGCTCTTTTTGGAATGGCTACCTGAAATCTGGATTTCGCCACCACCCACCATCACACCAGCAAAAAAGAATTTAACAAAACTTTGCGAAAAATCCTGCCATTGTTATAATGTGATAATCATTTTGATTTTCCAGCGTTCCGTTTTATTTCAGGAGAAAATTTATGAGCAACACCCGCATTGAACACGATACCATGGGCGAAGTCGCCGTTCCCAACGAAGCCTATTGGGGCGCACAAACCCAACGCAGCCGCGATAATTTTAAAATCGGTGGCGAAACTTTGCCTTTGCCTTTGATTAATGCGATGGCTTTGGTGAAAAAAGCCGCCGCCATCACCAATGCTGGCTTGGGTCGCATTAAGCAAGAACAGGCGGATTTGATTGTTCAGGCTGCCGATGATGTACTGGCTGGCAAATTGGCGGGTCAATTTCCGCTTGTGGTTTGGCAAACGGGTTCTGGCACGCAATCCAATATGAATATGAATGAGGTCATCGCCAACCGCGCCAATGAATTGGCTGGCACGGGCTTGGCAGCTTATCAACCTGTTCACCCCAATGACCATGTGAACCACGCGCAATCCACCAATGATTCTTTCCCTACTGCGATTCATGTTGCGGCGGCGATTGAAATCAACCGTTTGCTGATTCCTGCTGTGAAAACCTTGCGCGACACTTTGGACGCGAAAGCCAAAGAATTTGCCAACATTGTGAAAATCGGTCGCACGCATTTGCAAGATGCCACGCCTTTGACTTTGGGTCAGGAATTTTCGGGCTATGTGAATCAGTTGGACCATGCGCTGGTTCGTTTGAATGATGCTTTGCGCGATTTGTATGAATTGCCTTTGGGTGGCACGGCTGTTGGTACGGGCTTGAACAGCCACCCTGAATATGCGGTTAAGGCTGCCGCGCAACTGGCTGAATTGTCGGGTTTGCCTTTTGTTACTGCGCCCAATAAATTTGAGGCTTTGGCGGCACGCGATGCTTGCGTTTATGCGTCTGGCGCGTTGAAAACGCTGGCTGGCAGCCTGAATAAAATCGCCAACGATGTGCGTTGGTTGGCTTCGGGTCCACGTTGCGGTTTGGGCGAAATCCGCATTCCTGAAAATGAACCTGGTTCGTCCATTATGCCTGGTAAAGTGAACCCCACCCAAGCTGAGGCTTTAACCATGGTTTGCTGCCAAGTGTTCGGCAATGACGTTACGATTAACATGGCTGGCGCGAGCGGCAATTTTGAGTTGAATGTGTATATGCCTGTGATTGCGTACAATTTGTTGCAATCGGTGCGTTTGTTGGGCGATGCGTGCAACAGCTTTAATGAACATTGCGCGGTGGGCATTGAGGCGGTGCCTGAAAAAATTGATTATTTCTTGCACCATTCTTTGATGTTGGTAACGGCATTGAACCGCAAAATCGGCTACGAAAACGCGGCAAAAGTTGCGAAAACCGCCTACAAAAACGACAAATCTTTGCGTGAAACCGCCATTGAATTGGGCTTGCTCACGGGCGAGGAATTTGATGAGTTGGTGAAACCCGAAGAAATGGTTGCGCCTAAATAATTCATTGAATGAATAAAGCAAAACGGCATAAAATGTGATGTTTTATGCCGTTTTTGGCGTTTCAGGCTGCCTGAAACACATTCACAAGGAACATCATGCAAATTGAACAACTTTTTGAATTATCATCGCAATATTTGGATAAATGGGAACACGAAGGCGATGACGCACTCAACGATGAACAACACACCCTGCTCGCCTTTTGTTTTATGGACAGCCATGTTCAAGACGGCGGTTTTGTGCATTTAATCGCATCGGGCTATGGCGAATATGTGCTGATGAACCCGATTGCCGACAGTTTACGGCGTTGGCGCATCAAATCCACGCCCAAAATCTTGGAAAAAGCACGCGCCCTATACAGCAAATATGGCGAGCAAATTGAACAACTTGCCGAATCAGGCAGCGAAATTGGCACGCTGCGCCAACAGTTCAACGATTTTGAAGAATTGGACGCAGATTACTACGATTGTGCCGAACAAGATTGGCAAATCGCTTGCGAATACGTTGCCGCGCACCGCGAAAAATTCATTCAGGCAGCCTGAAAATGGCGAAATATCAAGGCGAATTGGCTTTATTTTGGGTCACTTTGTTGGCGGCATTCGGCTGGTTCGCGTCCAAATTTGCGATAGCCGAATTGCCGCCAGCAGGTTTTTTGGCAATCCGATTTGGCGTGGCAGCGGCGTTGTTTTTGCCGTTTTCGCATGGCGCGATACGCAGCCTGAATCGCATTCAATGGCGACACGCTTTGGCGGTGGGTGGTGCATTTTCCGCCAATATTTTCTTGTGGATACAAGCCATTACACACAGCCAGCATTTTGGCGAAGGCGCGTTTTTGATGAGTTTATCGCTGTTGATTGCGCCTTTGTTGTCGTGGTTGCTGTTTGGCAATCGCCCGATTCCGATGTTTTGGCTCTCGCTGGCATTGGCGATTTTGGGCGTGTACGCATTGAATGCAGGTAAACCTTTGGCGCAATTCTCTTTTTCCAGTGGCTTGTTTGCCGCGTCATCGTTGATGGGCGCGTGTTTTTTTGTGCTGAACAATCAATATGCCAAAAATGTACCGACTTTGGCATTGGCAACCGTGCAACTGGCTTGTGCTGGCGTGGTGTGTGGCGCGTATTCGCTGTTGTTTGAAAGCTGGCAAAGCGCGGTGTCGGTGCAAACTTGGCTTTGGGTGGCGGTCTCCATTTTGCTGATAACGAATTTTCGTTATTTTCTGCAAACTTGGGGGCAGAAACTTTGCCCCATCGGCAATGCCGCCATGATTATGATTTTAGAACCCGTTTGGACGGTGCTGTTGAGCGTTTGGCTGCTGAATGAAATTTTGACGTGGCAAAAAATCTTGGGTGGCAGCCTGATTTTGTTGGCGTTGGTGGTGTATCGTGTGCCATTGAAAATGCGTTCAACCTGAAACAGCTCCATTAAATTTAATTTCAAGAAGTGAAATAAGCGATTACCATGTTTACCACCTACGATTTACAACAATTCCTAGATGGCATTACCACGCTACTCACATGGGGCTACTGGGCAACCATGTTGTTTTTATTGGCAATATTTGTACCAACGGCATTTAAAAAAGGCAACAGCCAAAACCGCAAAATATTGAACTCGATTGGCGTAAGCGCAGGGATTATTGTGCTGTTTGTGCGGATTATCCCCATGCTGCTGATGATGGCATTTGCGCCGAGTAAAGCCGAACAGCAAGAAGCCGAAGAATGGCAACGCAAATACCAAACAGCCAAAGCACTATTTAAACAGCAATGCGAAAAAGCAGGCGAAAAGATTTATCGCACGGTGGATAATGTGGAAGGGATTATGTTGTTGAAAGTGATAAAAGATGACGGCATTTCACGCGATGCCAAACATCATGACCCGATGTGGGACGATGCGGTATTGCGTTCTTCTACCGATAATGAATTTATTGGTAATTTTTTAGGTGTGTATGGTCTTCCTGAATATATGTACATTGACATTTTACAGAAAAATGAAAAAAATGTTATCCGTTATGTTGATAACAATAACAGGTTACCATTGATACAAACCTTAAATCCCCAAAATCCATCGCGTTATGCTGTTAATTTTGAACATAATATTGACCCAAAATTACGTAAACATTGGGTGGCAGGCGTAACCATTCAAATTATTGATAGAAAAAACAATGAAATCATCGCTGAAAAAATCATTTATGCTTTTGAAAAAGGTTTAGGCAGCAAAGGTGGGGGCAGAATGCCTTGGGCATTTGCTATTACATGCGAGAATAAAGATACATCTGACAATATATTACCAAGATTTGTAAATCAAGTTTTAAAACCCCGTAACGTTAAACAGGAGACTCCAAATATCCAATAATATCCCTAATGCAGCTACTTTGCTGGAATTTGCTAATTTACAGGTGGCAGCAGGCACTTTTATCCCAAACGCGCGTTAAGATAAAACGGCATGAAATTTTTGGTATTTCATGCCGTTGTTGTTTTTCAGGCGGAAACTTTTGCAAAACTCAATTCGTAGGGGCAGATTTCATATCTGCCCTTTTTTCAATTTATTGATAACGCGATTTCGGGATAAAAGTGATTGATAAATTTAAGTCACTTTGCTCCCTCTCCCTGTGGGAGAGGGCTGGGGAGAGGGTGCGCTGCTCAACAAGCCCTCTCTCCAACTCTCTCCCATAGGGAGAGAGGGCTGGTTTGTTGGCAAATTAACAGTGACTTATCCCGAGTTCACGTTATTGATAAAAATAAAAATTTCTGCAAGTCTAAACAGGGCGGATATGAAATCCGCCCCTACGTCAGTTTAAAAGTAGGTTTTGCAAAGGTTTCAGGCTGCCTGAAATGTGCCACACACCCCTAGCGTGGGTGTGGCGGCGCAACGCCACGTTTCGCGTTCAGGCTGCCTGAAAATGTCTGTTTTTATCGCGCACCCATTTTTTGTACGGCTTGGGCGGTTGTCCACAAATCGTTGGCGATGATGCGGTAATTGACCAATGCCGCCAAATAGCCGTCGCCCTCTGGAATGCGGGGTCCTGCGGTTGCGTCTTTTACCACCGCCACTTCAAAGCCTTGTTCCACCAATTCGCGCAAATGCGATTCAATGCACAAGTTGGCTGCCATGCCTGCCAAAATCACTTGGTCAATTTTGCGTTTTCTCAGTTGCAAAACGACATCGTTGGTTTCGGGCCCGAAAATTTTGTGGGGCGAGGCAATGGTGGTTTGTCCGTCAAAAATATAGGGTTTGTAGCGTTCTACAAAGTCTGCACCTGAATTTTCAAAGCCGTCCATGGAATACGCGCTTTTGCGGGCAAACATATTGGTGCTGTGCATGAAGTTTTCGCCTGGTGCCATAAATTCCCATTGGTGGTCGGTGGGATAGTAATAGTGGGGCGACACAATCACGGGCATGTTTACGGCTTTGGCTGCCTTAAACAATGTTTCAATGTTTTCAACGGTGTTGTTTTCTTGAATGCTGTCTTTCAGCACTTCCCACATCACGCCATTGGGACTCAAAAAGTCGTTTTGTGGGTCCACCACCACCAAAGCCACGCGATTGGGGTCAATTTTCATACCAGGGCGTTTTAAGCCATATTGTGCGGGTTCGGCATAAATATTGCCTTTTTTGGCAGGTGCGGCTTGCGCTGATGCGCCAATGCCCATTGCGCCCAACACGCTGGCAGCCATTGCCAATTTGGCACCGCCCCCCAAGGCGGCACGGCGTTGTTCGTTGATTTGTTCGGTTTTTTCGTTAGCCATTTGTTTGTTCCTTCCATTTAAGGGTTTAATCACATGAAAAACTGGGGCGAAGTATAATGACTGCCGCCTTTGTTGTTTTAACCGAACGTCTGCTTTTTTTAACCGAATTGATTTTTTATGGACGCGATTACCCATTTGTTTACCCATTTTCCGTTTCGCACACACGTTTTTTTTAAGGGATTGTTGTGCCGAACGGGGCAATTTGATGAACCCAATAAAGGCTATTTGCATTTGATTGAACGGGGTCGCTGCATGGTCAATCACAATCAGCACACGCCTTTGTTGATTGAAGAGCCTTGTGTGTTGTTTTCGCCCAGTGGCTGCCTGCACAGCATTCAGCCTTTGTCGGACGATTTGAGCGTGTTGTGCATTGATTTTGATTTTGGTGAACAGGTGTGCAACCCTTTGATTGATGGTTTAAATCGGATTATCCCTTTGTATTTAAAACAAGATGAACATTTGAACCACATCACGCAAAGCATTTTTCAGGAACATCAAGCCACGCGATGTGGCTTTCAGGCAGCCATGCAACATTTGAGTGCGTATTTGATGATACAGGTGCTGCGTTTTTGTTTGCAAAACAATTTGCTGCAAATTGGCTTGTTGCGCGGTTTGACCGACAGTCGCCTTGCGCCTTTGCTCATCAACATTCATCAGCACCCCGAATGGGATTGGCATGTGGACACGATGGCGGAACAGGCGTGTATGTCGCGCGCCAAATTTGTGCCTTATTTCAAGGAGATGATGAAGGTTTCGCCCATGGAGTATGTGGCAAATTGGCGCATTCAGGTGGCGCAAATGTGGTTGCGGCGCGGCTTGTCGGTGGCTTTGACGGCGGAAAAGGTGGGATACAGCCACAATGCGGCTTTAACGCGCGTGTTTGTGCGTAAATTGGGGCAAACGCCCAAGGAATGGTTGCAAACTTGGCAGACGATGTCATTGATATAAAATAAAAAATTTGTGGCGTACAGACAGCCTGCACGCCACAAATCCATGTTGAAATTTTATAACCTGTGTTCATCAGAAGATTGATGGCTTGATTTTATTGACCATGCTTGCAAATGAAGTGGCGATAAAAGCCAGCCATTGAGACGATGAACACAGGTTCTTATTCTTGATACAAATCGCTGTTGCTGCAAAATGCGGTTTCCACTTCGCAAGCCGATTCGCCTTGTGCGGCTTGTTCGCATTGTTGCTGGGCTTCGTGTTGCACTTGCCTCATGTTTTTGCCCACGGCAATGTACACATTGTTGGGTTTGAGCAAGCCGCGCCGTGTGTCAAACGCCGCCGCCGCACATTGATTGTGCAACAATGTTGCGCCAAAACAGCCATTTTCTTGTTCAGGCTGCCTGAAATTCATTTCGCGGCAAAAATCGTCCCATTGTTGTTGTGCTTGGGCGAGGGTGGCGTTTTCGGCGGTGGTGCGGGTGTGGGTGGCGGCACTGCTGGCATTGGCGTGGTGCCAAAATCCCAAATAACCGTAGGTGTCTGCCGCCATAATCGGCAAACTGATGGCATACAATAACCATGCACATTTCTTGAACATGACAAATTTTTCCCAAAAAGGCAAGATTATAATCGTACAGGGGATTTTTTTATATATTCAGGCTGCCTGAAAAGACTTGTCGGGGGGGCGCAATCACGCTAACATTCTGGTTTTTGACAAAAATGGGTTCACAATCATGATTAACGACATTCAAAAATCAGCCGAAAACAAAATGCAACGTTCGCTAGAAGTATTGGGCGAAAATTTGGCAAAAGTGCGTACAGGTCGCGCCCACACGGGTTTGCTTGACCAAGTGGAAGTGGAATACTGGGGCAATATGGTGCCTGTGAGCCAAGCCGCCAGCGTTACCCTGTTGGACGCGCGCACCATTGGTGTGAAACCTTTTGAAAGCAATATGGCAAGCAAAATTGAAAAAGCCATTCGCGATTCCAATTTGGGTTTAAACCCCTCATCGGTGGGCGATTTGATTCGCGTACCCATGCCCATGCTGACCGAAGAACGCCGCAAAGACTTGATTAAAGTGGTGCGTGGCGAAGCCGAAGACGGTCGCGTGTCCATTCGCAATGTGCGCCGCGATGCCAATGAGCACATCAAAAAATTGTTGAAAGACAAAGAAGTATCAGAAGACGAAGCCCGCCGTGGCGAAGAAGCCGTACAAAAATTAACCGACAAATTCATCGGCGAAATTGACAAAATGCTCGCCCACAAAGAAGAAGATTTGATGGCGATTTAATCATTCAGGCAGCCTGAACAATGCGTTTCAGGCTGCCTGAATGGTTTTAAAATGAATTATTTGCGCTCAAACATGGGGCGTTCGGCGTGGCGTTTTGCCATTTCAGCCATTTTCTTTTCTTGATTGGCTTGATACTGTTGTTGCTGTTCTGGGGTCAGCACTTGAAACACCGCGTGGCGTTTTTTCAGCATTTGCAATTCACGTTCGCCATTTTGCTGGCGTTGTTGTTCGCGTTCTTGTTGGCGTTGGGCAATCATTTTGCGGGCGGCATTTTCGTCAAAATGTTTGTGGCTCATCAGGTTGCGTTCTTGTTCGCGTTGATTTTCCATGCGTTTTTGCCATTGGGCAATTTTTTGCTCATCGTTTCGTGGGGACTGTGGGCGGTCGGCTTCCATAATCGCTTTGATTTTGGCTTTTTGCTCATCGCTCAAATTCAACTCGGCAAAACCGAATGGCAAGCCGTCTTTTTTGCCGTGCATTTTACCGTGATGGTGTTTGCCACCGCGTTCCATGGGGGCTGGCTCAATGTGGCTGGCTGCCATGGCAACACCTGCGCTCATCATCAGGGCTACGGTTAATGCGGTCAATTTTTTCATGATGTTTTCCTTTCTGTGGTTGGCATATTTGCGTTGAATTGATGAAACGAATCATACACCGCCTTGTGTTAAATGGATTTTTGTGGCTGTAAAGCGTTTGCAAAAGCACCATGACGCAAAAATGGCTGCCTGAAAACCACAAACATTTGTTTGCGAAAACATTTTTTCAGGCAGCCTGCACGCTTGTTTGTATGATTGGGTTAAAGCGATGAAATCTGCTTCTCAAATTCTTTCAAACGCTTGTGAATGGATAACAATTCCACAATGGTCGTCCACGATTGCACCAAAAACTGAAACGCATCTTGCACCTTATTGAATGCACGCACAATTTGCTGCAACACGCCCAAAGTCAGCGCACCCGCAATCAAACTCGGTGCAAGCGCAATATACGGCACCACCACCGCAAATTGCAAATAAGACCACTTTGCCAAATCAAAATACATATAATGCCAATACAGACGATAATTGTTTTTGCGAACATCGTCAAACAGTTGGCGCAATGTGGGCAGTTGGGCATGGCTGGGGTCATCTTCCCCCAACACCAATTCTTTGCGAAACGCAGCTTCCACTTTTTGATTGTTAAATTCCAACCCTGGCAATTTCACGCCCACCACAGCCAGCACCACCGTGCCAACAATAGAAAAAACCAACGCCACCCAAACCAAAGAGCCATCTACCGCACCAATCCAAGGCAAGGTGTTGATTTTTTGGCTTAATTCATACAAAATCGGCAAAAATGCCACCAAAGTCAGCACCGCCCGCAAAAAGCTCACGCCCAAAGTTTCCATAATCCGCGCAAAACGCATGGTGTCTTCTTGCACACGCTGCGATGCGCCTTCAATGTGGCGCACCTTTTCCCAATGCGCCAAATAATGGTCGGTCATCGCCGTGCGCCAACGGAAAATATAATGTCGCCCAAAAAAGTCTATCAACACCGCCAATGCAATGTAAATGCCCGCAATTTTCGCAAACTTCATTAATTGTGCCAAAAATTCGGGAAACGTAACGCTATTGGGCGTTTTCAGAATGTTTTGAATGGCATCGTAAAATTCGCCAAACCATTGATTGATTTGCACGTCCAATTCCACTTTATACCACGTTGCCAACAAAATCAGCAGCGAACCACCCAAAGACCAAAGCGACCAACGCTTATTCAAAAAGAAACTGCGAAACATGGTGAAATTTCCAAACAAAAATGCGATTGTAGCGCGTTTTCAGGCAGCCTGAATGGGAAAAATCGCCCACAATTTGCGCTTTTTGTGCCAAAAAATGAAGATTTTATCCTTTATCATCATCATTTTAGTGCCACAACAAGGAATCACACCATGAAAAAATATTTGCCCCTACTCATTTTGGCGGCATTGAGCGCGTGTTCGCCAGCCGAAAAACCCGCCACCCAAACCATCGCCCCCAGCCAAAGCGTTGCGCCCAATGCCAACAAAAAAGTCGTGTTGATTGACGTACGCACCGCCGATGAATTTAAAGACGGACATTTGGCAGACGCAACCAACATTCCACACGACCAAATCGCCCAACGCATTGCCGAAACAGGTGCCGATAAAGACAGCGAAATTCATTTGTATTGTCGCAGTGGCAACCGCTCTGAACAAGCCTTGCAAACCCTCAAAGGCATGGGCTTTACCAATGTGAAAAACTTGGGTGCATATCAAGATTTGATTAAGCAAAAATAAAATTCAGGCAGCCTGAAAACACATTTCTCAGGCTGCCTGAATTTTAAGGTGCAATCGCTTCGGTTCGCGCCAACAACCACGCCAAAGCATCGCCCTCAACCAAAGGCGACAATTTATCGCGTACCATTTGATGATATTGGTTTACCCATGAAATTTCTTCATCATTCAACAAAGCCACATCAATCAAACGGGTGTCAATCGGACACAAAGTCAAAGTTTCAAAATACAAGAACGAACCAAATTCCGTTTCCAAAGGCGATTCAACTTTTTGATTAACCACCAAATTTTCAATGCGAATCCCCCATCTGCCCTGACGATACAAACCCGGTTCATTGGACGTAATCATGCCCAACTTCAACACATTATCCGCATTCACAGCCGACTGATAAGCAATTCTTTGCGGGCCCTCATGCACATTCATAAAATAACCCACGCCATGTCCCGTGCCATGACCATATTCACATTGTCGCAACCACATCGGCTTACGCGCAATTGCGTCAATCATCGGCGCAGGCATATTTTCGGGGAAAACGGTGGTCGCCAACGCAATGTGCGCCTTCAACACCACAGTAAAATCTTGTTTTTGTTGAATATTTACATTACCAACTGGCATAACGCGCGTGATATCGGTTGTGCCATCTTGATATTGCGCCCCCGAATCAATCAACAGCAAACCATCGCCCTCAATCCAACTGCTGCCCTGCTCTGGCGCACGATAATGCGGCATTGCACCATTACCATTGAACGCCGCAATCGTGTCAAAACTGGGCGAAACATAATGCGCTTGCAGGCTGCGATAATGAATCAACATACCGTCAATGTCATTTTCAGAAACACGCTGTTGATTTGCAAATCGCTGCTCCAAATCCGCAAAAAAACCACACAAAGCCACACCATCTTTTACCATTGCATTGCGAATACATTGAATTTCTTGTGGATTTTTTTGTGATTTAAACAAAGAACTGGGATTGCTCGCCTCATACAAAATCACATTTTCAGGCAATTTCGCAAGAGTACGAACCGCCATTTTGCCCGAATCCACCCACAAAACACCTGTTAATTGAGCCAGTTCATCATCTAAATCCGCATAATCCCGAATTTGAATATGCGCCTGTTTTAATAATTCAATACTTTCATCATTTAATTTATTTTTATGCAGAAAAATAATACAAGAATCCAAACCAATCAATAAATGTGCCAAAAATACAGGATTGGACGACACATCACTGCCCCGTAAATTGCTTATCCACGCCACATCATCAAGCGAAGAAACCAAATGATAATCGGCATTCACCGCCTTCATTTTTTCACGAATGCGATTGATTTTGTCCAAACTGCTTTCAAAAACAAATTGTGCCAAATGTGGATAGATGGGTGCCATGGGCAAGGCTGGTCTATCGTGCCACATTTCATCAACCAAATCAGAAATTGCATTAAAAACAATATCATGGCGCGACAAAACATTTTGGTAATGTTGATATTGAGACAAAGCAATCATGTCATCAGCCACAGCAACAACTTGATTCTTTTCTGTATTTTGAATAATCCAATCCAATACATCATTGGCTTGCAACATTTTACCCAATTCAATGATGCTGCCTGAAAGCTGTTGTCGAGCCTGTTCCCAATAACGGCTATCTGCCCATAAAATCGCTTTTTCTTTATGAATCAATAATGTGCCTGCCGAACCTGTGAATCCAGATAACCAACTTCTCACTTGCCAATATTCAGGCAAATACTCCGACAAATGCGGGTCAGCAGTGGGAACAATCAGAATATCAACCTGATTTTTTTGCATAATGGATTGCAAATGGCTGATTTTTTCATTAACAGTTTGGAATTTCATCATTGTTTCCTCAATTAAAATAAAAAAGGCTACCTGAAATATTTCAGACAGCCATAATCATATCATTTATTTTCATTCGGTTTGACTAATTGGTGCGACTTTTTTGCTTTTTGAATTGGCGGGTGCTGCCTGATTGGTAATGACAACCCGATTCCGCATTTTTTCTAATGTTTTACTGCCAATACCTTTCACTTCCATCAATTCATCAATCGATTTAAAACCATGATTTTGTTCACGATATTCAATGATTTTTGCAACTTTTGCTTTACCTACCCCAGTACCTTTTAAGGCAGCCACCAATTCTTCTGCCGTAGCAGTATTCAAGTTAACGGGTTCAGCTGGCACATAAGTCTCTTTTTTGACTTTTTTCACAGGTTTTTCTTCAGATTCAGAATCATCAGCCGAGACATTGGCGTTTGACACCAGTCCCACCTGTTGAGTATTATTTTGTTGATTTGCTTGCTGTTCACCGCCACAGGCAGCCAAAGAAAATACCAAACCCAATATGGCAAAAATACGCACCAAATTCATGTCAGTCTCCTAAATTACTTGCCCATACTAAATTAAAAAATGGCACAAATCAAGTTTTTTATACTAAAAAGCAAACCCCAGCACCTAATAAAATAAAAGGAGCTGGGGTAGAGAATAAGGAGTTTGGCGATGACCTACTTTCGCATACGGAGTATACTATCATCGGCGCAGGGATGTTTCACTGTCCTGTTCGGGAAGGGAAGGAGTGGGTCCAAACCGCTGTGGTCGCCAAACGTAAAGGGGGTAAATTGGGAAGCCAATAAAACAAAGGTTTTGTGTTTGTATTGATTTTGTATTTTTGGTGATGACTGAGTCATCAGTAAGCTTTGTCATTTGTAGTAGAACTGTTTAAAGTTATTCAAATGATAGAGTCAAGCCTTACGGGCAATTAGTATCGGTTAGCTGCAAGTGTTACCACTCTTCCACACCCGACCTATCAACGTTGTGGTCTACAACGACCCTTGAATGTGGTTAAACCACAGGGGAAGTCTCATCTTTGGGCGAGTTTCGCGCTTAGATGCTTTCAGCGCTTATCTCTTCCGAACTTAGCTACCCGGCTATGCTTCTGGCGAAACAACCGGTACACCAGAGGTTCGTCCACTCCGGTCCTCTCGTACTAGGAGCAGCCCCCGTCAAACTTCCAACGCCCACTGCAGATAGGGACCAAACTGTCTCACGACGTTTTAAACCCAGCTCACGTACCACTTTAAATGGCGAACAGCCATACCCTTGGGACCGACTACAGCCCCAGGATGTGATGAGCCGACATCGAGGTGCCAAACTCCGCCGTCGATATGGACTCTTGGGCGGAATCAGCCTGTTATCCCCGGAGTACCTTTTATCCGTTGAGCGATGGCCCTTCCATACAGAACCACCGGATCACTATGTCCTGCTTTCGCACCTGCTCGACTTGTCGGTCTCGCAGTTAAGCTACCTTTTGCCATTGCACTATCAGTCCGATTTCCGACCGGACCTAGGTAACCTTCGAACTCCTCCGTTACGCTTTGGGAGGAGACCGCCCCAGTCAAACTGCCTACCATGCACGGTCCCCGACCCGGATAACGGGTCTGGGTTAGAACCTCAAAGCCACCAGGGTGGTATTTCAAGGACGGCTCCACAGAAACTGGCGTTTCTGCTTCAAAGCCTCCCACCTATCCTACACAAGTGACTTCAAAGTCCAATGCAAAGCTACAGTAAAGGTTCACGGGGTCTTTCCGTCTAGCAGCGGGGAGATTGCATCTTCACAACCATTTCAACTTCGCTGAGTCTCGGGAGGAGACAGTGTGGCCATCGTTACGCCATTCGTGCGGGTCGGAACTTACCCGACAAGGAATTTCGCTACCTTAGGACCGTTATAGTTACGGCCGCCGTTTACTGGGGCTTCGATCCGATGCTTGCACATCTTCAATTAACCTTCCAGCACCGGGCAGGCGTCACACCCTATACGTCCACTTTCGTGTTAGCAGAGTGCTGTGTTTTTAATAAACAGTCGCAGCCACCGATTCTCTGCGACCCTGATAGGCTTACGGAGCAAGTCCTTAACCTTACAGGGCATACCTTCTCCCGAAGTTACGGTATCAATTTGCCGAGTTCCTTCTCCCGAGTTCTCTCAAGCGCCTTAGAATTCTCATCCTGCCCACCTGTGTCGGTTTGCGGTACGGTTTTGATTCAACTGGAGCTTAGTGGCTTTTCCTGGAAGCGTGGTATTTGCTGCTTCGTGTCCGTGGACACTCGTCATCACGTCTCGGTGTTAAGAAGGAGCGGATTTGCCTACTCCTTCCACCTACAGGCTTAAACAATCTATTCCAACAGATTGCCAGCATAACCTTCTCCGTCCCCACATCGCATTGAATCAAAGTACGGGAATATTAACCCGTTTCCCATCGACTACGCATTTCTGCCTCGCCTTAGGGGCCGACTCACCCTACGCCGATGAACGTTGCGTAGGAAACCTTGGGCTTTCGGCGAGCGGGCTTTTCACCCGCTTTATCGCTACTCATGTCAACATTCGCACTTCTGATACCTCCAGCAGCCTTTACAAGCTGCCTTCACAGGCTTACAGAACGCTCCCCTACCATGCTAGTAAACTAGCATCCGCAGCTTCGGTTACAGATTTGAGCCCCGTTACATCTTCCGCGCAGGAAGACTCGACCAGTGAGCTATTACGCTTTCTTTAAATGATGGCTGCTTCTAAGCCAACATCCTGGCTGTCTGTGCCTTCCCACTTCGTTTACCACTTAATCTGTCATTTGGGACCTTAGCTGGCGGTCTGGGTTGTTTCCCTCTTGACACCGGACGTTAGCACCCGATGTCTGTCTCCCATGATTGCACTTTCTGGTATTCTGAGTTTGCAATGGGTTGGTAAGTCGCAATGACCCCCTAGCCATAACAGTGCTTTACCCCCAGAAGTGATACATGAGGCACTACCTAAATAGTTTTCGGGGAGAACCAGCTATCTCCGAGTTTGTTTAGCCTTTCACCCCTATCCACAGTTCATCCCCGCATTTTGCAACATGCGTGGGTTCGGACCTCCAGTACCTGTTACGGCACCTTCATCCTGACCATGGATAGATCACTCGGTTTCGGGTCTACACCCAGCAACTGATCGCCCTATTAAGACTCGGTTTCCCTACGCCTCCCCTACTCGGTTAAGCTCGCTACTGAATGTAAGTCGTTGACCCATTATACAAAAGGTACGCAGTCACACCATTAAAGGTGCTCCCACTGTTTGTATGCATCAGGTTTCAGGTTCTATTTCACTCCCCTCCCGGGGTTCTTTTCGCCTTTCCCTCACGGTACTGGTTCACTATCGGTCGATGATGAGTATTTAGCCTTGGAGGATGGTCCCCCCGTATTCAGACAGGATTTCACGTGTCCCGCCCTACTTGTCGTGCGCTTAGTACCATGATACTGTTTTCGGATACGGGGCTATCACCCACTGTGGCGGACTTTTCCAAGTCCTTCTCCTAACAGTGCCATTATCACGCACAGGCTTTTCCGCGTTCGCTCGCCACTACTTGCGGAATCTCGGTTGATTTCTTTTCCTCGGGGTACTTAGATGGTTCAGTTCTCCCGGTTCGCTTCGCCAGTCCTATGTATTCAGACTGGGATACACATTGCTGTGTGGGTTTCCCCATTCGGACATCGCGGTATCATTGCTTTTTTGCCAGCTTCTCCGCGCTTTTCGCAGGCTTACACGTCCTTCTTCGCCTATCATCGCCAAGGCATCCACCTGATGCACTTATTCACTTGACTCTATCATTTGAAGAACCTTTGACTTTGCAGAATACAGCGTTGACAACCATATTCTACTTAGATTCTCAAACAATAAAGCTTACTGCTTTGTTGTGATACCCATCTTGCCTTTTGTGTTTCAAGACGGGTATTGATACAATCATCACCCAAATACTGTTGTTCAATTCTTTTTAACCTGAGTTTTGTTTCAGGCTGCCTGAAATCAGTTTGCAAACTGATTTCAAACCAAATCAAACCAAAATTGTCTTTGTTTGTTGATTTCGGCTTTCCAATTTGTTAAAGAGCGATGCAATCAATTAACTGATAAAATCATCAGCAAATTGCAAATTAAAACAAGCAAGCTAGCCATTCTACACAAACTCGCTTTAATTTGCAATTTAAAAAAGAAAAATAATCAAAAATAAAAAATTAAACTTTTTAAGCTTAACTCTTTTTAAAAGTTTTTTATTTTATTTTTATTCCACTTTCAGGCTGCCTGAATCTTGGTGGAGGCAAACGGGATCGAACCGATGACCCCCTGCTTGCAAAGCAGGTGCTCTACCAACTGAGCTATGCCCCCAGTATTCCTTTGTTTTGCAACTGGTGGGTCTGGTAGGACTTGAACCTACGACCCCACGCTTATCAAGCGTGTGCTCTAACCACCTGAGCTACAAACCCATGAACTTATTTAAAACAAATCAAAGAAACATCAAAATTTAAAATTTAAAAATAAACAATCTTAAACCTTATCATTTCTTCTTTAATCTGCTTTTTAATTCTTGCATCTATAATACGATTACCGATAAGTGTGAGTGCATTCAACCTCTTCTTTTCTCTAGAAAGGAGGTGATCCAGCCGCAGGTTCCCCTACGGCTACCTTGTTACGACTTCACCCCAGTCATGAAGCATACCGTGGTAAGCGGGCTCCTTGCGGTTACCCTACCTACTTCTGGTATCCCCCACTCCCATGGTGTGACGGGCGGTGTGTACAAGACCCGGGAACGTATTCACCGCAGTATGCTGACCTGCGATTACTAGCGATTCCGACTTCATGCACTCGAGTTGCAGAGTGCAATCCGGACTACGATCGGTTTTCTGGGATTGGCTCCACCTCGCGGTTTGGCTACCCTCTGTACCGACCATTGTATGACGTGTGAAGCCCTGGTCATAAGGGCCATGAGGACTTGACGTCATCCCCACCTTCCTCCGGTTTGTCACCGGCAGTCTCATTAGAGTGCCCAACTTAATGATGGCAACTAATGACAAGGGTTGCGCTCGTTGCGGGACTTAACCCAACATCTCACGACACGAGCTGACGACAGCCATGCAGCACCTGTGTTGCGGTTCCCGAAGGCACAGCTCTATCTCTAAAGCCTTCCGCACATGTCAAGACCAGGTAAGGTTCTTCGCGTTGCATCGAATTAATCCACATCATCCACCGCTTGTGCGGGTCCCCGTCAATTCCTTTGAGTTTTAATCTTGCGACCGTACTCCCCAGGCGGTCAATTTCACGCGTTAGCTACGCTACTAAGGCATCAAGTGCCCCAACAGCTAATTGACATCGTTTAGGGCGTGGACTACCAGGGTATCTAATCCTGTTTGCTACCCACGCTTTCGAGCATGAACGTCAGTATTATCCCAGGGGGCTGCCTTCGCCATCGGTATTCCTCCACATCTCTACGCATTTCACTGCTACACGTGGAATTCTACCCCCCTCTGACATACTCTAGCTTGCCAGTTTCAAACGCCGTTCCCAAGTTGAGCTCGGGGATTTCACATCTGACTTAACAAACCGTCTGCGCTCGCTTTACGCCCAGTAATTCCGATTAACGCTCGCACCCTACGTATTACCGCGGCTGCTGGCACGTAGTTAGCCGGTGCTTATTCTTCGGGTACCGTCATCACGAACTGGTATTATCAATCCGCTTTTCTTCCCCGACAAAAGTCCTTTACAACCCGAAGGCCTTCTTCAGACACGCGGCATGGCTGGATCAGGGTTCCCCCCATTGTCCAAAATTCCCCACTGCTGCCTCCCGTAGGAGTCTGGGCCGTGTCTCAGTCCCAGTGTGGCGGATCATCCTCTCAGACCCGCTACTGATCGTCGGCTTGGTAGGCCTTTACCCCACCAACTACCTAATCAGACATTGGCCGCTCAAATAGCGCGAGGCTCCTAAAAGTCCCCCGCTTTCACCCTCAGGTCGTATGCGGTATTAGCTATCCTTTCGGACAGTTATCCCCCACTACTCGGTACGTTCCAATGCATTACTCACCCGTTCGCCACTCGCCACCAAGTACAAGTACTCGTGCTGCCGTTCGACTTGCATGTGTAAAGCATGCCGCCAGCGTTCAATCTGAGCCAGGATCAAACTCTTATGTTCAATCTCTAACTTACTTAACTTCTGGTCTGCTTCAAAGAAATTAACAAGAAAATAAATATGAAAAACACATTCAATCTTATAAACTCTCAAAACAGTGTGAGGCTCAATACACTCACACTTATCGGTAATCTTTCATTTAAAGAACTTAACTTATCTCAATCAACTCTGCCGTAGCAGCGAAGAACCGAATTATGCCCAATATGCCCAAACTGGTCAAGCATCGCCAAACTTTTTTTTGACAAAAACTGCAAAATATTTTGATTTATCACGAAATTTATTTTGACCATCAACTTTCAGGCAGCCTGAAATGGTGCAACAAGTTGCACCCTACCCACACCCACAATCAAAACAGCAACCGCTTCGCGCCACACACACAAAGCGTGGGTATGGCGGCAAGACGCCATGTACACATTCAATACTCTGCTCCTTTGGGGAGGGCTGCCTGAAAAACCCTTTTCCAATAAAATAAGCACATCAATAAAAAACGTGGGTGTAAACACCCACGTCATTTGCTGCTTTATGAGAATAAACGCTGCGCCAACACGCCCCCTGGCTCTATGCCCACTTTCAGCATTTCGCTTTGGCGGTCAAGCACATAGCTGCGTACGTCTTTGAGCCATTCGGTTGAGAGTTCGTTGATTTGGTCATCTACCAACTCCAAGTTTAATTTGGACGACAGGCGCACTGCCAAATTCATGAATTCGTCAAAATTGCTTTCGCCATGCGGTACGCGCGTGATGTCAAACAGCATACTGAAACCTTTGTAGGGCTGGCTTGCCAATAGGCTTGATGTAAACTGGCTGCCGTCTAGTGTTACTGCGCTGTATTTGACTTCGCCACCCACTTCGCAAAAACCGAACGTGCCATCTTGCATCAGTTGGAAACCCAAATCTTCCAAAGTGGAACGCAATTCTATCCCCAAAATGCTGATGCGCGATACCAAATGTATGGCAATGGTTTGGTCTACGCGCTCGCAAATTTGGTCAAGTGGCTGTGCGACTTCTAAAAAGGCGGGAATATCGGTCAGCAAAATTTCGCCGTTCATTTTGTCGGCAAAACTTTTGACTTGGTGTCCAAACAAACTTAATTCGCGCTCGTTTGCCAAACCGTTGCGGCTGATGGCTTGCAAACCAATGGCAAAGGCTTGATACATGACCCCTGGAATGGGTTCGGCTACCTGAAACAGACCGTCCATGGTGCAACCGACAATTTGAAAGCGGTAACGATTGGACAAACGTGGCACGGCATACAATTCTTGTGGCTCGCGCAAGGAAACGTATGCCATGTAATCGGCACGCGCATCAAACCACGATAATTGGCTGCGACTTAAATCGTGCAAATCCACCAATACTTCGCGTTTGATGGGTTCGGGCTGCACAATGGGCGCAGGCGTGGAAATGGGCGTGTGATTCATGGGCGAAACCAATTCGCGATTGGACGACCCCACCAAATCGGCAATGGGATTTTCAGGCAGGCTGACTTCAATGCTGTCTTCAATGGATTCGTTGGGTTCATCGTCTGTGCTTTGGCTGCTGGCTATTGCCCAGTTGAATCTGCCTTCGTTTGCCAAACCGATTGTGTCATCAACGGAAACGCTGGGGTTGGCTGATTTTATCAATTTGGGTGCTGGCACATCGCGCGGCAGGGTGCTTGGCACGGGCTTGCTGTCTTCAATGGGCAGGCTGCTGACCACGGGCGTGGCAAGGCTGGGTGCGGGCGGATTGTTTTTGGTGGGTTTACTGGGTTTGTTTGCCGCTTTTTTGATTTTGCTGGGTTTCAGTTTATCTTGTTTGCCATCGCGCACGGATTGGGTTTTGTTGCCCAACAATGCGTCTCGGTCGGCGTGTCCAAATTGGTCGCGGATTTTGGCTCGATAGCGGTTTTCCTGAATCATGTTATAGGCAAACACGGCAATCAGCACCAGCAGCAAAAAGGCTATGATGATAAGTAGTGTGTCGTTCATTACGATTAAATCTCATTTTAAAACAAAAAATTACGCCAAAATGTACAGGCATCTTGTTTTTAAATATCATTATTAAAAGGTAAATAGCTGGGAATTATAACTTATCTTGCCTTTTCAGGCAGCCTGAAAACGATTTTTCTGTGGGAAATGTGGTTTTCAAGCCGCATTGTTTTTGTTGATGAGATTTTGTAGGGGCAATTTTTCCCATTCTAAAAACGCGCTGGGGTCGGTTTTGCGATTGGGGGCGATGTGTTCGTGTCCTGTAATGGCATCAATGGGATAATGGGCGCAAATTGCCAACAGCAAATCGTGCAATGCGGCATATTGTTCGGCGGCAAATGGCTCAAAATCGCAACCTTCCAGCTCGATGCCGATGGAAAATGTGTTGCATTTCTCGCGCCCTGCAAATTGCGATACGCCTGCGTGATACGCCATTTCATCGCACGATACGAATTGCACCACTTCGCCCAATCGGGTAACAAAAAAATGACTGGACACGCGCAAATCCACCAACTGTGTGAAAAAGGGGTGTTCGCTGCCTGAAATTTGGTTGGTAAACAGCTTTTCCACCGCGCCTGTGCCGTATTCAAACGGCGGCAGTGAAATGTTGTGCAACACAATCAGCGTGATTGGTTCATTATCGGGACGCGGACAGCAGTTTGGGGAAACTTTTTGTGTGGCAGGCTGCCATCTGCCGTTTTGCCAAGCATTTTGTGAAAACATGATTTGACTTGATGGAACTGAAAACGCCATTATATTAGAACCTGCGTTCATAATCTTAATCGCTTGCTTTTATCGCCACTTCATGCGCCTACTGCGTTGGCTTTCCATGCCCATATGTTCAATATTGGCGTGAAAAGCCGCCTTGTATTCGCAAGAATGGTCAATAAAATCAAGTCATCAATCTTACGAACTCAGGTTCTTAAAATTTCGTTTCAGGCAGCACGCTGGTTATTGCAAGGCAAAAACAGGCAGCCTGAAAAACAAAAACATATTGATTTAAAAGGAAAATATGTTAAAAACAGGCAAATTTCTGTTGCGTTTGGCGGGTATTTTGGTGCTGGGCGTGGCATTACTGGTGGGGTGGAGCGCGTGGCAGGTGTACGATTACGCCACACGCGCCACGTCCGATTATCATGCAGACGCGGCTTTGGTTTTGGGCGCAGCAGCATGGGGCGATAAGCCCTCGCCCGTTTACCGCGAACGCATTCAGCACAGCATTTATCTTTATCAAAATCAATTTGTTAAAAAAATCATTTTCACAGGTGGCACACCCAAACAGGGCTACCCCACCGAAGCGGAAGTGGGCAAAATGTTTGCCATCAAACACGGCGTGCCACCCAAAGACATCATCGTGGAAAACGCATCGCGCAACACGCTCTACAACATTCGCAATGCCAAACAGCTCATGCAACAACACGCCATCAAGCAAGTCATTTTGGTCAGCGACCCCGACCACATGGCGCGCGCCATGAGCATTGCCCAACATTTTAATGTGCCAGCCTATGCCTCGCCCACGCCCACCAGCCGCTATGTGGGCAGCAATCAGCGCAGTGAATTTTTTTGGCGCGAAGTGTTTTATTTGAGCCTGTTTCGCGTTTACCAAATGGGCAGCAAAATGGGCATATCGTTTCATTTTAATGCGTGATGCGGTTTCAGGCTGCCTGAAAAAGGTTTCATGTGAAACATTTTGCCACCCCACAATCCCAAAAAAGGCTGCCTGAACGCATTTTCAGACAGCCTTTTTCCATTTTCAACAAACCAATTAACGCGACACCGCTTGCATGTATTCCGTTTCCAATTCATTCAACAAATCGGCTACGCTCAAATCGCGGCACAATGTTACGCCACGCCCAGCCCACAATGCCATGTACTCCACATCACCTTCTTTGGCAGCTTGGGCGCGCAGAGCTTGGGTCATCGCATGATGTAAGGGATAGGGCAAAGTTTCATTTTCATGCGCCATGTTTTCACGCAAAAAGCGATTCACAATGCCACGCGCCATTTTGCCCGACCACAATTTCGTATGCACCGTAATGCCGCGCTGCACATCCAGCAACACATTTTTATAAGCAGGGTGTATGCCCGATTCGTGGGTGCTTAAAAAAGCCGTACCCATTTGTGCGGCTTCTGCCCCCATGTTTTGCACGGCAGCAACTGCCTGCCCCGTCATCAAACCGCCAGCCGCCCACAAAGGAATGCGGACACTTTGTCGGCATTGCGTCAGCAAAGGGCGCAAACCCATGGGTTGAGCCACATATTGCGGCATAAAGCCACCGCGATGACCGCCTGCCTCTCCGCCCTGCACCACCACCGCGTCTGCACCCAAATCCGCCCATTGTCGCGCCTCTTCCGCATGATTGACCGTGCCAACCACCGCAATATTGCGCTTTTTCAATTCGCGCACATGCTCATCAGAAATGATGCCAAAAGTGAATGAAGCCACCGCAGGTTGCGCCGCCAATAGCGCGTCAAATTGCTGTTCAAACAAAGGCGCAGCCTGTTCAGGCGCAGGCAAAGGCAAGCCACGCTGCCAATACATTTCAGCCAGCCACGCAGGCAAATCCCCTTTGACATTTTTGCTTTCTTCTTCCGACAAAACAAACAAATTGATGCCAAAAGCCCGATTGGTTTTCGCCATGATTTCATCGGCTTGCAACACGATTTGTTCGGGCGACAAAAAACCTGCCGCCAAAAAGCCCAAAGCCCCTGCCTGACACACTTCCGCCACCAAAGTGGGCGTGGTGGCACCGCCAGCCATGGGTGCTTGCACAATGGGCAAACGCAAATTAAATCGCTCAATCAAAGAAGGGGCAGCCATGATGTTTCCTTAACTCCAAAATTTATCGTAACGCCACATTTTATAGCTTTCATTTTTGGGCGACAACACGCATTTTTCCAATCACTTTATTATTTATTTAAAATAATTCTCACTATTATTTTAAATAAATTCATTTTCAACCGTAAAATAGTTTAAAAATGATTTAATTAAACCAATTTATTTCATTCATCATAAAAAATAAAATCAGATGTGATTGAAAATCAAATTTTCATTTTTTACTTTAAAAACAATTTAATTTATTTTTACAATGATTTTAAATTTGAAACCCAATTCCAATCCAAACCCGTTCTGCCATTTTCCAAAAAATCACAAAAAATGCGTTTAATTTGTCTTGAAAATGGCATTTTTATAGTAAAAATGGCTTTAAATAACCATTCCCATTCAAACAAATCACAAACGATTTTTTTGCACATTATTTAATCAAATTAAGTTAATGAAATCAATTTTCATATCAAAAAAGCAATTTTAAAATAAAAATCCCAATTTCCATTGTTTAAAACTATTTTTACTTAACTTCATTATTTTAAATGATTTATTTGATTTTTAAAAATGATTTAATTGCACCAAATTTTCAATATTTATTTGAAAAAATCATCAAACAACATAAAATGCCATTTTATTTCATTTTAAATGAAATTTTTATTTTGATGATAAATATGGTTTAATTGTGATTTTTCACTTATGTTCATTTTATTCATCAATATTGATTATTTTGTATATTTAAACTAAATTGAAGGCAAAATGGGGGCAATTTTTCAGGCTGCCTGAAAAACAAAATCGCCCAAACATTCATTTGGGCGAGAAATCAAAATCAGGAAAAATCAAAAAGAAAGAGGGTTTGCAAAATGATGAGGGCAAATTTAAATTTGAAAGCGTCCGCCTTTAATCGCCAAACCACCCAAACGCCCTGCTAAACCATGTCCGCGCAAAGCATGGGTTAGGGCAACCGCCAATCCATCGGCGGCATCGGCTTGGGGCGTTCCCGATAATTGGAGCATATTTACCACCATGTGTTGCACTTGCTCTTTGGCGGCTTTGCCCTGCCCCACCACGGCTTGTTTGACTTGCAAAGCGGTGTATTCGTACACGGGCAAACCGCGCATCACCAAGGCGGCAATGGCTGCCCCCCGCGCTTGCCCCAACATGAGCGTGGCTTTGGGGTTCACGTTCACAAAAACCTGCTCAATGGCTGCCTGATTGGGGCGATAGGTTTCAATGATTTCGTCTATGTGTTGCACAATAATGGCGATGCGTCCTGCCAATTCATCGTTGGCAATGGTGCGTATGCAGCCCGATGCCACATAGTGATAATCGCGTCCGACTATGTCTATCACGCCAAATCCTGTGATGCGGCTACCAGGGTCTATGCCCAAAATGCGTGTTGGTGTCATGTTGTGTGATTCAATAAAGCAAAACAACGATTATACGCAATGGCTTTTCAGGCTGCCTGAAAATGTCTTTGCAATCGTTTTTAAATGATAATAAAATTCATAATCAAAATAATTCACATAAAGGAAATGAACATGATTATTTCATCTGCCAGCGATTACCGCGAAGGCGCACGCCGCCGTTTGCCACCGTTTTTGTTTCACTATATTGACGGTGGGGCTTATGCGGAACGCACTTTGGCACGCAATGTGTCTGATTTGGCAGACATTGCTTTGCGCCAACGTGTGCTCAAAGACATGTCGCAATTGGATTTGGGCATTGAATTGTTTGGCGAAAAATTGAGTATGCCTGTGGCTTTGTCGCCTGTGGGTTTAACGGGCATGTATGCACGGCGCGGCGAGGTTCAGGCTGCCAAAGCGGCTGATAATAAAGGGATTCCGTTTACGCTTTCCACCGTTTCGGTTTGCCCGATTGAGGAAGTGGTGCCTGCCATCAAACGCCCCATGTGGTTTCAACTTTATGTGTTGAAAGACCGTGGTTTCATGACCAATGTGCTGGAACGCGCCAAAGCGGCTGGCTGTTCCACCTTGGTGTTTACGGTGGACATGCCCACACCAGGGGCGCGTTATCGCGATGCCCACTCGGGCATGAGCGGACAGCACGCGGCTTTGCGCCGTTATATTCAGGCAGCCTTACACCCACAATGGGCGTACGATGTGGGCTTAAACGGCAAACCGCATGATTTGGGCAACATTTCCAAATACATGGGCAAAGAAGTGGGCTTGGAAGATTACATTGGCTATTTGGCCGCCAATTTTGACCCGTCTATTTCGTGGAAAGATTTGCAATGGATACGCGATTTTTGGGACGGCGCAATGGTCATCAAAGGCATTTTAGACCCACAAGACGCAAAAGACGCGGTGCGTTTTGGTGCAGATGGCATTGTGGTGTCCAACCACGGTGGCAGACAATTAGACGGTGTGCTGTCATCGGCACGCGCGCTGCCTGCGATTGCCGATGCGGTTAAGGGCGACATCAAAATTTTGGCAGATTCGGGCATACGCAATGGTTTGGACGTGGTGCGTATGTTGGCTTTGGGCGCAGATTGCACCATGATTGGTCGCGCATGGGTGTATGCTTTGGCAACGGCAGGCGAAGCAGGCGTGAGTAATTTGTTGAATTTATTTGAAAAAGAAATGCGCGTGGCAATGACCCTAACCAGTTGCGCCAAAATCAGCGACATCACGGCAGAATGCTTGGTGCAAAATCAAGCGGTTTTGTCTGAATAAGCAGGTTTCAGGCAGCCTTTCATTCCACTACAAAATTTGAAAAAACAAGCCAAATCAATTTGAATCAAAACGGTAACTTTTATTTTATTTCAGTAGCTTACATTTTTAGGCTGCCTGAAATATGGGTTTAAAACGAAACCGTTGAACATTCATTTATTTGGCTTACTTTTTGTAGGGCGGTGAAAGGCTGCCTGAAAACACCTTATCCCCTTTATTTTTCTATCAAAAATGCGACATTATGTCGCCATCACATTTTTTCTTGTGGCTGATTGTTCACAGCGACTTTGTTTGAGATGGGATTCAGGCAGCCTGAATAATCCAAATTCGGCTAAAATAGGGGCTATTGACAATTTGGGCGCGGAGTTGTTTTTTCAGACAAAATTATCAAATTCAAGGAGAAAATGCGAGCCAATGCTGTCCATTGGCGCGTATTTTTGACGCAGAAATTGGCGATTTTTGACGAAAAAACAACCGCGAAACAAATTATCAATAGCCCCCAATGCCTACACGCAATTTCAAAATTGCACCCAAACACAATCTCCAACAAAAACAAAGAAATGGACACAAGCCATGAACAAACCTTCCGATATTTATTTCTTCGGCACTTGCGTGCTGGACGTGTTCATGCCCGAAGCAGGCATGGACGCCATTACCCTAATTGAACAACAAGGCATTAAAGTGCATTTTCCCATGGCGCAAAGCTGCTGCGGTCAGCCTGCCTACTCATCGGGACACCCCAAAGAAGCCTTTGAAGTCGCCAAAGCGCAACTGGATTTGTTCCCTGAAAATTATCCCATTGTCGTGCCGTCAGGTTCGTGCGGCGGCATGATGGCGCACCATTGGCGCAAATTGTTTGCAGGCAGCGAATTTGAACAAAAAGCCAACCAAATCGCCGACCGCGTGGTGGAATTTACCCATTTTCTCATCAACATCGGCTACACGCCCGAAGACAAAGGCGAACCAATTAAAGTTGCCGTACACACATCATGCGCGGCACGGCGCGAAATGGACGTACACACAACAGGTTGGAAATTGATAGACAGCCTGAACAATGTAGAACGCATCGTCCACGACCACGAAAGCGAATGTTGCGGCTTTGGCGGCACATTTTCCGTGAAACAAGCCGACATTTCAGGCGCAATGGTTGCCGACAAAGTCCAAGCACTCAAAGACACCCAAGCGGCTGCCATTGTCAGCGCAGACTGTGGCTGTATGCTCAATATTGGCGGCAAAATCGCCAAAGACGAACCCAATATGCCACGCCCCCAACACATCGCCAGCTTTTTGCTGCAACGCACAGGAGGCAAAGCATGAGTGCCGCACGTTACAATATTTTAAACAAACTCAAAAAAGCCAACGCCAGCCCAATCCGCGAGCCAGAAGTATTTGAATACTATGAACAAATGTCGCCATCATGGGAAAGCGATACCGCGCGATTGAAACATTGGGCAAACGCAATGAAAGCCGTGAAAACCGAAATTTTTTGGGTAACACGCGATAATTGGACGGCAGCCTTAAACCAAGTCATTGAACAAAAAGGCTTGCAAAACATTTTGTTGCCCAAAGACACCGACAATGGCAAACTGGCAACGCAAGCCGTTCAAGCAGCAGGCAAATGTGAAGTGCGCCATTTTGACCGCCCCATTGAAGATTGGAAAGACACCTTTTTCCAAGACATTCAGGCAGGTTTTACCGATGTGCGTTGCGGCATTGCCCACACAGGCACGCTGATGTTGTTCCCCACGCCAGCCGAGCCGCGCAGCCAAAGCCTTGTGCCGCCCGTGCACATTTGCCTGTTTGACGCGAGCAAAATGTACGACACCTTCCACGCTGCCATGCACGGCGAGAAAATGGTGGACGGTATGCCCACCAATGTGGTGCTGGTATCGGGTCCTTCCAAAACGGCAGACATTCAGCTCACATTGGCATACGGGGCGCATGGCCCGAAAGACATGGTGGTGTTGGCGATTTTGCCCGATGGGGTGAGCGAGAGCGATTTGGCGGATTGATGATGTAGGGTGCGTACTACGCACCAAAATATTGAAATGATTTGGGATTTGGTGCGTGGTACGCACCCTACAATTTGCCGTCCGCTGGGACTTTCAGGCTGCCTGAAACGATTTTTTAGGAGTATCAAAATGTCCGCATTGATTTTGGAACAGCATTATCAAATGGTTCAGCATTTGGATAATGCGATGAAAATGGCGTTGATTGCGCGATTACAACAAGATGTTAAGCAAAATAAACCGTTGAATGATTTGTCAAAATTGGTTCGGCATGACAATATTTTCATTTTCAGGCTGCCTTAAAATGTAGGTCGGATTTTCAAATCCGACATTTCCAATTTAATCAAATGATTAAGAATGTCGGATACAAGTATCCGACCTACGGAATTAGAAAACAAATATTTTAAATATATTTTAGGAGTAACTAAATATGCAAAAATTAGATTACAAACAAAACTCACTCCCTTTAACAACAGTAGATTCTATCATTCTACAACATTACTTGAAAGAAATATCAAATAAAAACTATATCCTATTCATTCTTAACTATAAATTCAATGAACTATCTTCTAACACAAAAGGACAATATTTTAATATTTATCATTTGAAAATAGATAGTGAATATGGATTATCTTATCCATTAAATTGTGGAGAAATTCGCCATAAAGAAACTAATAAGCCACAAACAATAGACTGGGTTTTAATTGATGATGAATATATTACTCAATTAAATCATGATATTTTGCCTAAAATTATCAAAGAAATTGATGAATTTATTGAACGAGAAAAAGATAAGTTTATTAATAGCCTCCATGCAGATAATAGAGGAACGCCAAAAAGAGCCATCATATTTGAACAGGAATGTAAGCACAAATATCAAAACTTAATAAATATTCAGCAACAAATCCAAGAAATTCAAGAAATTCAAGAAGTCCAAGAAAAAAATAAGGTCTCTCAATCAAATAATCTAGATGATTGTTTAATTTGGGAAGAATAAAGAATAAATAAAATATTCAGGCAGCCTGAAACCCCATTTTTATAAAATAAATCAAATATAAAGGAATAAAAACCATGCAACCCCAAACCGTCCACTTTATCCCCGAAACCTTCAAGCAAAACGCCCGCACAGCCCTTGCCGATGCGCCGCTACGCAAAAGCCTGCGCACCGCCATGGATATGCTGATGACACGCCGCAAAAACGTGTTGTCCAACGAGCAAGAATTGCAATTATTGCGCGATTTGTGTGAGCACATTCGCAAGCGTTCGCTGTCGCGGCTGCCTGAATTGCTGGAACAACTGGAAAGCAATTTGCAAAAACTGGGCGTGAAAGTCCATTGGGCAGAAACCCCACTTGAAGCCTGCCAAATCATACACGGCATCATGCAAGAAAAAAATGGCAAGCTGATGGTAAAAGGCAAATCCATGGTCAGCGAAGAAATTGAGTTAAATCATTATCTTGCCGACCAAAATATCCAAGCCATTGAAAGCGATTTGGGCGAATACATCGTGCAAATGGCAGGCGAAAAACCCACCCACATCGTCATGCCCGCCATTCACAAAACCAAACAACAGGTTAGCGAATTGTTCCACCAGCAAATTGGCACCGAATTAACCGATGATGTGGACAAACTCACAGGCTTTGCGCGTATGGCGTTGCGCGACATTTACCGCACCGCAGATGTGGGTTTGAGTGGCGTGAATTTTGCCGTAGCCGAAACAGGCACGCTGTGTTTGGTTGAAAACGAAGGCAATGGCAGATTGTCCACCACCGTACCGCCCGTGCATATTGCGATTACGGGGATTGAGAAAGTGGTGGCAAAATTGTCCGACATTCCGCCCTTATACAGCCTGTTGCCGCGCAGCGCGATTGGTCAGCCCATTACCACTTATTTCAACATGATTACAGGCCCACGCCGTTGCGAAGAGCTGGACGGCCCCCAAGAAATGCACTTGGTTTTGCTGGACAACGGTCGCAGCCAAGCCTATGCCGAAGACCAAATGCGCCAAACTTTGCAATGTATCCGTTGCGGCGCGTGCATGAACCATTGTCCTGTGTACACGCGCATTGGTGGCGCGGCTTATGGCACGACTTACCCCGGTCCAATTGGCGAAATTTTGTCGCCCCATTTGTTGGGTTTGGACAAAACGCGCGATTTGCCGACCGCTTGCTCCATGTGTGGTGCGTGTGTGGAAGTTTGCCCTGTACGCATTCCCATTACCGAGCAAATGCAACGCTTGCGTGTGGAAGCCCAACGCAGCCCCGATGAAACCGTGTCGCACCCCATTAAAGGGCAAGGCGCGTCTCATTCATTTGGCGAAGAATTGGCGTGGCGTGTGTTTGATGGGATTTTTTCGGGGAAAAAAGCGTATCGTGCCTTTGGTTGGGCGGCGACCACATTTAGGGGTTTGACACCAGCTTGGCAGTTGGATTGGACAAAATTCCGCACACCCATGAAACCAGCCGAAAAAACCTTGCACCAAATGATGGCGGAACGCGCAAAAAAGCAATAAACCAATGAGATAAAACACATTCAGGCTGCCTAAAAACGCATCAAACACGTTTAAGGCAGCCTGAAACCTTTGCAAAACCCACTTTCATAACTGACATAGGGGCAGATTTCATATCCGCCCCTTCTTTCATTGATTGATAAAAATGAAAATGCCAGCAACCCCAAACAAGGCAGAGATGAAATCTGACCCCACAAGCCGAGTTTTGCAAAAATTTCAGACTGAATTTTTTGAACGACCTATGCGGTCGGGAACCAGTAAATGAGTAATAGCGAGATTACTTTAACTTTCTAAGCGACCTATGCGGTCGGGAACACATAACCCAATCTTGATTGTGCGTTCTCAATTTTCTAAGCGACCTATGCGGTCGGGAACTTGCGGTCTGAATATGTTAAAACCACTTCATTGTTTCTAAGCGACCTATGCGGTCGGGAACAGGCGTACAGGCGGTACAAATGGGGCGAAAAATTTCTAAGCGACCTATGCGGTCGGGAACGATACCGTTGAAAATTTTATCAACCAAATCGCTTTCTAAGCGACCTATGCGGTCGGGAACACAACTGGGGCAAAATCGGCAGGTACGGTTATTTTCTAAGCGACCTATGCGGTCGGGAACAATTTATCAAAGCGGAATTGATAAAGTTGTTCGTTTCTAAGCGACCTATGCGGTCGGGAACGGGCGCGAATTTCAAAACGTGCTGACGCTTTCTTTCTAAGCGACCTATGCGGTCGGGAACTAGTACGGATTGACCGCCGCTTTGCTGATATTTTTCTAAGCGACCTATGCGGTCGGGAACATGTGATACGGTTTCGGTGCTTGCGCCCGAAGTTTTCTAAGCGACCTATGCGGTCGGGAACGATGTTGGCGGCTGTTTGGGCGTTTTTTTTTGGTTTCTAAGCGACCTATGCGGTCGGGAACTCTTTGGAAGATTTCAAAGACGCTGGTTTTCATTTCTAAGCGACCTATGCGGTCGGGAACGGTACATGGTTGTGGGCGAGCAAATTTCTGACTTTCTAAGCGACCTATGCGGTCGGGAACTTGCTTTTGTTTACGCCGCAGTATACGGCGAATTTCTAAGCGACCTATGCGGTCGGGAACATACCACATTTGGCGCAATTTGTTCTTGCGCTTTTCTAAGCGACCTATGCGGTCGGGAACGGTCAAGGCTTCGTTTTGCGCATCACTCGTCAATTTCTAAGCGACCTATGCGGTCGGGAACGGAATTACGTAAAGCAAACAACGGTGCTGTCATTTTCTAAGCGACCTATGCGGTCGGGAACGATATTGTATTTGCTGATAACAGTTTCGTTAATTTCTAAGCGACCTATGCGGTCGGGAACTAACAACGCAAAGGCGGCTAGGCTGCCTGAAATTTCTAAGCGACCTATGCGGTCGGGAACGCCCAGTTTGGCGGTCAAACTGCGCCCCGAAATTTTCTAAGCGACCTATGCGGTCGGGAACATTGAGTACGCCATTGGCAAAGATTGAATTACATTTCTAAGCGACCTATGCGGTCGGGAACAAAAAATGAAATAAACATCGGGCAGCTTTTCATTTCTAAGCGACCTATGCGGTCGGGAACGGACTTTCGCACCCTTCACATCGCCCCAATTTTTTCTAAGCGACCTATGCGGTCGGGAACTTTTTGCCCACGCCCGTGTTGCCCACATCGTTTTTCTAAGCGACCTATGCGGTCGGGAACATCTATGACCGCCACCGCCGTGTTGGTAAATTCTTTCTAAGCGACCTATGCGGTCGGGAACATGGGCAGCAGCTTGGCGGATTTTGTGGCAACTTTCTAAGCGACCTATGCGGTCGGGAACTTTATTTAATTCAATCAATTCAGCTTCCGATTTTTCTAAGCGACCTATGCGGTCGGGAACGCAAAGGCACATAAGCCAATATCGCCGATTTCATTTCTAAGCGACCTATGCGGTCGGGAACTGCACCAGTCGTGCCGTTCTCCCAGTTTTTCATTTCTAAGCGACCTATGCGGTCGGGAACTTGTCATACGCCACGCGCGGACGGCTCAATTCTTTCTAAGCGACCTATGCGGTCGGGAACCGTTTATGTCGTATGGCGGAATGCTGATTGACTTTCTAAGCGACCTATGCGGTCGGGAACACGGCGGTTGGGATTTGGCGAAGTGCAGATTATTTCTAAGCGACCTATGCGGTCGGGAACATTTGCGCCCCCGCATAATCATTATCGGCAATTTTCTAAGCGACCTATGCGGTCGGGAACGATTTTGAGTTGGCGGTGTCATCTGAACAAGGTTTCTAAGCGACCTATGCGGTCGGGAACTCCGCATCAGCATTAAGGCGGAGCAACAAGATTTTCTAAGCGACCTATGCGGTCGGGAACGACAAAAAAACCATTTGGCGAGCTTGTGAATTATTTCTAAGCGACCTATGCGGTCGGGAACTATTCCCGACACCCGAAGAGTTAATCCCATACTTTCTAAGCGACCTATGCGGTCGGGAACTGGCACACGTCCCAAGCTACTTGTTTACAGACTTTCTAAGCGACCTATGCGGTCGGGAACCAGTTTCCATTTGGTCTCCTGTTGTTGATTTATTTCTAAGCGACCTATGCGGTCGGGAACGTCCGCGCTGGCACGTTTTTGGTGCGATTAAATTTTCTAAGCGACCTATGCGGTCGGGAACATCTCAATGTTTTATGGCGAATTTACAATTCATTTCTAAGCGACCTATGCGGTCGGGAACTTTATCTGTGATGCCTTCAGGCAGCGTTTCAATTTCTAAGCGACCTATGCGGTCGGGAACGATATGCAACGAGTTGTGAACTTGGCGAATTATTTCTAAGCGACCTATGCGGTCGGGAACTTCCAAACCGTCTAAATAGCCGTCCGCCTGTGTTTCTAAGCGACCTATGCGGTCGGGAACTGGCTTTATTTGTTCCGAATATGATAAAGAAATTTCTAAGCGACCTATGCGGTCGGGAACCTAAACAATACATTTAAAAGGTTTTTCAATATTTTCTAAGCGACCTATGCGGTCGGGAACGCCCTTTAACATTTTCAGGCGCAATGGTTTCATTTCTAAGCGACCTATGCGGTCGGGAACGGCAACGCAAAAGCCGCAAGTGACTTTGATGCTTTCTAAGCGACCTATGCGGTCGGGAACGGCAGCCTGAAATTGGTTCAAATTTTTGCAACTTTCTAAGCGACCTATGCGGTCGGGAACATCGTGCCTACGCCAAATTCTTTGGGGGAGTTTTTCTAAGCGACCTATGCGGTCGGGAACAGTGGCTTTGTTGGTTTTGATTTTCTTGATGTTTTCTAAGCGACCTATGCGGTCGGGAACATTGGTTAAACCTTTGAATATTCGCGTCTTTTTTTCTAAGCGACCTATGCGGTCGGGAACTTGTTTGATGTGTAAAGCAATGGCTTCTTGTCTTTCTAAGCGACCTATGCGGTCGGGAACTCAGCAATGGCGGTTTCATAATCCACAAAATATTTCTAAGCGACCTATGCGGTCGGGAACGTTAATACTTTGCCATCTTTTTCAGCAATGGCTTTCTAAGCGACCTATGCGGTCGGGAACTAGGCAATTATAATGGCTCAATACAGCCATATCAAGTGTTTCACGGCATTTTGGTGTTGTGAACCAATGTTTTTCCGCCTATTCTTAACTAATTGATTTTAAATAAATTTAATTTTATCTCAAAATAAAGGGTTCAACATCACTCATTTTTCCATTTACTGCCTTGACAGCCATCATTACCCATGATTAAATTTAACAATCTTTAACATTTTTTGGTTTTCACGATGAATACCCTCAAACCCACCGAACTCAAAGCCATTTTGCATTCCAAACGAGCCAATCTGTTTTATTTGGAGCATTGCCGAGTGATGCAAAAAGACGGTCGGGTTTTGTATTTAACCGAAGGCAAAAACGAAAATCTTTATTACAATATTCCCATTGCCAATACCACTTGTATTTTGCTTGGTACAGGTACTTCCATTACCCAAGCGGCAATGCGACTTCTGGCAAGTGCAGGCGTGATGGTGGGATTTTGTGGGGGCGGTGGCACGCCCCTTTTTAGTGCCTGTGAAATTGAATGGCTGTCGCCCCAATCTGAATATCGCCCAACCGAATATGTGCAGGGCTGGTTATCTTGGTGGTTTGATGATGAAAAACGCCTTATTCAAGCCAAAACATTGCAATTTAAACGCATAGAATTTATCCATAAAATTTGGCATAAAGACAAAGAATTTAAATCTTATGAATTTCATCAACAGATTGATGAATTATTATCCCATTATCAAAAAGCAATTCTCAAACAAAATAACAATACCCAATTATTAACCTTAGAGGGGCGAATGACCAAAGAGTTTTATAAAATCGCCGCTAAAAATACCAATAATGCTGGATTTCATCGTGATTTTGACAGCAGTGATAAAGCCAATGCCTTTTTAAATCACGGCAATTATTTAGCCTATGGGCTTGGGGCAACGACCGCTTGGGTGCTTGGCATTCCACACGGCTTTGCCCTAATGCACGGTAAAACACGGCGTGGGGCTTTGGTGTTTGATATTGCCGATTTGGTCAAAGATGCGATTGTCCTGCCGCTTGCCTTTATTTGTGCCAAAGACAATGCGACAGAACAAGAATTTCGTCAGGAAGTGTTAAATTATTTTACCGATTATCAGGTGCTTGATTTTATGTTTGAAACGGTCAAAGAATTATCCCTGAAAAAAGATTTTCAGGCTGCCTGAAAAAGGAAAATCAATGAATGTCATCTTTATTTCCCAATGCCAGAAAAAAGCGCTTTCTCGCACTCGTAAAATACTGGACGCTTATGCCAATCGTATAGGCGATAACACTTGGCAAACGGCAATCACCGAAGAGGGCTTAATGATGGTCAAAAAATTATTACGCCAAACAGTGAGTAAAAATACCGCCGTGAGTTGCCATCGTATTGTTACCAGAAATCGCACACAATTGGTTTGGATAGTTGGCAGTAAATCACAATTTAATGAAAATGGTTTTGTGCCTGTAAATCGTACCCAAAAAGACTTTTCTATCTATCAAGACAATCATTTATGGCAAAACTTGCCTGTTATTGCGTTGGCTTCGGCAATAGCAGGGCTATTTCACGATTTTGGAAAGGCCAATGATTTATTTCAACAAAAATTAAATCCAAAGATTAAAACCAAAAATTATGAACCCTATCGCCACGAGTGGGTCTCTTTTCAATTATTTATCAGCTTTGCTAAAAATAAAAGCAATGAACAATGGCTTGATTTATTAGCCAATCCCAAAAATATTGATGAAACCGCCATCATCAAAAACATTGATGACAAAAATAATTTTAAGGCATTTGCTCAATTAAGCGATTTTGCTAAATTGGTTGCTTGGTTGATTGTTTCTCATCATCGCTTATTGCATTATCCATCTCATCAAGACAATAATCCTTCATTTGATTTACTTAATAAATATAATGATATTTATAACTTGCTAGATATGAATTGGAATTCATCAAATTATGATAAATTTGATAACAATACCAAACAATTAAATTGGCAATTTAATAATGGCTTACCTTTTAATAGTACAAAATGGCAAACCAAAGCCCAAGAAATTGCCAAAAATGCCTTAAATCATTTAAGTCAGCTCAATGATTTTCATTGGGAAAATGACCATTTGACGACTCATTTGGCTCGTTTGGCATTGATGTATGCTGACCATCATTATTCATCACAAAATGCCAACACTTATTTTCAAGACCTCAATTATTGCGTCTATGCCAATACTGATAAAAATCATCAATATAAACAAACTCTTGATGAACATAATATTATGGTGGCTCATCACGCCCATCAATTTAGCCAAAAATTACCCTTATTGATATCCAATTTGCCCTATCTTCATTCCAATAAAACATTAGAAAATGGCTTACCAACCAATCCAAATGAAACACAAAATTATGAATGGCAAAATCAATCTTATCATCTTGCCAAAACTTTAAGCATTCGTGCCAATGAATGCGGTTTTTTTGGTATCAATATGGCTTCCACAGGTAAAGGTAAAACCCTTGCCAATGCTCGGATTATGTATGCTTTGGCAGATAAGCAAACAGGATTGCGATTAAGTATTGCGTTGGGACTTCGCACTTTAAGTCTGCAAACAGGCAGTGCCTTAAAATCTTTATTAAACATTGATGATGAAATCGCCACTTTAATTGGTTCAAATGCGGTTTTGCAATTATTTAATAAAAATAATGAAACACACAATACAAAGTTATTAAAACAACAACAGCAATTATTGGAGGATTTAGAACGCACCACATTAGCTTATCGTGGCAGTGAAAGTTTAGATGACGATAATGAATTGGAATCATTTGACATTGATTACGATGATGTTGCATTAGATGAAAAAGACCCACTTTATCAACTGTTTAAAAATAAACCAAAATACCAAAAGCTATTGCACGCTCCCATTGTGGTCAGCACCATTGATTATTTAATGCCTGCTACTGAAAGTTTGCGTGGTGGCAAGCATATTGTACCAATGCTTCGTTTACTAAGCAGTGATTTGGTGCTTGATGAACCTGATGAATTTGGCATTGATGATTGGTTTGCTTTAACTCGTTTGGTGCATTGGGCAGGAATGCTGGGTTCAAAAGTATTGTTATCCAGTGCCACCATTGCTCCTGCTATGGCACAAACTTTATTTGAAACCTATCAAAATGGTCGTCAAATTTATCAAAAAAATATGTCGGGACACCATCAGCATAAACCGATTGTATGTGCTTGGTTTGATGAATTTGGTGTGCAAAGCAATGAAATTGGTAATAATGAAGAATACAAAAAACAACACGGTCAATTTATTAAAAAACGCATTGGTAAGTTACAACAAAATCAAAATATCAGCCAGCGTGCTAAAATTGTGCCTATCATTAAGGAAAACCCAAATGATACCGTTTTTAAAGCAATGGCAGACACCATTTTTAAAACCATATTAACCGCCCATCAATCACACCATCAATCAAATAATGACATTTATATTTCTTTTGGTGTGGTGCGATTTGCCAATATCAATCCTTTGGTAGCAGTTGCTCAATTATTAATAAGTAAAGATTTGCCCCAAGATTATTGTGTTCATTATTGCATCTATCACAGTCAATTTACTTTGGCAAAGCGTTCTTTGATTGAAAATAAACTAGATAGACTATTAAACCGCAAAGATACCAATGCTATTTTTGAGCAGCCTGAAATCAACAACGCCATCAATCAAAATCCCAACGCCAAACACCATATTTTTGTAGTGTTGGCGACTTCGGTGTGTGAAGTGGGACGAGACCACGATTATGATTGGGCGATTGCCGAACCCAGCTCTATGCGTTCTTTAATTCAATTATCAGGGCGAGTGCAACGACACAGAAAACAAGCTGTTAATTGTGAAAACATTTTTATTTTAAATGAAAACATTAAGGCATTAAAAGGCAAAAGCATTGCTTATCATCGTCCTGGTTTTGAAACTAAAAAATATTCATTGGTTCATCATCAATTAGACCAATTATTAAAACCAGAACACTATCAAAACATCAATGCCATTGTTTCTATTGCACGAGTGAATCCTAGTCCAAGTCCCTATCAAAACTTGATTCAATTGGAACACAGCGTACAATGGGCGTATTTGGCAGGCGAAAATGGCGAGAATAATTGTGCCAATATTTGGTTTAAACAGCCTGTCAATTGGCTTGGCGAAATACAAAGACAACAGCCTTTTCGTCAATCCTCTCCTGAAATTTCAATGGTCTATCAAGATAATTCTCGTGGTTTTTTATCGTGGTTCGAATACAAATATACTGATAACAACCAGTTAATAGAAAGTAGCAAGATTATTGATATTGGTGATTTAAATTTTGGTAAAAATAGCCACAGTTGGTTTGAATACGATGATGGGCAAATTTATGATGAATTGGTACAACTGCTTAATAAACCAATGGCTTATATACAAAAAGTATATGGGCAAATTCAAGTTGCAAACAATGATAAACAATTGTATTATCAACCTATATTGGGTGTTTTTGCAAAAACAGAATAAAGGGCTTAAATGATGATAGATGAAACAAAAATGATTCAATTGACACAAGAGGCAATATCGGCATTTTTATCTGATAAAATTGCCAAAACCATTGAGCAAAAACAAAAGAAAGAAAAAGAGAAATTTACCGCAGAAAATGAACAAGAAATTCGTGAAAAATATGAAGCCAGTTATTGGCTGAATTATGTTGTACAAAATATTGATAAGGTGTTTTTGAATGTTAGCCATATTGCTAAATTAACTCATTCTAGCAGTCAAGCGATTAACATTAAAGATGCCATTAAACAGGATAAATATTGCCATTTAATCAGCACACAAACCGCTAATGCAACTATGTTGGATAGAGGTTATGCCGATGCCAAATTTGCACCGATTGCCGAATTTTTGACTTACCCTGTTGAAAATACAGACAAACAACTGGGCGAGATTTTATGTGAAAATGAGCAATGTTTTGCCAAAATTTGTGATGACGAAACACAAAGAATAATATGGCGAGATACCATTAAAGGTGCATATATTGCCCAAAAATTAAGTTCCCACACTTTAGCAAAACAAATTTATGTGCCTGTATCTGATGATTGTGAATATCATTTATTATCGCCAATGTATTCTAGCTCATTGGCACAGCATATTTTTGAAAGCATTAAAAATGCCCACGATAAAGATAATCCTGCCAAACTTGCCAAACAAAAAGGCGAATATCATCAAAATGAAAGCATTTATTTTCCCAATATTGCCACACTTGCCACCACCAAAAGCAATCATCAAAATGTGTCATTTTTAAACAATCAAAGAAGTGGGCAATTATATCTATTTTCAGCACAAGCACCAAAAATCAAACACAATCCCAATCCACCAAGCACTATAGAGCGTTTATTAAGTTTGTGTTATTTTGACTGCCAAGACGAATTAAAAGAAATCAGAAATTTATTATCTGTGGTGGATAAAAAAGCGCTTTTTTTGAATGATGATAGAAAAAATGCTTTAATTGAACATATTCAAACCATTGGCGAACATATTTTAAATCAAATGTCTGTGATTTATTACAGTCAGCCAAGCGGTTGGACAAAAGATATTGATATGCCAATCGCATTAAAGCTCTTTTTGGATAAAGAAGCAAATCGGCAATTTTCTTTTTCCCAGCCTGAATTGATGAAACAAATCACACAATTATCCACCCCAATTGCTAAGTGGATAAGTGAAAAAACCCATCAAAATCGCATTTTGGCATTAGAAAAAGTTTATATGAAAATCATCAATGTGGTATTGCAATCGCATTATTGGGTATTACAAGCGGAGTAAAAAATGGCATCATACATTTTGTTAGAAAGGCTTAAAGTAGAAAATGCCAATGCACTGGCGGGTATGACTTATGGCTTTCCTGCACTCACTTCTTTTTTGGGTTTTACCCACGCTTTATCACGAAAATTTAGCGCAGAATTTGGGAATGCTTTTACAGGCTGTGCTATTTTTTGCCACGATTATGAATTAAATGCTTATCAAGATTATTATATTAAGTTCATTCAAAATCGTTGTCCGCCTTCTACTTTAAAAGGCAAAAGTGCTGATGCCAAAAGCCCCGCACCCATTATTGAAGAAGCCAAAATGGATATGACGATATCTGTATTATTGCAATGTGATAAGTCCCTATCTACCAATCTTGATAATATAAAAAATTATATTCTTCGCCTTAAACAATGGATTTATTCTTCTCGTTTGGCAGGGGGTTCTATCCATCATATCAATGACATTAAACTATTGGGCGATGATATTAAAAAATTAAAAAAATATATCTTGCCCAGTTTTGTATTATTAGATGCCAGCCATTATTTACAAGAACACGAACAATATTATCTAAATCATCATATTGATAAAAATACCTTTGACAGATGGACAGACTTTTTTGCATTTAAATATCAAGCCATTCAAAATCATAATGATGACAGCGATGAACACAATGAAGTCCTCTGGCAACGCATTATTCCACCTAATAAAAAAGGTTGGATTGTACCGTTAATGCTTGGATTTAAAGGCATTAGCCCATTATATCCACCAGAGCAAGTAGAAAATTTGCGAGACCACCGTTATCCATTTCGTTTTGTGGAAGCCATTCACGGTTTGGGTGAATGGAAAAGCAGTCATCGTATTGATGATATCCAAAGTTTGATTTGGCGATATGATTGCCGTGATGAATGGTATTTATGTCGCCAAAAACCGCAAATCCAGCAACCGCTTTTTGATGTCAATCAGATATTTAATGATGACGAAGAAGACCTTCAATTTTAACCCATTTTGCATTTAATCTTTTAATTTTCATTGAATTGGAGTAAGTATTATGGCAAAAGTAAGCAAAAAGAAAACCAATGGCGAAAATAATGCCCCTGTACCAAGTGTATTGGCATTTAGTCGCAAAATTGAACCCTCCGATGGCTTAATGCAAGCAGGTCTTTGGAATGCTGATGTGGCACAATTTTCCAAGCAAACTTGGCAAAATATTGAATTGCACGATAAGAGCAACCGTGGTGTTAAAAGCCAATACGGTGTGGCAGATGAAGAAAAGTCCCAACCCAATTTGGTGCGTGGCGATGATGCCAGCTTGCCACCGCATTTAGATACTTTAAAAGTGTCTTTTACGGTAAAATTTTTGGGCGATATTGCCACCGCCACAACCAATAATGAGCCTAACTTTGGTATTAAGCTGACTGAAAAATTCAAAGTCTATCAAGATGAAATTGGATTTTTACCATTGGCTCGCCGTTATGCCTATAATTTGGTAAATGGTCGGTTTTTGTGGCGAAATCGTGTTGGAGCGGAAAGTATCATTGTGCGTATTTATAATACCGAAAATCCAAAGCAAGAATGGATTTTTGATAATGCACGCACAATGCCATTAAATGATTTTGAGGTAGAAAACACAAAACTTGATGAATTGGCAAATTGTATTGCCGAAAGTTTTAAAACAGGGCAGTATTTATTATTGGGCGTAGAAGCCTTTGTCAAAGTAGGTTTGGGGCAACGGGTATTTCCATCACAACAAATGCGTGAAAAAGATAAAGACAATAAATCCAAATTCTTATATCAAATCAAAACCCAAAATGGTTTGTGTGCAGGCTTACATTCTGAAAAAATTGGCAATGCCATTCGCACTATTGATACTTGGTATGAATTACCTAAAGATGATTTATTGGACAAATCTGTTGTGCAGGCGATTGCCATTGAGCCTTATGGTTCTGTGCCAACACAAGGTCAAGCTTATCGCACCAGCAAAACTGATTTGTACAGTTTGATGGCAAATTGGTTAAGTGATGATGATAATATTAGCACCGAACAGAAGCATTTTGTGGTGGCAAATCTGATTCGTGGTGGCGTATTTGGTGGCAAAGAATGATGAAATTTTATCAAGAACTCACGCTCTTGCCTGATGAAGAAAATGATTTGTACTTTTTGTGGAGCAAGATTTACACCCAAATCCACATTGCTTTGGCGGATAGACAAAATAAGTACGGCAATCAAACGATTGGGGTATCTTTTCCCCAATATCGCTGCGGTAAAGATTTTGGCACACTTGGGGCAAAACTGCGTGTGTTTGCCCCAAGTGAAGATGAGTTAAATCAGCTCAATCTGGCACAATGGCTGGGCAGATTAGGCGATTATGTACATTTAAAATCGGTGCAAGCCGTACCGCAACATCATCGCCACGCCATTTTTAAACGCCATCGCCCCAAAGAATTGCAAAAAGTGGCACAGCGTTTTGCGGATTTTAAAGGCATTGATTTTCAGACAGCCTTAATTCACTGCCAAACACACAAAATCCAATTGCCCCATTACCCTTTTATTGAGCTATTTAGCCAAAGTAATCAGACCAAATTCACATTGAATATTGGCAAACACCCAGTTTCAGAACCGCAAATAGGCACATTCAACAGCTATGGTTTAAGCCTCAATGCGAGCGTACCCGATTTTTAAAACACAAAAATTCAGGCTGCCTGAAAACGCATCAAACACGTTTCAGGCAGCCTGAATTTCATTTCAACAACAAATCAATCACGCATAATCGCGTTGTTCGCCCTGTCCTTCAATGTTGTCCACGCAACGGGCGCAAACGGTTTCGTGTCCTGCCACCGTGCCTACGCTGTCGGTGTAGTGCCAGCAGCGTTCGCATTTGGGCGATTCGGTCGCTTTCACTTGGGCAGACAATTCATCGCCCAAACGCAATTCAATTTGCGACACCAGCATCACAAATTTCAGCTCATCGCCCAAAGTTGCCAGCACCGAATGCACGTTTTCGGGTGCGGTCAAGACCACTTCGGCTTGCAACGATGAACCCACCGATTTGTCCACGCGCAATGGCTCAATGGCGGCATTGACCACCGTACGCGCTTCGCGGATTGCCGTCCATTTTTGCAGCAAAGCCGTTTCGCTGGCGGCTGGCATGGTGGGGAAGTCGTGCAGGGTGTGGTACAACACGCTGTCTTCTTCGCCGCCACCGATGATGTCCCAAGCCTCTTCTGCCGTGAAACACAGCACGGGCGACATCAACAACACAAAACTGCGTGTGATGTGATACAGCGCGGTTTGGGCTGAACGGCGGGCGTGTCCGTCTGTTTTGGTGGTGTAGAGGCGGTCTTTCAAAATGTCCAAATAGAACGCGCCCAAATCTTCGGAACAAAATTGCACCAAATCTTGCACGGCAAAGTGGAAGGCATAGCGTGGATAGTAATCGCCAGCCACGCGCTCTTGCAGTTGTCGCGCCAGCAACACGGCATAGCGGTCAATTTCCACCATGTCGGCAAACGGCACGGCGTGTTCTATGGGGCTGAAATCTTTCAAATTGGCAAACAGGAAACTCAATGTGTTGCGAATGCGGCGGTAGCGTTCGGCAACGCGTTTCAAAATTTCTTTGGAAATGGACAATTCGCCTGAATAATCGGTGCCTGCCGTCCACAAACGCAAAATGTCTGCGCCAAATTCGTTCAACACTTCTTGTGGCGCAACCACATTGCCCATGGATTTGGACATTTTGTAGCCTTTTTCGTCCACCACAAAGCCGTGTGTGAGCAGTTGTTTGTAGGGCGCACGTCCCACTGTCGCGCAGCCTGTGAGCATGGACGATTGAAACCAGCCGCGATGTTGGTCGCTGCCTTCTAAATACAAATCGGCTGGATAGGCGAGTTCGGGGCGTTGTTTGACAACGGAATAGTGGGTGCTGCCTGAATCAAACCACACGTCCATGGTGTCGTTCAATTTGTCGTAGTTTTCGCAATCTTCGGGCGACAAGATTTCGGCTTTGTCTAATTCAAACCATGCGTTGATGCCGCCTTTTTCTATTTTTTGGGCGATGGTTTCCAAATATTCGGCTGAATTGGGGTGCAATTCGCCTGTTTCTTTGTGCACAAAGAAGGTCATGGGCGTACCCCAAAAACGTTGGCGCGATACCACCCAGTCGGGGCGACCTTCAATCATGGCTTGCAGGCGGGCGCGTCCCCACGCGGGGAAAAATTCGGTGTCATCTACGGCTTTGAGCGCGTGATTGCGCAATGTGTTGCCTGATGTGCCTGCTTTGTCCATGCCGATGAACCATTGAGCGGTGGCACGGTAAATCAGGGGGGTTTTGTGTCGCCAGCAGTGGGCGTAGCTGTGTTCTATTTTTTTGTTTGCCAGTAAAACTTGGTTTTCAGCCAGCCAATCAATGATGATGGCATTGGCTTCCCACACGGTTTTGCCTGCCACGCGCGGCACTTCGGAGATGTAGCGTCCTTCGCCATTAACGGGGTTGTACAGCTCTATGCCGTAAAGTTTGCAAACGTGGTAGTCTTCCAAACCGTGTGCTGGCGCGGTGTGTACCAAGCCTGTACCTGCTTCGGTGGTAACGTGGTCGCCCAGCAAAATGGGAATGTCGCGTTCCCAAAATGGGTGTTGGAGCAACAGGTTTTCCAATTTCGCGCCTGTGGTTTCGGCTTTCAGGCTGCCTGAAACGCCATATCGCGCCAAAGCCTGCTCTGCCAAATCTTTTGCCAAAACGATGTGTTTGTCGCCCAAATCGTGCAGTTGATACACGATTTCTGTGCCTGCGGAAACGGCTTGGCTGGCAGGTAAAGTCCAAGGGGTGGTCGTCCAAATCACGGCAAAGCATTTGCCCAAATCGCTTTCAGGCAGCCCAAAAGCTTTTGCCAACGCGCTGGTGTTTTGAAATGGGTATGCCACATCAATGGCGTGGGAAACTTTGTCTTTGTATTCCACTTCGGCTTCTGCCAAAGATGAGCCGCAATCCAAGCAAAATTGCACGGGTTTTGCGCCGCGATACAAATAACCTGCTTTGTAAATTTCGCCCAAAGTGCGGACGGTATCGGCTTCGGTTTGGTAATCCATGGTGCGATAGGGGTTGTCCCAATCGCCCATCACGCCCAAGCGGATAAAGTCTTTTTTCTGACGTGCGATTTGTTCGCTGGCGTATTCGCGGCACAATTCGCGAAAACGCGATGGCGGCATGTCTTTGCCGTGCAATTTTTCCACCATCACTTCAATGGGCAAACCGTGGCAATCCCAACCAGGGACGTAGGGCGCGTCAAAGCCAGCCAGCGTTTTGCTGCGCACAATCACGTCTTTCAAAATTTTGTTTACGGCGTGTCCGATGTGAATGTCGCCATTGGCATAGGGGGGGCCATCGTGCAAAATGAATTTGGGGCGACCTTGGGCAATTTGGCGCAATTTTTGGTAGCGTTTTTCGTCTTGCCATTGTTTGACCCAAGCGGGTTCGCGCTTGGCTAAATTGCCGCGCATGGGAAAGGGCGATTCAAATAGGTTTACGGTTTGGGAATAGTCGGTCATGGTTTTGGCTCATGTTGTGAAATGTGGGGAAAATCCAAAAGGCAGCCTGAAAAATCGGCAGATATGCGTTAAAAATCGCATATTTTGTTAAAAAACGCGCATTCAGGCTGCCTGAATAAAGTCGTTCATTTTATAAGGATTTAGCCTGCCTGAAAAGCGCGTTATCGTGTAAAGCGCGAAGTAAAGTTCAGTTAAACGAATAACATGGGACTACATTTTCCCAAACGCTTGGACTATACTGTTTGCACTTCAACAACACATTCACACAAAAGGAAAATCATCATGCAAAAACGTGTTTTGTGTCTCATCGCCAGCGCATTGGCATTGGCAGCTTGTACCCACCCACAAGCCCCCGTCTCCACATCAACATCAGCCACCCCCACACCAACTGTGGCAGCTCCCGACAATCGCCCCATTGGCGCACCCAATGCCGCCACGCAAGCACCCGACCAAGTATTCAGTTGCCGCAATGGTGCAACCTTAACCGTACGCCACAATGTTGGCACGGACAAAATCCGCTTGTTTGTGAACACCATTGAAAGCAGCACCATTTTGAGTGCCGCACCAGCAGGTTCGGGCGTGCGCTACACCAACGACAATGGTTTTTACAACCGCCCCACCGAATTTCATTTTAAAGGCAAGGAAGGCAATTTCAGCTTCCAAGACCCTTATGGCAATAAAGTGAACACCACTTGCCGCAGCAAATGAGTTTCAGGCAGCCTGAAACCGTGTTTTCTCCCCTTCACAAAGGAAAATTCATCATGAAAAAAATCGCATTAACCGCAACCGCAATCGCTTTGGCTTTGGGTGCAACCGCCGCACAAGCCGCACCTGCCACACAAAAATTCCAATGCCAAAATGGCATCACTTTGACGGTTAAAAAAGCTGGCACCGATAAAATCAGCGTGTATGCCAACACCATTGGCAAACGTGTGGTTTTGAAACAGGCTCCGTCTGGCTCGGGCAATTTGTATGAAGCCGACAAGGGTTTTTATGGCAATGAAACCGAATTGCACATCAAGGGCAAACAGGCATTTTTCAGCTTTGAAGACCCTCATGGCAATGATGTGGAAACGTCTTGCCGTAGCCGTTAATCTGAATTTTGCGTACAATGGCTTTTCAGGCAGCTTTTCGATTGAAGGCTGCCTGAAAAGCTTTTTTAATGACAATGATTTTTTGAAGGAAAAGACCATGAAACTGAATTTATTGATGAGCGGTGTGTTGGTGGCAACTTTGGCTGCCTGCGGTGGTGGCGGCACAACACGCACACCGCCTACCGTACAAACGCCCAATACTTATGATGTTCGCAACCCCACGGCAACGGGTACGCAAAGCATTCCTGTGTTGGCACAACCGCGCGTGGTGCAACAAGCCGCTCCCATTCAACAAGCACAATATGTTGCACCACCTGTTGAGCCTGCCTACAACCCAAGCCAATACAATCACGCTTCGGTTGCCCAAGCTGGCACCACGGCTGTGAGCGATGATTATGTTCGCGCGTCCACCGAAAACTTTGTGTGCAGCAATGGCGCAAACATCACGATTAAACATTTGGAAGCAGACACCATCACCATTGCTTTGGAAGGCGTGGGCGGCAACAGCATTTTGAAATCGGCTGGTGGCGATGTATTCCGCAGCAAAGCGGCTTTGTTTGGCAAAGCTACGGAGTGGCAACAACAAAATGCCAATGCAAATTTGCGTTTTACCAATGCCAACAATCAGGTGGTGTCGGTGGCGTGTAAGTTGAAATAAGGTTTCGGACTATCGTACAGTACACGACAATTTTTGATTTGCCACCCCCACCCCAACCCTCCCCCGCCAGACAGGGGAGGGAACAGATTGCAGGCAACCAATTTTTGTTGTGTAATGACCTGAAACGGTAAAGCGAATGTTTCATGTGAAACATTCGCTTTTTTTGTGGCGACAAAATGCCCTGCTGGTGTGCCACGCCCCCAAGCGTGGGTGTGGCGGCGCAACGCCACGTTTTGCACCTTTATTTAAAAGGTTTCATGTGAAACATCAGTAATCAATGGGGGGCAATTCGCCTTCTATGGGATTATCGCACACCAGCACGCCGTCTTCATCGCTGTACAAATATTGCCCTGTGGCGAAACTGATGCCCCCAAAACCAATGGTTACGTCCAATTCGCCTTGGTATTCGGTGGGACTTTTGCGTGGGTTGGTGCCGAGTGCTTTTACGCCAAAATCCAATTCGTTGATGGCGGCACTGTCGCGAATCACGCCATAAATGACCACGCCTGCCCAACCGTTGTTCATGGCTTTGGTGGCAAGGCGGTCGCCCATGAGTGCGCTGTAATGTGAACCGCCACCGTCTACCACCATGACTTCGCCATCTGATGGGGTTTCAGACAGGCGGCGCACCAAGCCGTTGTCTTGAAACACTTTGACGGTGCGTATGCGCCCGCAAAAACGTTGGCGTTTGCCGTATGATTTGAAGTCGGTTTCGCAAGATTGGGTGTGGGGGGAGATGTCCATTAAATCGGCGCAGATGAAGTTGTTTTTCATGTTTTTTCCTTGTGAAAATGGGGGTTCAGGCTGCCTGAAAAATGTAGGGGCAAACCACGATTATTGTGATTTTTCTAATTGTTGCTTTAATAATACAATGATTTCTTTCAAGGCTGCAATTTCTTGGTCTTTTTGTTCCAACAAAGTTTGTTGATGTGCAAGCTGTAATGCCAATTTTTCTGCATTATCGGATTGACGATAATAATTGCCACATTGCTCCGTATTTTCAAAATTTTCATTTACAAACAAAACCACATCTTTTGAACTGTTCAGCAATTCCAAAATATCCACTTGAAACACCTCTGCTGCTTTTTCCAAACGATTGATATTGATAGATGCCTGACCTCGTTCCATATTCGCATAGCCATTTTTAGACATATCCATTTTTTCGGCTGCCTGTTCTTGTGTCCAATTATTTTGCAAACGCAATGCGCGAATTTTATCGTGTACAGCCATGATTTTGCTCCAAAATAAAATTCAAATTGTAACCATAAAAATGGGTTGAGAAAACCCAGTTTGCTGGGTTGAGTAAAATAAATTGTTTTCCTAAAATAAGTTTTTCAACTCATCTATTTTGGAGATATAAAATGTCCTTTTTTAAAAAGTGTGAACATGAATGGGTACAAAAAGAACAATCTAATGGTGATTGGACTGTAACCAGATGGCAGGAATGCTCAAAATGTGGAGCAGTACAAAATAAACGTACAGAACCTGCCGAAGTAGATAACATGAGATAAACTTTAATCTCAAATTGGGCAAAAGCGGTGTGTGATATGCACCCTACAATAATTTTCAGGCAGCCTTTCATATTCAGGCTGCCTGAAAACCCATTTGCCAATTATAAATAATCCGCCACTTTTTCCTGATGTTCGCGCAAAATATGGGCAGAATGGGCAAATTTTGCCATTTCTTCATCGTTAAGCGGTTTTTCAATAATCCGCGCCACGCCATTGCCGTTCAGCACGGCTGGCACGCCAATGTACACATCATCTTGCCCATATTCGCCCGACAACAAGGTGGATACGGTCAAAACCACATCTTGATTGCGCAAAATGGCTTGGGTAATCCGCGCCAATCCCATGGCAATGCCGTAATAGGTCGCGCCCTTGCCTTCAATAATGGAATAGGCTGCGCTGCGAACGTTTTCGTGGATTTCTGCCATGCGTTCTGCGCCATTGCCCGATTTTTCCAAAGCGTCTTTCAATGGCATACCTGCAATGCTGGCGGTGCTCCATGCGGCAATCACGCTGTCGCCGTGTTCGCCTATCATGTGCGCGTCCACGCTGCATGGCGAAACGTTGAAGGCTTTGCCCAAGCAATTACACAAACGCGCCGTGTCCAAAATCGTGCCAGAGCCAATCACACGTTCTTTGGGCAAACCTGAAAAACGCCAAGTGGCATAGCTCAACACGTCCACAGGATTGGTGGCAATCAGAAAAATGCCGTCAAAGCCGTGTTGCATGACTTGTGCAACCACGTTTTTGAACACGGCTAAATTGCGGTCAATCAAATCCAAGCGTGTTTCGCCTTCTTTTTGTGCCACGCCTGCACAAATGCACACGATGTCGGCATCGGCACAATCGGCATAATCGCCTTCTTTCACTTTGGTGGGCGATGGGGCATACAACACGCCGTGTCGCAAATCACGCGCTTCGGCATGAACGCGCTTTTCGTTTAAATCAATCAGCACCAATTCATCACAAACCGCTTGGTTCAACACCGCAAAGGCATAGCTGATGCCCACCGCGCCTGTGCCGATAACGACCACTTTTCTGCCTGATGTTTTGTTCATAATGGGGTTTCTCCTGTTGAGTGGGTGTAAAAGTGCATTTTAAGGGAAAATGGGCATTCAGGCTGCTTTAAAGCACACAACATATTTTTCAAAAAACAAGACAAATCAATGAATGATTTGAGCCTAAAACACCTTTTCAGGCAGCCTGAAACCGCCCAAATCAGCGTTTAATTGCCTTATCCGCAATGTCTTTGCGGAACTGCATGCCGTCAAAATGAATGTGGCTCAAAGCGGCATAGGCTTGCGCTTTGGCTTGCACCACGCCATCGCCCAAACCCACCACGCACAACACGCGACCGCCATTGGTGATGATTTCGCCCTGCTCATTCAAAGCCGTGCCTGCGTGGAACACTTTGCCCATTTCATTTGCCGCGTCTATGCCTGAAATCACATCGCCTTTTTTCGGTGTGTCGGGATAATTTTGCGCTGCCAATACCACACCCACAGCGACTTCATCTTTCCATTGTGCAGTGGTTTTGTCCAATTCGCGGTTTAAGGCTGCCTGAATCAAATCCACCAAATCCGTTTGCAAACGGCTCATAATCGGCTGCGTTTCAGGGTCGCCAAAACGACAGTTAAACTCAATGGTGCGCGGTGCGCCAGTTGCGTCTATCATCAAACCTGCGTACAAAAATCCTGTAAATTCATTGCCTTCTGCTTTCATGCCGTGCACAGTGGGCAAGATGATTTCGTTCATCACGCGCTCATGCACTTGTGGCGTAACCACTGGTGCGGGGCTGTACGCGCCCATGCCGCCCGTGTTCAAACCCAAGTCATTGTCCAATAAACGTTTGTGGTCTTGGCTGGTTGCCATCGGCAAGACGTTTTCACCGTCCACCATCACGATAAAGCTGGCTTCTTCGCCCGACAAATAATCTTCAATCACCACGCGGCTGCCTGCGTTGCCCATTTTGTTGCCGAGCAACATATCATCAATCGCGGCGTGGGCTTCGTCCAAAGTCATGGCGACAATCACGCCCTTGCCTGCCGCCAAGCCGTCTGCTTTGATGACGATGGGTGCGCCTTTTTGGTTCACATAATCGTGGGCTTGTTCCGCATTTTCAAAGGTTTGATACTGCGCGGTGGGAATGCCGTGTCGCGCCATAAACGCTTTGGCGAAATCTTTGGAGCTTTCCAACTGGGCAGCGGCTTGGGTGCAACCGAAAATCGGCAAACCTGCGGCACGGAAATCGTCCACAATACCAGCCGCGAGCAGTGCTTCGGGACCTACGAGTGTGAACGCGATTTGCTCATCGCGGCAAAATTGAATCAAATCATCGTGTTGGGTTAGGGCGATATTGTGTAACTTGGGTTCACGCGCCGTGCCAGCGTTGCCCGTTGCCACAAAAACGGTGGACACTTTGGGCGATTGCGCGAGTTTCCATGCAAGGGCGTGTTCGCGTCCGCCGTTGCCGATAACGAGTAATTTCATGGTTTGGACTTTCGTTGGTGGGTTAAAATGATGATATTTTAATGGAAAAATGGGTTTCAGGCTGCCTGAAAATCAGTACCACACACCAAAATCAATAAAAAACGCCATTTCAATTTGATTTGAAATGGCGTTTTGCGATGATGAAATTATTTTAAAATTTCATTTAAGCTGGGTTCATCAATGACTAATTCTAAATCAGATGAATTTTGTGAATAATTTGTTGCAAATTTAACTTTAAAAAATTTAGGTCTATATTCAGCTTTTTTAAAATTTTTTTCCTTAAAAGCATCACCCTGACTTGTCTTTGCCCACTCCCATGCAATTTTTTCATTATTCTCTTCTGTATTTACTACTGTTCCATTATGCATATTTTTATATGCATTAAATTCCTCAGAAAGAAATTTTTGATACTTCTCAGCATCAAAGTTCTCATAAATTTCAATACCTTCATCAAAATCAATAGATGTAATTTCACTAACTAAATTAATATTAATATATTTCTCACCACATTTACCACCTTCAATACTACTTGAATCTCTATTAATATTCAAAAGTATATCCTTAATCTCTTTACCTGATTGTATATGCGGTAGATGTTGTAGTTGTTTCTTCATTAATTCAGAAAAATATTTTTTAAGATTTGGATTATCACCTAAATACACCTTTTGAAGGAAAGTAACTTTTCTAATTGGCAGCATTTTGTAATCCTTTGCACAAAATTGGGTTAAAAAAATTGATGAAATTATGATATACTGAAATCACATTCCAAACCAGTAACTGAAACATACTCAATCCACTCTTTTAGTTCTGAAAACCGCACTTTAAGGAAAGATTATGGAAACCCACGACAAAATCCGCGTCATGCGCGAAATCAAACAATGGTCGCAAGAAGAAATGGCGGAAAAATTGGATATGTCGCCAACGGGTTATGCCAAAATTGAACGCGGTCAAAGTAGCCCAAATTTGGATAAATTGCATAAAATCGCTGAAATTTTTCACATCAATGTCGTGGATTTAATTGCTAATCAAGATAAAACGTTCTTCTTTTCCATTGGCGATAATAATACGAATAGTCATAATATGGGTTTAAACTATGAATATCATCAATTATTATTAGATGCCAAAGACGAACTCATCAAACAAAAAGACAATGAAATCTTAGCATTAAAGCGCATTATTGAATTATTGGAAAAACAACTTGGTGTAAATTAAAACGTTTCAGGCGGTCTGAAAATCCAGTACAATCGCCCCCACCTTCACTCAATTTGTAGGAGCTTACACCATGAAAGTGCAAACTTCCGCCATTGAAAATGGCGTTTTCCACGACCGTTTTGGCAAACGCGGCAGCGATTTCACGCCAAGCGGCATGCCCAGCCGTTCCATTCCGTTTGAGATTGTGGACGCGCCCGAAAACACGGTGTCCTTTGCGGTGGTTTTGGACGACAAAGACGCGATTACCGCAAGCGGTTTTGTGTGGATTCATTGGCTGATTGCCGATTTAACGCGCACTTCGCTGCCTGAAAACGACAGCCAAACCGCCCAAGATTACATTCAAGGTGCCAATTCTTGGGCAAGCGTGTTGGGCAATTTCAGCATTGATGAAGCAGCAGCATACGGCGGCATGGCACCGCCCAACTGTTTGCACCGCTACGATTTAACCGTTTATGCTTTGGATACGAAACTGAATCTGCCAAAAGGCTTTCGTTTCAACGATTTGCACTACGCCATGCAAGGGCATATTTTGGCAACGGCAAGCGTAACGGGAACGTATGACGTGTAAGGTTCAGGCTGAACGTAGGGGCAGATTTCATATCTGCCCTTTTTTCAATTTATTGATAACGCGATTTCGGGATAAAAGTGATTGATAAATTTAAGTCACTTTGCTCCCTCTCCCTGTGGGAGAGGGCTGGGGAGAGGGTATGCTGCTCAACAAGCCCTCTCTCCAACTCTCTCCCATAGGGAGAGAGGGCAGGTTTGTTGGCAAATTGACAGTGACTTATCCCGAGTTCACGTTATTGATAAAAATAAAAATTTCTGCAAATCTAAACGTGGCAGATGTGAAATTTGCCCCTATGAACTGAGTTTTGCAAAGGTTTCAGGCTGCCTGAAAACAGCAAACCGTGTGAAAATCGTTTGTTTTCACACGGTTTTTTGATGATTATGCAACAATTTCTATGCAACGTGTGTGCTGCCACGCCGCCATTGCCGCCGCAAAATCCGCCAAAGGCACACGCACGGTCAAACGGCAATCCAGTTGCAAATCTTGCGCGATGATTTGCGCGTTGTGGTTTTTCGCAATGCGTAAAGCCTCGTTCAAATGCGGATAATCGCAACGCAAAAATACCGTTTTTTCAATGTTTTTTTCCACAATTTGGGCAGCCTGCAACGCCATTTGCGTGCTGGTTTTGTAGGCATGAATCAGCCCCGACACGCCCAGCAAAGTCCCACCAAAATAACGCACCACCACCACCAAAGAATCGGTCAATTCAAACGAATCAATCTGCCCCAAAATGGGGCGACCCGCGCTGCCCGAAGGTTCGCCATCATCGTTGGCGCGGAATTGGTTGCCGTCCACCCCCAAACGGTAGGCGTAGCACCAATGGCGGGCTTTGTGGTGTTCTTGGCGCAAATTATCCACGATGGTTTTGACTTCATCTGCCGTCAAAACGGGGTAGGCATAGGCGATGAAACGGCTGCCTTTGTCTTTAAATTCGGCTTGGCAGGGGGCGGATAGGGTTTTGTAGGTGTTGATTTCAATCATGATTTGATTTTTCTTTTTGTCCAAAATGGGCTTATTTTTCAGGCAGCCTGAAATGCCCCGTTATCGTGTGTTGGTGCAAAATGTCTTCTTCCTGCGTGCCTGCGCCGATGTTGTGGATAATCAAAGGCGTATCGCCATTTGTTCTATCGGAAACAATGCCGATATGGGGCAAACGGTTGCCGTTCAATTCCCACGTTACAATGTCGCCTGCCTGAAAATCGCCCTTTTGCGGCACCGCCCAACCTTGTCGCGTGAAAAACGTGATGAGATTCGGCACACGCCTGTGGTCAATATTGGGGTCGGGGCGTTTCAAGCCCCAGCGTTTGGGATAGACAGAAAAGTTTTTCTTCATGTCCTGATGAACCAGTTGCTGCAAATCCATGTTCTGCTCACGCAAGGCACGAATCACGACATCGGTACACACGCCTTTTTCCAACGGCACATCGCCCATCGGATATTTCAGCGTGGAATAGGCTGGGTCGTAGCGCACGGTTTTGCCGATTTGGTTTCGTGCCGATTGAACGAGCGGTGGCGATGATTTTTCAGGCTGCTTGTTTGATGAAATGGGCGGCGAAACGGCTGATGATGTTTCATGTGAAACATGGGGTTGTGGTGGCGTGGGTGTGGTTTGCTGTTCGCCACACGCGGCAAGCAAAATCATCAGCAAAATGGTTTCAGGCAGCCTGAATGGATTTTTCATAAAAATGGACAACATCAGGCAATTCCCCTGTTTATTTGCATGAAAAAATAAGGCAAATCGTAACATGATTTGCCTTATTGGGTTAAACATAGCAACACTTTATTCAAAAAAATCCACCCAACCCCACTTTTCGCAGGCAGCCTGAAAATCCGCTTTATCTTGCACAGGCACCACCGCCACGCCCCAACATTCGTCCTGCAAATACCACAAAAACAACGCCGCACCGTGCGCCAAAAATTGCGTTTGCAACCAACGAAAACATGGCTCTATCGGATAATCATCAAGCTCACGCCAAAAATCTTCTTCGCGGTAAGCCGACCAGTTGGGCGTAAAACCAAAGCGTTGCCACATCGGCGACATTTCTGCGAATAAATCGGCATAATCGGGATTTTTCCAATTGTTGCTGTAATCTTCCACCACCGCAAAATATGCCGTATCCAACGCCCGATTGGATACCGCCAAAAGATAATCAGGCTCCAAACCCAAATGTTCGTCATCTTGCAATTCATTGGGGATATTTGCCAACACGGTTTGCATGGCGGACGGATTGTCGCGATACAGCACCGCTAACCATTCGGCAAATGCCGTTTCGCGCTGTTGCCAAAGTGCCAATTCTTCGGCGGTGGGCGGTTTGGGTGGGCGAAAAGTGGCATCAAACCAGCGCATAATCCAACTGACAATCATGCCAAAAATCGCCCAAAACCAAATCGTCAGCACAATGCCCGCCAACAGTTTGAAAATGAAATTAAACCATGAAAATGGGGTTTCACACATGATTTTTTCCTTTCAGGCTGCCTTAAAGTACACGACAATTTTTGATGTTGCCACAAACTTGCCCCTCCCCCTATGTAAGGGGGAGGGCTGGGGTGAGGGTTAGAAACTCAACGAGCCACCCCCACCCTAACCCTCCCCCGCCAGACGGGGGAGGGAACAGATTTCAGGCAGCCCAAAGATTTTTATCGTGTACTGTAAGGCTGCCTGAAATGGTTATAAAAATAGATAATTACAAAGTACGCCGAACCTACCTACAAAAACGAAATGCATCATTCCTCATCTTGTTTTTGATAAGTTTGATACACATTCCAAATCAAATACAATCCCAACAAAATCACAACCAATCCAAATGCAAACTCACCTGTTGGCGACACTTCTGGGCGATTTGCAACACGCAATTTCTGCGGATTTTTGGCAGCATATTCTCGCTTAATGCTCTCACCACGCATTAAGCTGTTTTTTTCACTGGGTAAAATAAAACCGTTATTGACAATAACCCATTGACCTTCCTTGGTTTGAAACTTCAAATTAGCGGAATATTCAGATGTTTTATTGCGTTTACCACTTTGTCGTTCATTTAATACATTATCTGCCAAATAAACTTCTACCGTATGCTTACCTTGACGAAACAATTGATTATCTTGCGATAAAGCATAGGCGCGAGAAACAGATTGCCAACCTAAAAATGCACAACACACAATCAGCAATAATTTGATTTTTAAGATTTTATTCATATTTTTTGGATACTTTCATCAATACGGATTAAAAAATGATTTCAGACTGAAACCTTTGCAAAATCCACTTTAAAACTGACGTAGGGGCGAATTTCATATTCGCCCCTTTTTCAATTTATTGATAAAAATGAAAATTTCTACAAGCCCAAACTGGGCAGATATGAAATCTGCCCCTACGAACCGAGTTTTGCAAAGGTTTCAGACTACCTGAAACAGAAATTCATCATATTACATTTTTTTGCAAAAAAACAATTTAACATTTATTTACAAAAAAATTTGAATGATGAAAATGACGAAGGTTTTGTAACGTATACCGTGCATATCCAATTTTCTACACAACTTTATTTTCTGCGTTTCAATCGTTGATTGCTCAATTTAGCGTCATATTCATTGTCCATTTCCGCGAAAACAAGCTCATCATCTTCCAGATTGGCAACGGCAATATTATCGCCAGCCACCACATTTAAATACAATTTGTCATCAATGATTGTCCACTCACCCCCAAATCCAGCCAACGCAGGCACATTTTCTGGCTTGATTTTGACTATGTATTGCCAATTAAAAGTACGATGTTGTTTGAATTGATACAAAGTCAAAATCTGCGTGTCATTTTGGTAAACGCGATAACGGCAAAATCGGCTATTAATCAACCATTCTCGCAATAAAAATGGCAAAGACCCAATCAAAACAAGCGTGCCAATGTCCAACAAAATCAAGAGCCAAATCCAACGATTGTAATCTTTGTCCAAGCCCTGCGTTCCCAGAAAAAAGCACATCAGTCCAATCACAGGCGCAAAAGACGAATGTTTGTTTTCGCGTAATTGGGCAAGTAAAATCCACAAATTGACACAAGCAATAAAAATAAAGGGTAGAAAATAAAGTATTTTCCAATCATTCATTTTGATTTTTTCCTTTCAGGCTGCCTGAAAATGCGAGCGGACGGCAATCAGTAGGGTGCGTACCACGCACCGAATTTTCACAAAATTTTGATTATTTCAATCAATTTGGTACGCATGAAGCACTCAACTGCGTTAGGAATATTATTGGACATTTTTAGTCTCCTGTTTGGGTTTAACAACACTAATTAAAAATTTAAAGATTGGATATGGACGAACAAAAGGTTGATTTGGACAATCTTCAGCAAACATCCATGGCATTCTAGCACCACCTCTCCCACCCAACCCTTTTTCAAATACATAACTTGTTTTTTCAGCAATAATTTCATTGGTTTTTTGGTCAATAATTTGAATACTTCCACCTGCCACCCAATGTTTGCGTAATTCAGGGTCAATATTTTGCTCAAAAGTTACTGCATAACGTGCTGGATTTTTAGGATTTTTTTCTTGAAGCAATGGTCGTCTACCAGTATAACGAATAATATCTGTTTGATTTTTTTGTAAAACATCAATATATAAATATCCAACTCCATTAGTATGATGTCCTAAAAATGTTCGTATAAACCCGTCCCCTGCATATGATTGAAAAGCAGCATCCCTCCACATAGGGTTATGAGCATCAGAATCTTTAAATGAATCTTCTTCAGATACGATTTTCAACAACATAATCCCTTCCACATTATCCACCGTGCGATAAATCTTTTCGCCTGCTTGTTCGCATTGCTTTTTAAATACGGCTGCGGCTTGTTCGTAACGTTCTTGTTGTTCTTTGGCTGCTTGGTATTTCTTTGGACTGGGTAAAATCATGGCGATAAATCCTGCTGGCACAATCAGCAGCCATGCCACATAAAATCGCATTCGGGCTTTGTTGGCTTTTAAAATCCCCCAGCCAATTAAAATCAGCACAAGCATACTGCCCCAATAAACAGTATTGACAAAAGCGTATAAATCGTAGGTGGTAAACATGGTTTGCTTTCTTTAAATGAAAATCTTGAAATGCCATTCAGTTTTGCAGGGACATACGCACACCGATTTACCCAAAATAGCGTGATTTTGATGCGAGGTACGCGCCCTACATTTTTATTCAGGCAGCCTGAATTGCCACTCCAATCGCATTCAACAAATCATCAATATGCTGCGCGGTCGTGTCAAAACTGCACACCAAACGCACCGTGCCTTGCTCGTCCCAATCGTAAAAATAAGTGTGTTGGCGCACTTTGTCCGCCACGCCATTGGGCAATTTCACAAACACGGCATTGGCTTGCGTGGGGTAAACCAGTTCCACGCCCTGAATGTTTTTCAGGCTGCCTGAAAGTTTTTGCGCCATGGCGTTGGCGTTTTGCGCGGCATTAAGCCACAAATCGTTTTCCAGCAAAGCAATGAATTGCGCGGAAATAAAACGCATTTTGGACGCAAGTTGCACATTCATTTTGCGTAAAAATTTCATGCCGTTTGCGTTTAAAACATTTTTTTCATTCAACACAATCACGCATTCGCCCAACAATAAACCGTTTTTGGTGCCGCCAAACGACAAAATGTCCACGCCCACATCTGCCGTGATGTCGCGCAAATTCACGCCCAAAGCCGCCGCCGCATTCGCCAAACGTGCGCCGTCCATGTGCAAAGCGATGCCTTTTTCGTGGCAAAAATCGGCAATGGCGCGGATTTCATCAGGCGTGTAAACCGTACCGCATTCGGTGCTTTGCGTGATGCTGACGGCAAGCGGCTGGGCGCGGTGTTCCACGCCAAAACCATGCGCGTGTTGGGCGATGAGTTCGGGGTTTAATTTGCCGTCTGATGTGGGAATCGTCCACAATTTGAATCCGCCAACGGCTTGTGGGGCTGTGCTTTCGTCCACATTGATGTGTGCCGATTCCGCGCAAATTACCGCGCCCCAACGCGGCAGGCAGGCTTGCAATGCCAACACATTTGCGCCTGTGCCATTGAACACGGGGTAGGCTAGGGCGGATTCGCCAAAATGCTGTTTGATGAGATTTTGCAGATGAGCGATGTAGGGGTCGTTGCCATATGCGCCAAGGTGTCCGCCATTGGCTTGGGCGATTGCCGCCATGATTTCAGGCAGCACGCCCGAATAATTGTCGGAGGCGAAAGAGTGGGATTGTGGGTTGTGTAAAATATTCATTTTGGGTTTTCCTAAAAATCAAAAAAAGCTGCCTGAAACGCGGTCAAGCAGCTTGATGTGATGTTTCATGTGAAACATGATTTTAGCATTGAATGGGGTTTCAGGCTGCCTTTTACTGTCCTACGAAAAATGATTTTTGCCTTCGGCGACTTACTTTTTAAAAAAGTAAGCCAAATAAACGAATGCACAACGATTGGTGTATCAACAACATTTTCAGGCAGCCTGAAAAGCCATTTATCAAACACACCACTATTTCATCTCAAAAACATAACACTGTTTATCATAATCAGCCACATAACCCGCTACCGTATCGGATTGTGTTTTCCCTGCCAAATCGTATTCAATGCCCAAACGAAATTCATTCATATCCGCAAAATTGATTTGGTGTTGATAACGTTGATTGGGCAACAAAGAACCAATCCAAACTTTTTTGGGTTGAGCCAAATGGTCATAAATCACATACACATTTTTTACCGTTTGATTGCTGTGATTTTCAATTATCACAAAACCACGTTCTGAAACACGCACACTTGCCCATGCCACCACGCAACATAAGCCCAACAGCACCACGCCATAAGCCAAATATTTTTTCATTATCCCACCACTTGTTTCACAAAATAAAACGTTTCACGTGAAACATCATTCAAACTTTGATTGAAAATCATGTTTCACGTGAAACATTATTGCCGTTTCATCAATTTTATTTCACAAATCAACGCGCATTCAGTGCTTTTGTCAATTCAGGCACAATCTCAAACAAATCGCCCACCATGCCCAAATCCGCCACATTAAAGATGGGCGCGTCTGGGTCTTTGTTAATCGCCACAATGGTTTTGCTGTCTTGCATGCCCGCAATGTGCTGAATCGCGCCCGAAATGCCCACCGCAACATACAATTCAGGCGCAACAATTTTGCCTGTTTGACCGACTTGACTGTCGTTGGGCGCGTAATCCGCGTCCACAGCCGCACGGCTTGCGCCAATGGCTGCGCCCAAAGCGTCTGCCAATGGGGTCAAAACCGCATTGAATTGTTCAGCGCTGCCCAATGCGCGTCCGCCCGACACAATCACACGCGCCTGTGTGAGTTCGGGGCGGTCGGATTGGGTCAATTCACGCGACACAAAACGGCTGATGTTTTGCGCTGGCGTTGCGGTAACACTTTGAATTGACGCGGTATTATCGCCCAATTCGGCTGCCTGAAACGCGCTGGCGCGAATGGTCAAAACCAATTTGCTTTCATGGCTTTGCACGGTGGTAAACACATTGCCTGCATAAATGGGGCGCACAAAGGTTTTTTCATCAACAATTTCTGTTAAATCAGATACTTGTAAGCAATCCAACAAAGCCGCCACGCGCGGCATGATGTTTTTGCCAAACGCGCTCGCTGCCGCCACAATGTGCGTGTAAGGTTGCGCCAACGACACCACCAATGGCGCGATTTCTTCCGCCAAGCATTCGGCAAAATGCGCTGCGTCTGCGTGCAACACTTTGGCGATGCCTTGAATTTTGCTGGCTTGTTCCGCCACGTTCAGGCAGCCTGAACCTGCCACCAACAAGTGAATTTCGCCCAATTTTTGCGCCGCTCCCACCGCGTGCAAAGTGGCTGGGCTGATTTGTTTGCCATCGTGTTCGGCAAGAATTAAAACGGTCATGATGTCTTTTCCTTCATTTTTGATTTGCCTACGGCGTGCGCTCTGTCGCCGCGCAGCGACTTACTTTTTAAAAAAGTAAGCCAAATAATATGATTGCGTTTTTTTGCACATAAACAATGGGGTTTCAATCAACCAAAAAACTTTTCAGGCTGCCTAAAAACCCTTTTTTATCAAAAATATTGATAAAAATATGCAAAATCATTTCAAAATATCAATTAAATTGCTTTTAAAGCGGTCAATTTTTCCACCAATTCCGCCACGCTGGACACTTTCACGCCAGCCTGACGCGCTTTGGGTTCGGCAACTTTTTGCACAATCAAACGCGGCTCAATGTTCACGCCCAAATCAGCAGGCGTTTGTTTTTCCAAAGGCTTTTTCTTTGCTGCCATCAAATTGGGCAATTTCACAAAACGCGGTTCATTCAAACGCAAATCGGTGCTAATCACGGCAGGCAATTTCAACGCCACGGTTTCCAAACCACCATCAATTTCGCGTGTTACCTGCACTTCGTTTTCCTGCAAATCCACTTTGCTGGCAAATGTGGCTTGGGGCGCATTCAACAAAGCGGCAAGCATTTGCGCGGTTTGGTTGGCATCATCGTCAATGGCTTGTTTGCCCAATAAAATGATTTGTGCTTGCTCTTGTTCATTGATTTTTTTCAACAATTTGGCAACGGCAAGCGGTTCAAGCGCGGTTTCGGTTTCCACATGAATGGCGCGGTCTGCACCCATTGCCAAGGCGGTACGCAACACGTCTTCGCATTTTTTTTCGCCCAGCGACACGGCAACGATTTCGCTGATTTTACCCGCCTCTTTCAGGCGCACGGCTTCTTCTACCGCGATTTCGTCAAAGGGATTCATGGACATTTTCACATTGCCAATGTCCACATCGGAACCATCGGCTTTCACGCGCACTTTGACGTTGAAGTCCACCACGCGCTTTACGGCAACAAGGGCTTTCATATTTACTCCAATTTTGTTGTTTAATCAAAAAGATGTGTTTTCAGGCTGGCTGAAAACGTGTTGATTATTTTAAAGGAATAATGGGGATTTGGGTAGTTGCGTTTGTGTTTCCCCATCATTGGTTTAATCAATAAAAATCATCATCATCGCACCATTCATGGACTTTCATCGCCAATAATCATCAATTATTTTGATTTTAATTTAAAAATAAAATTTAAAATAATGATGATGTACTTTCAGGCGGCTTTGATTGGATTGGGTCTTGCGGTATGCTGCCTGAAAGTGTGTTTTCAATTTAAATCAAAATAAGTGATTAAATATTCAATTTAAGATTGATTTATTCAATGATTTTGAATTTGCAGCCATGTATCAAACACGTTTTGCACGCTGGGACTTTGCCCCACGCCGCCCAAATTGATGGCGCGTTCGGAAATTTGTACGCCTGTTTTGATGGGGTCGCTGTCGGTGTAGATGCCGATTAGGGGGCGATTGAAGGCGTTTGCCAAATGCAGCAATCCTGTATCCACCCCAATCACGCTTTGGGCGTGCGCCAACAGGCTGGCGGCTTGCGCCAAATTGAGTTTGGGGCAAACGTGGGCAAAGGGCAGGCGGTCGGCAAGGTATTGGGCGCGTTGTTTTTCGCTGTCGTTGCCCCAAGTGAGCAGCACGGGCAGGCGGTCGTGGGCGTGGATTTGGGCGAGCAGGGCAAGCCAATTTTCGTTTGCCCACAATTTGCTGTCGCGGCTGGTGGCGTGCAGGGCAATATGATACTGCGCGGGCAAATTCAGGCTGCCTGAAATGGCTGGCGGCAGAGCCAAACCAAAATCGGGCGCACCGTCCACGGCATAGCCAAAGGCTTGCGCGAAAAGTTGGCGATTGCGCCACACGGCATCTTCTCCTTTTGGCACGGCAAAAGTTTGCGCGTAAAAATGGGCGGCAAGCGGCTCACGCGCGGAATGTTTGTCCAAACCCATAATCGGGGCGTTTGCCCAACGCGCAAACAGGGCTGATTTGAGCAGACTTTGGCTGTCCAACGCATTATCGTATTGTTGATTATGTAAAGTGGTTTTCAGGCTGCCCATTTCGCGCCAAGTGGCTGCCTGAAACAGTTTTTTGCGCCAATTTCGCCACGCCATTTCATGCACGTTTTGCACAAAGGGGTGCAGTCGCGCAATGTCGGCAAAGGCGCGTTCGCACAACCAGTCCAGTTGCACATCGGGGCAATGGCGCGACAAATCGGTAATGGCGGGCAGGGTGTGTATCAAATCGCCCATGCTGGACAGGCGCACAAGTAAAGTTTTCATGTTTTAAGCCAATGTGAAAATGAGAATGGCGGCATTATCGCATTGTCGCCCCAAAATCAAAAACGCTGCCTGAAAATGCGTGTTCAGGCAGCGTTCCCCATCATATTATAAATAGCAACGTTTTGGGTTCACATGATATTGGCGACTGAAACTCGCCCAATGCTTGCTGGTAAAATGATAGGCGGTGATGCACAAATTGCCCGTTTCCACCACCACCAAGCCGCCTTTGTCGGCGATTTGTTTCAGCACACGCATTTCCGATTGCATTTGTGGCGAATAGGCAGGCACTTTGGCTTTTTTGCCTTGTTGTTGGGCGCGTTGTCGGGTTTCTTTCATGGCGCATTTTTTCATTTTTTCAAGCAAATCATACACATCGCGTGGGTTTAAAATGTAGCGGTCTTGAATCAATTTGCCATATTTGAGCGTTAAACGCATTTGCTCATAAGTGATGCCGCGCGTGTTGGTGCGAAAATGGCAATGATAGGTGCAGTCCAAATCCAACTGAAACATGATTTTTCTCCCTATTTTCTCACTAAATTGACAAAATCTTAACACAAAATGAACCTTGCTACCGCACAAAACCCATTTGCGCCCAGCCCAAAAAAGGCATTTTCAGGCAGCCTGAAACCGCACACCAGCGAATTTTAAGCAAAAAGTGCCACTTTTTGTCAGTTACTCAAAACTAAATTTCTTTTATAATCAATGTGATGAAAATTGTCATGAAAAAACAATTTGCGCTACATTGTTAATGTTTGTACAATGCGCAGCATAGTTTTCCGATTGAGCTTACGGCTCATCACTGCAACATTTGACAAGTCCTATTCCTTTAACGCGCTTGGTAGACACCAATTAGGTATGTACCAGCGCGTTTTTTTTATCTTGCTTTTTCAGGCAGTCGGCAACTTCACGATTTGTTTGTTTTGCTATATGATTCGCTTTCACAGTTTTCCATTTTCATCTTGATAAGACAACACCATGGCGCACATTTTTTGGACAGCAGATTTGGACACGGGTTTCCACGACATTGACGAACAACACAAACAATTGGTTCACCATATCAATGAATTGCACGCCGCGCACGAAGCGCAAAATGCCGAACAAATGAACATCAGCTTATTTGATTTAATCAGTTGTACCATGAACCACTTTGCTTATGAAGAAGAAATGCTGGCTGAATCGGGCTATCACTTGCTGGAAGCACACAAACGGGTTCATCAAAATTTTGTGGACAAACTGGTTGAATACCAAATGAAAATGATGGAAAACCCCAATGTGGCAGAAGAATTGCTCAATATTCTTGATGGCTGGCTGTTTCGCCACATTCGCATCAACGACCACGGCTACATCAATATGGTTACGCAGGCTGGCACCTACCAAAAAGACGCAAACGGCAATTTGGTACGCACTTCGGGCGCAGATGCCGCGCTGTTTAGCAATGTGGCATTTGACGGCTGGGAAACGCAATCGCTTAACCCTGAACCAACCACAGTAGAAACCCCACCACCCACATCGCCACAACCCACCGCATGGGAACGCTTGGTCGCACAGCACGAACAAAAACTCGCCCAAGAACAAAATCAAAACCAAGATGATGACGATGATGACGACAAACCACGCGGTTGGGCGGCAACGTTTTAATTTTGTGTAAACGCGGTTTGCGCCGCAAGCCGATTGCATTAAAATTCCACTGTTTTTAATCAACCTTATTTGTTTTCAGGCAGCCTGAAAGCCGATTTTGCAAACACTAGGGGCAGATTTCACATCTGCCCTTTTGTGATTTTCAGGCTGCCTTTCGGTACACGACAATCTTTGATGTTGCCCACAATCTACCCCCTCCCCCTATGCAAGGGGGAGGGCTGGGGTGGGGGTTAGAACTCAACGAGCCACCCCCACCCTACCCCTCCCCCGCCAGCAGGGGAGGGAACAGGTTTCAGGCAGCCCAAAGATTTTTGTTATGTATTTTCAGGCTGCCTGAAAACCCTTTTTTTATTATGAAACACAAACTCAATCAAATCTTTAATCATTTTGAAAGCCGCATTGAACCCTATCCCGACACCCAACCCGTTACCCCCAACAAAGGGCTGTTTCCCTTTATTTGGTCGTGCATAGACGGTTTGCGTGGCTGGATTTTGGTGCTGGCGGTGTTTTCCGCAGGCATGGGCATTTTGGAAGCCCTGCTGTTTCAATTTATGGGCAAAATTGTGGACTGGCTGGGCGCGTCTTCCCCCCAAACCTTTTTTGGCGAACACGGTTGGGCGTTGTTTGGCATGGCTTTGGTGCTGATTTTGTCGGTGGTGTGGCGATTTTTCAATTCGGTGGTGCGTTTGCAAACTTTGCAAGGCGTGTTTCCCATGCGTTTGCGTTGGAATTTCCACCGTTTGATGTTGGCACAATCGCTGGGTTTTTATCAAGATGAATTTGCGGGGCGCGTGTCTGCCAAAGTCATGCAAACCGCGTTGGCGGTGCGCGAAGTGGTCATGACCATTGTGGGCATGGTGGTGTATGTGGGCGTGTATTTTTTGAGTACGGGCGTGATTTTGGTTGCGCTGGACGGCTGGTTGCTCGTACCGTTTATTTTGTGGATGGTGTTGTTTGCTTTGACGATGAGATTACTCATTCCCAAACTCGCCAAAACCGCCCAACGCCAAGCAGACGCACGCAGCCTGATGACGGGTCGCATTACCGATGCGTATTCCAATATTGCCACGGTTAAACTCTTCTCGCACGGCGCACGCGAAGCGCGTTATGCCAAAGAAAGCATGGAAGAATTTATGGTAACCGTTCACGCGCAAATGCGTTTGGCAACTTTGTTGGACACTTGCACTTTTGCTGTGAATGCGTTTTTGACTTTATCCACCGCCGTGATTGGTGTGTGGTTGTGGCATTCAGGCAGCGTTTCGGCTGGCGCGGTGGCGGTGGCAATTACGATGACTTTCCGCATCAACGGTTTATCGCAATACATCATGTGGGAAAGCGCGGCTTTGTTTGAAAACATCGGCACGGTAACAGACGGCATGACCACATTGTCCAAACCGCACACCATTTTGGACAAACCTGCCGCCCTGCCTTTGAAAGTGGAACATGGCGAAATCCGTTTTGAACACGTTGATTTTTCATACGAAAGCGGCAAGCCTTTGCTCAATGGTTTCAATTTAAACATTAAGGCGGGCGAAAAAGTCGGCTTGATTGGGCGAAGTGGCGCGGGCAAATCCACGATTGTGAATTTGCTGTTGCGTTTTTACGAGCCGCAAAGTGGCGCAATCCACATTGACGGTCAAAACATCAACGACATCACGCAGGAAAGTTTACGCGCTCAAATTGGTTTGGTTACGCAAGACACGAGTTTGTTGCACCGTTCGGTGCGCGACAATATTGTTTACGGTCGCCCCAATGCAACGGACGAAGAAATGTTTCAGGCAGCCCAAAAAGCGGAAGCGGCAGATTTCATTCCGCAACTGTCGGACGCAAAAGGCAGAACAGGCTATGACGCACACGTTGGCGAACGCGGCGTAAAATTGTCGGGCGGACAACGCCAACGCATTGCCATTGCGCGTGTGATGTTGAAAGACGCGCCCATTTTGCTGTTGGACGAAGCCACCAGCGCATTGGACAGCGAAGTGGAAGCCGCCATTCAGCAAAGTTTGGACAAGATGATGGACGGCAAAACGGTGATTGCGATTGCCCACCGATTGTCCACCATCGCGGCGATGGACAGATTGATTGTGCTGGACAAAGGCAAAATCGTGGAAGAAGGCAGCCACGCGGAATTGTTGGCAAAAGGCGGTTTGTACGCGAAATTGTGGGCGCACCAATCGGGCGGATTTTTGCCTGAACATGTGGAGAGTTGAGTTTCAGGCTGCCTGAAAGTCCTAGCGGACGGCAAAATGTAGGGTGCAACTTGTTGCACCGAATTTGCCATCATTTTGATTTTTTTGAAAATTTAGTACAAACTTCTGTAACTCTTTTAATTTTTTATTTTAAATAGGAATTTAACAATGGATATCCGTATACTCATGAATAGATTTGATTTAATTAAACCAACAAATAATTCCCCATTATGTTATAAAAATTTTTATCATTTATTTTATTTAACTACTCTGACGGATAAATTATTTACTTCATATATTACAACTGGCACGGAATATATAAGACGTATAACTCATAATTACAATTTGACAGAGGCTGATGATATTCATGAATTTCTTAAAGAAATAGCTCAAGATATTTATACTAGTTATCATAGAAATGAAGAATTATTATGTTGTATGGGTTTAGCACCTTCTAAAGATAGAGATATTAAATCAAATTTACCCGATATTAATAATGTCATTCAAGAATCTTTTTCTCAAGTAGGTAATGCTCATAATTATTTTGATATTATTAAAAACTTTCTCAATACTAGAGAATTTCAAATGTTATATGGCTTTATTGAAAGTGCAACTAATGACTTGATTAATGAGTATTTTAATAAAAATAAACACTTGGATAAAAATGAATTTCATGAAAAAAATCAATATGAAAATTTTTTATTTAAAGCAGAAATACTTGGCTTAGTAAAATTAGATGAATATACAAAATCAGCATGGGAATTCTATATTCAAATTAGAAATTTGTATGCTCATCAATATGGGTTTATAACAAATAAACATATCAAAAAATTATTTCACTATGACAAGAAAAAAAATAGGCATATATATAATAATTTTATTGAACGTCTAAATTATGAATTCCGTTTTGCACCCAACAACATAGATATTATGAATAATGTTTTTCAAAAAGAAAATTTTCATATAAATAAATTATATTTATTAAACGATTTAGAAACATTGATTTTTAGGGATATTGCCATTGATATTATGGAAAGTATTAATGCAGAATATCTTAAGACCCACCAAGTGCAACCATAGCAAGCGTAGGTCGGCTCGGAGAGCCGACACCTCTTCTGAAATTTTGTGAATGTCAATTCAAAAAGCCAACCTACACATTTCGCCATTTTCCGGGCGCAGAGTGGGTGTAGCGGCGATACGCCACGTCCCCCTTATTTTCACGCCATCATGCAAAAAATGCCGCGCTCATTTACAATGGGCGTTTTGTTTTTTCAGGCAGCCTGAATTATGATTGGCAGATTACGCGGCAACATCATTGAAAAATCGCCGCCTCAAATTGTTTTGGACATCAATGGCGTGGGCTATGAAGTGGACGTTTCCATGCACACCTTTTATGCCCTGCCCGCTTTGGGCGAATCGGTGCAGCTTTACACCCAAATGATTGTGCGTGAAGACGCGCATTTGCTGTTTGGTTTTGTGTCGGCTGATGAACGCGCCACCTTTCGCCAGTTGCTTAAAGTGAGCGGCATTGGCGCGAAAACGGCTTTGGGCATTTTGTCGGCACTCTCGCCCGATGAACTGGCGCAAGCCATCGCCAGCGAAGATGTGAAAAAATTGTCGTCTGCCCCCAGCGTGGGCAAAAAAACCGCCGAACGCATGATTTTGGAATTGCGTGGCAAATTGTCGCTTGCGGGCAGCCTGAACGAGGGTTTGTTTGCCCCAAATGCGTCTGATGGTCATTTGGAAGACATTGTCAGCACGCTGCTGGCTTTGGGCTACAACGAAAAGGAATCGCGCACCGCCGTGAAAAGCCTGCCTGCCCATGTGGACGTGAGCGATGGTGTGAAATTGGCGTTGAAAAATTTAATGCGCTAGATTAAAATTGCGCGATTTTTTGATACCAAAAACTGATTTTTAGCGTTATTTCAAACAATTGTATTGTAAAAATTAAAGGTGAACACATGAATACCAAAGAATCTCAAAACGAATTTGAAATCATGGTGCAGCAAAGTTTGGCATCGCGTTTGTGCGAATTGGGTGCATCGGCGGCGGCGGTGGAAGCGGCGTTGGAACCATTGGATTTTACCGAAATTCGCTCGCATTTGCCGCGCAGCAACGATGATTTGAAAGCGGCATTTGCCCATTTGTTCTGATTGACACCACAAGCCAAAAGGCTGCCTGAAAACCGATTCAGGCAGCCTGAAACTTTTGCAAAACTCAATTCGTAGGGGCAGATTTCATATCTGCCCTTTTTTCAATTTATTGATAACACGATTTCGGGATAAAAGTGATTGATAAATTTAAGTCACTTTGCTCCCTCTCCCTGTGGGAGAGGGCTGGGGAGAGGGTATGCTGCTCAACAAGCCCTCTCTCCAACTCTCTCCCATAGGGAGAGAGAGCAGGTTTGTTGGCAAATTGACAGTTACTTATCCCGAGTTCACGTTATTGATAAAAATAAAAATTTCTGCAATTCTAAACAGGGCAGATATGAAATCTGCCCCTACAAACCGAGTTTTGCAAAAGTTTCAGCCTTTTGGCTTGAATTTGCGCTTTATTTTTGGATTTTAACCGCCGTGCCGCTCACGCTGACCATCATCATGCCGTTGGTTTCGCCCAGCACTTCGTAATCAAAATCCACGCCAATCACGCCATTGGCACCTGCTTTTTTGGCAGCGTCAATCATGTCGTCCAAAGCGGCTTGGCGCGCGCCTGATAATGCGCTTTCGTAGCCACTGGCACGTCCGCCCACCACATCGCGAATGGACGCAAACATATCACGAAAAATGTTTGCCCCAATCACGGCTTCGCCATTGACCACGCCCAAATATTCGTTCACATTCAGGTTTTTCGGTTCAATGGTGGCAACGAAAAAATCGTCTTTGCGAGATGAAAACCAGCCCATTTGTTTTGCTCCTTAAAAATCATCAATGAAAAAGGTTATTTCTGTTTTTTATTCAACAATTTAATCTTTTCAGGCTGCCTGAAATGTTTTTTTGAAAAGAAACCGTTCAGCTTTAATGTATTTGGCTTACTTTTTTAAAAAGTAAGTCGCCCGCACGGCGACAGAGCGCAATTCCAACACACCCCATTTTATTTTTTGTGGTGCCGTGAAAGGCAGCCTGAAATGCGAACAAGCTGCCCACGCGCCCATCAAACGTGATAGGTGCTTGACGCGGTGTCGCCACCTTTGCCTGTCCAGTTGGTGTGGAAAAATTCGCCGCGTGGTTTGTCGGTGCGCTCGTAAGTGTGTGCGCCGAAGTAATCGCGTTGCGCTTGCAGCAAATTGGCGGGCAAACGTGCCGATGTGTAGCTGTCCAAGAACGTGATTGCCGATGCCATGCAGGGCATGGGAATGGCGCATTCAATGGATTTTGCCACCACTTTGCGCCATTGTGGCAAGGCGTTGTTTAAAATGTTTTGGAAATACGCGTCTTGTCCCAACCAAACCAAATCGGGGTTTTGGGTGTAGGCATCGCGAATGTTGCCCAAAAACACGCTGCGAATGATGCAACCTTCGCGCCACAACAGGGCGGTGTTGCCATAATTCAAATGCCAGTTGTAGGTTTCGCTGGCTTCGTGCATGAGCATAAAGCCTTGGGCGTAGGAAATGATTTTGCTGGCAAGCAAAGATTGACGCAAGGCTTCCAGCCATTCTTCGCGGCTGCCTGAAATGGCAATGGGCGTGTGTGGGAACAATTTGGCGGCGGCAACGCGCTGCTCTTTCAAAGCCGATACGCAACGGGCAAACACCGATTCGCTAATCAGGGTAAGTGGAATGCCCATGTCCAAAGCGTTGATGCCTGTCCATTTGCCTGTGCCTTTTTGACCTGCGGTGTCCAAAATTTTTTCAACCAAAGGTGTGCCGTCTGTGTCTTTGTATGCCAAAATTTCAGTAGTAATGTCAATCAGATAGGAATCCAATTCGGTTTTTTGCCACGATTTGAACGCCGCGTGCATTTCATCGTGGTTCATTTGCAAGCCTTCTTTCATGAATTGATAGGCTTCACAAATCAACTGCATGTCGCCATATTCAATGCCATTGTGTACCATTTTCACAAAATGACCTGCGCCGTTGTCGCCCACCCAATCGCAACAGGGTTCGCCTTGTGGCGTTTTGGCGGCAATGGCTTGAAAAATCGGCTTAATGTGCGCCCAAGCCGCAAAATGCCCCCCTGGCATGATGGAAGGTCCATGACGCGCCCCTTCTTCGCCACCCGATACGCCTGCACCCACAAACAGCAAGCCTTTTTCAGCCAGCCACGCGCAACGGCGATTGGTGTCGGGATAATTGGCATTGCCGCCATCAATGATGATGTCGCCTTGCTCCAAATGGGGCAGCAACTGGGCGATGAATTCATCTACCGCGCTGCCTGCGCGTACCATCAGCATGATTTTGCGGGGTTTTGCCAATTTATCCACAAAATCTTGCAAACTGTATGCGCCCACGATGTTGGTGCCTTTGGCTGCGCCATTTAAAAATTCGTCCACTTTTTCCACGGTGCGGTTGTACGCCACCACTTTAAAGCCTTTGTCGTTCATGTTCAAAATCAGGTTTTGACCCATAACCGCCAAGCCAATTACGCCAATGTCGCCATTCATCAGGAATGTCCTTTCGTCAATTTAATGGGAATGTCAAACTTCTTTTTGCAGGTTTTCAGGCTGCCTGAAAAAAGAAAACGCGAGACTTTAACCGATTCCACCCCATTTGCACAATGTTTCTGCCAAAAATTTTTTTTATGGATTTTTGTTTGATAAAACAATTAAAAAAGCCGCCTGAAAAACCATTCAGGCAGCCTGAAATCACGAATCCAGCTCATCGCGCAAGGCTTGGCGCACCGCCACCAAAGCCTCATACCACGGCGCACTGGGATACGACAACTGAAATTTGCGCGTGTTGGGATACCACAAATTGCGGCTCAAAGGCACACCCCAACGCCAATCGTAAACATAAGGCAACAACACAAAAGTGGGCAAATTCAACGCCCCCGCCACATGCACAATAGACGTATCCACCGAAATCACCTTATCCATGTTTGCCAACAAAGCAGCCGTATCGGCAAAATCGCCCAATTCATCGCCCAAATGCGGAATGCCCTTTTCTGCCAGCCACGCACGTTCGCGCTCATTCAATTCCTTTTGCACGCAATAAAATTGAACATCGTCCATGCCGTCCACCAACACATTGAGCATAGCCACCTGATGAACCGAACGATAAGCATCGTTTTCATGATTGGGGTCGCCACGCCATGCCAAGCCCACTTTGCACTTTTTCTCCGAGCGCGTTAAAGCCGCAAAATGCCGCACCTTATCCACATTTGCCGACAAATACGGCATGGTTTTCGGAATCGTCTCAAAAGGCTGCCTGAAATGCACCAACAAATCATGCGGAAACGCCCAATAATCCAAATGCGCCACCACATCGGCAGCCACTTTCGCGCTCACCACCTCATCAATATCGGCATGGGTTTGCACCAGCGACACAATGGGCGGTTGCACCACCCAAATCAATTTGCCCACTTTGGCAACGTGTTTCAGATAATGCGCCAACTGGGTAAACATGATTTCATCGCCCAAACCAAATTCGCTCCACACCACAAAGGTTTTCCCAGCCAGATTTTCGCCACACCAATACAGCGCGTCAAACGCATCAGGCGGAGCAGGATAAGCATGACAACGGCGCATTTTGGGCAAATATCGGCGACAATACTCATCGCGCAACTGAAAGCCCCGAGCATAATCGCCATGCGCCAAATAAGTCAGCAAACGACCCAATTGTGCCATCAAATTATTGGGGAATTGCTGGGCGGAAATATTTTGTATTTCAATGGCTTGTGGCAACCAATTCATGCGCTCATAATACAAAGCCAAAAACTGATGCCCCACTATTTCATCAGGATACGCCAACAAAACCAACTGCAACAGCAACAAAGCCTCCGCATGGCTGTTTTGCGATTGTGCAATGGCAGCCTGTTTCATCAACGTAAGCAAAGGCGGCACAAATGCCTTTTTCCGCACACACACAAAATTGGGCGAAGCAAAATCCACATCTTCACTCAAAGGCGCAATGTAAACAAGGCAACTTTCCAGAAAATCGTCCATTTTGCCCAATAAAAACAAGCGACCTTTGGGGCGCAACACACGCAACCAATTGCGTAAAGCAGGGCGCGAAGCCAAACGCACAATATTTTGGCTCACAAAAACAATGTCGTAGCTGCCCGATTCAACGGTGTACAAATAAGTGGCATTGATTTTTTCCGTAATAGATAATTGTGCCAGTTGCAAATTGTTCAGCCAAGCCGCTTGAAACGTGCTGGGCAATTCATCAGTCTCATCATGCAAATGAATATAAAGGGCTTTCATGGGATTTTCTTTCAGGCAGCAAAAAACCTGCCAATGAAATCATCAACAGGTTTTGAATCAACAGAGCAGATTAGTTTTCTGCGCCTTCGTAGGGGCGAATGCTCACGGTTTTGCGGTTCAAAGCGCCTTTGGTGGCAAATTCCACATAGCCATCAACTTTGGCGAACAAAGTGTGGTCTTTACCCATGCCCACATTGTTGCCTGCGTGGAATTTGGTGCCGCGTTGGCGAACAATAATGGAACCTGCGGGAATCAATTCGTTGCCGTAGGCTTTCACGCCCAAGCGTTTGGCTTCTGAATCGCGACCATTGCGGGTGCTACCGCCAGCTTTTTTACTTGCCATTGTTTATACTCCTGAATTTAGTTTAATTAGCCAATAGACACGATTTCAATTTGCGTGAAATTTTGGCGATGACCTTGACGTTTTTGGTAGTGTTTGCGGCGGCGCATTTTGAAAATGCGTACTTTCTCGCCACGACCATGAGCCACAACTTTGGCTACCACTTTTGCACCTGCAACAGTAGGCGCACCTACTTTTACGTTTTCGCCGTCAGCAATCATCAAAACTTCGGTCAGTTCGATTTGGCTGTCGAGTTCGGCAGGTATCTGTTCTACTTTTAATTTCTCGCCAACGGTAACTTTGTATTGTTTACCGCCAGTTTTTACGACCGCGTACATACTCAACTCCATGAGAATGGGATTAAAAAATGTTCCGCACACTTTGCGGAACGCTTAAAGGTTGGCATTATGATGATATTGGTTTGTTTTGTCAATTTTTTTTGTGAAAATGTTTTTTCAGGCAGCCTGAAAACCCCCGCCCCATTTTCAGGCTGCCTGAAACCTTATTCCACCGTAACCGATTTTGCCAAATTGCGCGGTTTGTCCACATCGGTGCCACGCGCCAAAGCCGCGTGATACGACAACAACTGCACGGGAATCGTATGCACAATCGGCGACAAAGTGCCAACATGACGTGGCGTGCGAATCACATGAATGGTGTCGCTGTTGCTGGTGTAATCGCTGTCCAAATCGGTGAACACAAACAATTCGCCACCGCGTGCCGACACTTCCTGCATGTTCGCTTTCACTTTGTCCAACAAACCATCGTGCGGTGCAATCACCACAATCGGCATATTTTCATCAACCAAAGCGAGGGGGCCGTGCTTCAATTCACCAGCAGGATAGGCTTCGGCATGAATGTAGGTGATTTCTTTCAATTTCAATGCGCCTTCCAAAGCAATGGGGTAGTGAATGCCGCGACCCAAAAACAATGCGCTGGATTTTTTGGCGAATTTTTGCGCCCACGCTGCGATTTGCGGTTCAAGGTTCAAAACGTGCTGAATGCTGCCTGAAAGTTCGCGCAACTCTTGGGTGTAGCTTGCCAGTTTTTCATCGGAAATGGTGCCGCGCATTCTGCCCAAAGTTACAGACAACCCAAACAAAACAACCAGTTGCGTGGTAAATGCTTTGGTGGAAGCCACGCCAATTTCTGCCCCAGCACGGGTGTACAACACCAATTCGCTGTTGCGTGGCAGGGCTGATTCCATCACATTGCAAATGGATAAGCTGTGTTGATGACCTTGCGCTTGGGCAAATTTCAACGCCTCCATCGTATCCAAAGTTTCGCCTGATTGGGAAATGGTGATAATCAACTGTTTGGGGTTGGCGATGACATCGCGGTAGCGGTATTCGCTGGCGATTTCCACATCGGTGGGGATTTTGGCGATGGATTCCAACCAATATTTGCCCGTTAAGGCAGCGTAATACGATGTGCCGCAAGCCAAAATTTTGATGCTGTCAATGTCTTGAAACACTTGGGCGGCATTTTTGCCAAAATTTTCGGGGATAAAACCACCGTCCAAAAACACTTCGGCGGTATCGGCTACGGCGCGGGGCTGTTCGTGGATTTCTTTTTGCATGAAATGGTTGTAGCCGCCCAATTCCAAAGACGCGAGCGACAAACCCGATGTTTTGATTTCGCGTTGCACGGCTGCGCCCGATTTATCCACACATTGCACAAAGCCGCCTGCCTGTAACAGGGCAATGTCGCCATCTTCCAAATAGGTGATTTGGCGCGTAAACGCAATCACGGCTGACACATCGGAGGCGATAAAGGTTTCGTCTTCGCCCAAAGCCACCAAAAGCGGGCAACCCATGCGTGCCACCACCATGTTTTCAGAATTGTCTTGGGCAATCACGGCAATGGCGTATGCGCCGTGAAAACGTTTGCAGGCTGCCTGAACCGCCGCAAACAAATCGCCACCATTTTGGTCGTATTCATGGCGCACGCTGTGGGAAATGACTTCGGTGTCGGTTTGCGATTCAAATTCGTAGCCCAATGCGCTTAAACGGGCGCGTTCGGCTTCAAAATTTTCAATGATGCCGTTGTGCACCACCGCAATTTTGCCGCCTGAAATATGGGGGTGGGCGTTGGGTTCGGTAACGCCGCCGTGGGTTGCCCAGCGAGTGTGCCCAATGCCGATTTTGCCGACCACGCCTTTTTCTTGCGCGGCGGCTTCCATGTTTGCCACGCGACCGACACGGCGCACGCGTTTGATTTTGTCTTCGGCAAGCACGGCAATGCCCGATGAGTCATAGCCGCGATATTCCAGACGTTTCAAGCCGTCTGTGAGAAATTCAACCACATTTTGATTGGCGCGGATTGCGCCTACGATACCGCACATAATCTGTTCCTTAGTATCAAAGGGGTGAATCATCATCCGTTTCACGTTTGCTTTTGTCGCAAAAATCGCCAACTTCTGCGTTAAAAATGCGCGTCAGGTGTGTAACCTGACTTGCATTTTTGCCTTGAATTTGTCGTTTTTGCAACAAAATCAATACGCGCCACGAACGATGACTCACCCCCAGTTAAAAAAATCAGGCAAACTGACTTTCAGGCTGCCTGAAAGGACTGCGCGTCCAGCGAATACCCAAAAAACATTTTTCAGGCAGCCAAAACGCGAATAGATGGGGCTTTTTGCCACCCCAAAATCCACACAAAATTATACGCACAATTAGGTTAAAAAACGTTTGCCGTGGTGTTGATGTGATTTTTTTGTGCTAGGATAATCACTCTTTTCAACCACAGGACTTATCCACATGAACAAAACCATTCGCTATGCCACATTATTGGCATGTGTGGTGGGCTTGAACGCATGCTATGTTGTTCAACCCGCCCCCAATAGTCAAATCGTGATTCAAAACCCACAACGTTAAAGGAAACACCATGAAAAACCTGATTTTAGCCAGCGCAACCGCCATCGCATTGAGCGCGTGTTATGTTGTGCCCATGAGCAGCGGCTCACAAGTGGTACAAACGCCAGTTGCCCAAAGCCCAGCCTCTCCACAAGAAACCGTGTTAAACGCGCGTTTGTATCCCAATAACACCGCCGCCCAAAACGCAGGTGCAGGCAGCGCAACCGTATCCATTACCCACACAGGACACGGCACATTCCGCGCCCAAATTGGCGCAGAAAGTTTCACAGGCGATGCCACGCGCACACTCAACTCACGCTCGGGCAAAGCCAATGGCACAGGCTCTATGGGTCGCTACATCAACTGCAATTACACCATGAACAGCGAAACCGTTGGCACTGGTACTTGCACCACATCGGCTGGCGCAAGCTACAACATGCACATTTCACGCTAAATGGAACAAAACACAGCGCATTTTGTGGCATAAAAATCACAAAATGCGCCATTTTTGCGTTTTCAGGCTGCCTGAAAACGATTTTGCTTGCTGGCAAAAGCGATTTTTTGGCACAATGCGGTTTCATTTTTCAACACATTGCGTTTACGAAAGGATAACATCATGCAAAATCAACAATCTATCCAAATTCAAACACGCAGCTCAAAAGCGGACAATGCCGTTTAAATCTTTCTGATTGTCCGTTTTGGGACTGCTTTCTTTTTAAAATTATCCACAATTCATTTTTCTTTGCGATGCCGTTATTTTTCAGGCAGCCTGAAACACGTCTTGTGGAAAAAAACAGAAAGTCATTCACAATGGGCAATTCCATTACAATCATTCAAAATTCAAACACTTGGATTGAAGGCAACGCCATTCAACAATTAGAACGCACCGCCCAAATGCCACACATTCAGCGCGTGGCAGCCATGCCCGATTTGCACGCAGGGCGCGGTTATCCGATTGGTGCAGCATTTTTCAGCGTGGGGCATTTTTATCCCGCCCTGATTGGCAACGACATCGGTTGCGGCATGGCATTTTGGCAAACCGATTTGCCTGTGCACAAAATCAAATTACCCAAATTAGTCAAACAGTTGGGCAATATTGACGCGCCTTTAAACGACACTTGGGCAGAACGCATTGCCGAACTTATCCCCAACTGCACTTATCCACAAGCATTGGGGACTATTGGCGGCGGCAACCATTTTGCCGAATTGCAAGCTGTGGACAAAATTTATCTGCCTGATTTATTGCCAGAAAATTTCAATCCCAAATGCCTGCAACTGCTGGTGCATAGCGGTTCACGCGGTTTGGGGCAAGCGATTTTGCGCGACCATGTGGAAAAATTCAGCCACGCTGGTTTAGCCGAAAACACGCCACAAGCCCTTGATTATTTGGCACAACACGATTTTGCGTTGCAATTTGCCCACACCAATCGCCAGTTGGTTGCTGAACGCATGTTGGCGCGTTGGGGCACAGACGGTGTGCGTTTGCTGGACGTTCATCACAATTTTTTGCAACAAATCCAATTGGATAATCAAACAGGCTGGCTACACCGCAAAGGCGCAACACCTTCGGATTGTGGCTTGGTGGTCATTCCAGGGTCGCGTGGCGATTACAGCTATTGGGTGAAACCGATTGTGGATAATTGCGCCAAATCTTTGTTTTCATTGGCACATGGCGCAGGGCGAAAATGGCAACGCAGCGAATGCAAAGGGCGTTTGTCGCACAAATATTCTGTGGATAATTTGCGCCAAACGCATTTTGGCAGCGTGGTGGTTTGCGAAGACAAATCATTGATTTACGAAGAAGCCCCACAAGCCTACAAAAACATTGACGATGTGATTGCGGCGATGTTGGATTTTGGTTTGATTGAATTGGTGGCGCGGTTTAAGCCTGTTTTGACCTACAAAACGGCTGGGGAATGCTGTTAGTTATCCACATTGTAGGGTGCAACTTGTTGCACCATTTTCCGAATGATGTTGAATTTGGTGCAACAAGTTGCACCCTACGTTTCAGGCAGCCTGAAAGAAAAAATATGAAAATCATCAGTAAATTCAAAGATTATTACGATTATTTGGTCGGGATTTATGGCGAAGACCCTTTGTTGGTTTTTGACCGCCGTAATCAAAATGGCACAATTATCCACAAATTCCCTGCTTTACCTGATGAATGGCAGGCTGAATATGGCGATTGCGTGGGTCTGGCACATTTATTTGTCGGAAATTGGCATACTTGGCTTTTTTATACAGGGCAGGAAGTTTACACAACATCGGATATAGAAACTGTCCACAGCCGTGTTCGCCATAATAAAAAAATCGTGCCGATTGTGCGTTTCAATAATGGCAAAGAATATGCCATGCCAACAAAAAATCAATGGCACACAACACATGATTATTTTCTTACAACGATTACGCGCTTGCGTTATGGCATGGCGACATATCATCATGTACCGCTCATGCTTATTCTAGAAAAACATCATTGGCATTGGAATGAAGTGGATAGCTACTATGTCAATCCGCAACTGGTTTCATTGGGTATTTATGTGGACGAGAATGTGGTTTGGCAGGAAATTTCCGCCTATTTGGGACAACTTCGCAGCGAGCAGGAAACCAGTCCGCCTGTTCCCGACAAAAACAAAATTGAAAACAAAGGTTTTGATGTGAAACACTCGTTTCGCCCAAAAATGAAACGCAAATGATGTTTCAGGCAGCCTTTCAATACACGACAAAAATTTTCAATGTGCCACAAATCTCGTCCCCTCTCCTTGTGGGAGAGGGTTAGGGAGAGGGTAAAACCGTTGAGTTTGTGGCACTTTTTCCCTCTCCCCAGCCCTCTCCCTCAGGGAGAGGGCGTGAAATACTGGCACAATAACGGTTTCTGTCCATATTTTGAAAGGCAGCCTGAAAAATTTTTAAACACAGGAATATTATGATTTATTTACAATTATCCACAGGGCAATCGCCAGCCGAATGCCAATTTTTCGCCAAACACGTTTTCCACAAAATTTGCCGCGAAGCCGCACAACACGACTTATCCACCGAAATCATCAGCGAAACGCCCAGCAAATATGGTTTGTTGTCGGCGGTGTTGGCGGTTTCAGGCAGCCGTGCCGATGAATTTGCGGCGCGTTGGCTTGGCACGCTGCAATGGATTTGCCCCAGTCCGTTTCGTCCACAGCATTTGCGTAAAAATTGGTTCGTGGCGGTGTCGCGGCTGCCTGAAATGCCCACGCTGCCTGAAAACGATGAAATCCGCTTTGAAACGTGCCGAGCGGGTGGCAAGGGTGGTCAGCACGTCAATAAAACGGAAAGTGCGGTACGCGCGGTGCATTTATCCACAGGTTTGTCGGTGCGCGTGGAAAGTGAACGCAGCCAACACGCCAATAAAAAACGGGCGCGTGAATTGTTGGCATTCAAATTAGCAGAACATTTATCGCTGCAAAATCAAGATTATGCCCAACACCAGCACAGTCAGCTTTATCAACTGGAACGCGGTAATGCGGTGCGTGTGTTTCGGGGTAAAAATTTTGTGGAATGATTTGTGCCATTTAATTTGTCCAAAAATAAAAGAATCTTATTTTTAAAATATAAAAAGATTATGATGTTTTATGATTGGGTAATGTGGCTGTGGGTAAGTTGATTTCATTTGCAAAAACAAAATTTTATTTGCGGATTGAATCTGTGGATAAGATTCAGGCTGCCTGAACAATAGCTTGTGCATGATTGTGGATAAAATCTGCCAAACAAAATGCAACTGTGGATAAATACGCGATTTTGCACCGTTTCAGGCAGCCTGAAACGCAAGTTCACAAAAAAACCAGTACAATTTGCGTTATAATGCTTGTGTTGCCAATAATACATTGAAAATCAAAAAGAAAGAAAAACAAATGCCAAACTTAAACGAACAATTAAAACCCCTGTTTACCACTTTTTTGTGGGACATTCTCTACACTTTGGACGGACAAAAGCATTTTGTGGGCAGCGAAGGCTTTGACAGCACACTCATCGCCAAATATTTGGGTGCCGATTTGTGGTTTGATGCCGAAAACCCCTATTCCCCCACCGAGGCGCGTGAACACATTAAATGGTATGCCGAAGATTGGTTTGCCCAAAATGATTTTGAAATCGTGTGGGCAAACTGCATTCCCAAAATCTTGCGCGACAATGTGGCACAATGGGCAAATTTGTTTCATTTGAATCAGGTGGAAATGCGTTTGCTCACGTTTTGCGTGTTGTTGCACAGCCAAAATTTGCTCACGCGCTTTGCCGCCAATTTGGGCGAATTGGACGATTCGGGGGCGTGTCATGCGTTGTCGGTGTTGTTAAGGCTGCCTGAAAATGAGATTGTGGCGGCATTTCATCACCGAGCCACACTCAAAACAGTGGGCTTGTTGAGCTTGGACAGCAACAACGAATATTATCTGCGCGGCAAAATTGACATGCTCTCCAACAAATTTGCCGAATTGATGATGAAAGAGCGGCTTTCGCCTGTGGATATGCTCAAAGCCCACATTCAGGCAGCCCCCACCACCGAATTGAGCATGAACGATTTTGCCCATTTGGGCGTGTTGGGCGAAGCCGCCTTGCAACACACCAAACACGCTTTTGCCACCCAACAAGCTGGCTGCAACATTCTGCTGCACGGTGCGGCAGGCGTGGGCAAAACCGAATTTACCCGCGTATTGAGCCAAGCAGTTGGCGTAGAATTGTTTGAAATTTCATGGGAAGACGAAGACGGCGACCCAGCCGACCGCGATGACCGACTGAACGCTTTACGCATGGCACAAAGCATTTTATCGGGGCAAAACGTGATGCTCATGTTTGATGAAGTGGAAGACGTGTTTGACCGCTCACAACGCAGCTTTTCGCTCAACAAAGCGTGGCTCAACCGCCATTTGGAAAACAACCCCGTGCCAACCGTGTGGATTTGCAATCAAGTGCATTTGATAGACCCGTCTGTGATTCGCCGTTTTGACATGGTGATTGAGATGAAAGCCCCACCTGCACGCATTCGTGCCGAAATGATACGCGGCTTTACCCAAGATTTTTACAGCGAATCGCAAATTCAAGGTTTGGCAGAACATGATGCGCTTGTGCCAGCCATTTTGAAACAAGCCCACAAAGTTACCCAAAACATGCACGATTGGCAGCCTGAACAACAAGGCGAACTGTTCCGCACCCTGCTCAAAAACACCCTGTATGCACAAGGCAATTTCCAGCCCCTGCAAAGCCAAAGCAAGCTGCCTGAAATTTACAACATAGAATGGGTAAACAGCAAACAAGACCTCAACGCCATTGCACAAGGCATGGCAAAAGCAGGGCGCGGCAGCCTGTGTTTGTATGGTGCGGCAGGCACGGGCAAATCCGCCTATGCCGCATGGTTGGCGCAACAAGCCGACAAACGCATCATCTACAAACGCGCCTCCGATTTGCTCGATAAATATGTGGGCGAAACCGAACAGCGCATTGCCGCCGCCTTTGAGGAAGCCCAAGCCGAAAATGCCGTATTGGTGTTTGACGAAGTGGACAGCTTTTTGCAAGACAGACGCGGCGCGCGCCAAAGTTGGGAAGTGAGCCATGTCAATGAAATGCTCACGCAAATGGAAAGCTACAACGGTATTTTTGTTGCCAGCACCAACTTGATGCACAACCTAGACCAAGCCGCTTTGCGCCGTTTTGATTTCAAAATTGAATTTGGTTATTTACGCAGCGAACAGGCATGGGCATTGTTTCGCGCCCATGCCGAGAAAATGGGGTTGGATTTGTCGGGCGGCATTCATCATTTGCAAGCGGAATTGGTGCGTTTGAAAAACGTGGCGGCAGGCGATTTTGCCGTGTTGGCAAAACAAGCGCGTATCAAGCCCTTTGCCAACGCCCAAGACCTGCTCAAAGCCCTGCAAGCCGAATGCGCCATGAAAGAAGGCACCAAAGGCGCGGTGGGGTTTGTGTGATGTTTCAGGCTGCCTGAAAGTCCTAGCGGACGGCAAAATGTAGGGTGCGCCGTGCGCACCCAATTTTCACGAAAAATGAAAATATTGTGGGAATTTGGGTGCGCACGACACACCCTACGCAACTACGCTTGTTGGATAACACAACGAGACAAACCCAATTGCTTTTGATTAAAGCCTGCATCAAATAAGGCTTGCACCAGTCTATCAGAAAAGAATAAAGAATCATGTAAATTTTTATCATGCCATAAATCAATCTTGATATTTTTAACTTGTTCTAATAAAACAATATTATCATCTTCAACACCCCATATATATCTTAATGGCTCTTCAGGGGTATAACGACTTGCTTTGATGCCTTTACTATGATTTGAATTTAAAAATTCAAAAGTCTCTGCAATATTAATAAAATAATAAGGTACGTCAGAAAGTTGTTTTTTGGTTTCTATATCATAAATAAAAACTTGACTAAAATGGGTTTTACCTAAATTAAATTGAGAAATAATATTGTATGGTTTTTCATTCATTACCAAATAACCGCCTGTTATGCTAAAAAATATTTCGTCTTTTTGCGGTAAATTACTGTAATTAATATCTGGTTTTTTAAATAACTTAATTGGCATTTCTGGTTGTGGAATCAATTCATAATTTTTCCAAGCGCGCCAAAATTTGGTATCTGTTTCCTCAATGGTTTCTAAAATTTTCATTTCATCATCTGTTATGGTATGGCACTCTTTTTTCTGTTTAATAAAGAAAAGCTCAACACCATCAAATTCAGGTGTTTGCACAACAATACCATAAGTATTTGCTACCGCATGACTACCATAATCACACAACCACGCATAATTTGACATAACTGTCTCCTAGTCAATAAATGAATATTTCAAGCAAGTGTAGGTTGGATACGGGTATCCGACCTACGCGCATTTTCCCATTTTCAGGCTGCCTGAAAAATCCCACATTGCCTCAATTTTATGCAAATTCAATTTTCATTTTAAAGACAAATAATTAAGCCATTTATCCACAATTCATGTACAAGGATTTACCCAAATCTTTGGGAAAACCCCATTCAGGCTGCCTGAATGCGGTATCATATCCCCAAATTGACCCAATTCAAAAGGAAAACCAAAATGAAACAACGCACTTTGGCACAAACCGTAACCGCCACAGGCGTGGGTTTGCATTCGGGCGAGCGCGTTTCGCTGACCTTGCACCCTGCTCCTGTGCATTATGGCATTGCCTTTCGCCGCACCGATTTAACAGGCGAACAGGGCGAAATCGTGAAATTGCACCCCCATTTAATCAACGACACGCGCTTATCGTCCACCGTGGTTACCGAAAACGGCACGCGCGTTGGCACGATAGAACACATCATGTCCGCGCTGGCAGCCTATGGCATAGACAATGTGTTGATAGAATTGGACGCACCCGAAATCCCCATTATGGACGGCAGCAGCCTGCCCTTTATTTTTCTGTTGCAAGAGGCAGGTGTGGTGGAACAAAACGCCCCCAAAAAATTCATTCGCATACTCAAAGAAATTGAAGTGCATGATACGGGAAAATGGGTCAAATTCAGCCCACACAATGGTTTTAAGGCAGCCTTAACCATAGAATTTGACCACCCCGTGTTCAACCGCAGCAATCCGCGTTTTGAAATTGATTTTGCCAAACAAAGCTATATTGAAGAAATCGCCCGCGCGCGCACATTTGGTTTCATGCAAGAAGTGGAATTGATGCGCAAACACGGCTTGGGCTTGGGTGGCAATTTGACCAACGCCATTGTGATAGACGAAACCGATGTGCTGAACCCAGACGGTTTGCGCTACCCCGATGAATTTGTGCGCCACAAAATTTTGGACGCGATTGGCGATTTGTACATTGTCGGCTACCCCATTATTGGCGCGTTTGAAGGACACAAATCGGGACACGCCATCAACAACGCGCTGCTTCGCGCCATTTTGGCAGATGCCAGCAGCCACGAATGGGTGGCATTTGACGAAAATGACGATGTGCCAGAGGCATTTTGGGGCATAGAAACGGTTCAGGCAGCCTGAAACATTACCGTTTCATTTCCGTTTCAATGGCGCGAATGTTCAATTCACGGTCGCGTACGGCGGCGTTGAGCTTGGCGATTTGCTTGGCGTTGCCCGATTTTTGCGCGGCGGCAAGCTGGCTTTGTGCCGATTTGAGCGCGGCACGTTCACGCGCAATTTCCTGTTCCAACACCTGTCGGCGCGTTAAAACGGGTTTGGCGGGTTTGGGCGGTGGCAGTTGCACCACCACGGCGGGCATTTTGGGGGTTTTGCCTTTGGGGTTTTTGTTGGGCAATTTGGCGGTGGGTTTGTCTTTGTTGTCGCCTGTTTTGGGTTGATTGCGTAATGTGATGTTTACTTTGGTGGGACTGGTGTTTTTGTCATTGGGGGTTTTTTCGTTGGGATTTTTGTTGTGGGTGGGGATTTTGTCGTTGGCGACATTTGGGGCTGGTGTGGACGGGGCGATGGGCAACACTTTCACATCATCATTTTCCCCATTTTCTGCCACCGTTGGCACATCAGAGGCTGCCTGAACGCTGGGTGGCGATACTTCGCTGGCGGCTTGGCTTGCCACATCATGATTGACTTGGCTGGCTGCCTGAACATCATCTTGCACCGCATTTTCAGGCAGCGTGGCGCAAGCCGACAACATCATCAACATCAATCCCGATACACTCAAAAAGTGTTTCATGGTTTAATCCTTGCTACAATTCAATTCAATCCATTATTTTAACAAACAAATCATGAGCAACCAGCCTTATTTTCTGCATCATCATTTGGCAGAACAAGCCGATAGCCGCTTGGCGATTGTGCGCCACACGCCCAAGCACATCATTTTGGTGGGCGCAGATGGCGATTTCAGTCGCCAAAAGCTGGCGGCGCGTTATCCACAAGCCAAATTCAGCGAATACGACCCCCACCCCGAACGCCTACAACACGCCGCCGCGCAACGCCAACACGGATTGTTGCACAAAATCACAGGCAAACACATCGCCCAACACGCCCAATCTCCCCAAGACAGGCTGCCTGAACACCACGCCGATATGTTGTGGAGCAATTTGAATTTGGTTTGGGCAGATGATTTGCCTGCCACCTTGTCTAATTGGTCGCAAGCCTTGCAAAAAGACGGTTTGCTGTTTTTCACCCATTTTGGCGCAGACAGCCTGCCTGAAATCAGGCAAATCATCGATGCGCCCCATTTTTTATTGCGCGATATGCACGATGTGGGCGACATGCTGTTTCATCACGGCTTTTACGACCCGATTATGGACACCGCGCAATTGCATTTGGATTACGAAAACTTTGCCACGTTGCAACACGATTTGCAATTTACAGGTTTATGGCGCAGCTTAAACGTGGCAAATGCCGACCAAGCGTGGCAAACATTGCGTCATGCGTGGGATAAAGGCGCGTTGCGGCAAATCAGCGTGGAAATTTTGCACGGACACGCCATCAAAAAAACCGTGCTGCCTGAAAATGAACATGTATTGCAATTTTATCCACGCAAAATGCCATAAAGCAACCTTTGCAAAACCCACTTTTAAGCTGGCGTAGGGGCGGATTTCATATCCGTCTCTTTTTCAATTTAGGCTTAATTCGTGTAGAAATCTGATAAAACATGGATTGGGGTGCAACAAGTTGCCCACCACATGATGATGTTGAATATTGGATTGACTGTATTTTGCCCCACCAACAGGAATTGAACCTGTATTTCACGCTTAGGAGGCGCGTGTTCTATCCATTTGAACTATGGCGGGAGAAATCAAATTTTACCGATAAACAGCGACAATATGCCAGCCGCAATTAAAGGTCCTACTGGCACACCACCCAAAAATGCCACACCCAAAATCGTGCCGATGAGCAAACCCGTTACCAATACGGGCTGTTCGCCCATTAGGGGTATGCCGCGTCCTGCTATCCACGCAACAAACACGCCCACGGTAATGGACACCAGCATTTTCACATTCACAAAATCGGCAAACTGGTTGGGTAGCTTGGTTTTGCCCGACACCAATGGGCTTAATACGCCTATGGTCAGCAAAATAATCCCCCATTGTAAGGCATATTTATCCACAAGCGGTAAATATTTTGCCAACCAAGTTTGCTGTATGAGCAACAGCACCGCCGCCGAAATGGTGATGGTCGGGTTGTTGCCCAATACGCCCAAGGCGATTAACGCCACCAAAAACACGGCAATCGGGTTGAGTTGCCCCATCATGATGCGCGTGCCACCGACAGTTCTGCCATTTGGTGCATGGCGGTGCGGACTTCGTTTTCAGGCAGCCATTTGAGGCAATCTATGGCTTGGTTTACGGCATGTTGTGCTTGGGCGGTGCAATATGCCAGCGCGTCCGACTCGGTAACGTGTTGATGAATTTTGCTGAAATATTCACGGTCGGCATTTTGCAAGGCGGTGCGAACGTCTTGGGCGGCTTGTGGCGAACCTTGTTGCATCAAATAAATGAGCGGTAGGGTGGGTTTGCCTTCTGCCAAATCATCGCCCACGTTTTTGCCGATTTGTTCTACGCTGCCTGAATAATCCAACACATCGTCAATAATCTGAAATGCCGTTCCCATATACATGCCGAAATCTTTGAGGGCTTGTTCTTGTTGGGGCGTTGCGCCTGCCAAAATCGCGCCCACTTGTGCGGCGGCTTCAAACAGTTTGGCGGTTTTGTATTGAATCACTTGCAGGTATTGGGCTTCGGTAATGTCCACATTGCCAATGTTCATCAGTTGCATGACTTCGCCTTCGGCGATGATGTTGGTGGCATCTGCCATCACTTCCAGAATTTTCAGGCTGCCTGAACCCACCATCAGTTGAAATGCGCGTGTGTACAAAAAGTCGCCCACCAACACCGCCGCCGCGTTGCCAAACAGATTGTTGGCGGTTTTTCTGCCGCGCCGCAATTCGCTTTCGTCCACCACATCATCGTGCAACAGGGTTGAGGTGTGGATAAATTCCACCATTGCCGCCAGTGAATAGAGTTTGTCGTCATCGTAACCCAAGCATTTGCCCGACAAGATGGTCAAAATGGGACGCAAACGCTTGCCGCCTGCGCCAATAATGTAGGTGCCAATTTGCGAAATCAGGGCGACATCAGATTGTACGGCGCGATTGACCACCGCATTAACGCGGTTTAAATCGTGTGCCAAATGCTGCTGAAAATAGGGAATTTTGCTCAACATAATCCATCTCGGGGCGGAAAATTAAAGGGCAAAATTATAGCAAAATTCGCTTTTTCAGGCAGCCTGAAAAATTCATGCACCGTTTATCCACGTTTTATCCCCGTCTTATCCACATGGTTATCAACTTTATTTTGATGATAAAAATCATTTGATTGATGAATTTATCCACATTTTTATACAGAATCGCACAATCAAAAAACAGATTATTGTGCAAATGGGTTGTCAAACAAATTGTGGCACCTTTCTTGTGTCGCGCAAAAAGGCTGCCTGAAAACAAGCAATCGCGTATAATCGCGCCCAAATGATTGTTTATGGACACACACCCATGATTAGCTTTGAATCCGTATCCAAAGTTTATCCAGGGGGATTTGAAGCCCTCAAAAACGTCAGCTTTACCATACACAAAGGCGAAATGATTTTTGTGGCTGGGCATTCGGGCGCAGGCAAATCCACCATATTAAAATTGATTGCGGGCATTACCAAGCCATCATCAGGCAAAGTAATGATTAACAACAACAATTTGGGTAAACTTTCCGACAATGAATTGGGCTATTTGCGCCAACACATTGGCATTGTGTTTCAAGACCACAAAATCTTGTTTGACCGCAATGTGCTGCAAAATGTGTTGTTGCCCCTGCGCATTATTGGTTATGACAGCAAAACCGCCGAAAAACGCGCCCGCGTTGCCATTGAAAAAGTCGGCTTGGCAGGACGTGAACTGGCAGACCCCATTACCCTATCGGGTGGCGAACAACAGCGTTTGTGCATAGCCCGTGCGGTGGTACACCAGCCCAGCCTGTTGATTGCAGACGAACCCTCTGCCAATTTGGACAGAGCCTATGCTTTGGACATTATGGAATTGTTCCGCACCTTTCACGAAGTGGGTACCACCGTTATCGTTTCCGCCCACGATGAAACCCTGATGCAGGATTATGGACACCGTATTTTGCGTTTACAGGAAGGCAGGTTCGCCGCATGATGCACTACATTTCCTTGCACATTGAAAGTGCCAAACGCGCCGCAGGTTATTTTTTCAAGCAACCGATTGGCGCATTGTTGATTTTGGCAATGCTTGCCATTGCCATGACTTTGCCACTTACGCTTTATTTGGGCGTGCAAAGCAGCCAAACGGTGTTGAGCAAATTGAATGAAACGCCACAAATTACCCTTTATTTGGAAACCAATGCCAATGAACAAGATGCCGATGTGATTCGCAAGCTGCTGACCGAAGACAAACGCATCAAATCCAACAAATTTGTGGGCAAAGAAGAGGGCTTGGCAGAAATGCAGGCAGCCATGAACGGTCAAGATGTGGTTTCCATGTTGGACGAAAACCCTTTGCCCGATGTGTTTGTGGTCATGCCCGCCGACAACACGCCCGAAGCCATTACCGCTTTGCAAGCCGATTTGGACAAATACCCCATGGTAGAAAGCACCCAAATGGACAGAGAATGGATGCACACCTTGTATCAACTCAACCATTTGTTGCACCAAGTGTTTTATTTTTTGGCAGCGACTTTGGGTTTGGCATTTGTGCTGGTGGCGCACAACACCATTCGTTTGCAAATTTTGAGCCACAAAGAAGAAATTGAAATTACCAAATTATTGGGTGCGCCATCGTCTTTTGTGCGCCGACCTTTTCTGTATCAGGCAGCGTGGCAGAGTGTGCTGTCGGCAGCAATCAGTTTGGCGTTGGCAACTTGGGTGATGCAGGTTTCGCAGCCTTTGGTCAATCAGATTTTCAAACCTTATGGCATCAATTTGGCGTGGCGCACGTTTACGCCATGGGAAATTGGCGCGGTGTTGGTGTTGGTGTGTGCCTTGGGCATTAGCGGCGCATGGCTGGCAAGCACACAGCATTTGTTGAGTTTCAATGCCAAACGCCATTAAAAATTGATGAATGAACCCCATCCCCTAAATCGCGCGGTTTGTGTGCATTTGGGGGATTTTTTGTGGGCAGCCTGAAACCGTTGCAAAATTGGGTTTACCATAAATTGAAAAAAGGGCGGATATGAAATCCGCCCCTTCGTTTGTTTTGGGGTCAATTCTTGTGGTAATCGTCATAAACCTAATTTAATGTTTAAAAAATAAAATGATTAAAAAAAGTAATGGCATTGATGTGTGTTATGTCTTGACCGACTTTGCCTGTTTTACGCCATTGAATCACTTTATCTATGGTGTCATGCGTTGTAATTTTTCACGGTAAACAGCTTTTGTTGCCAAGCGTTGGTTCATCAAATAGGAACCCCCACCCTATGCTTGCTAAAAATTACTTAATAACACAACGAGTCAAACCTAATTGCTTTTGATTAAACCCTGCATCAAATAAAGCTTGAACCAGTCTATCAGAAAAGAATAAAGAATCATGTAAATTTTTATCATGCCATAAATCAATCTTGATATTTTTAACTTGTTCTAATAAAACAATATTATCATCTTCAACACCCCATATATATCTTAATGACTCTTCAGGGGTATAACGACTTGCTTTGATGCCTTTACTATGATTTGAATTTAAAAATTCAAAAGTCTCTGCGATATTAATAAAATAATAAGGGACATCAGAAAGTTGTTCTTTATTTTGAATATCATAAATATACACTTGGCTAAAATGCGTTTTACCTAAATTAAATTGGGAAATAATATTGTATAATTTTTCATTCATTACCAAATAACCACCTGTTATTCTAAAAAATATTTCTTCTTTTTGTGGTAAATTACTATAATTAATATCTGGCTCTTTAAACAATTTAATAGGTAAATGCTTAATCAACTCCCTATTTTGCCAAGCATCAAAAAATTTGAGATAAGGAATACGAATATTATCTAAAATTTGCTGTTCTTCATTGCTAATTTGACCTATTTTTTCTTTTTCATATAACCAAAACCGCTCTACACCATCAAATTCTTCAGTCTGCATAGCCATTCCGTAAGTATTGGCAACAGAATAATTTGTATAATCACACAACCACGCATAGTTTGACATAACTGCCTCTCTTCTAAAATTAAAAATTGACTCATCTTAATTCAAACAGCCTGAAAAAGCCTTGTTTCAACTTTTCAGGCTGCCTGAAATTTTATGCCTATTGTTGTGATACTGTTCATTTTTGTCAATTATTCTCGCATTCATGTTTGCTAAAAAATATCTCAATATTTCAATTGGCTGCTTTCAGGCTGCCTGAAACAATGGGGCGATTTTCACAATGCCACTTATTGCACCGTTTTCGCCTTTTTGCTATGCTCAAATATTCACAAACCACATGAAATCATTGGATTATGCAGCACGATTCCGAACGCCACGCATGGATACAACTCGCGCTTACCCCCCATATTGGCGCGGAAAGTTTCCTCAATTTGATTCAACATTATGGTTCAGCCAGCCAAGCCCTGCGCGCCAGCAGCAGCGAAATCGCCCAACTTGCCCACAATGGCAAAAAAGCCGCCGCCCATTGGCATGATACCCACAAAGCACAAGCCGCTACCGAAGCGGCTTTGTTGTGGGAGCAACATGCCGATTGTCGCCTGTTGCTGTTGTGCGATGACGATTACCCAATGATGCTCACCGAAGGCTTAACCGCGCCCCCCATTTTGTTTGTGCGTGGCAATGTGGCTTTGTTGCACAAACCTTCGGTGAGCATAGTGGGCAGCCGCCACGCCACACCGCAGGCTTTGCGGATTGCGCGGGATTTTGCTTTGTCGTTGAGCGAACGGGGCATTCCCATTATTTCGGGCATGGCAAGCGGCATAGACACCGCCGCCCACGAGGGGGCATTACAACATTCAGGCAGCACCATTGCCGTGTGGGGAACGGGCATAGACCGCATTTATCCACCACAAAACGAATATTTGGCACGACAAATTGCCGAACAAGGCGCAATCGTGTCCGAATTTCCTTTGGGAACGCGCCCTGTGGCAGGCAATTTTCCGCGCCGCAACCGCTTGATTGCCGCTTTGGGACGCGCGACATTGGTGGTGGAGGCGGCATTGGAAAGCGGCTCGCTGATTACCGCGCGGCAAGCCAGTGAAATGGGGCGCGAAGTGATGGCAATTCCCAGCAGCATAGACAATCCACACGCCAAAGGTTGCCACAAATTGATTAAAGAAGGGGCTAAATTGGTGGAAAGTTTGGAAGACATTTTGCAAGAATGCCCCAGTTTGTTGGCAAAATCATCAACAGCTTTATCCACAGCATTATCCACAAGGTGTCAGAAAATTACATCGCCCGAAAAATCGCCCAAAATGCTGCCTGAAAAACCTTTAATCACACCCCCATTGAATAACTTTGTGGACAAAACTGTGGATAATTTTGGGGACAATTTGGTGGATAAACGCCTTTTGCCCGTGTTGGAAAAAATTGCCCATACCCCCACACACCCTGATTTCATCGCCAATGAGCTGAATTTGCCCACTGCCGATGTGTATGCGGCTTTGTTGGAATTGGAAATGTTGGGGGAAATTGCGCCGATGTCAGGCGGGCGTTATCAGCGCATCAAATAATCCACCGAATGTACACAAGTTTATCCACAAGATTATTCGGCTGGCTGAAAGTAAATTGGCTCCCAAATGGCAATTTTTGATGATTTTTATGCACAGCTTATCCCCATTTTTATTCATGAAAAACGTGAACTCGGAATAAGTAACTGTCAATTTGCCAACAAACCCTCTCCCCAGCCCTCTCCCAAAGGGAGAGGGAGCAAAGTTACTTAAATTTATCAATCACTTTTATCCCAAACTCGCGTTAAAAAAAGCAGCCTGAAAAGCACAAAAACTTTTCAGGCTGCTTTTTGGCATGATGCTCAATCATCTAAATCGTGCCAATTTGCTTGGGCAACGATGGTGCGGTTTTCGCTTGCCCATTCGCCCAAATCAATCAACTGGCATTTTTCGCTGCAAAAGGGACGATGGGCGTTTTCAGGCAGCCACGCCACTTGGGTTTGGCAAGTGGGGCATTTCACATACACAATTTCGCTCATGATTTGCTGGGCTTTTCGGGGCGAACCCAGTTGTCCACCACCACTTGTTTGGCGCGCGCCACCACCAATTTGCCTGATTCGCAATCTTTGGTAATCACGCTGCCTGCGCCTGTGGTGGCTTTGTCGCCAATTTTCACGGGGGCGACCAACATGGTGTCTGAACCAATGCGTACTTCATCGCCAATTTCGGTGCGGTATTTGTTTACGCCATCATAGTTGCAAGTGATTGTGCCTGCGCCGATATTGGTTTTTTTGCCCACGGTTGCATCGCCAATGTAGCTCAAATGGTTGGCTTTGCTGCCGTGTCCGATGGTGCTGTTTTTGATTTCCACAAAATTGCCAATATGCACTTCGTCTGCCAACACGGCTTTGGGGCGCAAACGGGCGTAAGGACCGATTTTTGCGTTTTCGCCAATCACGCAATCTTCCAAATGGCTGAATGGTTCAACCACCGTGCCTGCGCCAATTTTGGCGTTTTTGATGAAACAATGTGCGCCAATTTGCACGTCATCGCCAAACGCGTTTTCGCCCACCAACACGCAGTTGGCGTCAATGATGACATCTTGTCCGTGTTTCAGGCTGCCGCGCATTTCAAATGTGGACGCTTGAATCAGCGTTACGCCTGCCGCCATTAAATTTGCCGCTTGATGTTGGCGATGAATTTGGTTCAATTCGGAAAGTTGCAATTTGTTGTTCACGCCCATTGCCAAGTAATGATGTGCCACTTGCACGGGGTGTACGGCAATGTGGTCGGCATTGGCAAGGGCAATCACATCGGTCAAATAATATTCGCCTTGCGCGTTGTTGGCGTTGAGCGCGTTGAGCCAGCCTGAAAGTTGCGCGTTGGGCAAAACAAAAATGCCTGTGTTGATTTCGGCAATGGCTTTTTGTTCGGCGTTGGCATCTTTTTCTTCCACAATGGCGATGACCTGATTTTGCGCGTTGCGGATAATGCGACCGTAACCTGTGGGTTCAGGCAGCACATCGGTCAGCAAGCCGACTTCATCGCCAGCCGCGTTGAGTAATTGTTGTAAAGTGGGTGCGTCAATCAAAGGCACATCGCCATACAACACCAGCGTTTTGCCCGTGTTGGGCATGTGGGGCAGGGCGGATTTGACCGCGTGTCCTGTACCGAGTTGTTCGGTTTGTTCCACCCAATTTGCTTGTGGATAAGTTTGCGCCAACTGCGCCAACACCTGCTCTTTGCCATGCCCAATCACCACATGCAGCGATTGGGGATTGAGTTGCAAAGCCGTGTCCATAACGTGGGCGAGCATGGGTTTGCCGCCAATTTGGTGCAAAACTTTGGGCATTTTGGAATACATGCGCGTGCCTTTGCCCGCCGCCAAAATGATGATGTGTAAATCAGACATGATGTATTTTCCTTAAAAAATGGGTTTTCAGGCAGCCTGAAACCGAATTATTCCGACTTTTGTGGCACAATCGCGTGCTGTTGTGGGCGATTACCGTGATAATGCGTGTTTTGCGAAGCCGCGCCATTGGTGTAATACACCCCAGTGCCAGCAGGGTATTTTTGGCGCAAAGCCGTAGCCCCATTGTCTTTTTGATAAGTTTCCCAAGTGCAAGCCGACAAAGCCGCGCCTGCCAACAAGGTGCAACACAAAAGTTTCATAGCCATTTCGTTTTCCAAAAAGTCAAATTGTAAGTCTTTTTGCCACATTTGGGGGATAAGTGGCAATTTATCCCCCATTTTCAGGCAGCCTGAACAAACTGCCCACAATTATCCACAAGCCATCATCGTCATCAAATATGAATTATCCACAAGCTCATTTTCACACAACAAATTGAAAAAACAATTAAAAAACCATTATCCACAGCAAAAGTCTGGACTCATACTCAAAATCATCATTTTAAATTTAAAAATAAGATTTTGGATTAAAACCATTTACAGCCACCACAAAAATTGCCACAATAGACCCTGTTTTAGTCGGGGTGCTGCAAACCACGTTTTGCGGCTGAGACTTACCCGTTGTACCTGTACAGTTAATGCTGGCGTAGGAAACTAAATCGTTGAAATTTTTGTTGATGCAAACAAAAAACCGATTGCCAGTTCGTGTGTGCAATCGGTTTTTTGCGTTTCAGGCAGCCTGACGGTACACGACAAAAACTTTTGGGTTACCACAAACCTACCCCCTCCCCCGCCAGCAGGGGAGGGAACAGATTTCAGCTCATTTCAGGCTGCCTGAAAACCCCATTTCCCTCAAAAAATCTTATCCACAAAGGAAAAAAAGACCATGAAAAAAACCTTCGTCCTGCTTTTTGCCATTTGGAACGTGTCGGCATACGCCGCCACCGAAGTGCGCCTTGCCACCCACAGCAGCTTTGATTTGCCCAAAGAACACATCGCCGCCTTTGAAAAACAACACGATGCCAAAATCGTCATTTTGAAATCGGGCGATGGCAATGAGCTGCTCAACAAACTCATCATCAGCAAAAAAAGCCCCATCGCCGATGCCGTGTATGGCTTGGACAACGCCAATGTGTCTCGCGCCCACCAAGAAAATCTGCTCGCTGCCAAGCAGCCTGAATCTGCCGCCACCGTGGTCAAATTGCCGCACGCCCTTGCCGTCAATTACGCCTTTGTGAACCTGAATTACGACAAAAAATGGTTTGCCGACAAAAAAATCCCCCTGCCCAAATCGCTGGCAGATTTGACCAAACCCGAATACAAAAACTTGGTTGTGTCGCCCAATCCCAACACGTCCACCCCAGCCATGGCGTTTTTGCTGGCAAACATTGGCGGCTTGGGCGAAGAAAACGCCTTCAAATGGTGGGCAGACATGCGTCAAAACGGCATTAAAATCACCAAAGGCTGGTCGGAAGCCTATTACACCGAATTTACGCTCAATGGCGGTTCGCGCCCCATTATGGTTGGCTACGCCAGCAGCCCTGCGGCAGAAGTGTTTTACAGCGAAGGCAAATTATCCACACCCAATATGGGCAATTTGTTTTTGCAAGGCGGCAATTATCGCCAAATTGAAGGGGCAGCCGTGTTGCAAGGCGCAAAGCAGCCTGAATTGGCAGCCAAATTGGTGCAATATTTGCAAAACCCATCGGTGCAAAAAGACATACCCACCAGCATGTGGGTGTATCCTGCGGTAAAGGGTGTGATGTTGCCGCCTGCCATGTTGCACGCCAATGTGCCGCCCACGCATTTTTCGCCCCAAGATGAGCGCGTTCATCGCCAACAAAAAGCATGGGCGGCACGTTGGACAAAGGTGGTGTTGAAATAATCCCCCTGTTTGGGCGCATAATCTTGTGCATGACGTGTGGATAAGCCATTTAAATATTTCATTTTATTTTGAAAAATGAGTTTGCTTAAATTTTAGGCAAATTCATGTTTCGTGATGCAAAAAGGCTGTCTGAAACGCCAAAATCGCATTTCAGGCAGCCTGTTTTTCAATTTAAATCAATAAAATCAGATTTTTTCGGCAAAATACTTCAACACACGCACCAATTGTGAAGCGTAAGACATTTCATTGTCGTACCACGCCACGGTTTTCACCAATTGGTTGTCGCCTACGGTTTGTACGCGCGTTTGGGTTGCGTCAAACAAAGAACCAAAGCTCATGCCCACAATATCAGATGACACCAATTCTTCTTCGGTGTAGCCAAAAGATTCATTGGCGGCTGCCTGCATGGCGGCGTTCACTTCTTCTTTGGACACTTTTTTGTTCAACACGCACACCAATTCGGTTAAAGAACCTGTGGCAACGGGAACGCGCTGTGCCGCACCGTCCAATTTGCCTTTCAATTCGGGAATCACCAAGCCAATGGCTTTGGCTGCGCCTGTGCTGTTTGGCACAATGTTGGCGGCGGCAGCGCGCGCACGGCGGAAATCGCCTTTGCGGTGTGGTGCGTCCAAAGTGTTTTGGTCGCCTGTGTAGGCGTGAACGGTGGTCATCAAACCTTGCACCACGCCAAATTGGTCTTGCAACACTTTTGCCATAGGAGCAAGGCAGTTGGTGGTGCAAGATGCGGCAGAAATCACGGTTTCGCTGCCGTCCAAAATGTCGTGATTGACGTTGAACACCACGGTTTTCACATCATCGCCACCTGGGGCGGAAATCACCACTTTGCGTGCGCCTGCGCGAACGTGGGCTTCGGCTTTGTCTTTGGAAGCAAAAAAGCCTGTGCATTCCAACACCACATCAATGCCCAAATCGCCCCAAGGCAATTCTTCGGGATTGGGTTTGGCAAACACCAAGATTTCTTTGCCATTCACGACCATTTTGTCGTCTTTCAATTCAGCCGTGCCTTGAAAGCGACCTTGTGTGGTGTCGTATTTAAACAAATGCACCAACATATCGGCTGGGGTCAAATCGTTTACGGCAACCACTTCAATGCCTTCGGTTTGAATAATGCGGCGCAACGCCAAGCGACCAATGCGACCAAAACCGTTAATTGCAACTTTAACGCTCATCGTGTTCTCCATCATAAAAGATTGGGTTAGGAAAGCCCTATTTTCCCATAATGGGGGGCTTTACTCAAACGTTTGCTTGGATTTTATTTTCAGGCTGAAATTTTTGCAAAACTCGGTTTGTAGGGGCTGATTTCATATCTGCCCTGTTGCGATTTGCCGCAATTTTTATTTTTATCAATAAATTGAGAAAGGGGCGGATATGAAATCCGCCCCTGTGTCAGTTTGAAAGTGGGTTTGGCAAAGGTTTCAGGCTGCCTGACGGTACACGACAAAAATTGTTTGGTTGCCCACAATCTGTTCCCTCCCCCGTCTGGCGGGGGAGGGTTAGGGTGGGGGTGGCACATTGGCTTTCTAACCCCCACCCCAGCCCTCCCCCTTGCATAGGGGGAGGGGAGGTTGTGGCAACATCAAAAATTGTCTGAAAGGCTGCCTGAAATGCCCACGCGCCCTTATTGTGCCGTTTCGGTTTTGTCGTTTTTGTGTGATGGGGATACGGGTTCAGGCGGTAATTGCAGCGGCAAAAGCAAGCTCAAAGGGCGTTCTTTGGCAATGCGGCACACGCATTTGATGATTTCCCACCAACTGTCCACTTGGCTTTCGCGCGAACGCAATGCCACCCACATGGTAATGGAAAAGCTGACCGCCAAATTCACCGCACCAATAGCCAACACACAGCACACCAGTTGAATCATCATGCCCCAGCCCAAAGCACCACTCACGCCAGCATAGCCCACATTGGCAGACGAAAACGCCACATGGCGAATGTCAAAAGGCAAACCTGTGATGTGTCCCACAAAGCCCGTCATGCCCAGCAGCATGCCAAAACACAAATTACCCATAATGGAACCGTAATTATTGTGCACATAATCGGCAAATTGGCTGCGTATGTTTTCAGGCAGCAGCCATTTCAACACGGGGTGGTGGCGCAAACGCATACGCAAATTCAAATAATCACAACGGTTGTCAAAAAAGCCCGAAATAATCCCCGAACAAAACAACCACACCCCCGCAATTGCGGCATACCACAACGTTGCGCCCCACAAATTGACCGATTGCACCTGATACATGACCTGCGCTTTGTTGAGCAAAGGAAAATCGTGGCTCCAACCATAAATCAACGCAATGATGCTCGCCAAACTGAATGCCACAAACACATTGCCAAACACGGCGGCTGCCTGCGAACGCATTACATCAACCAACAGTTGCGCCAGCTTCATATTGACCACATGCCCTTTTTCATTGCGCTCTACCGCCGCCGCAAAACGTGAAGCGGTCATGGCAGGCTGTTTGGTGGCAACGGTCAAGCCCAGCATAAAAATAATCGCAAAACCAATGCCATAATTCAAACCTTCGGCAATGCCCAGCCAAAAATGGTTGTCGATGTTTTTGCCCAAATGGATTTTGAACAGCGACATGAGGGCAATCAACACCCCACCACCTGCCGCCGAGCGCAACATTTGCACATATTCTTTTTTGTTGCGCGTGATGTAGTGTTCGCCGTGGCTGCTGGTGTTTTGCGTGATGCTGCGCGACAGCATTTTCACGCTGCGTTTCCACAACCACGACAGGCTGTGCTGATTGGCGGTGGCTTGCGCCAAATGGCTCGCCAAAAACAACACCTGACGCGGCGCAACCACATCGGGGTGAAACACGCGCATCAACAAAGTCATGCGATTGAGCGTTTGGTCTAGCCTTTCCAGCAAATGCGCCACGCTCAACGATGAACCTGCGCCTTCTGCTGTGCCTTTTTTGCGTAAGGTTTCCACTTGTTGCCGACTTTGGTTCAACATCACTTCCAAATGGCTGCTGTCAAAATCGCGGTTTTCATTGCGCGCTGCCACCCACAACATCACTTCGCGTTTGAGCGCAACAAAGGGCGAATCCCTATCCAGCAGTTTTTTGTCTAGGCGAATCAGGTCGGGTTCCAGCTCTTCGGCTGCCACCCAAATGGACAGCATTTCAATGGCGTAAAACCCTTCGCTTCGCATATAGCGTTGGGCGGTGTCGCGGTCGTTTTGGGGGGTGTGGCGGCGGATTAGGCTAAACAGTTTGAGCCATTTGCGTTCTGCCACGGCATTGAGCCATTGCCCATCGTTTTCATCGGCAAAAATTTGGGCAAAGGCATCGCGCAAATCGCCCATGTCTTTGTAGGCGGGATTGAAACGCTCATAGCCACGCGCCGCCAATTCTTTCATAAAACCTTCGCGCGAAAAAATGCCTGCGCTGATAAACAGGGGATACAAACGCACGGTACACAACCAGTCACACAGCAAATGCGCCATTTTGCTGCACAAGTCGGCATCGTTTTGCAATATGCTGATGATGGTTTGCACCCGTTGTGGGGCGAGCTTTGCACCTCCTTGTCGCAACCACGCTGCCAGCTCTTTGAGCAGGGTAAAGGCATCTTGCGCTTCGGCTTGTTGGGCGATGAATGTGTGTAAGTTATTGTTGGTAATGCTTGAAGTTTGCAGCAACATAAAATCTCTCCCAAAAATGGTTTGCGGATTATAGCAATTTATTTTTGTTGTGCTGTATTTTCGTGTTTCAGGCTGCCTGAAAATGGGGATAATAAGACAAAGTCTTTGTGCATAGGGCTGTTTTATCCACATGATTGGGGGCGGTGCTTGTCATGTGTCCCCTTTTATTGTGGTGAGCAGGGCGGTTTATCCACAGATTTATGCTTCAACGCAAAAGCCGATTGATTCAGGCAGCCGAGCATTTATCCACATCAAATGGGCAAAATCATCAAACATCATCTTTTTATTTTTAAAATTTTTGCTTGATATGGGAATGGTTGGGCTGGCTGAAATGGGGTTTTCCCTGATTTTTGGGTAAATCTGTGTGCATGATTTGTGGATAAGGGGGATAAGGGATTGTCTTTTTAAGATAAAAATACATCTGCTTAAAAAATAGGCAAATTTCAGGCTGCCTGAACGTGTTTTTTTGCGTATCATTATGCGGTGTTTAACTTTTCAGGCAGCCTGAACATGACTACCCCACAAACCCTCCTTTTGGTGGACGGTTCGTCCTACCTTTACCGCGCGTTTTACGCCATGACCCACCTTTCCGCGCCAGATGGCACGCCCACCAATGCCGTGTATGGCGTACTGAATATGTTGCGCCGACTCCGTGCCGAACAGCCGCACGATTACTGCGCCTGCGTGTTTGACGCCAAAGGCAACAATTTCCGCCACACGCTTTTCCCCGACTATAAAGCCACGCGCCCACCCATGCCCGATGATTTGCGCCCACAAGCCGATATGCTGCCTGAATTGGTGCAACTTATGGGTTGGAAAGTCTTAAAAATCAGCAATGTGGAGGCAGACGATGTGATAGGCACACTTGCGGTTCAGGCAGCAGAGCAGGGCATGAATGTGGTCATTTCCACAGGCGACAAAGACATGGCGCAGCTCGTCAATCCGCAAATCACGCTGGTCAATACCATGAAAAACGAAACGCTGGACGAACAGGGCGTGTTTGAAAAATTTGGCGTGAAACCCAATCAAATCAAAGATTTTCTCGCGCTGATGGGCGATAAAGTGGACAACGTACCGGGGGTGGAAAAATGTGGCGAAAAAACCGCCGCCAAATGGTTAGCCGAATTTGGTTCGCTGGACGAAATCATGCGCCGTGCCGATGAATTTAAAGGCAAAATTGGCGAAAACCTTCGCGCAGCCTTAACCCAACTTCCTCTTTCTTATGAATTGGTTACGATTAAAACCGATGTGGATTTGAGCGCGGAATTGCCACACGGTTTGCCAGATTTGGCACGACAAAATCCCGATTGGGCGGCACTCGCGCCCCGTTTCCGCGAACTGGGTTTCAAAACGTGGCTCAAAGAAGCGGAAAGCCAAGTGCAAAATCCCATATCGGGTGATTTGTTTGCCCAAAGCGAAACGCCCGTTTTCAGGCAGCCTGAAAACGCCACGCCCCTTGCCGCCAAACCCGAAAATCTGCATTATCAAGCCATTACCACAACAGAGCAACTGAATGATTTAATTGAAAAATTGCGCCAAACCCCCACCATAGGCTTGGACACCGAAACCACATCGCTAGACCCCATGTTGGCGAAATTGGTGGGCATCAGCATGGCGTTTGCGGCAGGCGAGGCGGTGTACATTCCGCTCAATCACAGCTTTACCGAGCAACAGCTTGATGAACAACAGGTTTTAGCCAGCCTGAAACCTTTTTTGGAAAGCGAAACGCTGGGCAAAATCGGACAACATCTCAAATACGACCAACACGTTTTCAAAAATCATGGCATTGATTTAAAAGGAATTGTGGGCGATGCCATGCTCGCGTCCTATATTGTGGAAAGCCATTTGGGGCATGGCTTGGACGAATTGGCAGAACGCTGGTTGGGCTTGACAACCATCAAATACGAGGATTTGTGTGGCACAGGCAAAAAGCAAATCGCCTTTGCCGATGTGGGCGTGGCACAAGCCACCGAATACGCTTGCCAAGACGCGGATTTCGCCTTGCGTTTGGAGCGGCATTTGCGCCAACAAATGGACGCACAACAAATTGAAATTTATGAAAAAATGGAATTGCCTGTTGCCCGAGTTTTGTTTGAAATGGAACGTGTGGGCGTGCACATCAACCGCGATGAATTGGCAAAACAAAGCGCGGATTTGGGCGCGGAATTGTTGCAACTGGAACAGCAAGCCTATGATTTGGCTGGACAACCGTTTAACCTCAATTCGCCCAAACAGTTGCAAGAAATTTTGTTTGACAAAATGGGCATTCCCACCAAAGGCGTGAAAAAAACGGCAACAGGCGGCTATTCCACCGATGAAAGTGTGTTGGAAAAATTGGCTGATGATTATCCTTTGCCCAAAATTTTGTTGCAAAACCGCAGTTTGGCAAAACTCAAATCCACCTACACCGACAAGCTGCCTGAAATGCTCAATCCGCAAACGGGGCGCGTACACACGCATTACGCGCAAGCGGTGGCGGTTACGGGGCGTTTGGCGAGCAGCAATCCGAATTTGCAGAATATCCCCATTCGTACCGCGCAAGGGCGTTTGGTGCGCCGCGCTTTTGATGCGCCACAGGGTTATGTAATTGTTTCGGCAGACTATTCGCAAATTGAATTGCGGATTATGGCGCATTTGTCGGGCGATGCGACTTTGCAGGCTGCCTTTCAGTTGGGCGAAGACGTGCACAGGCGCACGGCGGCGGAAGTGTTTGGCGTTGCCCCCGAACACATCACGCCCGAACAACGCCGTTATGCGAAAACGATTAACTTTGGTTTGATTTACGGCATGGGCGAATTTGGTTTGGCAAAAGCCTTGGGCATTGACAATGTGTCGGCAAAAATGTTCATTCAACGCTATTTTGCGCGATACACGGGCGTGGCAGAATACATGCAGCGCACCAAAGAACAAGCGCAACAGCAAGGTTTTGTGGAAACGGTGTTGGGCAGACGTTTGTATTTGCCCAATATCCACGCGAAAAATGCGGTGGCACGCGCAGGTGCAGAGCGTGCCGCCATCAACGCGCCCATGCAAGGCACCGCCAGCGATTTGATTAAACGGGCGATGATTGCGGTGCAGGATTTTTTGGTTTCAGGCAGCCTGAAATCGCGTTTAATCATGCAGGTACACGATGAATTGGTGTTGCAAGTGCCTGTTGATGAAGTGGATTTAATCCAAACGCGGCTGCCTGAAATCATGGCGAGCGTGGGCGAGGGCGTGTTGAACGTGCCGCTTTTGGCAGAAGTGGGCGTGGGGGAAAATTGGGACGCGGCGCATTGATTGACGTAGGCTGGCGGTAAGGCGAGAGCCGCCCCAGCTTTGTAGGGTGCATACCACGCACCAAATTGCCATAAATCATCAATCTTTAATTGATGAAAATGGGTTTTCAGGCAGCGTTGCCAAGTCTTGGGAGTAAGCCATGATAAATTTAATATTGTAGTGGTTTTAGTTTTAGTTTTAGTTAGCTATAATTTAAATTATTTTTCCTTTATTAAATAACCGCTTATTAAAAATGATATCCATAAAAATACAGGTAATATCCAAAAACCCAGTAAAACATAATTCATTATAACAACTGGCATGATAGTTAGAAAACCATAATCTAAACAATACAAATAGACCATTATATGAATAAATAAATATAATACAATTGGAAATATAAAAATATAAAAAAATTTATTTTTAATAATATTTCTTCTAAAAATAAAGCCTAAAATTAAGAATGAAATAGCATGGATGTTGTATAAAACATAAAAAGCGCTATGATTTGTATTTAATGAATACAAATTTAATACTCCTAAATAAGCACTCAGAATATAAAATAAAAAATATAAAATAAAATAACAAAGTAATCTAAAGTATTCTGTGTTCATTTTTTTCTTAATGCTTTCCTAGTGATTGAGGGTCATAGTTTTGTAGGGTGCGTACCACGCACCAAATTGCCATAAATCATCAATCTTTAATTGATGAAAATGGGTTTTCAGACAGCGTTGCCAAGTTTTGGGGCAGCCTGAATTGCCATCTGAAACCTTTGCAAAACCGACTTTCTTTTAAATTGACGTAGGGGCGGATTTCATATCCGCCTCTTTTTTAATTTATTGATAAAAATAAAAATTGCTGCAAATCCAAACAGGGCAGATATGAAATCTGCCCCTACAAACCGCGTTTTGTAAAGGTTTTATCTGCAAATATTGTATCTTTACACTATAATGCCTTTTTTTCCAACCAAAAAGGTCTTCACATGAAAAAAACCGCCTTAACTTTGGCTTTGAGCGCACTGTTGGCACACAATGCCCTTGCCGCCCAAGTGCAATTTCGCATTATTGAAACCAGCGACATTCACACCAACTTAACCGACTTTGATTATTATAAAGACCAAGCCAATCCACAATATGGCTTAACCCGCACCGCCACGCTGATTCGCCAAGCCAAAAAAGAAAACCCCAACCATCTTTTGGTGGACAATGGCGATTTGATTCAAGGCGCACCCATTGGCGATTATGTGGCAGACAAAGGATTGAATCGCAAAGAAAAACACCCCGCTTATTTGGCTTTGGAAACGTTGGGTTTTCATGTGAGTACTTTGGGCAATCACGAATTCAATTTTGGCTTGGATTTTTTGGCGCAATCGCTCAAATCCACCCGCTTGCCTGTGGTCAATGCCAATGTGGTGGACGCCAAAACAGGTGCAAACAAATACCAGCCCTATGTGATTTTGCCCATGAAAGTGCAAGACCAAAATGGCAAATCCCACCGCCTGAAAGTGGGCGTGTTGGGTTTGGTTACGCCACAAATTTTGCAATGGGATAAAAAACATTTGGACGGCAAAGTGCAGGTGCATGATATTGTTGCCAGCGCAAAAAAATGGGTGCCACGCATGAAAAAGCAAGGCGCAGACCTGATTGTGGTGCTGAACCACAGTGGCTTGGGCGACACCAACAAAGCCTATCAACAAGGACAAGAAAACACCACCTACGCATTGAGCCAAATTCAGGGCGTGGACGCGGTGGCGTTTGGTCATGCACATGGGCAGTTTCCCAGCGAAGAATTTGCCAAGCTGCCTGAAATTGACATTCAAAAAGGCACCATTCACGGCAAAGCCGCCACCATGCCAGGGCAATTTGGCAGCCACATCGGTATTATGGATTTGACTTTGGACAACAGCTCGGGCAAATGGCGCGTGCTCAACAGCCAAGCCCATTTGCGCCCCATTTACGACAGCAAAGAGAAAAAACCTTTGGTGGAAAACGATGAACAAATGGTCAAATTGATGCAGCCTTATCACGAAGCCACACGCCAATTTGTCGGTAAACCCATAGGCAAATCGTCCGATAATATGTTCAGCTTTTTGGCTTTGGTGCAAGATGACCCTACCATGCAAATTGTCAGCCAAGCCCAAACCGATTATGTGCAAAAAGTCTTTAAAGACCACCCTCAATATGGCAAGCTGCCTGTATTGAGTGCCGTTGCCCCTTTCAAGGCTGGCGGTCGCAAAAATGCCCCCAATAGCTACACCGAAGTCCACAAAGGCGAATTGACTTTCCGCAATGCTGCCGATTTGTATTTGTATCCCAATACCTTGTATGCCGTGAAGGTGTCGGGTAAGGAATTGCGCGAATGGTTGGAATGTTCCGCAGGCATGTTCAAACACATTGATGTGAACAGCAGTCAACCACAAGCCCTGTTGAATTGGGACGGTTTTCGCACCTACAATTTTGATGTGATTGACGGCGTGGCATACGAAATTGATGTGAGCCAGCCTGCTCGTTATGACGGTTCGTGCAAATTGGTCAATTCAGGCAGCCAACGCATTCACAAATTGACCCACCAAGGCAAACCCGTTCAAGACAGCGATGAATTTATTGTTGCCACCAACAATTACCGCGCCACAGGCGGCAGCTTTGCAGGCACAGGCGACAAAAACATCATCTATGCTGCCCCCGATGAAAACCGTCAAGTTTTGGCACAATACATCAGCCAGCAAAGCCAGCAACACGGCGAAATCCGCCCCAATGCCGACCAAAACTGGACGTTCAAAAACCTGCCGCAGCCCAATTTGCACATTTATTTTGAAACCGCCAACAGCGATTTGGCACGACAATTCATCAAAGAAAAAGCCGTTCGCCCCTACACATTTGAAAAAGTAGATGAAACAGGCTTTGCGGTGTACCGCATTGATTTGTCGGGACGCAAAGCACCATAAATCATGCAGTTCAGGCTGCCTGAAAAAACATTTCAGGCAGCCTATTTTGTATAATAAAGCCCCATTTACCTCCATTCAGGCAGCCTGAAAACATGAAACCCAATCCCCAAAAAAACAAAATCAACGCCCAACACCGCAACCAAATCCGCATTATTGGTGGCGAATTGCGCGGCAGAAAAATCCACTTTCCCACCACCGAAGGCTTGCGCCCCACGCCCGACAGCGTCCGCGAACGCCTATTTAATTGGCTCGGGCAAGACCTCACAGGGCAAATCGCATTGGATTTGTTTGCAGGCAGTGGCGCATTGGGTTTTGAAGCCCTATCGCGCCACGCCAAACACGTTTATTTTTGCGAAAACAATCGCCTAGCCGCCCAAAGTTTGCGCCAACACGCCCAACAATTCGCCCTACAATCACGCAGCCACATTGCCCAACAAGACAGCCTGCTTTTCCTACAAAACACCACCCAAACCTTTGATTTGGTGCTGCTTGACCCCCCATTTGCATGGCAAAATTGGGCAATGCTGTTTCAGCATTTACAAAGCAAACTCAATCCCCAAGCCCACATTTATTTAGAAGCAGGCAGCCTGCCCGAATTACCCCATTGGCTCACCATCATCAAGCAAGGCAAAGCAGGACAAAGCCAACAACTTTTATTGCAATATGCCAATGAATAATAATAAATATTCTCAAAGCGTTAAATTGTGTTTTCAGGCAGCCTGAAAAGCAAATTATGCTATAATTTACCGCTTTGCAAATTTGAAACGAGAACACACCATGTCCCTATTGATTACAGACGAATGCATCAACTGCGATGTATGCGAACCCGAATGCCCCAACGATGCCATATCCCAAGGCGAAGAAATTTACGAAATCAATCCCAATTTATGCACCCAATGCGTAGGGCATTATGACGAACCCCAATGTCAGCAAGTTTGCCCCGTAGATTGCATATTGATAGACGAAGAAAACCCCGAAAGCCAAGATGAATTGATGGCGAAGTACCACAAAATCATCGCAGCCAAATAAGAAAGAATCAAAACAAAACAAGCCACTAACAAAAAGTACACAAAATACACTTGACCCACAAGTCAAATAGCCGTATAGTTCAGTTTCTCTTGTGGTGGGATTCCCGAGCGGCCAAAGGGGGCAGACTGTAAATCTGTTGCGTGAGCTTCGAAGGTTCGAATCCTTCTCCCACCACCACAAATTCCAATTTGGAGCAAGACAAGCGGGTGTAGCTCAATGGTAGAGCAGAAGCCTTCCAAGCTTACGGTGAGGGTTCGATTCCCTTCACCCGCTCCAAATAACCCGTAGCTACTTCACTGGTAGTCCAGTAAGTAGCTCTAAAACTGAATAAGCCCATGTAGCTCAGGGGTAGAGCACTCCCTTGGTAAGGGAGAGGTCGGCGGTTCAATTCCGCCCATGGGCACCACTCTTCTTAAATTATCCCAGCATTTATATTTTGATAGGAATTTTGCCATGGCAAAGGAAAAATTTGAACGTAGCAAACCGCACGTAAACGTTGGCACCATCGGTCACGTTGACCATGGTAAAACCACTTTGACTGCTGCATTGACCACCATTTTGGCTGAAAAATTCGGCGGCACAGCAAAAGCTTACGACCAAATTGACGCCGCTCCCGAAGAAAAAGCACGCGGCATTACCATTAACACCGCTCACGTTGAATACGAAACCGCAGACCGCCACTACGCACACGTAGACTGCCCCGGACACGCCGACTATGTGAAAAACATGATTACTGGCGCGGCACAAATGGACGGCGCAATCTTGGTATGCTCTGCTGCTGACGGTCCTATGCCACAAACCCGCGAACACATCTTGTTGGCTCGCCAAGTGGGCGTTCCTTACATCATCGTGTTCATGAACAAATGCGACATGGTTGATGACGCTGAGTTGTTGGAATTGGTTGAAATGGAAATCCGCGACTTGTTGTCCAGCTACGATTTCCCTGGTGATGACTGCCCCATCGTTCAAGGTTCTGCTTTGCGCGCTTTGGAAGGCGATGCCGCTTACAAAGAAAAAATCTTTGAATTGGCTGCCGCTTTGGACAGCTACATTCCTACCCCAGAACGTGCGATTGACAAACCCTTCTTGTTGCCTATTGAAGACGTGTTCTCCATCTCTGGTCGCGGTACCGTGGTAACAGGTCGCGTAGAGCGCGGTATCATCAAAGTGGGCGAAGAAATTGAAATCGTGGGCTTGAAAGACACCCAAAAAACCACTTGTACTGGCGTGGAAATGTTCCGCAAATTGTTGGACGAAGGTCAAGCAGGCGACAACGTAGGTGTATTGTTGCGCGGCACCAAACGCGAAGAAGTGGAACGCGGTCAAGTATTGGCTAAACCCGGTACCATTACCCCACACACCAAATTTGAAGCAGAAGTGTACGTTTTGAGCAAAGAAGAAGGTGGTCGTCATACCCCATTCTTCGCAAACTACCGCCCACAATTCTACTTCCGTACCACTGATGTTACTGGTGCAGTAACTTTGGCAGAAGGCGTGGAAATGGTTATGCCTGGCGAAAACGTGAAAATCACCGTTGAATTGATTGCCCCAATCGCGATGGAAAACGGTTTGCGTTTCGCGATTCGTGAAGGTGGTCGTACCGTTGGTGCAGGCGTTGTGGCTAACGTCATTGCTTAATTGAAAAATTAAGGGTCAATAGCTCAATTGGTAGAGTATCGGTCTCCAAAACCGAGGGTTGTAGGTTCGAGACCTACTTGGCCCGCCACATTAAAAACTAACCAAGTGACAAAGCTTGGTTAGTTTTTTCTTGTATATTCAGGCTGCCTGAAATGCGGCAGAATAGGAAAAAAAATGAGCCAAGAAGCAGAACAGGAAAAACAGGGCGGTTTCAAATTGTTCCGTTATATTAAGGAATCCACCGCCGAATTTAAAAAAGTGGTTTGGCCCAAACGTCCCGATGCCATTCGCATTACGGGTTTTGTTATGGTGTTTGTTGCGGTATTTGCGTTTTTCATTTATGGCGTGGATAGTGTGATTTCTTTGCTGTTTAATTTTATTTTAGTGAAATAAAGGGGATAGAATATGGCCAAACGTTGGTATGTGGTGCAAGCCTATTCGGGCTTTGAAAAAAATGTTCAAAAAACATTGAAAGAACGCATTGCGCGTGAAGAAATGGAAGATTATTTCGGTCAAATTTTGGTGCCTGTTGAAGAAGTGGTGGACATCAAAAATGGTCGCAAAACCCTGTCTGAACGCAAATTTTTCCCTGGTTATGTGTTGGTGGAAATGGAAATGACCGACAGCTCGTGGCATTTGGTAAAAAGTACGCCGCGTGTAAATGGTTTTGTGGGTGGTACTTTGCACCGTCCTTTGCCGATTACCCAGCGCGAAGTGGAAGCGATGATGGCGCAAGTGGGCAACAGCAGCGATACAGGCAGCACCAAAAAACCCAAACCGCGTGTGGAATTTGATGTGGGTCAGCAAGTTCGTGTGAATGAAGGTCCATTTGAAGGCTTTGATGGGGTTGTTGAACACGTTGATTATGAACGCAATAAATTGCGTGTTACCGTACAAATTTTCGGACGTGAAACGCCTGTTGAGCTTGAATTTAATCAAGTAGAAAAAGTGATTTAATGTTCAGGCTGCCTGAAATATTTGGAAAGGGTAATGAAAATGAAAGTGTTGCATCAAAATGCCTTATTGCTTGGTATGATGACTTTGCTGTTGTCTGCGCCCGTGTTGGCGTATGATAAAAATGATGAACAAGTCATTCAACAAGACATCGCCAAAATGCACGATGCCATGAAAAAACAAAATGGTCAGGTTTTTGTGGACATGATGCCCGAGCCGATTTTGAAACAAATGGCAAAATCATTGGGCATGAATTTGGCGGACACCAAAGCATTGTTGGCGGGCATGGCAAGTGGCATGTCGGGAACGGATGTTCAGTTTCGTGCGAATTTGGCAAAAATCAAAGTGTACCAATCCAAAACAAAACGCGATTACGTTTTCATTCCCACGACCACCACAATGGACGGCGTAGCGGTTGAAGGCAAAATGTTTGGTGTGAAAGACAATGGCAAATGGTCTTATATCACATGGCAAGACCGCTATAAAAAATGGGTCAAAATCGCTTATCCCGATATTCAAAAATTGCCCTAAACGTTTTTCAGGCAGCCTGAACAAGCAAAGCCCTTGTCAAAATTAAAAAAACAAGCTAAAATGATTAGCTTAATTTTTGGGGAGCAGATTTTCTGCGTCATACCCGTTTTTTGGAGTTTATACACATGGCAAAAAAAGTCATCGGCTACATCAAACTGCAAATTCCTGCAGGTAAAGCCAATCCTTCGCCACCTGTTGGTCCTGCTTTGGGTCAGCGTGGTTTGAACATCATGGAATTTTGTAAAGCGTTCAACGCGGCAACACAAGGTTTGGAACCTGGTTTGCCAACGCCCGTTGTGATTACCGCTTATGCAGATAAGTCTTTCACTTTTGTATTGAAAACGCCACCTGCATCTGTGTTGTTGAAAAAAGCAGCAGGCATTCAAAAAGGCAGTTCCAATTCTTTGACCAACAAAGTTGGCACGGTAACACGCGCCCAGTTGGAAGAAATTGCCAAAACCAAAAACCCTGATTTGACGGCTGCTGATTTGGACGCTGCGGTACGCACCATTGCTGGTTCAGCGCGTTCTATGGGCTTGAATACGGAGGGTGTGTAACATGGCAAAAATTTCTAAACGTTTGAAAGCATTGCGCGCTTCTGTTGAAGCCAACAAATTGTATGCAATTGATGAAGCCATTGCTTTGGTGAAAAAAGCCGCAACCGCCAAATTTGACGAATCAGTAGATGTGTCTTTCAACTTAGGCGTTGACCCTCGTAAATCTGACCAAGTGATTCGCGGTTCCGTTGTGTTGCCAAAAGGCACAGGTAAAACCACGCGCGTAGCCGTGTTCACACAAGGTGCCAACGCCGAAGCCGCAAAAGCAGCAGGCGCAGACATCGTGGGCTTTGAAGATTTGGCAGAAGAAATCAAAAAAGGCAATATGGACTTTGATGTGGTGATTGCGTCTCCTGACGCGATGCGCATCGTGGGTCAGTTGGGTACGATTTTGGGTCCTCGTGGCTTGATGCCAAACCCAAAAGTGGGTACCGTAACGCCTAATGTTGCCGAAGCAGTGAAAAACGCGAAAGCAGGTCAAGTGCAATACCGCACCGACAAAGCAGGTATCATTCACGCCACCATCGGTCGCGCATCTTTTGCCGAAGCCGATTTGAAAGAAAACTTTGACGCTTTGTTGGACGCTTTGGTAAAAGCCAAACCTGCTGCTGCCAAAGGTCAATACTTGAAAAAAATCGCCGTATCCAGCACCATGGGCTTGGGTGTGCGCGTAGATGTATCTAGCGTTTCTGCTAAATAATCTTTAAAAAATCTTTCAGGCAGCCTGAAAATGGCAAAATGTGTTTTCAGGCAGCCTGAAAATGGGGCTACTTAAAATATTAAGTAGATGTCCAAGACCGTAGGGAACGCAAGTTTTAATCATTCAAACCCTACGCAGACGGTAGTCCTGAAAAAAGTTTTTGCGGGTTGATGTTTTGAATATCGCTTGCAAAGTGTCTTTAAAATCAGGTTGCCGCGCTGGTGGGCTAATCATGTTGGTTAGCCTGAATTTAAACAGTGGGAGGTAGACCTTGAGTCTCAATATTGAAACCAAGAAAGCAACCGTAGAAGAAATCAGCGCAGGCATTGCCAATGCGCAAACTATGGTGATTGCTGAATATCGCGGTATCAGTGTTGCCAGCATGACTGAACTCCGTGCCAATGCGCGTAAAGAAGGCGTTTACTTGCGCGTTCTGAAAAACACATTGGCGCGCCGTGCGGTTGAAGGAACTTCTTTTGCTGGTTTGGCTGACCAAATGGTTGGTCCATTGGTTTACGCTGCATCAGAAGATGCCGTAGCCGCCGCAAAAGTGCTGCACCAATTCGCGAAAAAAGATGACAAAATCGTTTTAAAAGCTGGTTCTTACAACGGCGAAGTGTTGAATGTGGCTCAGGTAACTGAGTTGGCTTCTATTCCAAGCCGCGAAGAATTGCTGTCCAAATTGCTGTTCGTTATGCAAGCGCCTGTTTCTGGCTTTGCACGTGGCTTGGCGGCTTTGGCAGAGAAAAAAGAAAGCGAAGCGGCTTAATTTACGCCCTTTCTGTGATTTTGTTTTAATTCATTAAATTTTTTTATTATTCAATATTTTTAGGAGTTCAATAGCATGGCTATTACTAAAGAAGACATTTTGGAAGCGGTAAGCAACTTGACCGTTATGGAATTGAACGAGTTGGTTAAAGCGTTTGAAGAAAAATTTGGCGTTTCTGCTGCTGCGGTTGCTGTGGCTGCTGGTCCTGCTGCTGGCGGTGCTGCTGCTGAAGAAAAAACCGAATTTGACGTGATTTTGGCTTCTGCTGGCGACAACAAAGTTGGCGTGATTAAAGTGGTTCGTACCATCACTGGCTTGGGCTTGAAAGAAGCCAAAGACTTGGTTGATGGCGCACCCAAAACTTTGAAAGAAGCAGTATCTCAAGCTGAAGCTGACGACATTAAAAAACAATTGGAAGAAGCTGGCGCGAAAGTGGAAGTTAAATAATCGCTTTCCAAACAATTTGACAAATGGGGCTGGTGGTGTTATAACCACCAGCCTTGTTTGCGCTTTACGTTTTGAAAAAAGTGTAAATTTACAAGAATTTACCATTTGATTGTTAAATTTGAGAAAATTTTTGTTAATTTGCATTAAATTTGACGGCTTGATGTGATTCAGGCTGCCTGAAATCTCTATTTCTATTTTGAATCAAAGTGATTGCTTTCTGTTTTCAGGCTGCCTGAAACGGATTTTGGCACTTTTCCATTTTTAAAAACAGTCGCCCATTTTTGGAGTATCTGCAATGAGTTACACCTTTACCGAGAAAAAGCGTATTCGCAAAAGTTTTGCCAAACGCGAAACGATTTTAGATGTGCCTTATCTTTTGACCACCCAGCTTGACTCTTATGAGAAATTTTTGCAACGCGGTCGTTCTTTTGACCAACGTTTGCCTGATGAGGGTTTGCAGGCTGCCTTCACGTCCATTTTCCCGATTTTGAGCAACAATGGCTACGCGGAATTGGATTTTGTGCATTATGTTTTGGGCGAACCTTTGTTTGATATTCCTGAATGCCAACTGCGCGGCATCACTTATGCTGCGCCTTTGCGTGCGCGTATCCGCTTGAAAATTTACGATAAAGAGGCTTCGGCAGAAAGCAAAACGATTAAGGAAATCCGCGAAAATGAAGTGTATATGGGCGAAATTCCGCTCATGACACCAAGCGGTTCGTTTGTGATTAACGGTACGGAACGTGTGATTGTGTCGCAATTACATCGCTCACCAGGTGTGTTTTTTGAACACGACCGTGGCAAAACCCATGCTTCGGGTAAATTGTTGTTTTCGGCGCGAATTATTCCTTATCGTGGCTCGTGGTTGGATTTTGAGTTTGACCCGAAAGATTTGCTCTATTTCCGCATTGACCGCCGCCGCAAAATGCCGATTACCATTTTGCTCCGTGCTTTGGGTTACAGCGACGCGCAAATGTTGGACATGTTTTACGACCGCGAAACCTATTATTTGGGCAAAAATGGCGTACAAACCGATTTGGTAATTGAACGTTTGCGTGGCGAAACCGCCAAATTTGACATTGTGGACGAGCAGGGCAATGTGTTGGTGGCGACTGGCAAACAAATCAACGGTAAAGTGGTGCGCGAAATCCAAAAGGCTGGCTTAAAACGTTTGACCATTGATGTGGAACATTTGATTGGCAAAACGGTGGCAAGCGACATCATTGTGCCTGACACGGGCGAAGTGATTGCGGCGGCAAACAGCGAAATCACAGAAGAATTGTTGGCGCAACTGGACATCAATGGCGTGCAAGAAATCCAAACTTTGTTTACCAATGACACGGATTCGGGCAACTACATTTCTGCCACTTTGCGTACCGATGACACGCGCGACCAACAGGCTGCCCGCATTGCGATTTACCGCATGATGCGCCCTGGTGAACCGCCAACCGATGAGGCGGTGGAAGCCTTGTTCAACCGTTTGTTCTTCCAAGAGGAAAGCTACGATTTGTCGCGTGTGGGTCGCATGAAATTCAACACGCGCACTTATCAACAAAAATTGCTGCCTGCACAAGAAAACAACTGGTACGGTCGTTTGCTGAACCAAACTTTTGAAGGCGTGGGTGAGGCGGAAGCGAAATTGCACGTTTTGAGCATTCCCGATATTGTGGTTACGATTGCCACTTTGGTGGAACTGCGTAACGGTCATGGCGAAGTGGACGACATTGACCACTTGGGCAATCGCCGCGTGCGTTCTGTGGGCGAATTGGTGGAAAATCAATTCCGTAGCGGTTTGGCGCGTGTAGAACGTGCCGTGAAAGAGCGTTTGAACCAAGCGGAAAGCGAAGGCTTGATGCCCACCGATTTGATTAACGCGAAACCCGTATCTGCCGCGATTAAGGAATTTTTTGGTTCAAGCCAATTGTCGCAATTTATGGACCAAACCAATCCCTTGTCTGAAATCACGCACAAACGCCGCGTTTCGGCTTTGGGCCCAGGTGGTTTGACCCGCGAACGCGCTGGCTTTGAGGTGCGAGACGTACACCCCACCCACTACGGTCGCGTTTGTCCGATTGAAACGCCCGAAGGCCCCAACATCGGCTTGATTAACTCATTGTCGGTGTATGCGCGTACCAACGATTACGGTTTCTTGGAAACGCCCTACCGCCGCGTGGTGGACGGCAAAGTTACCGATGAAATTGATTATTTGTCTGCCATTGAAGAAGGTCGCTATGTGATTGCCCAAGCCAACTCGGAATTGGACGATTCAGGCTGCCTGAAAGATGAATTGGTGGTTTGCCGCGAAAAAGGCGAAACCATCTTGGCAACCCCCGACCGCGTTCAATACATGGACGTGGCAACAGGTCAAGTGGTATCGGTAGCCGCATCGCTGATTCCCTTCTTGGAACACGATGACGCGAACCGCGCTTTGATGGGTGCCAACATGCAACGTCAAGCCGTGCCATGTTTGCGCGCCGAAAAACCGATGGTCGGCACAGGCATTGAACGCGCCGTAGCCGTGGACAGCGCAACCGCCATCGTAGCAAGACGCGGCGGCGTGGTGGAATATGTGGACGCAAACCGCATTGTGGTGCGCGTACACGATGAAGAAGCCACAGCCGAACAAGGCGGTGTGGACATTTACAATTTGGTGAAATTCACGCGCTCCAACCAGTCCACCAACATCAACCAACGCCCTGCGGTTAAGGCTGGCGATGTGTTGCAAAAAGGCGATTTGATTGCCGATGGCGCGTCCACCGATTTGGGCGAATTGGCTTTGGGTCAAAACATGACCATCGCCTTCATGCCTTGGAACGGCTACAACTACGAAGACTCCATTTTGATTAGCGAAAAAGTGGCTGCGGACGACCGCTACACCTCCATTCACATTGAAGAATTGAACGTGGTGGCGCGTGATACCAAATTGGGCGCGGAAGACATCACACGCGACATTCCCAACCTGTCTGAAAAAATGCAAAACCGCTTGGACGAGTCGGGCATTGTGTACATCGGTGCAGAAGTGGAAGCAGGCGATGTGTTGGTCGGCAAAGTTACCCCCAAAGGCGAAACGCAACTGACCCCAGAAGAAAAACTGCTCCGCGCGATTTTTGGCGAAAAAGCGTCTGATGTGAAAGACACGTCTTTGCGTATGCCCACAGGCATGAGCGGCACGGTGATTGACGTGCAAGTATTCACACGCGAAGGCATTACCCGCGACAAACGTGCCCAGTCCATTATTGACGCGGAATTGAAACGCTATCGCCAAGATTTGAACGACCAAATCCGCATTTTTGACAATGACGCATTTGACCGCATTGAACGCATGATTGTGGGGCAGCCTGCAAACGGTGGCCCAATGAAATTGGCAAAAGGCACCGCCATCAGCACCGAATATTTGCGCGGTTTGCCGTCTCGTCATGATTGGTTTGACATTCGCATGGCAGACGAAGACATTGCCAAACAGCTTGAATTGATTAAATTGTCTTTGCAACAAAAACGCGAAGAAGCCGAAGCACTCTACGAAGTCAAAAAGAAAAAAATGACCCAAGGCGATGAGTTGCCCCCAGGTGTGCAAAAAATGGTGAAAGTGTTCATCGCCATCAAACGCCGCTTGCAGGCAGGCGACAAAATGGCGGGTCGCCACGGTAACAAAGGCGTGGTGTCGCGCATTTTGCCAGTGGAAGACATGCCCTATATGGCAGACGGTCGCACGGTGGACATCGTGTTGAACCCCTTGGGCGTACCCTCGCGCATGAACATCGGTCAGATTTTGGAAGTGCATTTGGGTTGGGCGGCAAAAGGCATTGGTCAGCGCATTGACAAAATGCTGGCTGAACAGCGCAAAGTGGGCGAAATCCGCGCATTCTTGGAAAAACTCTACAACGGTAGCGGCAAACAAGAAGATTTGGACAGCCTGAATGACGATGAAATCATCACGCTGGCTGAAAACCTGAAACGCGGTGCGACTTTTGCCTCCCCTGTGTTTGACGGTGCGAAAGAGCAAGAAATTTACGACATGCTGGATTTGGCATACCCAAGCGAAGACCCCGAAGTACAAAAATTGGGCTTTAATAAAACCAAAACCCAAATTACTTTGTACGATGGACGTTCGGGCGAAGCGTTTGACCGCCCTGTAACGGTGGGTGTGATGCACTATCTGAAACTGCACCACTTGGTTGATGAGAAAATGCACGCACGTTCAACAGGTCCATACAGCTTGGTAACGCAACAGCCATTGGGCGGTAAAGCGCAATTTGGTGGTCAGCGTTTCGGTGAGATGGAGGTGTGGGCGTTGGAGGCTTATGGCGCGGCATACACCTTGCAAGAAATGCTGACGGTGAAATCCGATGACGTAACAGGTCGCACCAAAATGTACGAAAACATCGTCAAAGGCGAACACAAAATTGATGCGGGCATGCCCGAGTCGTTTAATGTGATTGTGAAAGAAATCCGTTCGCTGGGCTTGGATATTGATTTGGAGCAGAATTAAGCAATCTGCTTTCAGGCAGCCTGAAAACATAAAATGTGCCAGAAACCTGTTCCCTCCCCTGCTTGCGGGGGAGGGTTAGGGTGGGGGCAAAACGGTGGAAGTGAAGTAAATTGACTTTGCCCCAACGCACCACCCCCACCCCAACCCTCCCCCGCAAGCAGGGGAGGGGGCAGATGGCAGGCAAATCCAAAGTTTTCAGGCAGCCTGAAAACAATATCCACCAAAAAATTCAAAAAAATCGCCCTTAAAAACAGGAGCAGTAAATAATGAACTTAACCGATTTATTCGCCCCCCTGCAACAAGCAGGTTCAGAAGAATTTGATGCCATTAAAATCGGCATCGCATCGCCCGACACGATTCGCTCGTGGTCGTATGGCGAAGTGAAAAAACCCGAAACGATTAACTACCGCACCTTCAAGCCCGAACGCGATGGCTTGTTTTGCGCCAAAATCTTCGGACCCGTTAAAGACTACGAGTGCTTGTGTGGCAAATACAAACGCTTGAAATTCAAAGGTGTAACCTGCGAAAAATGCGGCGTGGAAGTAACCCTGACCAAAGTGCGCCGCGAACGCATGGGTCATATTGAATTGGCTGCGCCCGTTGCCCACATTTGGTTTTTGAAATCGCTGCCATCACGCTTGGGCATGGTGCTGGACATGACTTTGCGCGACATTGAGCGCGTGTTGTATTTTGAAGCCTTTGTCGTAACCGACCCTGGTTTGACCAGCCTGCAACGCCGCCAACTGTTGAGCGAAGAAGATTACTACACCAAATTGGAAGAATTTGGCGAAGAATTTGACGCGCACATGGGTGCCGAAGGCATACGCGAATTGCTCCGCACTCTGGACATTGAGCGCGAAATTGAAATGCTGCGCGAAGAATTGCAATCCACCAGCTCCGACACCAAAATCAAAAAAATCGCCAAACGCCTGAAAATTTTGGAAGCCTTCCAACGTTCAGGCATGAAATTGGAATGGATGATTATGGACGTGCTGCCTGTATTGCCGCCCGATTTGCGCCCACTCGTGCCATTGGACGGCGGACGCTTTGCCACTTCCGATTTGAACGATTTGTATCGCCGCGTGATTAACCGCAACAACCGTTTGAAACGCCTGTTGGAATTGCGCGCGCCCGACATCATCGTTCGCAACGAAAAACGCATGTTGCAAGAAGCCGTAGACAGCTTGCTGGACAACGGTCGCCGTGGCAAAGCCATGACAGGCGCAAACAAACGCCCACTCAAATCCTTGTCAGACATGATTAAAGGTAAGAGCGGTCGTTTCCGCCAAAACCTGTTGGGTAAACGTGTGGACTATTCAGGTCGTTCCGTGATTACGGTGGGACCATACTTGCGTTTGCACCAATGCGGTTTGCCGAAAAAAATGGCGTTGGAATTGTTCAAACCCTTTATTTTCCACAAATTGGAAAAACGCGAGCTCGCCACCACCGTTAAGGCAGCCAAAAAATTGGTAGAACAAGAAGTGCCAGAAGTTTGGGACATTTTGGAAGAAGTGATTCGCGAACACCCAATTCTGTTGAACCGTGCGCCAACCTTGCACCGTTTGGGCATTCAAGCGTTTGAGCCAATTTTGATTGAAGGCAAAGCCATTCAGTTGCACCCATTGGTGTGTGCCGCATTCAACGCGGACTTTGACGGCGACCAAATGGCGGTACACGTTCCATTGAGCTTGGAAGCGCAAATGGAAGCGCGTACTTTGATGTTGGCTTCCAACAACGTGTTGGCACCAGCCAATGGCGAACCGATTATCGTGCCATCGCAAGACATCGTGTTGGGCTTGTATTACATGACCCGCGCCAAAGAAAAAGCCCAAGGCGAAGGCATGTTGTTTGCCGATGTGAAAGAAGTGCATCGCGCCTATCACACCAAACAAGTGAAATTGGGTACGAAAATCACCGTGCGTTTGCGCGAATGGATTAAAAACGATGCAGGCGAATTTGAACCCGTGTTGAATCGCTACGAAACCACGGTGGGTCGCGCGTTGCTGTCTGAAATTTTGCCCAAAGGCTTGCCATTTGAATATGTGAACAAGGCTTTGAAAAAGAAAGAAATTTCCAAGCTGATTAACGCATCGTTCCGCTTGTGCGGTTTGCGCGACACCGTGATTTTTGCCGACCACCTGATGTACACGGGCTTTGCATTGGCGGCAAAAGGCGGCATTTCCATTTGCGTGGACGACATGGAAATCCCCAAAGAAAAACCCGCATTGCTGGCTGAAGCCCAAGCCGAAGTGAAAGAAATTGAAGACCAATACCACCAAGGTTTGGTAACCAATGGCGAACGCTACAACAAAGTGGTGGACATTTGGGGTTCAGCAGGCGATAAAATCGCCAAAGCCATGATGGACAATTTGTCCAAAGATGAGGTGCTGGACGAAAACAATCAGCCCTATTTGGACGAAAATGGTAAACCTTTGATGGAGGAATCGTTCAACTCCATTTACATGATGGCGGATTCGGGTGCGCGTGGTTCGGCAACGCAAATCAAGCAGTTGTCGGGTATGCGCGGTTTGATGGCAAAACCAGACGGCTCCATCATTGAAACGCCCATTACCGCCAACTTCCGCGAAGGTTTGACCGTATTGCAATACTTTATTGCGACCCACGGTGCGCGTAAAGGCTTGGCAGATACGGCATTGAAAACCGCCAACTCGGGTTACTTAACCCGCCGTTTGGTGGACGTTACCCAAGACTTGGTGGTGGTGGAAGACGATTGCGGTACCAGCGAAGGTTTCTCCATGAAAGCCGTGGTGCAGGGTGGCGACATCATTGAACCATTGCGCGACCGCATTTTGGGTCGTGTAACCGCCGCCGATGTGATTGACCCCAGTTCAGGCAGCACTTTGATTGAAGCAGGCACTTTGCTTGATGAAAAACTGGTTGATTTGATTGACAATTCAGGTGTGGACGAAGTGAAAGTCCGTACCCCCATTACTTGTGAAACCCGCTACGGTTTGTGTGCCAAATGTTATGGTCGCGACTTGGCACGCGGTAAATTGGTCAATGCGGGCGAAGCCGTGGGCGTGATTGCCGCCCAATCCATCGGCGAACCTGGTACACAGTTGACGATGCGTACGTTCCACATCGGTGGTGCGGCATCGCGTGCGGCAGCAGCCAGCCAAGTGGAAGCCAAATCCAACGGTACGGTGCGTTTTGGCGGACAAATGCGTTACATCGCCAATAATAAAGGCGAATTGATTGTGATTGGTCGCTCGTCTGAAATCATGATTTTGGACAGCGCAGGTCGTGAGCGCGAATTGCACAAAATCCCCTACGGCTCAACCTTGGCGGTGAAAGACGGCGAAGAGTTGAAAGCAGGCACGGCTTTGGCAACTTGGGACCCACATACCAGCCCTGTGATTACCGAATACGCAGGTCGCGTACAGTTGGAAAACGTGGAAGACGGTGTTACCGTAACGCGCCAAACCGATGAAAACACGGGTTTGAGCACCATGGTTGTGATTGACGGCAAACGCCGCAGCAGCACCAGCAAATTGTTGCGCCCCACCGTGAAATTGTTGGACGAAAATGGCGAAACCGTCAAAATCCCTGGTACGGAAACCGATGTGTCCATTGCGTTCCAAGTGGGTGCGATTATCCAAGTGCGCGATGGTCAAGAAGTGGGCAAAGGCGAAGTGTTGGCGCGTGTGCCACAGGCATCTTCCAAAACCCGCGACATTACGGGTGGTTTGCCGCGCGTAGCTGAATTGTTTGAGGCGCGTGTGCCAAAAGACGCAGGTATGCTGGCTGAAATCACAGGTACGGTATCGTTTGGTAAAGAAACCAAAGGCAAACAACGTCTTGTGATTACCGATTTGGACGGTGTGGCTTATGAAACCTTGATTTCCAAAGAAAAACAGGTTTTGGCTCACGATGGTCAAATCGTCAATCGCGGCGAAACCATTGTAGATGGCTCGGTGGACCCACACGACATTTTGCGTTTGAAAGGCATTGAAGAATTGACGCGCTACATTGTGCAAGAAGTACAAGAAGTGTACCGTTTGCAAGGCGTGAAAATTTCCGATAAACACATTGAAGTGATTATTCGCCAAATGTTGCGCCGTGTGAACATCATTGACGCTGGCGACACCCATTTCATCACAGGCGAACAGGTGGAACGCGCCGATGTGATGATTGCCAACGAACAAGCCCTTGCCGAAGGCAAAGAGCCTGCGCGTTTTGAAAACGTGTTGTTGGGCATTACCAAAGCGTCTTTGAGCACAGACAGCTTCATTTCAGCCGCATCGTTCCAAGAAACCACGCGCGTTTTGACCGAAGCAGCGATTATGGGCAAAAAAGACGATTTGCGCGGTTTGAAAGAAAACGTGATTGTGGGTCGCTTGATTCCAGCAGGTACGGGTTTGAGCTACCACCGTTCACGCCGCGCAAGCTGGGCTGCCGCACAGCGCATCAACACCGATTTGGGCGATGATGTTGTCAGCAGCGATGAAGTGTAAAAACGTTCAGGCAGCCTGAAAAAGGTTATGCCTCAACAAGCCAAGCTGCCTGAAAACCAAAATTTGGGGTTTTCAGGCAGCTTGATTTTTCAGGCAGCCTGAAACCCACAAAAATCCACCAATATCACAAACTTATTGACAAATCCATGTTTAACAAGCGATAATGAAAGGCTTGCTGGCAAATTGCTGGCAAATTGCTGGCAAGTTTGTTTGACTTAAACATTTTCAACAGGAATGAAATATGCCTACTATTAACCAATTGGTTCGCAAGGGTCGTCAAAAACCCGTTTATGTGAACAAAGTACCTGCGCTGGAAGCCTGCCCACAAAAACGTGGCGTTTGCACCCGCGTGTACACCACAACCCCTAAAAAACCAAACTCCGCTTTGCGTAAAGTATGTAAAGTGCGTTTGACCAACGGTTTTGAAGTGATTTCATACATCGGCGGTGAAGGTCATAACTTGCAAGAACACAGCGTGGTATTGATTCGCGGTGGTCGTGTAAAAGACTTGCCAGGTGTACGTTACCACACCGTACGCGGTTCTTTGGATACCGCAGGCGTGAAAGACCGTAAACAAGCGCGTTCTAAATACGGCGCGAAACGTCCTAAAAAATAATAAACTGATTGTAAGTTTATTAAACTGATTTTTTAAATAAAACTGGCACGTCGGCTGCCTGAAACAGCCGAGTAAGTGATGATTTCCCTTATTTCAAACATAAATCATCATGGGAATGCCCCAACTGAATAGATTAGGAATTTAAAATGCCAAGACGCAGAGAAGTCCCCAAACGCGACGTGTTGCCTGACCCAAAATTCGGCAGCGTTGAATTGACCAAATTCATGAACGTATTGATGATTGACGGCAAAAAAGCCGTTGCAGAACGCATCGTATACGGCGCGTTGGAACACATTGCCAAAAAAGTGCAAGGCAAAGAAGCCATTGAAGTATTTAACGAAGCCATCGCCAACGCCAAACCCATCGTGGAAGTGAAAAGCCGCCGTGTAGGTGGTGCCAACTACCAAGTTCCTGTTGAAGTTCGTCCTTCTCGCCGTTTGGCGTTGGCAATGCGCTGGGTGCGTGATGCCGCTCGCAAACGTGGCGAAAAATCCATGGATTTGCGTTTGGCTGGCGAATTGATTGACGCTGCCGAAGGTCGTGGCGGCGCAATGAAAAAACGCGAAGAAGTGCATCGCATGGCAGAAGCCAACAAAGCCTTCTCTCATTTCCGTTTCTAATTTTGAGAGGACATTAAAATGGCTCGCAAAACCCCTATTAGCTTGTACCGCAATATCGGTATTTCTGCCCACATTGACGCGGGTAAAACCACCACCACAGAACGCATTTTGTTCTACACCGGTTTGACCCACAAATTGGGCGAAGTGCATGATGGCGCAGCCACCACCGACTACATGGAACAAGAACAAGAGCGCGGTATCACCATTACCTCTGCTGCTGTTACCTCCTACTGGTCTGGTATGGCAAAACAGTTTAAAGAACACCGTTTCAACATCATTGACACCCCCGGACACGTGGACTTTACCGTAGAGGTAGAACGTTCTATGCGCGTTTTGGACGGTGCAGTAATGGTTTATTGCGCGGTAGGTGGTGTACAACCCCAGTCTGAAACCGTATGGCGTCAAGCCAACAAATACAAAGTGCCACGTTTGGCATTTGTGAACAAAATGGACCGTCAAGGTGCCAACTTCTTCCGCGTGGTAGAACAAATGCGTACGCGCTTGCGTGCCAACCCTGTGCCTGTTGTGATTCCTGTGGGCGCAGAAGACGGCTTTGAAGGCGTGATTGATTTGTTGAACATGAAATCCATCATTTGGAATGAAGAAGACAAAGGCGTAACCTTTGAATATGGCGACATTCCAGCCGATTTGGTGGCAACTGCCGAAGAATGGCGTCAAAACATGATTGAAGCCGCAGCCGAAGCCAACGAAGAGTTGATGGACAAATACTTGGGCGGCGAAGAGTTGAGCGAAGACGAAATCATCGCGGCTTTGCGCCAACGCACTTTGGCTGGCGAAATTCAACCCATGTTCTGTGGTTCAGCTTTCAAAAACAAAGGTGTACAACGCATGTTGGACGGTGTGGTGCAATTCTTGCCCGCACCTACCGACATTCCACCTGTACAAGGCGTGAACCCTGAAACCGATGCAGCCGACAGCCGTGAAGCCAGCGATGAAGCACCTTTCTCCGCTTTGGCATTCAAAATGTTGAACGACAAATATGTGGGTAACTTGACCTTTATCCGCGTTTACTCTGGCGTGTTGAAATCAGGCGACACCGTTGTGAACTCCGTAAAAGGCACACGCGAACGCATTGGTCGCTTGGTACAAATGACAGCCGCAGATCGCACTGAAATTGAAGAAGTACGCGCAGGCGACATCGCAGCCGCAATCGGTTTGAAAGACGTTACCACAGGCGAAACCTTGTGTGATGACAAAGCACCCATCATCTTGGAACGCATGGAATTCCCAGAGCCTGTGATTCACGTTGCCGTTGAGCCAAAAACCAAAGCCGACCAAGAAAAAATGGGTATCGCTTTGAACCGTTTGGCAAAAGAAGACCCCTCTTTCCGCGTGCGTACCGATGAAGAATCGGGTCAAACCATTATTTCGGGTATGGGCGAGTTGCACTTGGAAATCATCGTGGATCGCATGAAACGCGAATTTGGCGTAGAAGCCAACGTGGGTGCGCCACAAGTGGCATACCGCGAAACCATTCGCAAAGAAGTGGAATCCGAAGCCAAACACGTTAAACAATCAGGTGGTAAAGGTCAATACGGACACGTTGTCATCAAAATGGAACCCATGGAACCCGGTGGCAAAGGTTATGAATTTATTGACGAAATCAAAGGTGGTGTGATTCCACGCGAATTCATTCCTTCTTGCGACAAAGGCATTCAAGACACTTTGAGCAACGGTATCGTGGCGGGCTACCCTGTGGTGGACGTGCGTGTTCGTTTGATTTTCGGTTCGTATCACGATGTGGACTCTTCGCAGTTGGCGTTTGAGTTGGCGGCATCTATGGCGTTCAAAGAGGGTATGCGTAAAGCATCTCCTGTGTTGTTGGAACCCATTATGGCTGTTGAAGTGGAAACCCCCGAAGACTACATGGGCGATGTGATGGGCGACCTGAACCGCCGCCGTGGTATCGTGTTGGGTATGGACGATGACGGCATTGGTGGTAAGAAAGTTCGCGCAGAAGTGCCTTTGGCAGAAATGTTCGGTTACTCAACCGACTTGCGCTCTGCCACACAAGGTCGTGCGACTTACTCTATGGAATTCCACAAATATGCGGAAGCGCCACCACATATCGCCGAAGCGGTTACCAAAGAGCGTAAAGGTTATAGTCAGTTAAAATAAGAATAGGACACTAACGTATCAGTAAAATGCCTTCCACTAGGTAAAATGGCTCGCATATATCTCTTGATGTTTGCCCATGTCCGTTCTATGGGATTAAGCTCTGGTGAATAAGGTGCAAGCGGCAAGATTTTATGCCCCCATTTGTGCGCCATTTCACGCAAAATACCCATACGATGAAATCGTGCATTATCCAAAATAATGACAGATTTTTTATTTAAAATAGGCAATAAACATTGCTCAAACCATGTTTCAAAAAAAGCACTGGTCATTGTGTTTTGATAAATCATAGGGGCAATCAGTTTGTTGCCGACTTGTGCGGCAACAAGCGATAAGCGTTGGTACTTTTTACCACTGATTTGGGCTTTGATGACCTGCCCCTTTGGGCTACGCGCATAAGGACGAAATAAGTAAGTATCAAATCCCGTTTCATCCAAATAAACACGCTGATAGTCAAAAAATTCAGCCAGTTGATTTAAATAATCTTTTACTTTATTTGGGTCTTGTTCTTTGTATGTGGTGGTCTTTTTTTACGCGTGATACCCATTCTTTTGAGTGCATAAAAAATGGCTGATTTTGAACAATTAAAATGTTCAGCTATTTCATGCAAATAAGCATCAGGGTGTTGTTGTATATGTTCAGCCAATTTTTGGCTGTTCAATTTATTGGCATTTTGCCCCTTTACTTGATGATTTAAGCTGCCTGTTTGCGCTTTCAAGCGTATCCATAGGTAAAGCGTATTTCTGGATATTTGGTAAGCTTGGGCGACTTTACTGATATTTTTGCATTGTTCATAATAGCTTAATGCTTTATTTCGCAGTTCTGTTGAATGTGCCATTTTTTAATCCTAAAAATTAGGGTATTGTACTATTTTATTTTGAATTGACTATAATTCCTTGTCGTGAAATAAAAATTCAGGCTGCCTGAAATGTTTGTGAAAGCGTTTCAGGCAGCCTGAAAATATTTGACACGATGGCAAAAATGAGTAGGTCGGCTTTCCAAGTTGACATTCACAAAATTTAAGAGATAGATGGAGATGTCGGCTCGGAGAGCCGACCTACGTTTGCTATTATCGTCCTGTGAAAAATTTGACTTTACGCGCTGGTGTGTACAATCTAACCAATCGCAAATATAGTCAATTCAAAATAAAATAGTACAATACCCTAATTTTTAGGATTAAAAAATGGCACATTCAACAGAACTGCGAAATAAAGCATTAAGCTATTATGAACAATGCAAAAATATCAGTAAAGTCGCCCAAGCTTACCAAATATCCAGAAATACGCTTTACCTATGGATACGCTTGAAAGCGCAAACAGGCAGCTTAAATCATCAAGTAAAGGGGCAAAATGCCAATAAATTGAACAGCCAAAAATTGGCTGAACATATACAACAACACCCTGATGCTTATTTGCATGAAATAGCTGAACATTTTAATTGTTCAAAATCAGCCATTTTTTATGCACTCAAAAGAATGGGTATCACGCGTAAAAAAAGACCACCACATACAAAGAACAAGACCCAAATAAAGTAAAAGATTATTTAAATCAACTGGCTGAATTTTTTGACTATCAGCGTGTTTATTTGGATGAAACGGGATTTGATACTTACTTATTTCGTCCTTATGCGCGTAGCCCAAAGGGGCAGGTCATCAAAGCCCAAATCAGTGGTAAAAAGTACCAACGCTTATCGCTTGTTGCCGCACAAGTCGGCAACAAACTGATTGCCCCTATGATTTATCAAAACACAATGACCAGTGCTTTTTTTGAAACATGGTTTGAGCAATGTTTATTGCCTATTTTAAATAAAAAATCTGTCATTATTTTGGATAATGCACGATTTCATCGTATGGGTATTTTGCGTGAAATGGCGCACAAATGGGGGCATAAAATCTTGCCGCTTGCACCTTATTCACCAGAGCTTAATCCCATAGAACGGACATGGGCAAACATCAAGAGATATATGCGAGCCATTTTACCTAGTGGAAGGCATTTTACTGATACGTTAGTGTCCTATTCTTATTTTAACTGACTATACCACAGTTGGGACACCTTGCGCGGTTTGAATTTAACGGGTACGTCTGACCGCGTTGCCCGCGCCAGCGACAGGGGCAACCACAATCAGGGCTTGGAACGCTTTACCGCGCCCAGTCGCAATTATGCGGTTTCTTGGGAATATAAATTTTCAGGCTGCCTTTTTTGTTATTTATTCAATGATTGTTTATTCAAATTTCTTTTCAGGCTGCCTACATTTGCTTATGCTGGCTATTGTGATTTAAATGGACGAGGTTGTTTTTGTGCATCAACAAGACGATTGCCTTGATGGTCGCATATTTCAAACAAATGATTTCTAATAGAAATATTTTTTTCTATTAACAATGAAGTATCGGTTATTTCTTGTCCATTTAAGAAAATTTTTTTGTGATGTGCATAGGCAGTCACAATCGGGTTTTCCCGTCCTCTCCACAAAGAAACGATTTGAGCAATATTATTAGTTTGCCTGTCTTCGTTTGAGTTAATTGCATCACAAAATGCACCAAACACAGCCCGACTATAACCACCCACATCAGATTTTTCCCATAAATAATCAAATTTTTGAGCGATTTCTTTTCCGCTACCATCATAAATTTTGAAAATTTTATTTTTGTTTTCTAAAATATGATTTTTCTTATCTAATTTATTGAGTTTTTTATTATACACAATTTCAAGTACCCCAAATTCAGCATGTAAATTAGTATTGTACTTTGTCCCATAAAAAATAGAAAAATTATTTTTTTGTGTTGCGGGATAGTTATTAATGAATTTCTCAAATTTTTGGTAAATCAGTTCTTGTTTCTCCATTATAGAAGAACAATGAGATATGCCGTCAAGTTCATCAATATAGGTCAGTATATGAGGTAAAATGGATTTACATAGTGTCACATCGCCTGTAAAACCGAAAATTTCTGGGTATTTTTGAGAATAAAATAATTTTTGACCATATTCAATTTTATCATTCACATTAGCCCATGAAATTCTACTATCTGACGCAAAATTTAAGGAAGTAATCCCTCTATTATCTACACCTGTCCATAATACAAAAGTTGTCATCACTTGATTCCTTGTCAAAACGTAAAAATTATTGTAACATGCAAATTGCGATTCCCGATGCCTCCACCAAAATATATGGGGGTGCTAGTGCTAAAAGGCATTGGGCTAAATTTTTAGTCCAATGCCTTGATTCGGGTTGAGAAAATCGGTCTTTGTACCGATTTTTTTATTGATTTATTAAATATGATTATTTTGTAAGGCGGGTGTTTACCCCCACTCGTTTTGATATTTTTTACCCAATCATATTTTCAGGCAGCCTGAAAAATAAACCACTTGATTTTTTTATTAAAACAGACGATAATTTCATTTTTCAAATTTTGCGGAGCGATGGATTTATCGTTCTGCTTTTTTGTGTACAGGCAGCCTGCCTGAATACTGTTCTTTTAACTTGTTCTTTATAAGGAATTTAGCTCATGGCTAAGGAAAAATTTGAACGTAGCAAACCGCACGTAAACGTTGGCACCATTGGTCACGTTGACCATGGTAAAACCACTTTGACTGCTGCATTGACCACCATTTTGGCTGAAAAATTCGGCGGCACAGCAAAAGCTTACGACCAAATTGACGCCGCTCCCGAAGAAAAAGCACGCGGCATTACCATTAACACCGCTCACGTTGAATACGAAACCGCAGACCGCCACTACGCACACGTAGACTGCCCCGGACACGCCGACTATGTGAAAAACATGATTACTGGCGCGGCACAAATGGACGGCGCAATCTTGGTATGCTCTGCTGCTGACGGTCCTATGCCACAAACCCGCGAACACATCTTGTTGGCTCGCCAAGTGGGCGTTCCTTACATCATCGTGTTCATGAACAAATGCGACATGGTTGATGACGCAGAATTGTTGGAATTGGTGGAAATGGAAATCCGCGACTTGTTGTCTAGCTACGATTTCCCTGGTGATGACTGCCCCATCGTTCAAGGCTCTGCTTTGCGCGCTTTGGAAGGCGATGCCGCTTACAAAGAAAAAATCTTTGAATTGGCTGCCGCTTTGGACAGCTACATTCCTACCCCAGAACGTGCGATTGACAAACCATTCTTGTTGCCTATTGAAGACGTGTTCTCCATCTCTGGTCGCGGTACCGTAGTAACAGGTCGCGTAGAGCGCGGTATCATCAAAGTGGGCGAAGAAATTGAAATCGTGGGCTTGAAAGACACCCAAAAAACCACTTGTACTGGCGTGGAAATGTTCCGCAAATTGTTGGACGAAGGTCAAGCAGGCGACAACGTAGGTGTATTGTTGCGCGGCACCAAACGCGAAGAAGTGGAACGCGGTCAAGTATTGGCTAAACCCGGTACCATTACCCCACACACCAAATTTGAAGCAGAAGTGTACGTTTTGAGCAAAGAAGAAGGTGGTCGTCATACTCCATTCTTCGCAAACTACCGCCCACAATTCTACTTCCGTACCACTGATGTTACTGGTGCAGTAACTTTGGCAGAAGGCGTGGAAATGGTTATGCCTGGCGAAAACGTGAAAATCACCGTTGAATTGATTGCCCCAATCGCGATGGAAAACGGTTTGCGTTTTGCGATTCGTGAAGGTGGTCGTACCGTTGGTGCAGGCGTTGTGGCTAATGTAATTGCTTAATTTCAAAGGATAAAGATAAATGGCTAACCAAAAAATCCGTATCCGCTTGAAAGCCTACGATTACAGCTTGATTGACAAATCTGCCCAAGAAATCGTTGAAACCGCCAAACGCACTGGCGCGGTGGTAAAAGGTCCGATTCCTTTGCCAACCAAAATTGAACGCTTCAACATTTTGCGTTCGCCTCACGTGAACAAAACTTCGCGCGAGCAATTGGAAATCCGCACCCACTTGCGTTTGATGGACATCGTGGACTGGACAGATAAAACCACAGACGCTTTGATGAAATTGGACTTGCCTGCTGGCGTGGACGTTGAAATCAAAGTACAATAATCTGCAAAGATGACAAAATCCCCTAAACTGGTAACGGTTTGGGGGATTTTGGTTTTCAGGCAACTTTTTTGTGGCTTTTTCATCACCCTACAAAAACGTGAACTTGGGATAAGTAACTGTGAATGTGCCAATAAACCAGCACTCTCTCCCTGTGGGAGAGAGTTGGAGAGAGGGTTTGTTGAGGCATACCCTCTCCCCAGCCCTCTCCCACAAGGAGAGGGAGAGAAATTATTTAAATTTATCAATTACTTTTATCCCAAACTCGCGTTATTTTTAAATGAATTAACCCTAAATTGAAAAAAGGGGCGGATATGAAATCCACCCCTATGTCAGTTTAAAAGTAGGTTTTGCACAGGTTTCAGGCTGCCCGAAACGTCATTTTTCATTTCAAAAATTGCCCACAACACGCCTTAAATTTTCGTGTTGCGCCACAAATGCACGGCGATTTCATGCTCGGTAATGGTACGGTGGGGTCTATGAAATACCAACGTTCGCCCCGTTTCACAAATGCCGACAATTCATGGTGCTGTTGCGCCACGCCCTTTTCGGCAAAATGGGCGGTAAATGCCACTTGCGCGTGATGGGGTTTGATGTGTGGCGTGTGGGTGTGAACGGTCAGCCCCAGCCATTCGGTATCGCGCGACCATGCGGCAATCGCGGCTTTGTCCAGCAAAATTTGTTGGCTGGGTACGGTGGTATCCACAATATAATCAATGTGTTGCAAAACGTAAGCCGCATAACGTGAACGCATAAGCTGTTCCGCATTTTCAGGCAGCCTGAAACCGCGATGCAAAGGTTCACAACATGCTGCATAAACAAGGTGTGATTGGCACGGACAAGGTAGCATGATGTTCAATCCCTTTCTAAAATCAGAAAACACCGCCATTGTGTGAACAATGACGGTGTGTTGATTCAAGTCTATTTCAATTATTTTTCAGGTGCATTACCAAACCATTTGATGTAAATGCGGTTGTAAGTGCCATTCTGTTTGATTTTATCCAAACCTGAATTGATTTGATTGACCAATTCTTCATTGCCTTTGCGCGACATCATGACTTTATTGGGATTATTGGTATTCAAATCAATGAAACGCACATTTTGTTCTGCATCAGGTGTATTTTGTAAAACATGTTGTAAATACAATTTTTGCCCAACTACCGCATCTACTTCCTTGGATAGGGCAGCTCTTAATGCCAAATAAGGTGTTTCAAACGTTTGAAATTTCACATTGGCATAATTGGGGTCTTTTTCTTTCTCTTTTAAAAAGGCGGCGCGCTGACCCACTCCCACAACTTTGCCTTTTAAGTCCGCTTCTTGGGTAATGCTGGAATTTTTGGGTACCACAATACTGTTTGGGCTGCTTACATAAGATTTGGTGGGCAAATATTTTTCAGCACGTTCGGGCGTGAGGGTTACGGCTGCCACAACCAAGTCTTTGGAGGCATTATCCAATGATTCCAAAGCACCTTCCCAACTCGATTGTGGGAAAATGTCCATTTCAAAACCTTCCAGTTTGGCGATTTCATTTAAAATATCAATGTCAAAACCTTCTGCACTGCCCTGTTTGTTGCGAATCACAAATGGAGGATATACCGCAGCCACTACTTTCACTCGGGTAGTGGGGTTGGCGGGGGCGGCTGAACTGGAAACCGATTGGGTGTTTGAGGCTGCCTGATTGTTTGTGGCGGCAGGAGCAGCAGGTTCTTCGCTGCACGCATTAAGTAAAAGTAAACTACCAATTAAGGGCAAAAGGTATTTGCGCATGGTGTGCATGACTCCAAAAATCATAAATAAAAAAACGAATATTGACTCTTTATTTTACCCTATTTGGAGCATCAATCAAAAGAATTATTTTTTAATACAGATAATTGAAGATGGCTATTTGTGTTGTGATTGACCCTGCAACGCCAAAAACATCATCGCTACATTAATGGCATCATTGAGCGCGTCATGGCGTGGCAGGTCGGGGATTTTCAGTTTATTTATCATGCTCGCCATACGCAAATCCACCACCATATCGTAATATTTTTGGCGCATTTCCTGCTGATAATACAGTGCAGACACCTCAATTTGGCGATTGGGCAAATGAATCCCCAACATCGGTTTCATGAATTTATTGACCATCGCCACATCGTATTCCAAAAAATAGCCCACCACAGGTCTGCCGCCCACAAAAGCCAAAAATTGCTGCAAAGCCTGCTCAATCGGCAAACCATGCGACAAATCCTTGGGGCGCAAACCGTGTATGGTAACGTTACGCGCTTCCATCATGCCCTCGGGCTTGACCAGCACATAAAACGATTCGCTGGTCATAATCTGATTGCCGCGAATTTTTACCGCGCCGATGGAGATGATTTCCGCCTCTTTCACGTCCAAACTGGTGGTTTCGCAGTCAAAGCTCACATATTCATTGGGATAAGCGTGTTCATCAAACAAAAATTGATAATGCGGGTCGGTTAAATGTTTTTGTGCAAAATGGCGTTGGATTTTGGCGAAAATGCCCATGATGTACTCCTGTAATTGAGGTGGGGACGTGGCGTATCGCCGCCACACCCACTCTTTTGGGTTTCAGGCAGCCTGAAAGCACACACTTTCCTCCCCCTATGTAACAGACTTTGCCAAGTTCTCATCGTGTCGTAGGGGCGGATTTTATATCCGCCCTGTGGGAAGTACCACAATTCAAATATCGTAGAAAGGGCAGATATGAAATCTGCCCCTACGAAGTACAGAACTTGGCAAGTCTGGGGCAAGGGTGGGGGTTAGAAACGCAACGTGCCACCCCCACCCTAACCCTCCCCCGCCAGCAGGGGAGGGGACAGATTTCAGGCAACCCAAAGATTTTGGTCGCGCACTTTCAGGCAGCCTGAAAATCAAGTATTCAAACGAAAGTGCATTCTGATGATGTTTTTAAATCGCTTAACCACTTGCAGCGCGTCTTTCAACAAATCGCGTTCCATGGTGGACAAGCTGTCAATGTCCAACTGATTGGGCGCGACCACCTTGCCATCGTGCAAACACGCCAAACCCGCTTTCAAACGCATGTCCATCAAATAACGTTGCGCCTCCGACAAATCTTGGGCAAATTGCGCGTCCAGCACCCCCAGTTGCGCCAATTTTTGAATGCGCTCAAACGTATTGGTTTCATTCACTTTATTTTCCAAACTCAAAGCGCGTACCCCATGCACCACAGGAAACAAGCCCATTTTTTTCACGTCCATTTTTTCCTTCGCTTGGCGGTGCAACAGGCGCGAAAAAAAGCCCTGCCCATCGCCATCAAATTGCTCCACCGCCCGCGCAAACGTCATCAACATGCCCACATCATTGTTCAAAAACTGACGCACATGACGATTGACCTCGTCCAACAAAGCCGTGTTGCCCGCCACCGCTTTCGCGTCCAAAAAAATGGCTAAATTCATCATGTTATCGCCCGTGGCTTTACGCGCCCAACCGCCCACCATTTGCTTAAATTCAGGCAGCGTTTTGCGCCACATGGCGTTGCTGACCATCACATTGCCCTTGCATGGCGGATAACCCAGCTTTTCCAGCAATTCAGAGAATTTTAAGGCAGCCTGTTCTGCCTCTGCCAAATCCGCTTGTTCGCTTAAAATCAAGGCATTATCTTGGTCGGTTTTCAGAACCTGCTCGCCGCGTCCCTCCGAACCCATCACGATTAAACACGATTGCTCATAAAGTTGGGGCGAAGCAATCATGCGCCACGCCTTTTCAAACAGGCTGCTGTTGAGTACCTGCATCAGTTGCGCCAACTGCGGTGCGCGTAAGCCATTATTTTTCAAAACCAAAATGGATTGTGTCATTTGCCACGCAATGCCATTCAAATCGTCCAGCGTGGTTGCACTTTCAAGGCGTTGGGCAACAAGCTGGCTGTGGTTGGACAAATACGCCAACACGTCCACCTGCTCCAATACGCCCACAATTTCGCCCTGATTCAACACCGCCACGCGCTGCACATGATATTGCATCATTTTCAATAAGGCATTGAAAACAAAATCATTCATATCAATGCTGATTAAATCAAAAGTCGCCCATTGATGAGCAGGGTCTTGCGGCGAACCCTGTTTCAAAAGCAATTCACGAAACACCGATTCGGTGAGCAAACCCACGCGGTTTTCATGGCGGATTAACACCGATTTGTTTTTGTGTTTTTTCATGCTTTCGGCAACGGTAAACAGGCTGTCGTTGCCGTCTAACCAAACCGCGTTTTTGCGATAGGCATCGCGCACGTTTGCGCTGAACAAGCCTGTTAATTCATTTTCATTGTGGTTGCCGATGAAATTGGCGAATTTGTCGGCAACCGAAGCATAAAAATACGCGCCAAATTGGGCATTGGCGGCAATGATTTTTTGCACGGTTTCTTTGGGAATGCTGTACACAAGCGATTGTTCTGCTACGATAAATTGATTTTGGCTGCTGCCTTCAATCAAAGCGCGCGCGTCAAAAGTATCGTGTTCGCGGTACACCGCCAAAACCTCGCCCTCGGCATTGAGTTCTTTGACCACACCTTTTATCATCACATACAAATGTTCAATGTTTTGCTGGGCTTGAATGATGATGGCGTCATCGTTGAAAAAGGCAATGTCCACCGATTGTTGCAAAATTTGCCTTTGCTCGGGGTTGAGCAAAGTGTAGGGCGCAAAACCAAAATCAAATCGTTCCATGGTGTTTTCCTTTGTGTGAATGGGGTTTCAGGCTGCTTGGCGGCGCATGAAATTTGTGTTGTGCCACCCATTTACCCCCTCCCCCTATGAAAGGGGGAGGGCTGGGGTGGGGGTTAGAAAGCCAACGTGCCACCCCCACCCTAACCCTCCCCCGCCAGCGTGGGAGGGGATAGGTTGCAAGCAGCCTGAAAGTTTTTTTCGTGTACTTTCAGGCAGCCTGAAAAAACTAAACAGGCAATTTCCCCGTTGCCTTAATCGTTTGCACAGGCACTTCGGTTTTGATGTTGCTCACGCCCTCAATATGGGTCAAATGCTGCACCTGAAAACGGCGATAATCCGCCAAATCCTTTACCACCACTTTCAGCACAAAATCGCAATCGCCCACCATCAAATAACATTCTTGCACCTCGTCCAAATCCTTGATGCTGTTGGAAAAGTGATTGACCACATCTTCCGTTTGCGATTTGAGCCACACGCGCACAAACAGCGTCAAATGTAAGCCCAATTTTTCCGCGTTCAAACGCGCCGAATAGCCTTTAATAAAGCCTTGGTCTTCCAAAATCCGCACGCGGCGCAAACACGGTGATGGCGACAAACCCACCAAATCCGCCAACTGATTGTTGCTCAAACTGCTGTCTTTTTGCAAAGCATTTAAAATGCGTTTGTCTATTTTATCCAAATCGTCAAAAATCATGATTGAAAATATCTGCCAATAAAAATCAAAAAAATGGCGCATTTTGCCAAAATGATTTCATTTTAACACAACATCACAAAAAAATAGCGCGAATTTTGCCCTAGAATACGCGCTTTCTTTCATTGATAAAAAATAACCCAAATGGACACCATTTCCACTTACGACCACACGGCAATCACTTGCCCCATTCAAGAAAAAGCATACCAAAAACACGAATTTTGGCGCGGTGTGAAAGACGCGCTGCCCATTATGCTCGGCTTTATCCCTTTTGCTTTGGTGCTGGGGGCGTCGGCGGTGGGTGCGGGTTTCAAATGGTACGAATTGTCGCTTTTAACCACCACCAATTTGGCGGGCGGCTCGGAATTTACCGTGGTTAGCTTGTGGCAAAATCCGCTCAATATTCCCCTGATTGTGGCAATGGCAACTTTGGTAAACAGCCGCCACATCATCATGGGCGCAACTTTTTCCTTATTACTCAAAGGTATGCCCAAGAAAAAAGCCTTGCCCCTGCTGTTTGTGATGATAGACGAAAGCTGGGCAATGGCGATTGCAGACGCGCAAAAACACGGTCGCAAAGCCTTGAATGTGCCGTATTATTTGGGTGTGGCGATTTTATTGTGTTTGACTTGGATTGTGTTTACCACCGCAGGGGCGTATTTCGCGCCTTTGATTGGCGATTTGAAACAATATGGCATGGACATGGCGTTTACGGCGGTGTTTTTGGTGTTGCTCAAAGGCATGTGGCGCGGTTTTCAGGCAGCCTTACCGTGGTTGGCGAGTTTGTTGGGGGCGGGGCTTTGCCATCATTTATTTGATGGTGCGTGGTATGTGGCGGTGGGTGCATTGGCTGGCGTGGCAACGGCATTTTTCATGGGCGATGACCGTACAGAAAAAAATTAAAGGAAAAAATCATGGAATTTCAAGTTTTGCTGACCATCATCACATTGGCGATTTGCACTTATTTGACGCGGATTGTGGGTTATTTGGCGTTTGCCAACCGCCAGCTTTCGCCCAAAGCCTTGCGCGTGATGCAAGCCGTACCAGGGTGTGTGCTGATTGCCGTGATTGCGCCCGTGATTGTATCGGGCAATGTGGCGAATATGGTGGCGGTGGCGGTAACGTGTGTGGCGATGTTGCGCCTGTCGCTGTTGCCAACCGTGTTGATTGCGATTGTTACCACAGGCATTTTGCGGCAAATGGGGTTTTGAGTGGCGCAGAATGCGTTTTCAGGCAGCCTGAAACTTTTGCAACACCCACTTTTAAACTGACGTAGGGGCGGATTTGATATCCGCCCCTTTTCAATTTATTGGTAACGCGAGTTCAGGATAAAAGTGATTGATAAATTTAAGTAACTTTACTCCCTCTCCCTGTGGGAGAGGGCTGGGGAGAGGGTATGCTGCTCAACAAGCTCTCTCCAACGCTTTCCCACAGGGAGAAAGGGTGGGTTTGTTGGCAAATTGACAGTTACTTATCCCAAGTTCACATTTTTGATAAAAATAACAATTTCTGCAATTTCTAAACAGGGCAGATATGCAATTCGCCCCTACAAACCGAGTTTTGCAAAGGTCTCAGTCTGAAAAAGCAATTACGTTAATTGCTCATGATGGGGCAATAATTCGGCAGCTTCACATTGCAAAATCAGTGAAATTTGAAACAGTTTATCTACGGTTAAATTGACTTCGCCGCGTTCAATTCTGCCCATATAACTGCGGTCAATTTCAGCCAGCAAAGCCAGCTCATCTTGCTTAATATTCAAACTTTTGCGTTTATTGCGAATGTTGTTGCCGATTATTTGGCGAAGTGTATTCATGGCACGGAAAATCCAAATGCCAAAATATCTGTTTTTGACAAGCAAAAGTACACGGATTATAATCCGTATTGATTAGAAACTTTTTTTGTCAAGAGGAGTAAACTATGTCTGATGAAATCATTGTTGGTGCTTCAAAAAAAGCGGCGAGTACTATTGCTGATGTTTTAGTAGAGGTAGCAAAAACAAAACCTGAACTTGCTATATTGGGAGGGGTTGCATTTCTTTGTGTGGGTGGGCTTGTGTATGCTGTTGTGCGATTATCGGAAAATCAAACAGTACAAAATCGTTGAATATTGTAAATTTACTAGATTTTGGGGTTGTGATTTTCAGGCTGCCTGAAAAACGAAAAACCAAGTCGTGCAGACTTGGTTTTTTTGTGTTTGGTGGCGATGGGGAGACTTGAACTCCCGACCTCACGATTATGAGTCGTGCGCTCTAACCAGCTGAGCTACATTGCCAAAGAAACGCGCATTATAATGATGATGGCGTGGTTTGTCAAATACCGCGTTTCAGGCAGCCTGAAAGCCGAAAAATCCCCATTTCCATTTGAAATAAAAAAGTTTTTCTTGCGTTCTGATGAAAAAGTGTGTTATAGTAGCAGTCTTGGCAGAAATGCCAAGAATTTTTTATGTCCATTAAAGATTGCCCAATCGCAGGCAATCCCTTAATCTAACAAGGAAAAAATCATGACTTTAGGTCTGGTTGGACGCAAAGTAGGCATGACCCGCGTGTTTACCGAACAGGGTGCATCTATCCCTGTAACCGTGTTGGAAATGACTGCCAATCGCGTTACCCAAGTAAAAACCAAAGAAACAGACGGCTACACCGCCGTACAAGTTACCTTTGGTCAGAAAAAAGCCAATCGTGTGAACAAACCCGAAGCTGGACACTTTGCCAAAGCAGGTGTAGAAGCAGGTCGTGGCTTGCACGAATTCCGCGTTTCTGAAGAAAAAGCCGCCGAATTGAAAGCAGGCGATGTTGTTACCGTAGAATTGTTCCAAGCAGGTCAGTTGGTTGATGTAACTGGCACCAGCAAAGGTAAAGGTTTCTCTGGTACCATCAAACGCCACAACTTCGGCGCACAACGCACGTCTCACGGTAACTCCCGTTCGCACCGTGTGCCTGGTTCCATTGGTATGGCGCAAGACCCTGGTCGCGTATTCCCTGGCAAACGCATGGCAGGTCAATACGGCAACACCCAATCTACCGTGCAACACTTGGAAATCATTCGTGTTGATGTGGAGCGCAACCTGTTGTTGGTTAAAGGTGCCGTTCCTGGTGCAGCAAACAGCAACGTGGTCGTTCGCCACAGCGTGAAGAAAGCAGGTGCGTAATGGAATTGAAACTGATTAATGCACAAGGTCAAGTTTCAGGCAGCGTTGCCGCTTCTGATGCCTTGTTTGCCCGTGAATACAACGAAGCATTGGTTCACCAACTGGTTACGGCTTATTTGGCAAATGCCCGTTCAGGCAACCGCGCCCAAAAAACCCGTGCCGAAGTGAAACACTCTACCAAAAAACCTTGGCGTCAAAAAGGTACAGGTCGCGCCCGTTCTGGTATGACCTCATCACCATTGTGGCGTAAAGGTGGTCGCGCATTCCCAAACAAACCCGATGAAAACTTCACACAAAAAGTGAACCGCAAAATGTACCGTGCAGGCATGGCAACCATTTTGTCTCAATTGGTACGCGATGAGCGTTTGTTTGTGATTGACACTTTGTCTGCCGCGACACCCAAAACCAAAGAATTTGCTGAACAAGTGAAAAATTTGGGCATGGAACAAGTTTTGTTCATCACCAAACAACTGGACGAAAACGTGTACTTGTCTTCACGCAATTTGCCTAATGTATTGGTGCTGGAAGCCACGCAAACCGACCCTTACAGCTTGTTGCGCTACAAAAAAGTGGTGCTGACTAAGGACGCTGTTGCACAATTAGAGGAGCAATGGGTATGAACCAAGAACGTTTAATGAAAGTGATTTTGGCTCCTATTGTTTCAGAAAAAAGCAATATGCTGGCTGAAAAACGCAACCAAATGGTTTTCAAAGTATTGAAAGACGCAACCAAAACCGAAATCAAAGCAGCAGTAGAATTGTTGTTTAATGTTCAGGTTGCCTCTGTAACGACCACCACCACCAAAGGCAAAACCAAACGCTTTGGTCGCACATTGGGTCGCCGCAGCGATGTGAAAAAAGCCTATGTTAGCTTGGTTGCAGGTCAAGAGCTGGATTTGGAAGCAGCCGCAGCCGCTGCAGATAAGGAATAAGCATGGCTATCGTAAAAATGAAACCGACCTCTGCAGGTCGTCGCGGCATGGTGCGTGTGGTAACTGAAGGTTTGTACAAAGGCGCAGCTTACGCACCTTTGTTGGAAAAACAAAAAACCACCGCAGGTCGCAACAACAACGGTCACATTACCACACGCCACAAAGGTGGTGGTCATAAACACCATTACCGCGTTGTGGACTTCAAACGCAATAAAGACGGCATTCCTGCCAAAGTAGAGCGCATTGAATACGACCCCAACCGCACCGCACACATCGCATTGTTGTGCTATGCAGACGGTGAACGCCGTTACATCATCGCCCCACGCGGTATTCAGGCAGGCGCAGTATTGGTAAGCGGTGCAGAAGCCGCCATCAAAGTGGGCAACACTTTGCCAATCCGCAACATTCCTGTTGGTACCACCATTCACTGCATTGAAATGAAACCTGGTAAAGGCGCACAAATCGCGCGTTCTGCTGGTGCTTCTGCAGTGTTGTTGGCAAAAGAAGGCATTTACGCCCAAGTGCGTTTGCGTTCTGGTGAAGTTCGCCGCATTCACGTTGATTGCCGCGCCACCATCGGTGAAGTGGGCAACGAAGAGCAAAGCCTGAAAAAAATCGGTAAAGCAGGTGCCAACCGTTGGCGTGGTATTCGCCCAACCGTACGCGGTGTGGTGATGAACCCAGTAGACCACCCACATGGTGGTGGTGAAGGTCGCACAGGCGAAGCACGCGAACCCGTTAGCCCATGGGGTACTCCTGCCAAAGGCTATCGCACTCGTAACAACAAACGCACGGACAATATGATTGTTCGCCGCCGCTACTCTAACAAAGGTTAATTAACATGGCTCGTTCATTGAAAAAAGGTCCATACGTTGACCTGCACTTATTGAAAAAAGTAGATGCGGCTCGTGCGAACAACGACAAGCGTCCAATCAAAACTTGGTCGCGCCGTTCTACCATTTTGCCTGATTTCATCGGCTTAACCATTGCTGTACACAACGGTCGCACACATGTGCCTGTGTTCATCAGCGACAACATGGTCGGTCATAAATTGGGTGAGTTCTCATTGACCCGTACCTTTAAAGGTCATTTGGCTGATAAAAAAGCCAAGAAAAAATAAGGTGAAACATGAGAGTAACTGCACAACATAACAACGCCCGCATTTCTGCTCAAAAAGCCCGTTTGGTGGCAGACATGATTCGTGGTAAAGACGTTGCCCAAGCCCTGAACATTTTGGCATTCAGCCCCAAAAAAGGTGCTGAATTGATTAAAAAAGTGTTGGAATCCGCCATCGCCAATGCCGAACACAACAACGGTGCCGACATTGATGAATTGAAAGTCGTAACGATTTTCGTGGACAAAGGACCCAGCCTGAAACGCTTCCAAGCGCGTGCCAAAGGTCGCGGTAACCGCATTGAAAAACAAACTTGCCACATCAACGTGGTGGTAGGCAACTAAGGAATAACCATGGGACAAAAAATTCATCCAGTTGGTTTCCGACTGGCAGTCAATAAAGACTGGTCTTCAAAATGGTTTGCCAAAAGCACCGACTTTGCCGCCGTTTTGAAACAAGATATTGATGTACGCGAATATTTGCGTAAACGCTTAGCCAATGCTTCTGTTAGCCGTGTCGTGATTGAGCGTCCTGCTAAATCTGCACGCATTACCATTCACACGGCTCGCCCTGGTGTGGTAATCGGTCAAAAAGGCGCAGACATTGAAGTATTGAAACGCGATTTGGAAAAATTGCTGGGCGTGGCGGTTCATGTGAACATTGAAGAAATCCGCAAACCTGAATTGGACGCTCAATTGATTGCTGACGGTATCGCGCAACAATTGGAAAAACGTGTTCAATTCCGCCGTGCAATGAAACGTTCTATGCAAAACGCCATGCGCGCTGGCGCAAAAGGCATCAAAATTATGGTGTCTGGTCGTTTGAACGGTGCGGACATTGCGCGTAGCGAATGGTATCGTGAAGGTCGTGTGCCTTTGCATACTTTACGCGCTGATGTGGATTATGCTACCAGCGAAGCCTTGACCACTTATGGTATCTTGGGCTTGAAAGTATGGGTGTACAAAGGCGAAGTAGGTCAAGTTCAAGCGCAGCCTGAACAACGCGAAAACCGCCGCAACAACCGTAAAGGAGGTCGCAATGCTGCAACCAACTAGACTGAAATACCGCAAACAGCACAAAGGTCGCAACACGGGCGTGGCAACACGCGGTAACACCGTTAGCTTTGGCGATTTTGGTTTGAAAGCTGTGGGTCGTGGTCGTTTGACTGCTCGTCAAATTGAGGCGGCTCGCCGTGCGATGACGCGCCACATTAAACGTGGTGGTCGCATTTGGATTCGTGTATTCCCCGATAAACCGATTACGGCTAAACCCATTCAAGTGCGTATGGGTGGCGGTAAAGGTTCGGTTGAATACTATGTTGCCGAAATCCAACCCGGTAAAGTGTTGTATGAAATGGACGGCGTGGCTGAGTCTTTGGCGCGTGAAGCGTTTGCTTTGGCTGCGGCTAAATTGCCTATCCCAACAACCTTTGTAACAAGACAGGTGGGTAAATAATGAAAGCCAATGAATTGAAAGAAAAATCAGTTGAGCAACTGAACGAAGTTTTGGTTGATTTGCTGAAACAACAATTCGGTCTGCGTATGCAACATGCTACGGGTCAGTTGGGTCAAACCAGCGCGATTAAGCAAGTGCGCCGCGATATTGCTCGTGTGAAAACCATTATTGCCGAGAAAGGTGCCAAATAATGAGTACTGAAAAAATTGTTCGTACTTTGCAAGGCAAAGTGGTCAGCGACAAAATGGACAAAACCGTTACTGTATTGGTTGAACGTAAAGTAAAACACCCTTTGTACGGTAAAATTGTTCGCCGCTCTACCAAAATCCACGCTCATGATGAGCAAAACCAATATGGCATTGGCGACATTGTGGTGATTGAAGAATCTCGCCCTTTGTCTAAAACCAAAGCTTGGGTGGTAAAAGAGTTGGTTGAAAAAGCGCGTACTGTTTAATTGACAGCACCCTAATCAAAAGCGAAGTTGGCAGGATTTGTTCCTGTGAACTTCGCTTTTTTTGTTTTCAGGCTGCCTGAAAAGAATAGGGGACAGATGTGAAATCTGCCCCTGCGTTTGTTTTCAAAATGATTTTGGCAAATGTTTTTCAGGCTGCCTGAAAATCACTTCCGCAACATCATTTCCAAAAATTCAACAAAATGGGCTGCCCACGCGCTTTCGTGGTGTTTTTTGCCCGCCATAATCCGCAAGGAAATCTTGTCCAACGGCACGCCCGAACGCAGCAGCAACTGGTAATAGCGCAAACTGCAATCGATGTATTCTTGGCTCATGGAGGTGGAACCTGTGAAGTGTTTGTCCACATCATCGCCTTCGTTGGTGCCAACTTGTATGTACACTTTGCTGTGTGGATTGTTGGGGTGTTGCGCCAAAAAATCCAAAAATGGCTGTTCGCTGAACCACGATGCCAGTGAAAATACGCCCAATCCGCCAAATACTTGCGGATAAGCCGCGCCCAAATACGCGGTAATCAAACCGCCCATGGAGCTGCCTGCGACAAAGGTGTTTTCGCGGTCGGGCAGGGTGCGGTAGGTCGCGTCCACAAAGGGTTTGACCGTTTCAACCAGCCATTTGCCGTATGCTGCGCCCAAGCCGCCCGAGCCGTATTCTATCGTGTTGGGGTGGGCGGACGTGGTTTGCCATGGGGCATATTCGGTTAGGCGCATGATGTGGTCGGCGGGGTTGTCGATGCCGACTATCATCACTTTGGGGAAATGCGGATTGGCTTTAATGGTGGGAATGACTTTCCACGAATGGCGCGTGTAGGATTGTTTGCTGTAAAACACGTTTTGCCCATCGTGCATGTAAATCACGGGGTAGCGTTGGTTTTCTTGGGCGTAGTTTTTGGGCAGCAACACGCGCACTTTGCGTTGATGATTGAAATGGGGAACGTGAAATTCGTGCTCCATTAAAGGCAATTCTTGATAAAATTCAATGTCTTTTTTCATGAGAGTGGGTTGGTGGGGGTCGGAAAAATGCTTTATTTTAACGTATTTTAAAAATGGGATTGTGAAATTAGGTTAATTTGCCTAGAATGCGTTTTCAGGCTGCCTGAAAAAGTGAATGTGCCAGCAATTTGTTCCCTCCGCCTTGGAAAGGGGCAGATTGCGGCAAGCAAGCATTTTATTTTTCAGGCAGCCTGAAAAAATATCCCAAAAACCTCATTTCACAGAAAGAAAACATCATGTCCCGACCCATCAATTTTGTGATGATTTCACCGCATTTTCCCACCAATTTTGAGACTTTTGCCGTGCGTTTGCGCGAGCAGGGCATCAACACTTTGGGCATTGCCGATGTGCCGTATGAAAGTTTGAGCGACAATTTGCGCGCCCATTTGACCGAATATTATCGCGTGGACAATATGCACGATTATGAGCAAGTTTACCGCGCGGTGGGCTATTTTGCCCACAAATACGGTCGCATTGACCGCATTGAATCGCACAATGAATACTGGTTGGAATTGGACGCGCAGTTGCGTACCGATTTTAACGTGTTTGGCTACAAAAACAAGGACATGCTTGTCATCAAAACCAAAGCGAAAATGAAAGAAGTGTTCCGTCAGGCAGGCTTGAAAGTGGCAAACGGGCGCGTGTTTGGCGATGAAGCCGATGCGCGTAAATTGGTTAAAGAATTGAAATTGCCCGTTGTCATCAAACCCAATTCGGGCGTGGGCGCGAGCGATACCTACAAAATCCACACCGAAAGCGATTTAAACGCCTTTTTCAGCCAGCGCAATCCGCACGTTGAATACATCATGGAAGAGTGTATCGTGGGCGACATCGTTACCTTTGACGGCTTGACCGACTGCGATGGCAACATCGTCTTTTATGCAGGCATGCAATATTCCGAATCCATTTTGGACACAGTCGCCGCCGACCGCGATATGTACTATTGGGTGCCGCGCGAATTGTCGCCCAAATTGGTGGAACTGGGCAAGAAATGCGTGGACGCATTTGGCATTAAAGAACGCTTTTTCCATTTTGAATTTTTCCGCGTCAATGGCAGAGATGAATTTATGCCTTTGGAAATCAACTGCCGCCCACCTGGGGGTTTGACCATTGATATGTGGAATTATGCCAACGATTTTGACGTGTTTGCCGAATACGCCAATATGGTGCAAGGCAAACCCTTTGCCAGCCAAATCACGCGCCCATGGAATGTGGTGTACATGGCACGCAAAGCCGACCGCCACTACGTTCACAGCCTAGACGAGGTACGCCAGCATTGTGCAGGCAGCCTGATTGGCATAGAACAAGTGCCAGAAGTGTTTGCCAAAATCATGGGCGCACACGGCGTGTTGGCGCGCACCGAAACGCTGGCACAATTACACGAATTGGCAGCATTTACCCAAGCAAAATATTGATTAAGATGGTTTCAGGCAGCCTGAAAATGTTTTTTACGCATTTAAACGATTTTTTTGAAATGTTAAACCACCCATCTGTTGAATTAGACGAATGGTATTTGGCAGACTTTATTGAGCAAAATGTTGATGTGTTGCAATCGCATCAAGCCTTTGATATTTTGGTGCAATTTGTCTCCTATCTTTTGCAACATGATTATGGCGATTTTGAATACGAAATCCGCACCATCATTGCCGCATTAAAACGTCAGGCAGATACCAACGAAATATTTTGGACAGAAGTTCAACAAAATCAATTTAATCACTATTTTCAGGCAGCCTGAAAACGGAAACGTGCCAACAATTTGTTCCCTCTCCTGTGGGAGAGGGTTAGGGAGAGGGCAAATCGCAACGTACAACCCTCTCCCCAGCCCTCTCCCAAAGGGAGAGGGAGTAAGATTGCGGCACACAAAAAACATTTTCAGGCAGCCTGAAACCCCATTTCCAAAGAAAGCAAACCATGAAATTTGAAAGCCGAACCCATTGGAGCAGCCAACTCGGACGTGAAATGCCCTTCAACGTGTACGGACACGCAGGCAAACCCATGCTCGTGTTTCCATCGTCAGGTGGCAGCCACCAAGAATACGCCAATTTTGGCATGATAAACGCCATAAGCCCCTTTATAGAAAGCGGCAAAATCACCGTCTACACCCCCGATTCCATAGACAAAGAATCATGGTTGGCAGAAAACAAATCCCCACACCACATGGCACAAGCCCACGAAGCCTACGACCGCTACATGATGCACGAATTCGTTCCCCACATACGCCACCAATCACAATGGGACAAAGCCATCATCGCCACAGGTTGCAGCATGGGCGCATACCACGCCGTCAATTTTGCCCTGCGCCACCCCGATGTGTTTGACACCACCATCGCATTGAGCGGCGTGTACGACATTCAAGGTTTCACAGGCAACTATCATGGCGACCCCATCGTGTACCACAATTCCCCCCTAGATTATTTGTGGCATCAACACGATGACTGGTTTTTATCACGCTACCGCCAAAACCACCACATCATTGCCGTAGCCCAAGGCGCGTGGGAAGAACGCCACATAGAAGACACCCGCCGTTTACAAGCCGCCTTTGCCGCCAAAAATATAGACGCATGGTTTGACTACTGGGGACACGACATGCCCCACGACTGGACAACATGGCGCAAGCAAATGCCCTATTTTTTAGAAAAACTCGCAGAGCAAGGCATCATTTAAGTTTCAGGCAGCCTGAAAGCGCGTGGCGCACAGTGGGTGTGAACGTGGCGTTGCGCCGCCACACCCACGCTTGGGGTGGTGGCACACGTTCATTTCAGGCAGCAAAAAAAGACCAGAATAAACCCTTGTCATCTTTTAAGTAAAGGCGTATAATGCGCCACTCTTTCAGCCCAAATCTGGGCATCTTCCCTTCGGGGCCAAGACTGGTTTACTGGAACCCATTGCGGTTTCGGGTTGAACGAAACGCAAAAGCGGATTTCAGGCAGCCTGAAAGTGGTAAATTAAGTTGGATTTAAATAAACAAGGTTATTTAACATGATTCAAATGCAGACCATCTTGGATGTGGCTGATAACTCTGGTGCGCGCCGCGTGATGTGCATCAAAGTATTGGGCGGCTCCAAGCGTCGCTACGCGAATGTGGGCGACATCATTAAAGTGGCAGTAAAAGACGCTGCCCCTCGTGGACGCGTGAAAAAGGGTGATGTTTACAATGCCGTAGTGGTTCGCACCGCAAAAGGCATTCGCCGCCCTGATGGCGCACTGATTAAATTTGACAACAACGCAGCCGTGTTGTTGAACAACAAATTAGAGCCCATGGGTACCCGTATTTTCGGACCAGTAACGCGCGAATTGCGTACTGAGCGTTTTATGAAAATTGTTTCATTGGCACCCGAAGTGCTTTAATTAAGAAAGGGTTACACAATGAACAAAATCATTAAAGGCGACAAAGTCATCGTCATTACTGGCAAAGACAAAGGCAAACAAGGTCAAGTGGTGCGCGTATTGGGCGACAAAGTGATTGTTGAAGGCGTAAACATCGTAAAACGCCACCAAAAACCCAATCCCATGCGTGGCATTGAAGGCGGCATCATTACCAAAGAAATGCCATTGGCAATTTCAAACGTTGCCATTTTCAATCCCCAAACCCAAAAAGCAGACCGCGTTGGCATTAAATTGATTGAAGGCGAAGGCAAAGTAAAACGCGTTCGCGTATTTAAATCAAATGGTGCAGAAGTGCCTGCTCCGAGCAAAGGTGAATAAACATGGCACGTTTACAAGAATACTACAAAAACACCGTTGTACCAGAATTGATGAAACAATTCGGTTACAAATCCATCATGGAAGTACCCCGTATTGAAAAAATCACTTTGAATATGGGTGTGGGCGAAGCAGTTGCCGACAAAAAAGTGATGGAACACGCCGTAAACGATTTGCAAAAAATCGCAGGTCAAAAACCCGTTGTTACCGTAGCACGCAAATCCATTGCAGGCTTTAAAATCCGTGACAACTACCCCGTAGGTTGCAAAGTAACCTTGCGCCGTGAACGCATGTTTGAATTTTTAGACCGCTTGGTAACCATCGCATTGCCCCGTGTGCGCGACTTCCGTGGCGTGAGCGGCAAATCATTTGACGGTCGCGGTAACTACAACATGGGTGTGCGCGAACAAATCATTTTCCCCGAAATTGAGTACGATAAAATTGATGCGTTGCGCGGTTTGAACATCACCATCACCACCACGGCTAAAACGGACGAAGAAGCGAAAGCTTTGTTGTCATTGTTTAAATTCCCATTTAAAGGTTAATCATGGCTAAGAAAGCACTTATTAATCGTGATGCAAAGCGTGTTGCTTTGGCGAAAAAATACGCAGCAAAACGCGCTGCCATTTTTGCCATCATCAATGATGCAAACGCAACCGATGAAGCGCGTTTCGAAGCGCGTTTGAAACTGCAATCCATTCCTCGCAATGCTGCTCCTGTGCGCCAACGTCGCCGTTGCGCCATCACAGGTCGCCCACGCGGTGTGTTCCGCAAATTCGGTTTGGGTCGTATTAAAATCCGTGAAATCGCCATGCGTGGCGCCATTCCGGGTGTGATTAAAGCCTCTTGGTAATAGGAGTAGAAAAAATGAGTATGCATGATCCTATTTCCGATATGTTGACCCGTATCCGTAATGCCCAACGCTCTAATAAAGTGGCTGTGGCGATGCCTTCTTCAAAATTAAAATGCGCAATTGCCAAAGTTTTGAAAGAAGAGGGTTATATCGAAGATTTTGCTGTATCTGCTGATGCAAAACCTGTATTGAACATCACTTTGAAATACTATGCAGGTCGCCCCGTAATTGAACAAATTAAACGCGTTTCACGCCCTGGTTTGCGTGTTTACAAAGGCTCTGACGAAATCCCTGCTGTGATGAACGGCTTGGGCGTTGCCATTGTCAGCACATCAAAAGGTGTGATGACCGACCGTAAAGCGCGCGCTGCTGGTATCGGCGGTGAATTGCTGTGCATTGTTGCCTAATAGGAGAGTTGAACGATGTCTCGCGTAGCGAAAAATCCAGTAACTGTTCCTGCTGGCGTAGAAGTAAACATTGGAACAGATGTGTTTACCGTAAAAGGTAAAAACGGTACTTTGACCTTGCCTTTGAAAGGCGATGTGAAAATTGAGTTGAACGATGGCGCTTTGACCTTTCAGGCTGCCAACGAAAGCAAACACGCTGCTGCCATGTCTGGCACAGTACGCGCTTTGGTTGCCAATATGGTTAAAGGCGTTTCCGAAGGCTTTGAGAAAAAATTGCAATTGGTTGGCGTGGGTTACCGCGCACAGGCTCAGGGTAATGTGTTGAACCTGTCTTTGGGTTTCTCTCACCCTGTCAACCACACCATGCCTGCTGGCGTGAGTGTTGCCACCCCTTCTCAAACCGAAATCGTTTTGACTGGTGCAGACAAACAAGCTGTGGGTCAAGTGGCTGCTGAAATTCGTGCTTACCGCGCACCCGAGCCTTACAAAGGCAAAGGTATTCGCTATGCTGGCGAAGTGGTTGTCATGAAAGAAGCTAAGAAGAAATAATTGAGGCTGTAACCATGAATAAAAAAATCGCAAGATTGCGCCGCGCCCGCAAAACCCGTGCGCGTATCGCAGATTTGAAAATGGTGCGTTTGTGCGTATTCCGCACCAACAGCCATATTTATGCTCAAATCATCAGTGCCGAAGGCGACAAAGTTTTGGCTTCTGCTTCTACCGTTGAAGCCGAAGTGCGTGGCAGCCTGAAAAATGGCGGCAACACCGAAGCGGCTGCCGTAGTGGGCAAACGCATCGCCGAAAAAGCCAAAGCGGCTGGCATTGAAAAAGTGGCTTTTGACCGTTCAGGTTTTCAATATCACGGTCGCGTGAAAGCTTTGGCTGAGGCTGCCCGTGAAAACGGTTTGAGCTTCTAAGAAAGATTTTGGAGACCAAAATGGCAAAACATGAAACAGAAGAACGCGGCGACGGCTTAATTGAAAAAATGGTTGCCGTAAACCGCGTAACCAAAGTGGTTAAAGGTGGTCGCATTATGGCGTTCTCCGCCTTAACCGTAGTGGGTGATGGCGATGGTCGCATTGGTATGGGTAAAGGCAAATCTCGTGAAGTGCCTGTTGCCGTACAAAAAGCCATGGACCAAGCACGCCGCAATATGATTCGCGTACCTTTGAAAAACGGTACCATTCATCACGAAGTAATGGGTAAACATGGTGCAACGCGCGTCTTCATGCAGCCTGCCAAAGAAGGTAGCGGTGTGAAAGCGGGTGGTCCAATGCGTTTGGTATTTGATGCTTTGGGCGTACACAATATTTCTGCAAAAGTACACGGTTCAACCAATCCTTACAACATCGTTCGTGCAACTTTGGACGCTTTGTCTAAATTGTACACGCCTGCTGAAATCGCAGCGAAACGTGGTTTGACCGTAGAAGAAATTTTGGGAGCAAACCATGAGTGAGCAAAAAAAGATTAAAGTAACTTTGGCAAAAAGTTTGATTGGCACGATTGAATCTCACCGCGCTTGTGCGCGTGGCTTGGGTTTGCGTCGCCGCGAACACACTGTTGAAGTGCTGGATACCCCTGCAAACCGTGGCATGATTAACAAAATTCGCTACTTGTTGAAAGTGGAGGGTTAAGATAATGTTTTTGAATACAATTCAACCTGCCGAAGGTGCAACTCATGCGGCTCGCCGCGTAGGTCGCGGTATCGGTAGCGGTATCGGTAAAACAGGCGGTCGCGGTCATAAAGGTCAAAAAAGCCGTGCAGGTGGCTACCACAAAGTAGGCTTTGAAGGCGGTCAAATGCCTTTGCAACGCCGTTTGCCCAAACGCGGTTTCAATTCCATGACTGCTGCATTCAACGCCGAAGTTCGTTTGAGCGAATTGAATGCGATTGCGGTTGATGAAATTGATGTATTGACTTTGAAACAAGCTGGTTTGGTTGCGGCAAATGCCCAAGTGGTGAAAATCATCGCTTCAGGCAGCCTGAACAAAGCCGTTACCCTGAAAGGCATTAAAGCCACCAAGGGTGCAAAAGCTGCGATTGAAGCGGCTGGTGGCAAAGTAGAAGAATAAGGCGGCAGTAGTGGCTACTCAACTCTCTTCGTCAGGAAAAACAAAATTTTGGAACAATCCCGAATTGCGGAAACGTTTCATGTTTTTATTGGGTGCGCTGATTGTGTTTCGTATTGGCGCACACGTTCCTGTTCCCGGTGTTGATGCTGCTGCTTTGGCTGAATTATACAAAAGCGCGGAGGGTGGCATTCTGGGCATGTTAAACATGTTTTCGGGTGGCTCCCTTGAGCGCTTTAGTATTTTTGCTATCGGCATCATGCCTTATATTTCCGCATCAATCATCATGCAGTTGGCTTCGGAAATCGTGCCTTCCTTAAAGGCGTTGAAGAAAGAAGGCGATGCAGGTCGCAAAGTCGTAACCAAATACACCCGCGTGGGAACGGTATTGCTGGCTGCGGCACAAAGTTTTGGTGTTGCCACTTTTGTGTATCAGCAAAACATTGTGGTGGTCAGTCAATTTGAATTTTTCGTTTCCACCGTGTCGTGCTTGGTTGGCGGAACGATGTTTTTGATGTGGTTGGGTGAACAGATTACCGAACGCGGTATTGGCAATGGCATTTCCCTGTTGATTGCCGCAGGCATTGTGGCAGGTATCCCATCGGGTATCATTCAGTTGTGGACTTTAACCAGCCAAAACGCCATCAATCCCCTAACCGCCATTGGTATTGTGTTGGGCACTTTGTTGCTGACTTATGGTGTGGTGTATTTTGAAAGTGCTTTGCGTAAAGTGCCTGTGCAATATGCCAAACGCCAAATCATGTCATCACAAAATACGCATTTGCCATTTAAATTGAATATGGCAGGTGTGATTCCCCCTATTTTTGCGTCCAGTATCATCATGTTTCCAAGCATGTTTGCAGGCTGGTTTGGTGGTGCTGACCCAACGAATTGGCTCAATAAAATCGCCACCTATTTGCAGCATGGGCAGCCTGTCTATATGATGTTGTTTGCTGCCACCATAGTGTTTTTCTGTTATTTTTACACGGCACTGGCGTTCAGTCCCAAAGAAATGGCGGAAAACTTGAAAAAAAGCGGTGCATTCATTCCCAGCATTCGCCCTGGTGAGCAAACAGCCCGTTATTTGGAAAAAGTGGTTTTGCGTTTAACGTTTTTTGGCGCGTTGTACATCACAACCGTTTGTTTGATTCCCGAAATTTTGACTTCCACAGTGGGCATACCGTTTTATTTGGGCGGCACCTCGTTGTTGATTTTGGTGGTCATTACCATGGATTTCAATACGCAAATCGCCTCTTATCAAATGACGCAACAATATGAGCATTTGATTAAACGTCCAACCAAACCCTTAACCCGTGAATGATTATGGCAAAAGAAGATACCATACAAATGCAAGGCGAGATTTTGGAAACCTTGCCCAATGCAACTTTTAAAGTAAAACTCGAAAATGGACACGAAGTGTTGGGACACATTTCAGGTAAAATGCGCATGCACTACATTCGCATTTCCCCCGGTGATAAAGTTACCGTGGAGATGACACCCTATGATTTGACCCGCGCTCGTATTGTTTTCCGAGCCCGATAAACCCCGTTGTTACAAGGAACTCATCATGCGTGTACAACCTTCAGTAAAACCCATTTGCCGCAACTGCAAAGTGATTCGCCGCAATCGCGTGGTTCGCGTCATCTGTACTGACCCCCGTCATAAACAACGTCAAGGTTAATGTTGTTGTGTTTCAACGCCAAATTGGGTGATAAAGAAAATTTCTTTTAAATTCAAGCTTTCAGGCTGCCTGAAAGCATTTGGCGTTTGTACACAATCACTTGGCTGTGATTTTTGTGTTATGATACAAACTTTTGCCCTTTAAGGAAAAAATATGGCTCGTATTGCAGGGGTAAATATCCCCAATAATGCCCATATCGTGATTGGCTTGCAAGCCATTTACGGTATCGGTGCGACTCGTGCTAAAAACATTTGCGAAGCGGCTGGCATTGTGCCCAGCACCAAAGTCAAAGATTTGGACGAGTCTCAATTAGATGCTTTGCGTGAACAAGTTGCCAAATACGAAGTAGAAGGTGATTTGCGCCGTGAAGTAACCATGAACATCAAACGCTTGATTGACATGGGCTGCTATCGTGGCATGCGCCATCGTCGTGGTTTGCCTTGCCGTGGTCAGCGCACTCGCACGAATGCGCGTACCCGTAAAGGTCCACGCAAAGCGATTGCTGGTAAAAAATAATTTTTAAGGAAATAGAATGGCTAAAGCAAACACAGCCTCTCGTGTACGCAAAAAAGTACGCAAAACCGTGAGTGAAGGTATTGTGCATGTTCATGCATCTTTCAACAATACCATCATTACCATCACCGACCGTCAAGGCAATGCATTGTCTTGGGCTACCTCTGGCGGCGCGGGATTTAAAGGTTCTCGTAAAAGTACACCCTTTGCTGCCCAAGTTGCAGCAGAAGCCGCTGGTAAAGTTGCCCAAGAGTATGGCGTAAAAAATTTGGAAGTTCGCATTAAAGGCCCAGGACCGGGTCGCGAATCTTCTGTGCGTGCGCTCAATGCTCTGGGTTTCAAAATCACCAGCATTACCGATGTTACTCCGTTGCCACACAACGGTTGCCGTCCGCCTAAAAAGCGTCGTATCTAATAGGAGCAAAGCATGGCACGTTATCTTGGTCCAAAATGTAAATTGGCTCGCCGTGAAGGCACGGATTTGTATCTGAAAAGCGCACGCCGCTCTTTGGATTCAAAATGCAAAATGGAATCCGCACCTGGACAACACGGTGCGAAAAAACCACGCTTGTCAGACTACGGTTTGCAATTGCGTGAAAAACAAAAAATTCGCCGCATCTACGGTGTATTAGAGCGTCAATTCCGCCGCTACTTTGCCGAAGCAGACCGCCGCAAAGGTTCAACTGGCGAATTGTTGCTGCAATTATTGGAATCGCGTTTGGACAACGTGGTTTACCGCATGGGTTTCGCTTCTACCCGCGCAGAAGCCCGCCAACTGGTTTCCCACAAAGCCCTGACTGTAAACGGTCAAGTGGTAAACATTCCTTCTTTCCAAGTGAAAGCAGGCGATGTGGTGGCAGTACGCGAAAAAGCAAAAAAACAAGTTCGCATTCAAGAAGCCTTGGGTTTGGCTGCACAAATCGGTATGCCAAGCTGGGTTTCAGTTGATGCCAACAAAATGGAAGGCACGTTCAAAAACGTACCTGACCGCGCTGAATTGTACAGCGATATTAATGAACAGCTGGTGGTAGAGTTCTACTCTAAATAATGCCTAGCACAGTGAGGGACAGTTAAATGCAAAACAGCACAACCGAATTTTTGAAACCCCGCCAAATTGATGTGGATACGCTGTCCGCAACTCGCGCAAAAGTGTCAATGCAGCCTTTTGAGCGTGGTTTTGGTCATACATTGGGTAATGCTTTGCGTCGTATCTTACTGTCGTCCATGAATGGCTTTGCACCTACTGAGGTCAGCATTGCTGGCGTGTTGCATGAATACTCCACCTTGGACGGTGTTCAGGAAGATGTCGTGGACATTTTGTTGAACATCAAAGGCATTGTGTTCAAGCTGCATGGTCGCACCGATGTATTGGTAACACTGAAAAAATCGGGTGCGGGTGCTGTGCGCGCCAGCGATATTGAATTGCCTCACGATGTGGAAATCATCAATCCTGACCATGTTTTGTGCCACTTGGCTGAAAATGGCAGCATTGAGATGGAAATCAAAGTAGAACAAGGTCGTGGCTATCAATCGGTTTCGGGTCGCCGTCATGGCAAGGAACAAAACAAGATTGGTGCCATTCAACTGGATGCGAGCTTTTCGCCCATCAGCCGTGTTAGTTTTGATGTTGAAGCAGCTCGCGTGGAACAACGCACCGACTTGGACAGCCTGATTTTGGATATTGAAACCAATGGTGCGATTGACCCCGAAGAAGCGGTGCGTACCGCAGCGCGTATTTTGATTGACCAAATGTCCATCTTTGCCGATTTGCAAGGCACGCCTGTGGAAGTGGAAGAAGAAAAAGCACCGCCGATTGACCCTGTACTGCTGCGCCCCGTAGATGATTTGGAATTGACGGTTCGTTCTGCGAACTGCCTGAAAGCCGAAGACATCTACTACATCGGCGATTTGATTCAGCGTACTGAAACCGAGTTGTTAAAAACGCCAAATCTGGGTCGCAAATCTTTGAACGAAATCAAAGAAGTGTTGGCTTCCAAAGGACTGACATTGGGTTCTAAATTGGAAGCATGGCCACCTGCTGGTTTGGAAAAGCCGTAAGCTTTGAAGATTAAAGGATAATGACATGCGTCATCGTAATGGTAACCGTAAATTAAACCGCACCAGCAGCCACCGTGCTGCCATGTTGCGCAATATGGCTAACTCTTTGTTGAGCCATGAAACCATCGTAACCACTTTGCCCAAAGCAAAAGAGTTGCGCCGTGTGGTTGAACCCTTGATTACTTTGGGTAAAAAACCTTCTTTGGCAAACCGCCGTTTGGCATTTGACCGCACTCGCGATCGCGATGTGGTGGTGAAATTGTTTGACGATTTGGGCGTACGCTTCGCCAACCGCAATGGTGGCTATGTGCGTATCCTGAAATATGGTTTCCGCAAAGGCGACAATGCTCCTTTGGCATTGGTTGAGTTGGTTGAGAAAAAAGACGCTGAGTAATTCAGCGAAACAAAATAACCCAAACAGGTTTCGGCTTGTTTGGGTTATTTTTATGTGGATTTGGGTCATCCATATTGCCTCGCCGCTCGGTGTTCAGGCTGCCTGAAACGCAATTTCATGGGCTTCATCAAAACTGGGTATTTCCAATTTGCCCAACATTTGCATTAAAACGTGTTCGGGTACGGCGTGTTCGCGTTGTTTGTTTTGTTTCAAGAGCTTGGCATATGGCACTTCCAAATACACGATTTTGATTTTTGCGCCATATGCGGCAAAAATATCCGTCCATTTGCTGCGTAAATCGCGGTTTAAATTGGTGGCGTTGAAGACAAAATCGCGTTTTTCGCGCAAATATTGTTTTGCCAATTCTTTGCCGATTCGCACGGCTTGGGCGGTATCGTGGCTGTTGGCGGGATTGAGTTTGTGGGCGCGGCGTATGTCGTCCAGCGAAAGGGTGGGTAAATGGGATAAGTGCTTGTGAATAAAGGTATCTTTTCCTGAACCTGCCAAAGCACACATCATCACGACTTCGCAAGTGAAATCGTCATACGGCACATAATCTGCGCTACCGCCTTGATTTAAATAGTGATAACGTGCTTGGGGCGTGGCGAATGGTCTTGCTTGTCCCCAGCAATTCAAGTCTTTGCACATTTCTTCAAATAAATCAATTCGCAACAATAAATCGGCTTGGTCGGCACAAATGCGCCCCAACACGTCTGCGCGCGCCAACATCGCCAACAAGCGCGTGTCCACAACCAAGCTGGCGGCAATCACGGCGCGTTCGGGGTCGGGTTTGCTGATTGCCCAAAGTGGCAGACCGTGCAGGCGCACCAGTTTGCAAATTTGCTCGCGCACGGCAAAGGGGGTGGCGATGTCGCGGTAGAGAATTTGTCGTGCGGTGTATTCGCCTTTTTGCGCGTGGCGTGGCGAGACGATGCGCGTTTTGCCGTCCACGATTTCTTCGTGGGTGGTGCTGCGTTTTTCCACATCGTGAAACAGGGCGGCTGTAAACAGAATATGTTGATTTTGTGGCGATAATTCGGCAAATTCAGGCAGCCTGAACAATGCTTCCACCACCATTTGCGTGTGGGTCAAAACATCGCCTTCGCCATGCCACTCGGGGTCTTGGGGGACATGGCGCATTTCGTCCAGCCACGCATAATGTTGGGTCAGTTGCGCCCAATCAATCGGGCGGTGTGGGGTGTAGTGGGGGAATGTCCACATGGTTTATCCTTTTGTTTTTATTTTAGAAATGGGGTTTCAGGCTGCCTGAAAAATCTAACCCTGCACAAATTGCCAACTTTCCCAATGGTATTTTGCGTAATCAATCAGTTGGGCGGGTTGCCATGTTTTTGTCCAATGCACATCGGTTTGGACGTGCTTGGCGCGTACCAATTTAAATAATTGATTAAATTCATTGGTTTGTACGGGTAAATCGCCATTGTTCACAGCAAAATCGGCACGGTTGCGTATCACAAAACCTTCGCTGCATGGTTCGCCTGTTTTTGGGTCGTAGCCGCCCAGTTGTCCGCCTGTTTGCACATAGTCCGTCCACGCCATGCCCAAGTTGGCGGTCAGCCAGTTTTCCAGTTGCTTGTTTTCATTTAAATTGTTTTGCGTGAATGTGGCGAGTGCTTGTGTGATGGGGATTTCTGGCACGGTCGGAAAATCAAACATCGCTGCGTAAAATTGCATTTCGTCCCAACTCAACCATCGCCCATTTTGGCGCACGGCAAACAGGTAAAAATAACTTTCCAGTTGAGAATAGGCAATAGAATGAATGCCATACAGATTTTCGCCAAACAGTTCCAAATCGCCCAAATCGTCTTTAATCAGCCGCCAGCGTTCCAGCAGGGGTTTGTCCCAAGCGTGTTGCGTGGGCGCGGCGTGGGAGCGCGCAAACAGCCCTGCGGCACAAAAACAGTTGTTTTGTCCGTCCAATTTTTCGGTCAGCACCAAATCGGGCAGGGCGGCAAAGTGGCGGACGTAATCGCGTGGCATAAAGCGGTCGTCTGATGTTGTGCCAAGACTGATGTGGGCGTGGAGACTGCGCGGGTATTTTTGCATGATTTTGTTTCCCATATTTTTCAGGCTGCCTTTCATTACCCTACAAATTTTTGTCTACCGCTCATCTGTTCCCTCTCCTGTGGGACAGACCTGCCAAGTTCTCATCGTGTCGTAGGGGCGGATTTTATATCCGCCCTGTGGGAAGTACCACAATTCAAATATCGTAGAAAGGGCAGATATGAAATCTGCCCCTACGAAGTACAGAACTTGGCAAGTCTGCTCCTGTGGGAGAGGGTTAGGGAGAGGGTAAAACTTTCAATGTACCACGATTTTTCCCTCTCCCCAGCCCTCTCCCAAAGGAGAGGGGGTTAGATTGCTGTATCTCAACGATTTCGGGCAGTATTTCATTTTTTGTAGGGTAGCGAAAAGCTGCTTGAAACGAAAAAAATCACGTCAAAACAAATATTTTGACGTGATTTTCATCAAATTCAAGATTATACGTTGCGTTTGAACATATTGCCGTATTTTTGGTTGAATTTATCTACGCGACCTGCGGTGTCCACGATTTTTTGTTTGCCTGTGTAAAATGGGTGGCAGTCGGAGCAAACTTCAATGTTGAAGTCGGTTTTGCTCATGGCAGATTTGGTAACGAATTTGTTGCCGCAAGAGCAGGTTACGTTTACGTCATGGTATTCTGGATGAACGTCTTGTTTCATTTGGAAATGTCCTTAAAAAGCGGGTATGGGGGTTGTACCCACACCTCTTGTTGAAAAAAAAAGTTAAGCTGCGGATTATGCAGCTTTTCAGGCAGCTTGGCAAGCATTTTCAGGCTGCCTGAACAAGGCGATTAGTTGCAATATTTGGCAATGTCCGCATCGTAGCGTGGAATCAGCTCATCTTTATTGCGGGCGTTTTCGGCAAATTGGCGATTGCGTTTTGATGCTTCACAGTTGGCGGATTTGGTTTCTTGTTCTTTTTTCAGGTTTTCGGCTTGAATTTTGGCGTTTTGCTCTTCAACGTTTTTGTTTTGGGCGGCAATTTGTTTATTCAATTCAGCTTGTTGTTCTGCCAAAGAAGGGGGCGTAATCGGTTTTTGTTCCAAGCGAATCACGCTTTGGCTGCGAATGTTCATGCGGCTGTTGTGTTTGTCCAATTTCAAGCCGTAGGGGGTATCGGAATAGACGTTGGTTGCGCCATTTTTCCATGTGTACACGTCTTTTTCGGCTGCCCATGCGCCTGCCGAGGTACACAATGCGATTGCGGTGAATGCGGTTAGGATTTTTTTCATGATTGATTTCCTTGTGTAAAATTCAAAAGCGATAAATGCAGAATGGTTCATTTTACTGTTTTATGTTTGAAATGTCATGGAAAAACGCTTTTCAGGCTGCCTGAAAAGGGGCAAATATGCTACAATGCGTTGCATTTTAAACAAAACCCAAAGGTCTGATAAAATGCGTATCGTAGAAAAAGCCTACACTTTTGACGATGTTTTGCTGGTTCCAGCACATTCTACCATTCTCCCCCGCGATGTCTCGCTCAAAACCCATCTTACCCGAAAAATCACTTTAAATTTGCCCCTGCTCTCTGCCGCAATGGACACCGTTACCGAAGCGCGTTTGGCGATTTCCATGGCTCAAGAAGGCGGCATCGGCATCATTCACAAAAACATGACCCCCGAACAGCAAGCCGAAACCGTGCGTAAAGTCAAACGCCACGAAAGCGGCATTGTGAAAGACCCCGTTACCGTATCCCCCCATATTTTGATTGGCGATTTGCTGGCTGAACGCGCCCAACGCAAACGCAAAATGTCGGGTTTGCCCGTGGTGGAAAACGGCAAAGTGGTGGGCATTGTTACCACACGCGATTTGCGTTTTGAAACGCGCTTGGATTTGCCCGTGTCGGCAATTATGACACCGCGCGACAAATTGGTTTCCGTACCCGTTGGCACGTCCATTGAAGAAGCGCGTGAAGTGATGCACCAACACAAAATTGAGCGCGTTTTGGTGTTGAACGAGCAAGACGAATTGCGCGGATTGATTACGGTAAAAGACATCATCAAAACCACCGAATTTCCCAATGCCAATAAAGACCACGAAGGACGTTTGCGCGTGGGCGCGGCAGTCGGCACGGGCGCGGATACCGAAGAGCGTGTTCGCGCCCTTGTTGCGGCTGGCGTGGACGTGATTGTGGTGGACACGGCACACGGACACAGCCAAGGCGTGATTGACCGCGTGAAATGGGTTAAACAAAACTTTCCTGATGTGCAAGTGATAGGTGGCAACATTGCCACCGCCGCCGCTGCGCGTGATTTGGTGGCGGCTGGCGCAGACGCGGTAAAAGTGGGCATTGGACCGGGTTCCATTTGCACCACGCGCATTGTGGCGGGTGTGGGCGTACCGCAATTAACTGCCGTTTCCAATGTTGCCGAAGCGGTAAAAGGCACAGGCGTTTCGGTGATTGCAGACGGTGGCATTCGTTTTTCAGGCGACATTGCCAAGGCGTTGGCGGCTGGGGCGCATTGTGTGATGTTGGGCGGCATGTTTGCTGGCACAGACGAAGCACCAGGGGAAATTGAATTGTATCAAGGACGTGCGTATAAATCGTATCGCGGCATGGGTTCATTGGGCGCGATGAGTCAAGGTTCCAACGACCGCTATTTCCAAGACAAACAGGAAAGCACCGACAAATACGTCCCCGAAGGCATTGAAGGGCGCGTGCCGCACAAGGGTCCGATTGTGAACATCATTCATCAGTTGGTGGGCGGTTTGCGTTCCAGCATGGGCTATTTGGGTTGCGCGAATATTGCGGAAATGCACGAAAAAGCGGAATTTGTGGAAATCACATCGGCAGGCATGAGCGAATCGCATGTTCACGATGTGCAGATTACGAAAGAGGCTCCGAATTATCAGCGTGGGTGATGTGAAATAAAATTCAGGCTGCCTGAAAAATAAAAAATACTTTTCAGGCTGCCTGAACTTTTGTAGGGTGCGCCGTGCGCACCTATTTATCCACAAAATCAAATAATTGTGATGAAATTGGTGCGCACGGCGCACCCTACGCAACTGACACATTTTGAAGTAAAAATAGAGAAAAAAATAAAGGTGCGTAAATGGTGCGTGTTACGCACCTTACGATTGCAATTAAAAGGTTAATTCTATGAAACAATTTAATTCCTTATCTGAGTTATTAAATAACAGTCATTATTTAAATCATAATGAATGGATTTATACCAATCTTGATTTATGGCATCAAAATCCAAACGATTGTATTTTTTATTATATTACCGATGATTATATCAATAATTTAAACGATGATGAAGTTTATTTGGACGATGAAGGACTTGAAATGCCAATCGCTGTCCAATCCTTAAATTTAGGAAGTTTTTTAATCATTGGCGAGATTGCTTATATTTATGATAAAAATGATAAGAATATTGACAAAACCATTGATGAAATCAATCATTATCGAGAATTTGATGGTTTTTTATGACAGTTTTAAATTATGGAAAATTAAGGTTACAAATATATGACTTTCATTCCAAAAAGCATTGCCAGTGATACGGTTTATTTTTACAAAATACAATATAAAATAATGTATATGATTGGGGTGGTTTTTATTACAATTTTTACCTTAACCGCTCTATCAATGGAAGGTACCTACTGATTTTAATCAAATTGATAGAATTCAGCCATGTAGGGTGCGTACCACGCACCATTTTCCCCAATTTTTCAATTATTTGGTGCGTAATACGCACCCCACCTCAAAAATGATGAATACCCAAACCCAAATCGCCCAATATTTCAACAAACTCAATTTCAGGCAGCCTGAAACCACACCCCCACTCCACGCCCAAATTCTCCCCACGCCTTTGGGCGATATGCTGGCAATTTGCTCTGCCACAGGCTTGTGTTTGCTGGAATTTGTTGGGCAAGCGCGTTTGGACAGCGAAATCCGCCAAATCGCCCAAGCCAAACGTGCGGCAATCGTTTTTCAACCCCATGATTTATTAAAAGAAGTTGCCGAGCAGGTGCAATCTTATTTTTCAGGCAGCCTGAAAAATTTTTCCGTGCCATTGGATTGTGTTGGCACGGATTTTCAACAGCGCGTGTGGCGCATTCTGCAAACCATTCCCTATGGCGAAACAATCTCTTACGCGGAACAAGCCGCCAAATTGGGCAATCCCAAAGCCGTTCGTGCGGTGGCAGCGGCAAATGGGCGCAACAAAATTTCCATTATCGTGCCATGCCACCGCGTGATTGGCAGCAACGGCACGCTTACAGGCTATGCAGGCGGCTTGTCGCGCAAACAATTTTTGTTGGATTGGGAACGCGACCACGCTTTTCAGGCAGCCTGAAACGCTTTTTGTAGTACAATCGTGCGATGTTTGTTTGTGAAAATCCCGATTGATTATGAAACGCCATTTCCCCTATTTTTTGACCGCTTTGGCGGCGATTGTTTTAGACCAAATCTCCAAATGGGCGATTTTAGCCCGCTTTCACGATTTTGAACGGCTCAACATCATTCCCCAATTCTTTGATTTAACGCTGGTTTACAACTACGGTGCGGCATTCAGCTTTTTGGCGAACCACAATGGTTGGCAGAAATATTTTTTCATTGTGCTGGCGTTTGTGATTAGCGGCTGGCTGGTAAACGAAATCCGCAAAGGCAGCATGGGCAAGCTGGGCAATTTTGCGGCGGCGATGATTATTGGCGGCGCGTTTGGCAATGTGATAGACCGTTTTATTCACGGAAAAGTGGTTGATTTTATTTTGGTTTATTATCAAGATTGGTACTATCCTGCGTTTAATGTTGCCGACAGCTTTATTTGCGTGGGCGCGGCTTTGCTCATCATTGACGGCATCAAGCAAGCAAAAAAAGCGAAACAGGCAGCCTGAAACAGTCAAAGTCCCATTATGCCAACACAGGCGAAAACCCCTTGTTTGCCAGAAATCAAATTGATTGGGTTTGATATTTGATTGTGTAGAATAGCGAAAGCCTGAAAGTTTGCACCATGAAAAATTATTACGCCCTATTGCAAGTTCATGTTTTGGCTGACCAAAAAACCTTGCAACGCGCCATCAGGCATTGCGCCCAGCAACAAAGTTTGCCATTGGCAGAATTGCAAACCATACAAGCCATTTTGTTGGACCCCGAACGCAAGCAGGTTTACGACCAACAACTGCTGGCGCAGTTTCCCGAATTGCTGCAAGAAGCCAAAATTGCCCAACAAAAACAAGCCGAATACCGCCAAAAACAAGCGTTTCAGGCTGCCGTGAAACGTGGCGAACTGGAAATCAGGGAAAGCACTAATCCTTATTTTCGTTTTGACAGAATGCCTTCTTTCTTGTGTATGTTGGCAATCACTTTTTTGTTGGGGCATGTGCTGGGGGGTGTGCATGGATTATTTTCTCGTCATATGGAACATTTAGCCAAAGAACAGGCACGCAATCCGAACAATATTCACACCGCGTGTTTGCAATTTGTGAAAACCCAACCTTTGGCTATGCAAAAAGGTGCATCGGAAGACATCTATCGTGTTTACCATAAAGGCAAAACCTATCGGCAATCTGACGAATATATGTGGGACATTCGGGAATTTCCTTTTGGGCAATATACTTGGCAACACCAAGCAAATTGGTTTAGGCAAATCAAACAGTTGCGCCCCAGCCAATGTATGCCTGTGCGCTACATTCACGTTGATTTTTTATGGTGGGATTATGGTTTTGTGTATGATATGGCTGGCGAACCGATAAATCAGTCTTCATTTTAATTTCAGGCAGCCTGAAACCCCAACCCACACATTATTAAAAGAGAACAAAAACATGACCCAAAAAACCATTACCCTAGCCAACCCACGCGGCTTTTGCGCGGGCGTAGACAGAGCCATCAGCATTGTAGAACGCGCCTTGGAAGAATACGGTGCACCGATTTACGTTCGCCACGAAGTCGTGCACAACAAATTTGTGGTGGACAATTTGCGCGACAAAGGCGCGATTTTCATTGAAAATTTGGCAGACGTGCCACAAGGCGCAACCCTGATTTATTCCGCGCATGGCGTGAGCAAAGCCGTGCAAGCCGAAGCTGCCGAACGCGGTTTCCGCGTGTTTGACGCGACCTGTCCGCTCGTAACCAAAGTGCATAAAGAAGTGGCGCGTTTGGACGAACAAGGCTACGAAATCATCATGATTGGACACGCAGGACACGTTGAAGTGGAAGGCACCATGGGGCAACTGCCGTCTGGCAAAATGAAATTGGTGGAAGTGGTGGACGATGTGGCGGATTTGGTGGTGCAAAATCCCGATAAATTGGCGTATGTCAGCCAAACCACGCTTTCGGTTGATGAAACCAAAGACATCATCACCGCCCTGAATGCGCGTTTCCCCAACATCAAAAATCCGCACAAAGAAGACATTTGCTACGCCACCACCAATCGCCAAAAAGCCGTGAAAGATTTGGCAAATGAATGCGATATTGTGATTGTGGTTGGCTCGCCAGCCTCGTCCAACAGCAACCGTTTGCGCGAAGTGGCAGCAGGCTTGGGCGTGGACGCTTACATGGTGGACAACGCATCTTATCTGGAAAAACAATGGTTTGACGGCAAAACAAAAGTCGGCGTTACCGCAGGCGCGTCAGCCCCCGAAGTGTTGGTGCAAGGTGTGATTGAGCAAATCCGCGCGTGGGGCATTGACGATGTGCAACAAGGCGATGGCGAACCTGAAACCATCGTGTTTGTGTTGCCCAAAGAATTGCGAAAATAAGCGTTCAGGCTGCTTGAATGGTACACGACAAAAACTTTTAGGCTGCTTGTAACCTGTTCCCTCCCACGCTGGCGGGGGAGGGTTAGGGTGCAGACCTGCCAAGTTCTCATCGTGTCGTAGGGGCGGATTTTATATCCGCCCTGTGGGAAGTACCACAATTCAAATATCGTAGAAAGGGCAGATATGAAATCTGCCCCTACGAAGTACAGAACTTGGCAAGTCTGGGGTTAGGGTGGGGGTAAATGGGTGGCAACACCATAAAATTGTCGTGTACTTTTCAGGCAGCCTGAAACTTGATTTTTCAGGCTGCCGCCTATATTTTCCGAATATTGCATTTTCCATATTGAAAAGACACAAATCATGAGCAAAGATTTTTACGAAACACTTGGGGTCAGCCGCTCGTCCAGCGATGATGAAATCAAAAAAGCCTATCGCAAATTGGCAATGAAATACCACCCCGACCGCAACCCCGACAACAAAGAAGCCGAAGAAAAATTCAAAGAAATTCAAAAGGCTTACGAGACCCTATCCGACCCACAGAAAAAAGCCGCCTACGACCAATACGGACATGCCGCTTTTGAACAAGCAGGTGGATTTGGTGGCGGTGCAGGTGGATTTGGCGGATTCGGTGGCGGCTTTTCAGGCAGCTTTGGTGGCGATTTTGGCGACATTTTCAGCCAAATGTTTGGCGGCGGCGGACAACGCCAACCCAATTACCAAGGTGCCGATTTGCAATATGGTGTGGAAATTTCATTAGAAGAAGCCGCCGTGGGTTTGAAAAAGCAAATCACCATTCCCACCCATGCCGAATGCGATGCTTGCCACGGCTCGGGCGCAAAAGCAGGCACACAAGCCACCACCTGCCGCACCTGTGGCGGTACGGGTACGGTACACGTTCGCCAAGCCATTTTCCAAATTCAACAAACTTGCCCCACTTGTCATGGTTCGGGCAAGGAAATCAAAGACCCTTGCAACAAATGCCATGGCGAAGGGCGCGTGAAAACCACCAAAACTGTGGAAGTCAATATTCCAGCAGGCATTGATGATGGACAACGCATTCGCTTAACAGGCGAGGGCGAATTGGGGACAAATGGCGCACCTGCTGGCGATTTGTACATTCACGTTTCCGTGCGCGAACACAAAATTTTCCAGCGCGACCCACACAATCCCATGGATTTGCATTGTGAGTTGCCCATCAGTTTCACCACTGCCGCATTGGGGGGCGAAGTGGAAGTGCCTACGCTCAACGGCAAAGTGAAAATGAACGTGCCTGCTGGCACACAAAACGGCAAAAAATTGCGGATTAAAGGCAAAGGCGTGCCATCGGTACGCGATAATCGTGCCATTGGCGATTTGTATTGCCATGTGATTGTGGAAACGCCCATCAATTTGACCGACCGCCAAAAAGAATTGTTGGCGGAATTTGAGAAAATTGCCACAGGGCTAGACCGCAGCCAAACGCCACGTCAAAAGGGCTTTTTTGATAAATTGAAAGAGATGTTTGATTAACGTGAATTTGGGGTAAATAACTGTCAATGTGCCAAGAAACCAGCTCTCTCCCCATGGGAGAGAGTTGGAGAGAGGGTTTGTTGAGCAGCATGCCCTCTCCCCAGCCCTCTCCCATAGGGAGAGGGCGTAAAGTTACTTAAATTTATCAATGATTTTTATTCTGAACTCATGTTTGATTCAATTCAGGCAGCCTGAAACCTTAAAACGCAATGGGGCGGATGATACATCTGCCCCATTTTATTTTTGTGTGAGCCGTCATTCGCCATGAAAATGGTCGTAAATTTTCCGTGCCAAATCCATGCTGATGCCATCGGTTTGCGCCAAATCGTCCACGCTGGCTGCCTGAACGCCACGCAATCCCCCAAATTTCAACAACAATGCCGCTTTGCGTTTCGCGCCCACCCCTGCAATGTCTTGCAATGATGAGGTGATGCGCGTTTTGTCGCGCTTGGCTCTCATGCCTGTGATGGCGAAACGGTGGCTTTCATCGCGTATGGTTTGCAATAAATGCAGGGCAGGGCTGTTTTCAGGCAACCTGAACATCGCCCAATCTTGCCCTCTCCCTAGCCCTCTCCCACAGGGAGAGGGAATGGGGTCGTTGGCAAATTCATCAAATGCGCCAAACACTTCGCTCCCTCTCCCCGTGGGAGAGGGTTGGGGAGAGGGTAAACCAAACGGCAAAATCAATTCTTCCAATCCCGCTTTGCGTTCCACGCCTTTGGCTATGCCCACAATCGGCATTTGCAAACCCAATTCTGCCCACACTTGCAAAGCCATGTTCACTTGCCCTTTGCCGCCGTCTATCAGCACCACATCGGGAAAACGCACCGTTTCGCCCTGCGCGGCTGCCTGAACCATTTTGCCATAACGCCGCGTCAGCACTTCGCGCATGGCGGCGTAATCGTCTCCTGCTTTGGCGGTGGCGATGTTGTAGCGGCGATATTGTTTGGGCTGCATGGCAAAATCATCGTACACCACGCAACTTGCCATGGTAGCCTCGCCCTGCGTGTGGCTGATGTCAAAGCATTCCAAACGGTGCAACTCGTTTTCAGGCAGCCCCAAAATGTGTGCCAAATCCGCAACACGCTGTTTTTGATTGCCATTTTGGAGCTGGTGTTGCGACAAAGCCAGTTGCGCGTTGCGTGTGGCATTGTCCAGCCACACTTTGCGTTCGCCGCGTTCGGGTTGGACGATGGCGATTTTCTTGCCATGTTCCGCATTCAACGCGGTGTGTAGGCTTTCAGGCAGCCTGAAATTCACAATCAACACATCGGGCTTGTTTTTGCCCAAATAATGTTGTGCAACAAAGGCTTGGGCATAATCATCAATTTGCGGATTCGGGTCGTGGCGCGTATCGGGAAAGAAATTTTTGTCGCCAACATGTCGCCCACCGCGCACGCTCGCCCAATGCACACACACCCGCCCTTGTTCTACACAAATCACAATAATATCAATATCTTGTTGATTATTGGACGTGTGGCTGTCAATAAATTGCTTGGCTTGCACCACGCTCAAAGCCTGAATTTGGTCGCGCCATTTTGCCGCCTGCTCAAAATCCAAGTTTTCGGCGGCTTGTAACATATTCTGTTCCCAAGTCTTTAATAAATCAGCCGTTTTGCCATTTAGAAAGTCGGTGGCAGCCTGAACGCTTTGCGCGTAATCCGCCCCATCAATCGCCCCCACGCAAGGCGCAGAACAACGCTTGATTTGGTGGAGCAAGCACGCACGGTCGCGGTGGGCAAACACGCTGTCTTCACAAGTCCTTAATTGGAAAACTTTTTGCAAAATTTCCATGCTGTCGCGCACCGCGTAGCCGTTGGGATAAGGACCAAAAAAACGATGTGGCTTTTTCGGCGTGCCGCGAAAATACGCCAAACGCGGAAAATCGTGTCCGCTCAACATCAAATAGGGGTAAGATTTATCGTCCCGAAACAAAATATTGTATTTTGGATTCAAAGACTTAATCAGATTGTTTTCCAAAATCAAGGCTTCTGCCTCGCTGTTGGTCAGCGTGATTTCCACTTTGGCAACCTGTTTCAACATCAACTGAATGCGTGGCGAATGGTCGTTTTTTTGGAAATAGCTGGACACGCGGCGTTTCAAATTCACCGCCTTGCCAACGTAAAGCACGGTATCGTCAGCCGACATCATGCGGTACACACCAGCCGATGTGGGCAAGGTTTTCAGAAAAACATCAAGATTAAATGCAGACATTTCAGGCAGCCTGAATGGTTGAACAAAGGGGCGAATTATCGCATTTTTGCGCTTTTCAGGCAGCCAGAACACAAAAAAGCAGCCTGAAAAACCGAAAAATCCGTTTTTCAGGCTGCCTGTTTCACATCAAGCGATTAGAAGATTTCGCGCCAGCTAATGCGGCGAACACCCGCGTCCACGTCCAACATTGCCAAAATAATCAAACGAGATCTGTCGCCGTCATTCAAATAAACGGCAGGTGTGTTGCCATTACCCGCATTAAAGGTCAAAGATGTACCCAAAGAAGTGTTTACGCCCAAGGCTTCAACCATGCCCACATTGTTGGCATCGTTTTTGTCCACTTTACCATCGGCATTGGTGTCCACCAAAGGTTTGGGGAAACGACCGCCATTGCGTACATCAACCTGAACCAGACCCGAGTTGGCAGCACGCACACACAACGCACCAATTTCAGTGGTTGCGCGTGAGAACATGAATTGCGCCACTTGGCGTTGGCGAATCAGGCTGTCTGCTGAAATATTGGTGCCTTCCAGCAATTTCAAACGCCAACCACGGTGTGTTTCATTGATTGGGTTTTCCGTTACCGAATAAACCGCCATTTCAGCAGGATTCAAACTGGTTTCAGAAGTCACATTGGTTGTGATTTCTTGGTGCAACAGCGTGTTTTCATCATCAGGAATCGCCTCTGTTTTGCCATCGGCAATCAAACCATAAGCATAGTTTTGTTGTTTGGAATTCAAGTCTTTTTCAGAGAAATAACGACCTGTACCCACAATCACCATCAACTTGCTGTTGACCATTTCCGCATAAGGCGCACCTGTAATCGGTTTGACATCACGCGTGGGTTTGAACAAAGCACCATCGTTGTCGCCACCTGTGTAGCGTTTCAATGCAAATGGCGCATTGCCACTGGTGGTGCTGTCCATTTGCCACACTTTGCCTTCCAAGTCGCCCACAAAGATTTTGTCGCCAATGCCGTCTTTGTCGCCATCGTAAACAAAGGGCGCACCCACACCTGCTTTACCCAAGCGGATTTTCCAGTAGTTGGTGTTTTCGCTCCAAGCCACATTAGCAGGTTTGTTGATGTCCAAAATGAACATATGACCTTCATCTTTAGGATTGTTGTAGCCACTGCTCACAACCGCATACAACTTGCCATTTTTGCCTTTGGTAATCACAGGTTTGGCAGTGGTCAAGCCCAATGCAGCGTCATCTTTATCCGAAAACTCCCACATCAGATTTTGTGTGCTGGGGTTGCTGATGTTGCTCACATTTAAAGCATAAACCGCTTTACCGCCACGACCTGTTGTGCCAATCAAAATGGTTTGTACATCAGTGTGGTTGCTCAAACACACATCTTGAATCACGGGCGAGCCATCATTCAGGTATTGGTGTTGGAAACCATTTGAGGCAAATGCAGGTTGTTTTTCCAAAGCAGTACCTGCCATGTATGCCATCACTTCGCTGCCTGAGGTGTCAAAAATGTGCAACAAACCATCGTTGGCCGCCGCCGCATAATAGGTTGGGCGTGATTTGGCAGTGGTGTCCAAATTACAGCCTGCAACCGCTTTGGCAGGCAAAATGGGGCTGGCAGTGGAGTTAATTACCGTACCTTGCAGACTTTCGCGTTTGCGCAATAAACTCTCTTCCAAACGGCTGCTACCCAAAATGTATTCCACTAATTGCGTGTTGGAAACACCTTTGGGCATGGTAATGCCATTGAAAATGTTATTGGCATTGCTTGTGTTAAAGTCATAAGCCGTATTGCCTTTAAATGTGAACATTTTGCGTGCGGCAAAATTGCTTTCCCCATGGTATTGGGTGGTCAGTTCGGTGCCAGTGCGTTTAAATTCAGCCAATTTAAAGTTGTGCTGTGTGGCGTCCCAAGATGGGCGATACATCACTACGTCGCCTGCCAATTTCGCAAAGTCATAAGTGGATTGCAACAGGTAGTTTACGCCTTCGGCACGCAAGTCCAAAATTTCACCAGCACCAATAGATAAACCTGTGGCTGCCTGTGATGGGTTGTTCGATTTGTCGCCTGCTTCCATGGCTTTGTTCAAGGCTTCAACCATGGCAGCAGGTTTGTTTGCAATCGCAAAGTTGCGTGGTACGCCTTTAAAGGCATCAATACTGGTGCGGCCTGGTTTGTCGTCTGTCCACGAGTTGCGTGCGGTTGGCAGGATTTTGTCGTTCACATCGGTTTTGGTAACCAACTCTGCCACTTTATCATCTTTATTAATTTCAAAGCCACCGTATTTGGCTGCCAAGTAGTAGGCGTTTCTCATGGGGCTGGCTTTATAGTCCCCCCCTTCTACAACATCAATGATGAAATTGTTGCCATTGATGGGGCGTTTATCAGTGTAGGGCAAATCGGGGCGAATGTTGTTGGTGCGTGCCCAATATGCCAAGCCTGCCATGTATCCAGGTGATTCAGACGAACCAATATTGGCATTAACACCCACTCCATTCAAATCTTCTTCATTTTGATATATGCGTGAAGTGTAGTTTTGTACGGTGCTTAAATCATTACCTTCCATGTCTTTATCATGGTGGGTATTGGTATCGCCAATCAGAATAATGCTGTTGGCATGGCAGTGTTGTTGTACTTTGGGGATACCGCGTTTATAGGGGTCGTCCCAATTGTAAATCACGGGGAAACCGTCTTTTGCTTCGGCGGTAACTTGGTCACTGGGCAACTTGTAAACACCAGAAGACGCCACATTGGTGGTACCGCGCAAATAAGCCAAAGCGGTGTTGTACAATTCACCAGCAGGGTCGTATTCTTTATAGCCAGAGGCATCACCAAATTGGTTCAAATAGTTGATGGTACCACTGCGTTTTACGTCACTTTGGTCTGCATCGGTTTTATCGGGGTTGATGTTTAATTGTCCTGTATCGGTTCGCCATTCGCTACCGTATGTGGCACCTTCAAAAGTGTCGCCATTTGCCGATTCTTGTTCATCGTTGAGCAACCATTTCATGCGACTGCGCAATACACCACCATTAACATTATTGTTTGCAATATTCAGGTAGCCAAAGGTGGCAAAGCGCATTTTGTTTTTAACGGTATATTCTTGTAACAGCCCTTCAGGTTTGTAATTATTGCCGTATTTTTTGCAATTCGCTTCTAATGGTAAGCCACCTGTTGGATCGCACACTTTAATGACCACATTTAGGCGTTTTTCCCATTTTTGTGCTGCTGCTTTGTGTTTAGCGTCAACCGATTTGGGATCCAATACTGCATAATATTGGGATGTTCCCACAGCATATGGGTTATTAAAATTTGTAGAATGGTATTCTTTTATATTTTTTCTGATATGGTCGGGAAGATTGTTGTATTTGGCACCCATTGTGATTTTGCGGACAATGTGCAAATAAAAACCGTCATTAAAAAAATGCAGGCTGCCATCGGCAAATCGGTCGTACTCACCTGCCAAGCTCCATTGTGCTTGTTTTAATGTTTGTTGGGGGATAACAACTGGGTCTTTTTGGAATTTGACAACATTATTGCTATCCGTAATTAAATTTCCCTGTGCGTCTCGCTCATAATCATAAAATTGCAGACGTCCGACATGTAGTATGGGATCGCGACCATATCCTGTACGATAAAACCCTCTGCGGCGCGGTTCACCAAAACTTTGGGAATTTGTATTTGCGTCATTAGTGGCAAGTATTTGATTTTTATCACTTGTTTCGTAGTATGAAAAGTCTTTACCTTCAATGGCATCTGCACCCATTACATCAATAAAATAGTGGGGCAGTAAGCGGCGTAGGGTCGCATCGGTTTTGAGTTCTTTTGCTTTGAAAGTATCGAGTAAACGATCACTAATCCTAAAACCGCCTTGTGAGTTTTGACCATATTGAATGTTGGCACGGCGCAAGAATGTGTCGGTGGCGGTGTCACCGTTTTCATAGCCAGACACATTGTTGGCATCACCACGTTGCACGCCTTTTGCGCGGTTGCCCCCTGTCATGGTGCTGCGGAAGATGTCAATTGCTGTCATGGTCATGTAGTTGAGCATGTTGCCACTGAATTCTTCTTTATCGCCACCCGTGTTACACAAGCCATATAAGCCATTTTCGTTTTGGGCTACGCTGTTGGGATAAAAATACCCATTATCATGACCTTCTTGATAATTGTCGCCTACGGAAACGTGGTTGTATTTATAGCATTTTGTGTTGTCAAAATAGCCTAAATATTGTTGGGTGAGTGGCGAGCTGTTGGCTGCATTGGAGGCGGAAAGCAGGTTGGTGTCGGAATAGGCTGCACCTGCGGTGGGGTATTCCACCGACAATGCCAAGGCAATGTGGGGCGCAAATTTGGCTGCCACACCCACCAAGGGAATGGAGCTGAATTCGGTGTTGTTGGCTGCCTGTGTGAGCGGCATGATGAGCATGAGCGATGCCGCCAATGCGTGTAAACGCATGGGCTGCTTGGTGGTTTTTTTCTTGATTTTTGACATGAGTCTATCCTTTTCGTGGCTTATTCTTGAAATGGCACAACTTGTGCAAATTATAATCCATTTTGCAGGCTGCCTGAAAATGTGCTTGGGGGTTTTGTTTGATTTTTGCAAACAATGGGGTGCTTTGTGGGGCTTTTTTTACTTATGCTTTCGTGTTTTTACGCAAATTAGCAAATGTTTTTGATTTTGCGCGATTTTGGTGTTGTTTGACAAGCAATTTTTGTGCCACAAATGGGCAGATTGGGCAGCGCAGCATGGCATAAAAATGCTGCCTGAAACTTGCTTTGCGCCACAAATGTGTTTACAATGCGCTTTTTCCACAGAGAGGTGGATGAGTGGTTTAAGTCGCACGCCTGGAAAGCGTGTATACGTGAATAGCGTATCGAGGGTTCGAATCCCTTCCTCTCTGCCAGTTTTGATGACGCGCTTTGTTCGGTTGAGCAAGGCGCGTTTTGTGTTTCAGGCTGCCTGAAAATGCACGATTTGTGTTTCGTCTATTTGCACGGCAATGTGCTGATTTGGGGGGGCTTGGTCGCTCAATGTGCTGATTTCGCCCCAAATGGGGTGTTGCAACACCAGCAGCCAGCCGTGGGGCTGACGTGCGCTTTGAATCAGGGTGCAGGGTTCGCCTTGACCCAAATGTATGGCGGTGGGCGGCACATAATGGGTGTCGCGCACGTTCAGGCAGCCGAGCAAACGTGCTGCTGCCGCATTGATGGGTTGGGCGCACAGGGCTTGGGGTGTGCCGTGTTGAATCAGGCTGCCTGAATGCAGCAGGGCGATTTGGTCTGCCATCAAGCAGGCTTCGGCAGGGTCGTGGCTGACCAGCACGGCGGGAATGTGGCGTTGTTTGACCAACTGGCGGATTTGCTGTTGCAACTGTTGGCGCAAGTGGGTGTCTAGGCTGGAAAAGGGTTCGTCCAGCAACAGCACTTTGGGTTCAACCACCAAAGCGCGGGCAAGGGCAACGCGCTGCTGTTCGCCACCCGACAGTTGGTTGATGGTGCGTTCGGCGTGGTTGTGCAAGCCGACTTCGGCAAGTCTGTTTTCAGCCAGCGTGCGGGCTTGTTGGGCTGGCACACCGCGCATTTTTAAGCCAAACGCCACGTTTTGCCACACATTCAAATGCGGCAACAGGGCAAAATCTTGAAACATCATGGCGATTTCGCGGCGTTCGGGGGGGGTGTGGGTGTGGCGGATTTGGTTGATGAACACATCGCCCGAATCGGCTGACACCAAACCTGCGATTACATTCAATAAAGTGGATTTGCCGCTACCGCTTTTGCCCAAAATCGCCAATAATTCGCCTTGTTGTACGGTCAAATTGATGTTGTGGCACACGGTGTGTTGGCGGTAGGTTTTGTGGATATGGTGGAGTTGCAACATGATTTTTGTGGCACGATTGAAATGTTGCCATGATGTTAAACGATTTTCAGGCTGCCTTACAATGCGCGACAAAAATTGTATGGCTGCCTGAAATCTGTTCCCTCCCCCTTGCATAGGGGGAAGTTTGTGGCAACATCAAAAATGGCTGCCTGAAAAACATTTTTTACACAACAATGCTGCCTGAAAGGGGCAAATCGTGATTTTTTCATCGGATTGGTTTCATCAATACGCCATGATGTTGGCGTGGGTGCTGTATGTGCCTGTGGCGATGTGGTGTGCCACGCGCAGCCCCACCCCCACCGCACAACAACTGGCGGTGGCTGGCACATTGAGCGCGTTTTTGTGGTTGCTCAATGTGCAGGTGGAGGCAGGGCAACTATCGGGCATGGTTTACCATTTGCTCGGTTTGAATTTGGCAACTTTGATGTTGGGTGCGCCCCATGCGTTTTTATTGGGCAGCGCGTGGGTGCTGGCATGGGGTTGGGCGCGACACGGTGGCGATTTTGTGGCGGTGTTTGCGCTCAATGCGTGGGCGGTGGCATTGCCATCGTGCCTCATCAACGCCTTGGGCAGACGCTGGGCATTGGCAAAATTGCCCAAACAGGTGTTTGTGTACATTTTCATCAACGGCTTTTTGTCGGGCGCATTGAGCATGATGGCAACGGGCGTGATTGTGGCAAGTTTATTGCATGGTGCGGGGGTGTTTTCAGGCAGCGTGGCGTGGGGTTCGGCATTTCCCGTGTTTTTTCTGCTGACTTGGGGTGAAGCGTTTTTGAGTGGGATTGCGGCGGCGGTGTGCGTGGCTTTCAAGCCCGAATTGTTGGGGACTTTTGACGACAAAATTTATTTGGCAAAAAAAGCCAATCAAATTTGGCGATGAAATTCAGGCTGCCTGAAACGTGTTTTCCCACATTTTCAGGCAGCCTGAATTTTACCGCACCATCAATCCAACAGCGCGTCCACAAAATCACGCGCTTTAAAGGGGCGCAAATCGTCTATGCCCTCGCCCACGCCCACATAGCGCACGGGTATGGGATATTGACTTGCCAATGCCGCCAACACCCCACCTTTGGCGGTGCCGTCCAGCTTGGTTACGATTAAGCCCGTTATCCCCAATGCCTTGTGAAACGCCCCCACTTGATTCAAAGCGTTTTGACCGATGTTGGCGTCCAACACCAGCAAAATTTCGTGTGGCGCATCGGGCATGGCTTTTTGCAAAACACGTTTGACTTTGGCAATCTCCTCCATCAAATGCAACTGGGTGGGCAAACGCCCTGCCGTGTCTGCCAAAACCACGTCAATTTTTCGCGCTTTGGCGGCTTCTACTGCGTCAAAGCACACCGCCGCGCTGTCGCCTTTGACTTGGGAAATGACGGTAACGCCATTGCGTTCGCCCCATTCTTGCAACTGCTCACGCGCGGCAGCACGGAAGGTGTCGCCAGCCGCCAAAATCACGCTTTTGCCTTGCGATTGGAAATATTTTGCCAATTTGCCAATGGACGTGGTTTTGCCCGCACCGTTAATGCCCGCCATCATAATCACAAAGGGCTGACCATTTTCAGGCAGCGTGAGCGGCTGTTCCAAAGGTTTAAGCAAATCGTACACCGCGTCTTTGAGGGCTTGACGCAATTCGTTGCCGTCTTTCAAGCCTTTGAGCGAAACGCGATTGCGGACTTCTTTCATCAGCATTTCGGTGGCTTCAATGCCCATGTCGCTGGTAATCAGCACGGTTTCCAATTCTTCATACAAATCTTCGTCAATTTGACCACCACCAAACACGCCTGCCAGCGATTTTGCCATTTTGTCGCGCGATTTGCTCAATCCACGCGCCAAGCGGCTTGCCCAACTGTCTTGCGGTGCCGCGTCATCGTTGTCGCTTGCCAACACGGTGGCGGCTGCGGCGGCAACAATCGGCACATCGCCCACATCGCGTTGGGCAATGTCATCGGCTGGCTGAATGGCTTGTTCAGGCAGGCTGGGGTTGGTTTCGTCCACATCGGTGGCGGCTTCGGCAGCGAGGGGTTCGTGTGCGGGTGGATTGGGTGTTGCGTTGGCAACGGTGGGCGTTTCAGGGCTAGCCTCAACGCTGGTGTGGGATTCGCTTGCGTCCACATCGGTGGCGGCTTCGGCTGCTGGGGGTGGGGCGAGGTCGTCTTCGTCCAATTTGCCCACCAATGCGGCACGGTTTTCAGGCAGCCTGCCCAAGGCTTCATCAATCAAAGCCTTGGTGGTGGGCGACAATTTTTTGGGGTCAATGTGAATCACATCATCGGTGTGGGTGTTCACATCTGCGCCGCCAAACGTCCAATGGCTCACGGGTTCGGTAGCCGATTCAGGCGTTTGGGATTCGTTTTCGTTGGGCGTTTCGGGTTTTTTGCCGCCAAAAGTCCAACTGGTTTCAATGTCGGATTTGGTTTGAATGTGAATGATTTCTTCCACCACTTCCAGTTCAGCAGGAGGCGTTTGGGCGACTTCTGCCGTGGTATTTTCAGCGACTGCCACCGCGTCATCAGATGTGGGTTGTGCGACTTCTGCCGTGGCATTTTCAGCGACTGCGACCGCGTCATCCGATGTGGGTTGGGGGACTTCTGCCGTGGCATTTTCAGCGACTGCCACCGCGTCATCAGATGTGGGTTGGGGGACTTCTGCCGTGGTATGTTCAGCGACTGCCACCGCGTCATCAGATGTGGATTGGGCGACTTCTGCGGTTTCATTTTCGGCAGACACCGCCACCACATCATCGGCGGCAATTTCGTTTTCGTTTACCTGCTGGGGTGCGTCTTGGGCAGATTCGGTACGCAAATCTTGCAAATCGGACACGTCCAAAGACACGGTTTCATTGGATAAGGGGTTGTTTTCGTTTTGATTTGGCTGCTGTGATTCGGGTGCAGCTTGCGATTTGGGTTGAAAAATTTTCAGTAATGAGCGAAACATGGTTATGTGTTTAAAGTGGGTGGTCAAAATAAAGTCGGCTTATTTTAGCGTAAACATGACTGTATTTGAAAGAAAAATTGTGTTTCAGGCAGCCCCAGCAAAATTGGGCTGCCTGTATGTTCAATATTGGCGTAAAAATCCGCATTGTATTTGCAAGAATTGTCAATCAAATCAAGCCATCAATCTTGCGAACACAGGTTCTGAAATGGGAAAAAGGCTTGTTTTCAAATTTTCAAGATTGCTGCGCCAACACCATTTGCCACGCCACTTCCACCGCCGTTTTCAGGCTGCCTGAATCCGCCTTGCCCGAACCCGCCAAAGTCAAAGCCGTGCCGTGGTCCACCGAAGTGCGGATAAACGGCAAACCCAACGTGATGTTCACGCCCCCACCAAAGCTGGCGTATTTCAACACAGGCAAACCTTGGTCGTGGTACGCCGCCAGCACCGCGTCCGCATCGTTCAGCAAAAATGGCTGAAACAGCGTGTCGGCAGGCAGGGGGTCGGAAATGTCCATGCCTTGTTCGCGCAATTTGGCGGCGGTGGGTTGCATGATGGTCAATTCTTCGCGCCCCAAATGACCGCCCTCGCCAGCGTGGGGGTTCAAACCCGCCAGCAAAATTTTGGGCGAACGAATGCCAAATTTCGTTTGTAAATCATGATGTAAGATTTGGGCAACGTCTTCAATCAGTTGTGGGGTAATCGCGTCTGCCACATCGCGCAGGGGCAAATGGGTGGTCAGCAAAGCCACGCGCATACCGCCACCTGCCAACATCATCACAACTTGTTTGGTGTTTGATTTTTCGGCTAAATATTCGGTGTGTCCGCTAAAAAATTCGCGTTTCAGGCTGCCTGAAAAATAATCGTTAATCACGCCCTTATGCACAGGCGCAGTAACCATAGCCGCAAATTCGCCAGCTTGCACGCCATCAAAGGCTTTATCCAGCAATTCAAGCACATAGGGCGAATTATTCGGATTGAGTTTGCCGATTTCACACACATCGCGCAAGGGAATGTGCAACACGTCCAGCGTGTTGTGTTCAGGCTGGCTGAAACGGTCAAATTCGCGGATTTTCACGTTTTTTTGCAACATTTGGGCGCGATTTCGCAACAATTCAATGTCGCCCAACACCACCACGCGGCAGGGCAAATTGTGTTGGGGTAAATCAAGGCAAATGTCTGCGCCTATGCCTGCTGGTTCGCCTGATGTAATGGCTAGGATTTTGTTTTTCATCAATTTCTCCATTCTAATTTGACCAAATGTTGAACCATTTGGTAGTGTTGTTCCAAAATTGTCATGGGCATTTTTCATTTCCTTTCAAATTAAAATGGTGTTTTCAGGCAGCCTTTCGGTACACGACAAAAACTTTTGGTTTGCCTGAAATCTGTTCCCTCCCCTGCTGGCGGGGGAGGGTTAGGGTGGGGGTGGCACGTTGCGTTTCTAACCCCCACCCCAGCCCTCCCCCTTGCATAGGGGGAGAGTGGCAACGTCCAAAATTGTGGCAGCCTGAAAACTCAAATCTCAATGTCCCCCAAAGTTGCCACCATCACCGCCTTAATCGTGTGCATGCGGTTTTCCGCTTGGTCAAACACAATGGATTGTGCGCTTTCAAACACCTCTTCGGTAACTTCCACGCCGTCCATGCCAAAGGTTTGGAAAATCCACTCGCCCACCTTCGTATCGCGGTTGTGGAAAGACGGCAAACAGTGCATGAATTTCGCATTCGCATTGCCCGTTTTCGCCATCAAATCCGCGTTGACCTGATAAGGTTTCAGCAAATCAATGCGTTCGCGCCACGCATTTTCGGGTTCGCCCATGCTCACCCAAATGTCGGTGTGAACAAAATCCACACCGCGCACCGCTTGGTCAATCTCATTGGTAATCAAGATTTTCGCGCCCGTTTCTTGGGCGATGGCTTTGGCTTTTTCAATCAAATGGCTTTCAGGCAGCAAACTTTGTGGCGCACAAATGCGCGTATCCATGCCCATCATCGCCCCCGCAATCAACAGCGAATTGCCCATATTAAACCGCGCATCGCCCAAATACACAAAACTGCATTCATTCAAAGGCTTGCCGTTGGGCGCGTGTTCGCGCATGGTCAGCAAATCCGCCAACATTTGCGTGGGGTGAAATTCATCGGTCAAACCATTGTAAACAGGCACACCCGAAAATTGCGCCAATTCCTCCACCACGCGCTGGCTGAAACCGCGATATTCAATCGCATCAAACATTCTGCCCAACACACGCGCCGTGTCTTTGGTGCTTTCCTTGTGTCCGATTTGGCTGCCGCTCGGTTCCAGATAAGTGATGCCTGCGCCCTGTTGTCGTGCTGCCACCTCAAAAGCACAACGGGTGCGCGTGGACGTTTTCTCAAAAATCAAAGCAATGTTTTTGCCGTGCAAATATTGCGTTTCCACGCCTGCCTTTTGGTCGGCTTTCAGTTGTGCCGATAAATCCAACAACGCCACAATTTCAGCAGGCGAAAAATCCAATAATTTTAAAAAAGAACGATTTTTGAAGTTCATGGTCATTTCCTTTGCTCAATGGGTTTTCAGGCAGCCTTTTGGTGTGAGGCAGAAATTTTTGGGCTACCCATACTTATTCCCTCCCTTGAATGGTAAGAGATAAACGAGCGGCAGCGTCAAAAAATGTCGTGTGCCGCAGGGCAGTCTGAAAAAGTCATATTGGACAAGATTGTGCCACAATTTCCACAAAATTTCACAAAACCATACACAGCTTATACATCAACCATATTCAGCTTTTCCACAAAGTCATGCACAAGCCATGAGCGCAAACTATTTGCTTGATTGAATAGCATTAAGCACATGAAATTAAAGCAATTAAAACCCAGAAACTTGCGTGAAAAAAACAATTTTTTGTGATAAAATGAACAACATTTTTACTTTTGGAAGTGTAAAGATTTGTCTTGCCTGAAATGGCGAAATGTAAAAAATCATACACAGCACAGCAAAAAG